>JAZRRL010000038.1:0-57469 GCA_045650665.1 Faecousia sp. | reverse complement strand
GCAGTTCCATTTCGATGGCTTCCGCTTCGATGGCGTTACCTCGATGCTTTATCACGACCACGGTCTGGGCAGCGCCTTTACCGATTATAGTATGTATTTTTCAATGAATACCGATACCGAAGCGGTTACCTATCTGCAGCTGGCCAATGAGCTGATCCATAAGGTCAACCCCAAGGCCATCACCGTGGCCGAAGATATGTCGGTAATGCCGGGAATGTGCCTGCCCATCAAGGATGTCGGCATCGGCTTTGATTTCCGCCTCTCGATGGGTGTGCCCGATCTCTGGATCAAAACCATCAAGGAAATCCCCGATGAATCTTGGGATATGGGCAAGCTTTGGTATGAGCTTACCTCCCGCCGCCCCAAAGAAAAAAATATCGGCTATTGCGAATCCCATGATCAGGCGTTGGTGGGGGACAAGACCATCATGTTCCGACTGTGTGATCAAGAAATGTACTGGTCCATGGATAAGGAAAATACCAGTGCTGTGATCGATCGCGGTATGGCACTGCACAAAATGCTTCGTTTGCTGACATTGAGCCTTGGCGGTGAAGGTTACCTGACCTTTATGGGTAATGAATTTGGTCATCCGGAATGGATCGATTTCCCCAGAGAAGGTAACGGCTGGAGCTATCACTATTGCCGTCGCCAATGGAGTTTGGCTGACAACCCGGATCTGAAATATCAGTATCTGCGTTCTTTTGAAAAGGATATGGTTGCCACGGCCAAAAAGCAGCATGTAATTGGCGCAGTGGATAAGCAGTTGTTGGTACACAATAGTGATCATGTGCTTGCGTACCAAAAAGGCGGCGCCACATTAGTCTTTAACTTTGATCCTTGCTGTTCTTATGAAGGCTATTTCATTCCTACGGCAGAAGCAGGAGAGTATCAGGTCGTTTTATCAACGGACGATTCCTGCTATGGTGGTCACGGTCGTGTTGCCCATCAGCGCTATACAGCTACAATAGCTGAAGATGGCCGTATCGGTTTCCAAATTTATATACCCAGCCGCAGCGCGGTTGTGCTGCGTAAAATTCATAAAAGAAGAAAAGAGGAAAAGTAATGTTTAAGGTTGCAATTTTGGGATGTGAAAACTCCCACGCCAATAACTTTTTAAAGGCAGTTCTGAAGGATAAAATCGTTGAAGATATTGAATTTGTGGGTGTATACAGCCACGAGCCGGAGGCTGCACAGAAGCTGAATGAAGAATTTGGTGTACCTGTTGCAGCGTCCTATGATGAATTTGTGGGCAAGGTAGACGGCATCATTATTACTGCACGTCATGGCGATAATCACTATAAATACGCAAAGCCGTATCTGGATTGCGGAATTCCTATGTTTATTGATAAGCCCATCACCTGCACTGAGGAAGATGCCAAGGCGTTCATGGAGGATCTAAAGTGCCGCAATATACCCATCAGCGGTGGTTCTGTCTGTGTTCTGAATGACTTTGTACAGGAACTGAAGCAGACTGTAACAGAGAAAAAATACGGTGATGTCATGGGTGGCTATCTGCGTGCACCGATCATCATGAACAGCCCCCACGGCGGTTTCTTCTTCTATGCGCAGCACCTGGCACAGACCATGATGGAGATCTTCGGCAATTATCCCGAAAGCGTCCGTGCATGGCAGAAGAATGACAATATTTATTGTGATGTACATTATGCTGACTATGATGTGGACCTTTGCTATACGCCCAATAGCTGGATCTATTATGCAGGTGTCAGCAGTATTGAAAAATTCGTTGGCGATGTATTTACCACAGGTGACGGTTTTGCTAAGGAGTTTATGGAATTCCATCACCTGCTGGAGGGCAAACCTCAGAAGCAGACTTATGAAGATTTCTTTGCACCGGTATTCGTGCTGAACGCCATCAACCGTTCTCTCCAGAGCGGCGAGGTGGAGAAGGTTAAAAGAGTAGAGGAGATTTAAAGTACTACCGGGGCATCAACTGATGCCCCGGTTTTATCTTGACATTTGCAGGATAAAATGCTATAGTTTTGAAAAATGGAGAGATGTCCGAGCGGTTTAAGGAGCTAGTCTTGAAAACTAGTGATAGGGCAACCTACCGTGGGTTCGAATCCCACTCTCTCCGCCAATAGAAAAACCACCCTGCGGGGTGGTTTTTCTATCCCACTCTCTCCACCTAAAAAGAACCCAGCTTTTGCTGGGGTTCTTTTTTGATGCGAATTTGTTGCATCCAAGTTAATTTTGCAGATTGCTGTTGCACAGTGCGTAATCTCATGATAAGATAAGAAAAAAGCACAGGAGAAAGCCATGACAAGATTTTTTGTAACACCCGAGGAATTACAGCCGAATTTTTTGGTACTTACCGGAGAAAATGCGCAACATGCAAAGGTGCTGCGCCTGAAAAACGGGGAAGATGTGCTGGTATGCGATGGTCAGGGCCAGGAGTGTCTGTGCACCGTCAGCGATGTCAGTCCGGGACAAATTAGCTTGGTAGTAAAAGACCGCAGAGAGTCCGCTTCTGAGGCTCCAGTAAAGGTCAGCATTTACATGGCTTTTCCCAAGGCAGACAAGCTGGAACATGTTATTCAGAAAGCGACTGAACTGGGTGCCTATGAGATCGTAGCATTTCCGTCTGCCCGTTGTGTTTCCAAGCCGGATGAAAAGAGCCTGCAGAAGAAACTGGAACGCTGGCAAAAGATCGCAGCATCTGCCGCCGAGCAATCCGGACGTGGCAGAGTACCGCAAGTGCTTGTTCTTGGCAGTTACAAGGATGCCCTTGCAAGAGCTGCACAAGCCGACAAGGCGCTGATGTTTTATGAGAACGAGCAGGCGACGACTTTGCGCATGGCAATGGAGCAGGGGAGCGCTGAAACAATCAGCTTACTCACCGGCCCGGAGGGTGGTCTGGAGGAAAAGGAAGTTGCGCAGGCTCGTGACGCAGGTTTGCAGGTTTGCACCTTGGGTAAGCGTATTTTGCGTTGTGAAACTGCGCCTCTTTGTGCACTATCTGCTGTCATGTATGCATGTGGTGAATTCTGATAAAAAAGTTCTTGCATTTTTTGGGCAAGTGTGATATAATCCACAACACATTGAGGCTGCTCTTTGTCGAAATAGCACATATTGGGGTATATGCTTACAATAGGGGTAAGCGTTTCTACGAACCACCGTAAATGGTTGACTACCGGTTTTAAACTGGCGGTCAGCCATAATTTTTTTCCTGCTGCGGCATTTTATTCCCGAAAGGAGCGTATACTGTATGAATGTTTACCTTGAGATTTTTGGCTATGTCGGTATGGCATTGGTGCTGATCTCAATGATGATGACTTCGGTCAAGTGGTTGCGGATTTTGAATATGAGCGGTGCAATCATTTGTGCGATCTATGGTATTATGACAGATACATGGCCAACTGCGTTATTGAACATTGGTTTGTTGGTCATTCAGATGGTGCAGCTTTGCAGACTGTACCGAAATGAGAAAAAAGGAGGATAAAGCTATGACATTGAATCTGGATGGACGTATGATTGAACCCCGTCCCGGTCAGTCTTTGTTGGAACTGATCTGTGAATTGGGCATGGATACGGAAAAATTGTCTACACGGCCTTTGGCTGCAAAAATTGCAGGTGAGGTCTTCAGCCTGAATTATGTTCCGGTTCGGCAGAAAGATGTGGATACGGATCGTCCTTCTATTCGCCGTGCAATGGCGGCATCTGATGGTCAGGTGCGCTTACTCCGTTACGGTGATGATACCGGTCGTGAGGTCTATACCCGTACCGCGCAATTTGTTACATTTCTGGCTCTGCATCGGCTGTATCCTCAAGCAAGAGCAAAAATGAACTGTACTGTCGGTTCCGGTCTGTTTATTGCTGTTTATGGCTGTAAAGAGTTTTCTGTTCGGGCACTCAAGGCAGAGATTGCCCGTCTGGTGGAGATGGATATTCCTTTGATCCGTCAGCGTTTGACTACGGAGGAAGCCATTGCACGCTATGTGGCAGCAGGGCAGGACGACAAGGCAAAGTTGCTTTCTTGGCGGAAAGAACCTTACTTTGATGAATACGTATTTGAAGATTTCGGTGATTATTTCTATGGCGAGCTGGCTCCTTCCACAGGATATTTACAGGTATGGGATATTCAGCAGAAGGATGGCGGCTTCATGTTCATCTATCCCGATGACCAGGATCCCGACCAGGTAGCGGATTACAAGGAAAGCCCCCACTTCTTTGACATGTTCTCCGAAGGTGAAAGATGGGGCTATCTGATGGATTGCCAGACGGTTGCAGACCTGAATGAATTGGTGGATTCCGGACGTATTCGAGAGCTGATCCGCGTCAATGAGGCGCTCCATGAGAAGAACTATTCACGTGTTGCGGACATGGTATGCAGCCGTGGTGCTAAAGCGGTTATGCTTGCTGGACCCAGCTCCTCCGGTAAGACCACCTCCGCCAACCGCTTGTCTACTCAGCTGCGTGTTCACGGCAAAAAGCCCATTTTGATGAGTCTGGATGACTATTATCTGGATCGTGACAAGATCTTACCTGGACCGGATGGCAAAATCGACCTTGAACATATCAATACCATCGATACTGAGCTGTTTGGTCAGCATCTGGCTGCTTTGCTTGAGGGTGAAGAAGTGGAAATTCCCACATTTAATTTCAAGCTTGGCAAGCGTGTATGGAATGGCCATAAGATGAAGATGGATAAGGATACTGTGTTTGTTATCGAAGGTTTGCATGCGCTGAATCCTGTGTTGCTGCCCAAGAATTTGGATAAGCAATTGGTGTTCCGTCTGTATGTCAGCCCGTTGCTGCCGCTGAACCTGGATGACCACAACAGAATTCCTACCAGCTATCTGCGTTTGCTACGCAGGATTGTTCGTGACTTTGAGAGCCGCGGAACCAGTGTCCAGAGAACTATTGGCATGTGGGACAGTGTACGTGCCGGTGAGCGCCGCTGGATATTTCCGTTCCAGGAAAATGCAGATGTGATTTTCAACAGCTCCACGCTGTATGAATTGGCCGTGCTGAAAAAGCATATCTTCCCACTGTTGACAGCTGTTGAGCCGGAAGATCCTGCCTATGATGAGGTTCGTTCCATTGTTAAGGTACTGAACTTTGTGCAAGAGGCAGATGTGGATGATGAAATCCCGCCCACATCTCTCGTCAGAGAGTTTATTGGCGGTAACACCTTCTATCGTTAAGGAAAAAATGCGTCGCATAGCGACGCATTTTTTCTATTTATGATACTTGCTGCCGGCCTGAATGGCCTCAGCTCGATAGATTTGTTCCAGCACCATGACTCTTGCCAAATGATGCGGAAAGGTCATTGGGCTCATAGAAAGCTTAAAATCAGCTTTTTCCTTTACCCGTGGTGATATACCAAAGGAAGAACCAATCAGAAAACATGCACTGCTTTTGCCGGAGAGTTTAATATCCTTCAATTTCTCTGCAAAAGCTTCGCTTGAGAGAATTTTTCCCTCCGGTGTAAATATGCAAAACCATGCTCCCTTGGGAATCTTACTGAAAATCAGTTCCGCCTCTTTTTCTAAACCGGTGCTGATTTCAGCAGGGGAGGGATCTTCCGGAAGGCGATGCTCCGGCAATTCGATGATTTGAAAATTACAATATCCTTTTAAGCGCTTGCAGTATTCCTCTGCTGCGCTGAGGTAGAACTTTTCTTTCAGTTTTCCCATTGTGATCAGCGTGATGTCAAACATAGAATCCCTCCTTTTGGGGTATTATAGCATAGCGAGCAATAATACGCAATAAGGAGTGTTTAGCTATGAAACGTGAGAAGAAGATAGACGATATACCGTATGTTCCCCTTACTCAAAACAAATTCGGTCTTTGGGGGCTGAACGTGACGGATCCTTTGGGCAGTTATACCGGCCGTCCGGCTGATCCGTTGGATGAACCGATTCAGGATGCGGATGATCTGTAAAAATAGCCTGCTGAAAACAGCAGGCTATTTTTTATAGGCTTTTGTATTTTTGACGCGTTGCCATACCGCCGCGGATATGTCGCTCCTGCTTGTTTGTGTCCAGTACCTTGCGCACCTGCTCATAGAGAAGTTTATTATAGCGTGGCAGGCGCTGGGAAAGATCCTTATGTACGGTGGATTTTGAAATGCCGAAATGTTGTGCTGCGGCACGAACAGTGGCACCAGTTTCGATCATGTACACAGCCAGTTCGCAGGCTCTTTCTTCCATGGTGTCAGACATATTTTCCCCTCCGATGCTGTGTGCTGCCATAAAAAACTATGTCCTGAGAGGGCAAAATATGCGAATGAAAAAAATCTTTTGCAAAAAACAAAGAATTTACGAATTTTCTATAGAATTTTCCGAAAGAACACGTTATAATATACCCCAAAGGAGGGATGGGCTTGGAACTGAATGGTAAAAATCTCAGAAGGATCTTTATTGGCGTTGCCGGATGCATCGTGCTGTATTGGTTACTCCATGAAACCGCACGTGTAATTTATGTTCTGAAAATGATTACGGGTATGTTGTCCCCGTTTATTGTGGGTGCTGCTTTGGCCTTTGTGCTGAATGTACCCATGCGCACAATCGAGCATTGGTTGCATAAGGTGTCGAAACCCGGGGTGCGCCGTGCGTTGGCGCTGGTGCTGACTTCTGTTGCAGTGTTGCTTGTACTATATGGTATTTTTGCGCTGCTGATTCCTCAGATTGTTAAAACTGCAGAATCTTTGGCTGATCAACTGCCCAATTTCTTTGTTAATGTTCAGACGTTCATTACCAACTATTTGAATGAACATCCTCAATTGATGAGTTGGGTTTCCAGCTATACGGATGTTAACTCCATGGACTGGGGTGCGCTGGTTCAGGAAGTCCTGACGCTGATTTCCGACAGCTTTGGTAATATTCTGGAAAAGACGGTGTCCGTGGTCATTACGCTTGGAAACGGCATCGTTAATGCAGTGCTGAGTATTGTTTTTGCAATGTATGCCCTCGCACGAAAAGAGGTTTTGGCACGGCAGGGACGCCGCTTGCTGTATTCCTTACTTCCCGAAAAGGTATGTGACGAAGCGATTCGTATTTTACGGATGTCGAATATGACATTCTCCAAGTTCATTTCCGGACAGTGCGTGGAAGCCTTGATTCTTGGTGTGATGTTTGCAATCACAATGCCCATTTTCCGTATGCCCTATGTTGCATTGGTCAGCGTAATCATTGCTGTAACGGCACTGGTTCCCATTGTGGGTGCATTCGTCGGCTGTTTCATTGGTGCGTTCTTTATCTTGGTTGTTGATCCCTCGCTGGCTTTTTGGTTTATTGTACTTTTCCTGATTCTCCAGCAGATCGAAGGCAACCTGATCTATCCCAAGGTCGTTGGTACCTCCGTTGGCTTGCCCGGTATGTGGGTGTTGGTAGCGTTTGTGGTTGGCGGCGAACTGATGGGTGTTGCCGGTATGCTGCTGATGATCCCGCTGGCCTCTGTTTGCTATTCGCTGGTAAGAGAATTTGTATGCAAGCGTTTGAAGGACAGACATGTAGCTCCTGAAAAGCTTAGAGATCATCCTCCGTTTACAGAAGAAAAACGGGCACAGCGCAAAGAAAAGAGACAGGAAAAGAAACAGTCTGCAGCAGAAGAAACTGAAAGTTGAATAAAACCCCCGATGCGTAATGCATCGGGGGTAATTATTTAGGCTTCAATGTGGACAGTGAATCTCTGTACGTGAGCAGCTGTTCCGTTGAAATAAATCTCGACGGTGTAGTGACCGGCAAGCTCAGGCATTACCGGAATTGTCAGTTCACCGTAGCGATCATTCCACATTTCATCCCAGGTTCTGGACTCTGTGTTGACGCTGACAAGCTTTCCGTCAAGATCACGAATCACATAAAGGGTTGTGATCATGTCGTCAGTCTTGGTGGTTCGCTTGTTCAGATGCATAACAAAAGATGCGCTAGTACCAACGTGGAAGGAGGTTACATAGTCACCGGAGGGCACGTCCTTGCGTGTCCAATTTGCTTTGTTAGGGGTCTTGCACATGGAAAACTCCATATTGTCCGCTGTTACATCAAAACCGTTGAAGGGAGGTGCGGAGGGGACATCGTAGATAAGCTGATTTCCATAGACTGCTGTAGAATTTGCGGCCTGAATTGTAATGGTATATTGCACACCGGGGATCAGGGAAGTAATCGTACCGAAATTCTCAGTGCAAGTAATTACCTGCTGCTCGGGAATACCGTCAACAGTGTAATACAGCAGCCAGCCACCTTCCGGGGCATTTCCGGTATGTTCCCAAGAGATCTTCAGATTGTTACGATCAGATGTATCGGTGGAAATATTGGTAAGGGTTATGGAATTGGCAACAATATCAATCCGTGTACCCTTATTCATGCCCTCAGCGGTGATCTCAATGGAATAACCGCAGCTCGGATCCAAACCATCAATGGTAATGCTGTTTTCTTGGGTCGTTAAGGTCTTGTCGAAGCCCAATTCATTTGTGCAATGTACGTTCCACTTGGAAACCGTTGTGCCTTCCGGCGCATCCCAGGTAAGGGAGAGGGAACCATCTATAAAGCTGAGTACTTTCACATTTTGTGCGTAAACCAGCTTGGATGCGATATGGCGAATAGTATCTGTGCCACTAACAGAAGTGTCGACAACGGGTTTCAGGGTAAAGGTGTATTCCTTACCTACAGTCAAGCCATTCACCGGAACCTTATTTCCGGTGAAGGTGATGCTTTTTTCCGGCTCACCTTCAGTATAATAGGTAACAACCCACTGGGAAGACTCAGGACCTTGGGTGGAGAAACTCAGAATAACGGAGCCATCCTCGGGGCCAGTGACGGCATAGAAACCAGTGATGACGATTTGTTTTGCTGTCGTGTAGACTTGTGTGGTTTGGCCTACAAGCTTATGGAAGCCATCAATGCGAACCTCGATCTTATAGTAAGTGCCAGGACGCAGACCGACAAAGTTTGCAACACCGTCAACGACCTCAGCGGTCAGGGCATTGCCGGAAATATCAGAGCATTTGACCAACAGTTTTTCATCAGCAATATCTGTTGTTAATGTCACGGTCAGTTTGTCTTCAGTACCGACAAGATCGATTTTCTGAATGGTTTGCAGATAGAAATTCTGATAGAAAACGAATGCTGCAACGCTCAATACCAAAATTGCAGAAAGGACAATTGCCAGAACAATCAAACTCTTACGTTTTTTAGTGGGCTGTGCAATTTCTTCTTCCTCTTCGTATTCTTCCTCCGCTTCAATTTCCTCCTCGACATCATTCTCGGATTCATCAGAGGCAGAATCTTCAGATTCACCTTCAACGAATTCTTCTTCGGGAAGTTCGTTTTCGGAGACAGGTTCTTCCGGTACTTCGATAACAATTTCAGCAGGGTCGGGGAGTGTTACCTCAATGGGATCGGGTGCTACGGGGGGATCCGGGAGCTGATGCGCAATCAGATCATCTGCTTGTGCGAGGATCATAGCCGTTTCATCCAGGACAGTTTCCGTTGTGTCTTCTTCGCTTTCCTCGGATTCTTCCGATACAGCAGCATCCTCACATGCAGGTTCTGCATCTTCGCAATCCTCGTCGATTACAGGCTCAGCAGATTCCTCGACAATTTCTTCAACGGAATCAACTGTGGAAACATCTTCTGCAACAGAGTTGATTTCTTCCGTAATTTCGGCTTCAGTAGCATCTTCCTCAGGTTCTTGTGCAACCACAGTCTCCTCAACCGGCTTTTCGACGGGTTCGGGGATAGGAGGCGCTGCCTCAAGCGCCTGATCTACTTCAGCGAGGATATCGTCGGTGCTGGGCTCACTATCCTCCATGGAAATAACCTCTTCTGCAACCGGAGCGTCCTCTACGGGCAGAACCGGAACAATGGGGATATCATTGACAGTGTTGCTCTGCATATAGGCAGCCAGTGCCTGACCCATTTGTACGGGATCCTGCCAACGGTCAGCAGGATCTAAGGCACAAGCCTTGAGAATAATCTCAGAAAGGGCAGCGTCTGCATAACGAGGTGCTTCCAGCTGAATGCCAACGGGAGGCAGACGACCATCATTGTAGGCCTGATAGAGGATAAGACCTACTGCGTAGGTATCCATAGTGCTATTCAATGCGGAGTATGCATCACTGATTTCCACGGGGGTATAATCGCTGTGATACTTTTCCGGTAAAGATGCATATTGTAAAGAGTCAAGACTCAGGAAACCCAGGTCGCCAATCCGGAACTCGCGATCATTGCAAATATAAATATTGGAGGGTTTCAGATTACAGAAAAGATATCCCATCCGACGAGATGCTGACAGAGCTGAGCACAGATCCAGACCCAGATTCACGGCCTGCAAATGTGTCATTTCATTCGTGCGCAGTACGTCACTCAAAGTGGGGCGATAGGGACTCAGCAGATATATATCATAACCGGTCTCGTCGTCCTCCATGGGGATCATCTGCCAATTCTCAAAGGGGATAAAACCCTCGTGGTTCGACAGTTTCTGCAGCAATTCATTTTCTGCCAAAACGCCGTCAGCCAGCTCCTTAAAATATTCCAGAGCAGACTCGCGATCGGAGTATGCACCAGCCAGTAGGAGCGCATCCAATTTGGATTGATTTGCGGGCAGGGATATAATTTTTACGATATATTTCTTATCGGTTTCCAGTTGCATTGCAGGGCATGCGCGCACACCATCGTGATTACTGATGGGGTCGCCCATTACAAAGCCGTCCAACAATGGGGATATCAGTTGCGGTGCTGACAAGTTCATCGCCTCTTTCCTTAGAATATTACTCCAAACTATATTTTAATGTATCTTAACAGAAAATGCAACCATATTTCGCACCTTTTTCAAAGGAAGAACAAGGGAATTACGACAGAAGTTGATTTCTTTATACACTGATATGCTGTTTGTATACTTGCAATCAGTTCTGCACTGTGCTATAATGACAAAAACAAAGCGCAGTTTTCTGCGCAGACTGGAGGTTATCAATATGAAGATCATATGTGATGTTTGTGGTACTACATTCCCGGAAACTGCGACGCATTGTCCTATTTGCGGCTGTGCAAAGTCTCCTGCGGCAAAGACCATTCCCGGTGATGATGCTCAGACAACTTCTGCACCCAGCGCTGCCGGTGCTTATGCAAAGGGCGGTCGTTTTGCAAAGAACAATGTACAGCGCAATACCCGCACCCGTGCGCCTGAAGGCCGTTTTTCCGGTGAGCGGAATCGTAGAAACGAGCCTGAGACCAATAACAAGGGTTTGATCGCTGTTGTAATCATTCTGCTGCTGGCCATCGTTATGGTGGTAGTTTATATCGGTGTTAATCTGCTGTTCCCGAACGCTGGCAACAAGGGCGGCAATAATGAAACTACTGCAGCAGTACAAAATGGCGGTGAGCAGAGCATCCCCTGTACTGGCATTACATTGGATTTCGCGCTTAAAGAATTTACTGAGAATGAGAATTCTGACAGCTTTTTGCTCGGCGCAAAGAAAATTCCTGAAAACACTACGGATACGCTTACTTTTACATCCTCTGATCCTGACGTTGCAACCGTTAATGAAAATGGCCTGGTGCAGCGGGGTACAAAGCAGGGTGAAACCGTTATTACCGTTACCTGCGGTTCTGCAACTGCAACCTGCAGAGTTGTTTCTACCGTGGGTGAGCCTCCGGAAACAACACCTCCGGAAACACAGACTCCTGAAATTCCCGAGGGCTTTGTGCTGAAACTGGAAACCTACAAAGATAGCGGAGAAATTACCCTTTCTGAGAAATCTCCCTCTCACAAGCTTTATAAAGAAATCATGGGCGTCAAGGCAAGTGACATTGCCTGGACCAGCTCCGATCCCTCTATTGCAATTGTTGAGGACGGTAAGGTTACTGCTGTTGATAAGGGTAATTGCATCATTACTGCAAAAATTGGTGATCAGACTGTTACCTGCAAGGTTATTGTCAGCTTTATACCTGCAGCTCCCACTCCTTACGAATTGAATACCAAGGACGTTACCTTGTATTCCGACAGCGGCAGCAAGAGCTTTACCACTTTGGAACTGAAAGATAAGAATACCGGTGCAAAAATGCAGGTAGAGTGGAAGGCCAGCAAGGAAGGCGTTGTGGAGATCAGCGAAACCGGCAAGGTTACTGCTTGTACTGTAACCAGTAGCACAACTGTTAATGTATACACGGAATATGAGGGTGTGACCTACATCTGCATTGTTCGTGTACACCCCAAAGAATCCTGATAATTGAAAAGGGGCAGCACCGTTATGGTGCTGCCTTTTTTAATCCATATCCACGTGCTGACCCTTGCGGAACAACAGAGAAATGCACCAAAGACCTGCCAGGCCTACGAGGGCATAGACAATCCGGCTGAGAATGGCATCCTGACCGCCAAACAGCCATGCTACCAAGTCAAACTGAAAAATACCGACAAGACCCCAGTTAAGGCTGCCGATGATAGAGAGAATCAATGCGATAGTATCCATACTGTGTAACCTCCATTCATTTTTTGTGGCTGTCCATATCGTTCCCAAAGGAACATAAAATATACATACACTTGCAAAAACGCTGCAATTAAGCTATAATACAAGCAATTAAAACAAGGAGAGAACAAAATGACTACCTTATATGAAGGCGCATTTGCAAAATTGAATTTAACGCTGGATGTCCTTGGCAAGCGTGAGGATGGCTATCACGACCTGAGAAGTGTTATGCAGACCATTTCTATCCGGGATGATATTGAAATCGATGTGGGAACCGGTAAGCCCTGGTGCCTGCACTGTGATAAGGAAGACATTCCTTGTGATGAGCGTAATCTGGCATGGAAGGCTGCTAAAATTTATATCGATACCATTGGCAAAGATCCTGATGGTTTGGAAATTCGCATTACCAAACGTATTCCCAGCCAAGCGGGCATGGGCGGTGGAAGTGCTGATGCTGCTGCTGTGCTTCGTGCGTTGAACCGGCATTATGATTATCCGCTTTCTGTTGCAGCATTGGCTGAATTGGGCGGTTTGGTTGGCAGCGATGTGCCTTTTTGTGTACTGGGAGGTACTGCCGTTGCAGAAGGCAGAGGCGAGAAGCTGCGTAAATTGCCGGATCTTCCGGAATGTATTTTCGTGGTTTGCAAACCTGATTTTTCTGTTTCAACACCGGAGCTTTATGCCAAGCTGGATGAAACAGTGATCGGCAAACGTCCCGATCATGCAGCAATGGAGAAAGCGATCCTTTCCGGTGATGTCGGCGGCATTGCCCAGAATCTGTATAATGTGTTTGATCCGGTGGTGACTGCAAAGCATCTGGAAATGAATTATATTAAGTCTATTTTCAATTCCTACGGTTCTATTGGCCAGCAAATGACCGGTTCCGGCTCAGCAGTATTCTGCATGGTAACGGAATTTGAGTATGCTGCCGTTATTTGCCAAATGTTGAAAGAAAATTATCCGCAAGTTTTTATTGCCAAGAGTGTATCATTTTGACAATTCCCGTCCATACTTGTAGCAAAACGAGTATGGACGGTGTTTTTATGAGAAAACTTTTTAAATTTGTCAGTACATTATTGCTATTGTCTGCGGCCTTTTGGCTTGGAACAGTGGTGCAGGATAAACGGACGCTATCTGAGGATATTATTCGCCTGCATGTAGTTGCGGATTCAGATTCCGTACAAGATCAGGAAATCAAAATACAGGTTCGGGATGCAATTACTGAAAAGCTGGAGTCTGCAATGCAGGAGTTTCCGGATAAGGAAACTGCAAAGGAATATCTACGTCAACAACTTTCTGAATTGGAACGTATCGCAAATGAAACACTGAGATCTGTAGGGTCTGCATGTCGTGCAGTTGTGACCCTGACCAGAGAAGCTTTTGCTACAAGAGAATACGATACTTTCATATTGCCGGCTGGTGTGTACGATTCATTGCGCGTAACCATCGGTTCCGGTGAAGGGAGAAACTGGTGGTGCGTAGTATTTCCCAGACTTTGTGTGAGTGCAACCTCAGAGGATTTTGAAGATACAGCAGCCGGAGCGGGCTTCTCTGACACGTTATCCGGTTCTTTAACTGGTGAGCCGAAATATCAAGTGCGATTCTTTGTGTTGGATTGTCTGGGTAGAGTAGAAAATTGGTTTCATCGTCAATAAATTTGTGAAGGACTTTTTTGAAAAGTCCTTTTTTTGTCGCATTACTTGTGATATGATAAAGAAAAGTTAAAGGAGGACATCTCATGCTGCGTATTTTAATGAGCAAGGATTGGGTTGCTTGCCGTAATGAAATATTATCCCGCATTGCTGCAGATGTGGCAGACGAAAAGTCAGGCCGCATTCTTATGGTTCCGGAACTGATCAGCCATGATATGGAACGTCGGCTTTGCAAGGCGGCAGGGGATACTGCGAGCCGTTTTGCAGAAGTTCTGTCCTTCCCGCGGTTGGCATCCCGTGTTGCAGATCGCGAAGGTAACAGTGCCTTGCAATGCTTGGACAATGGCGGTCGTATTGTGGCCATGGCTGCCGCTACCCGTCAGCTGCATAGCCGTCTGAAGGCGTATGCTTCTGTTGAAACCAAACCGGAATTTTTGAAAGAACTGGTGGATGCAGTAGATGAATTCAAGCGTTGCTGCATTACATCTGTTGATCTGAAATATGCTTCTGAGCAAACAGAAGGAACGCTTGCGCAGAAACTGGAGGAATTATCCTTAATTCTGGAGGCTTACGACGCGCTATGTGCACAAGGACTTCGGGATCCCAGAGATCAAATCACCTGCTGCCTTGAACAGCTGGAAACGGACACGTTTGCCCAAGAGCATGTGTTTTACATAGATGGATTTCCGGATTTTACCAGGCAACATTTGGCGGTTCTTTCACACCTGATTCAAAATAGTCCCATGGTGACGATTGGCCTGAACTGTGACAAGGTAGATTCTGATGCGCTGGCATTTGAAAAAGCAGCGGATACCGCAGCACAACTGATTCAGTGTGCCAAAAGATGCGGTGTTGATGTGGAAATTGAATACATTGCTGGGCGTCAAAATGGCTTGCAAATGCTTTGCCAAGGACTTTTCCAAGGGCAAATGCCGTTCCAAAATCAAATTGCGGGAAAAGTTACAGCAGTTTATGCCGATGGCGTGCAAGCAGAGGTGCAAGCAGCTGCTGAACGCGTTATGCAGCTTGTCCAGGCAGGCTGTCGCTACCGGGATATCAGTATTGTTTGCGGCGATATGCCAGCTTATGAAAATATAGTTCGTTTGGTATTTCGTAAATATAATATTCCGGTTTACCAGTCCGGTACGGAAGATATTCTGCAAAAAACAGTCATTTCCACTGTGCTTTCGGCACTTGATGCAGCGTTGGGTGGATTTGAACAACGCTCTGTTTTGCGATACTTAAAATCCGTATTGTCACCGCTGGATGTAGATATCTGTGACCGTTTGGAGAACTATGTCATTACCTGGAGTATCCGTGGCAATATGTTCTTGAAACCCTGGGAGCGAAATCCCAATGGTTTTCTGTCGGATATGACACCGGAAGCGGAAAAAGAATTGGCAGAATTAAATGCTGCCCGGGAATTGGCGATTACGCCTTTAGCTGAGTTGACGCGCAATTTTCATGCAGCACAAAATCTGGGCGAGCAAGTGCAGGCGCTTTTTCACTTCCTGGAGTCTATTGCACTGGAAGACCGCCTGAAGGATTTACATAAGCAAATGGAACAATCCGGTCAACTACGGGAAGCACAGATTCTTAGTCAACTGTGGGATATTCTGCTGTCTGCTCTGGAGCAGCTACATGATACCCTGAAACAGACGATTTGGGAGCCTGAAACCTTTACCCGTTTACTGACGCTTTTACTTAGTCAATACGATGTGGGAACCATTCCTCAGGTGCTGGATGCTGTGACTGTTGGTTCTGTCAGTGCCCAACGTTGCCAGGAAGCCAAACATTTACTGGTGCTTGGCGCAGATGAAGGCGCATTGCCCGGTTATGGTGGTTCTCAGGGGCTGTTGACAGATCAAGAACGTGTATTGTTACGGCAGATGGGTGTTCCGTTGACCGGTGGCGCTATGGACGGCCTGCAGGCTGAATTTGCAGAGATTTATGGCGTATTCTGTGGTGCAACGGAATCTATTTGGATCAGCCATTGTGATGCGGAAGGCTCCTATCTGTATCGCAGAATTGCGAAAGCTGCTGGAATGGAGATGAAGGCTGAGGCGCTATCCTGCAGCGTAACTGCAGATGCAAAGGACGCAGGCATGTATTTTGCACGTTGGCAGAACGAAAATGCAGCGGAAGAACTGGGTGTTGGCCACTGGTATACCGATGCTTGCAATCGAATCGGCTACACTTTAGGAAATGTGACACCGGACTCCATACGCAGCTTGTATGGCAATAAGCTGAATTTGTCCGCATCCCAGGTTGATCGCCATGCTGAATGCAGGTTGTCCTATTTCCTGAAATATGGCTTGCGGGCGAAGGAACGGAAGGAATATACCATTGATCCTGCGGAATTTGGAACTTATGTTCATGAGGTTTTAGAACATACAGCCCGGGATGTTATGGCCCTGGGTGGATTCGAACAGGTTTCCCTTGAGCAAACCATAAAGATTGCACAAAAGCACTCTGATATGTACGCAGCAGAGCGATTTGCACAGGTAGATTCCCAACGCCTTGCGTATCTTTTCAAGCGTAATTGGCGGGAACTGGAGATGGTTATTCAGGAGCTTTGGCAAGAACTGAAGGATGCTGCATTCCGTCCGGATGCTTTTGAGATGGCCTTTGGGGATGATGGGGAAATGCCGGCTATTGATGTGGAAAATGCTGCAATGCAGGCGTGCTTGCGTGGTTTTGTAGACCGGGTAGATCTCTGGAAAAATGGGGATCAGCACTATTTCCGTGTTGTGGACTATAAGACCGGCAAGAAGGATTTTGATTACTGCGATGTATTTAATGGCGTTGGCTTGCAGATGCTGCTTTATTTGTTCGCACTGGAAAAGAGCGGACGTGGTTTTGCTGCTGGTGTACAATATTTCCCGGCAAGAGTTCCGTTGGTATCTGCGGATGGTCGCTTAACTGCGGAAGAAGCAGAAAAGGCACGCCGCAAGGAGTGGGTTCGTAAGGGCTTACTTCTTGCCGATGAGGATGTTCTGCATGCCATGGAGCCCTCTGAAGAAATGCAGCGCCTGTGTTGCAGCAAGAAAAAGGACGGTACGCTGTCCGGTGATATTGCAGACCGGGATCAGATGAAGCTTCTGCGGCAATATGTCTTTGATTTGTTGGGAAATATGGTGGAGCAGATCGCTTCCGGTGATATTCAGCCCAATCCCTATACCCGTGGTACAAGCCATAATGCCTGCACTTACTGTCCTTACGGCAGCATTTGCCATTCGGAGCAGGTAGAAGGCAGACGAAATTATAAAACCATGACCTCTCAAAGATTTTGGGAGGAGATCGAGAAGGAGGTGAACCGCCATGGCTGAAAAGTTAACCCCCCAACAGGAAATGGCGGTTCTCAACCGTGGCGGTAAATTACTGGTTTCTGCGGCTGCAGGTTCCGGTAAGACCAAAGTACTGGTAGATCGCCTGATGAGCTATTTGCTGGATCCGGTGAAGCCTGCCAATCTGGATGAATTTTTGATCATTACTTACACGAAGGCAGCAGCCTCTGAGCTGCGGGGCAAAATTGCATCCAAACTGTCGGAAAAGATTGCGGAAAATCCGGATAACCGTCATTTGCAGCGGCAAATGCAGCGTCTTTATTTGACAAAGATCACTACAGTTCACTCTTTTTGCGGTGACATTCTGCGAGAGTATGCTTACCTGGTTGATTTACCTGCAGATTTTCGGGTTGCTGACGAAAATGAATGTATCCAGATCCGCGAAAATGCCATTACAAAGTGCCTGGATGCGGCATATGATCAGCTGGATGATACAGATTTCTGCGCCTTTGTGGACACCCAAGGTCTTGGCCGTGATGACAGATTGGTACCTGAGATCGTACTGAAGGTTTATGACAGCGCACGATGCCATCTGCAGCCTCAGACATGGCTGGATAATTGCATCCGAAATGCTGATGCACATAGCTGTGCAGATGCCGGTGAAACTGTGTGGGGTGCATATCTGATAAATGATTTGAAGGCGCACGTAACCCTTCAAATTCAGGCACTCACAGAGTGTGCCTGCGCAGCGGAACAAACAGAAACCATGGAAAAGCCTGCGGCACTGCTTCGCGATACCATTCGCCAGTTGGAACAGCTTCGGGATGCGAAAACCTGGGATGAAATCGTCTTGGGCAGTGGGATTGACTATGGTCGCCTGACCTTTTCCAAGAAGTGCCCGGATATGGAACTGTGTGATCGGATCAAGGCTGTTCGATCTGCATGTAAAGCATCTGTTGATAAAAAACTGAAGGCATTTGCAGATCCCAGTACAGTTGTATTGCAGGATCTGAGTCAATCAGCTGCGGCAGTTCGAGGCATTGTAAAGCTTGTAGATAGTTTCTCTGATATGTATGATCGTGAGAAGAGAATGCGCCGTATTTTGGATTTTGGCGATCTTGAGCATAAGATGCTGGATTTGCTTCTCGGCAAACAGCGCAGTGGCCATACAACAGTTGCTACAGAGATTGGCAACCGTTTCCGGGAAATCATGGTAGATGAATATCAGGACTCCAACAGTGTTCAGGATGCCATCTTCTCAGCGCTTACTGCAAAACGCAACAACTGCTTTATGGTGGGTGATGTAAAGCAATCTATCTATCAATTCAGATTGGCTGATCCTGGAATCTTTCTGGAGAAATATAACACCTATGTCAATGCAGAAGATGCTATAGACCCAGAGGGGCGCAGAGTTATGCTTTCCAAGAATTTCCGTTCCGGCGGTGCGGTTCTTGAGGGTGTTAATGACGTATTTCGTACTTGTATGTCACCCAATGTTGGCGGCTTGACTTATGGCAAGGACGAGGCGCTTGTTGAGGGTTTTGAGCATACGCCATTGGGAGAACCTGAGGTGGAGCTGTGGGCAATTCCGGTTCAGGAAAGTACCTATGAGGAAGAAGCAGCCTTTGTGGCACAACGAATTGCAGAACTGACCGATGGTACGCATTTTGTCCGCGATAAGGATAATTTGCGACCCATCCGTATTGATGATGTAGCAATTTTGTTGCGGTCACCAGGCTCTGTCGGTGGATATTTTAAAGATGCATTGGCTGCTTGCGGCATTCCTTGCTCCACGGGTGGTGGCAGTGATCTGCTCCAGACCCAGGAGATTGCGGTTTTGCGGGCAATTTTGCAAACCATCAGCAATCCCCGGCAGGATATTCCTTTGATAGCGGCGCTGACAAATCCGGTATTTTGTGTAACGGCTGAAGAACTGGCGCAAATTCGTAGCAATAATCGCAAAGGTTGCATTTATGAAGCACTGCAGGATTCGTCCATGCCGAAGGTACAGGAATTTCTAAAATGCCTGGCAGTTTGGCGCCGTGAGGCAAGATTGCTGACGTTGGCACAGCTGCTGGAGTCCATTTTCTCCATGACACGTTTGGACAGCATCTTTGCTGCGATGGACAGCGGTGAGATCCGGGATAAGAATATTCAGGCCTTCTATAAATTGGCGGCGGATTACGAAAAGACCGGTCGCCGGGATCTGGAACAATTCCTTGAGCATCTGGATGCACTTGAAGAAAAGGGACTCATTATGGAAGGAGAGCAGGCCAGCGGATCTGTGACAATAATGAGTATCCACAAATCCAAGGGTTTGGAATTTCCGGTTGTATTTGTATGCGGCTTGTCCCGTAGCTTTAACCGTGAGAGCACACGTGCGCAGGTTCTGTGCGATCAGGATCTGGGGCTTGGTCTTGCAGCTGTGGATGAGGTAAACCGTGTCCGTTATCCCACAATTGCCAAACGTGCCATTGCAGCTAAAATCACTGCTGACAGCCTTTCCGAGGAAATGCGTGTTTTATATGTTGCACTAACCAGAGCCCGGGATCGTTTAATCATGACCTATGCCTCTCAGACACTTGAAAAGGATCTTGCTGAGATTGCACTGCGTATGGATGTTGGTGATCTGGAATTGCTGACGCAGAATGCAGTATGTAGCGGTGATTGGGTGCTGATGGCAGCTCTGCGTCGTACAGAGGCGGGTGAACTGTTCGCTCTGGGAGGAAAACCAAAATGCACACAGCCGGGGAAGCCTGCTTGGCGCATTGGTGTGCAAGAAGCCCCGGTGCTTATCGGTGGTTGCTCCGCTGAAGAAGAAAAAACAACGATGCCTGATGAAATGCTGAACAAGATTCGGGATCGTCTTGAATTTTGCTATCCGTATTTGTCGGCGACATTGGCTCCGTCCAAGCAAACTGCCACCCAGCGTAAGGGAAGGGTAAAGGACACAGAGGCTACGGAAAACACCGCTGCCCGGAACGTTGCGCATAGTCATTGGCGCGCGAGAGGCAAAAAAGGTGCTGAAGCAGGTACAGCAACCCATGCTGTCATGCAGTATATTCGCTATGAATGCTGCACAGATATGGAAGGTGTTTGTAGAGAAATTGCGCGTCTTGTGCAGGAAAACTATATTACGGAACAACAAGCACAACTGGTGGACGCTGCACGGATTACAGCTTTCTTTGAAACAGATATTGGTCGAAAACTGCAATCCCATTCCAACGTATTGCGTGAATTTAAATTCTCTATACTGGATGATGCTTCAAATTATGATCCCTCTTTGGCAAATGAGCAGATCCTCCTGCAAGGTGTTGTTGACTGTGCAATGTTGGACAGTGATGGTATAACCATTATTGATTTTAAAACTGACTTTGTTACAGAGGAAACAGTGCTTGAAAGAGCGGAATACTACCGTCCTCAGGTAGTGGCATATGCGGATTCTATGAGCCGGATATATCAGCTACCTGTAAAGGCATCCTGGCTTTATTTCTTCCAGATGAATAAATTTGTCCAAATATAAATAATGGCCTGTTGCATTCGCAACAGGCCATCCTCTTTTAGCGGTTGTTCTGATTCTGCTGATTCTTGCTCTGCTGGTTGTTCTGGTTGTTCTGGTTGTTCTGATTGTTCTGGTTGTTCTGGTTGTTCTGGTTCTGCTGATTCTGCTTGTTATTCATAGCTATTTCCTCCAAATTATCTGTACTGCGGACATGCCGCAAGAATAGTATGCCTCAATTTTTAAGCCTTATCCTTCGCTTTGAAAATGAGGCTTACGATCAATCCGCTTACGATTGCAGCAGTAATGCCGCCGGCAGTGGATTTAAGTCCACCAGTAAGGACACCGAGAAAACCATCGCTATCCACAGCCTCTTTCACACCGTTGGCAAGACAGTATCCGAAGCCAGTTAATGGAACGGTTGCCCCAGCACCGGCAAAATCCACAAGCAAAGGATATAGACCGACAGCAGTCAAAATTACACCGCAGACCACGTAGCTGACCAAGATTCGGGCAGGAGTCAGTTTCGTCTTGTCAATGAGTATTTGTCCGATCAGGCACAAAATACCACCAACCAAAAAAGCTTTAACATATTCCATATCAGTTGTTACCTCCCATAATGGAAACTGCATGGCAAACGCCGGGAATGGGCAGACCTTGTTGCGTGGAAGTGGGGGAGAGCAAGGCTCCCGTACCACAGAACAAAATATGCTTCAGTTTTCCATGTTTCAGCTTGTTTAGCAACTCCGAACATAATGTGATTGCACTGCATCCACATCCGGAACCACCGGAATGGACATCTTGCGTGGTCGAGTCAAATACGATCGTTCCACAGTCGGCAATTCGTCCACCAAGATAAATGCCGTCACGTCGTGCCAGCTCCATTAAAACCTCTTTACCTAATTGGCCTAAATCGCCCGTGACGATCAAGTCAAAATCCTCAGGTGAACGGTGCATATCCTCAAGGTGTGCCTTTATTGTTGCAAAAGCTGCCGGCGCCATAGCTGCGCCCATATTATTTGCATCCTTGATGCCGAGGTCTGTCACAGTACCGATGGTGCAGCTGTCAATCCGTGGACCAATGCCTGCGGAGCAAATGAGAGCTGCACCGGAACCGGTTACTGTCCATTGTGCAGTGGGTGTGCGTTGCCCACCATATCCAAGAGGAAAGCGATACTGCCGCTCTGAGGAGGCAAAATGTGAGGAGGTCATTGCGACAACACGATCCACAAAACCGCCACTGACAGCTATGGACGCCGCCAAGAGGCTCTCTGCCATGGTAGAACACGCACCATATAACCCCAAGTGAGGGATACCGGTATTTCGCAAGGTAAAGGAGGAGCCAATGCACTGATTCAAAAGGTCACCTGAATATACAAGACCAATCTGGTTGCGTGAAATGCCGGCTTTTTCCATCAATTTATCCAATGCCAGCTTTTGCATCTGTTTTTCAGCCTGCTCCCAGGTTTTCTGACCAAAGTACGTGTCTTGGGAAACAATATCAAATGCTTGTGCCAGTGGTCCTTCACTTTCCTTTTTGCCGGCAACACTTGCCCATGCAGTGATTACCGGCATCTGCGGTAAAACAAAGCTCTGCTTGCCACGTTTGTTTTGCGCCATAATTGTCCTTCTTTCCTGGTTTTTGCTAGTATGTGCGTAAAAAGAAGAATCATGCGACAAAAAATCCCCTGCCCGTTAAGAGCAGGGGAATTTATCAATCTTTTCGTGTGACCTTTGTTTTGGTGCCATCCGGACGAACAATATAGGTGTTTTCCAACTGTCCTACCAAATTTGCCTTGACAGAGTCAATATAAATTCTGCGAAGCTTGTCCCGCTCAGCCAGTTCCTCCTCTGTGAGTTGCTGATTCTTTGCTTTATGGGCAAGTTCATTGATCCGTGCGATCACGTCATCCATTTTCATAGTTATTACCTCACATATAGCGGTGGATTTCCACCGAGATTCGGCCTTTTTTTGTTTGACCGTTTATTTTATGCAGTTTGATTTTACCGCTGCCACGCAACGCGATCTTAGCGCCCTCTGCTATGGATTTGTCCGGCTTTTCGCAGGATAAACCATCCACGGTGACCTTTCCGGAAAGGATGGCTTGTGAAGCCAGTGTACGGCTGATACGAAAGCCTGCTGAAACAACTCCATCCAAACGCATCGATGCCAATGTATCTTTGATAATCATCATTTGCGGTTGTGGTATGGAAGCTTCCGTCAGAGGAATTTGTGACAAACGAAATTTCGTCCTGCCTGCATTGGTAAAATTCTGCAAAAGATAGGGAGTGATTTCTTCTGTTACAAAGAAATCGCATTGACCCTTTCCTACACAAATATCGCCTACAGTTTCCCGAGCAATTCCTGATCCCATCAGTGAGCCGAGAAAATCTCGGTGTGTTGGGGTATCGCCTTCGAAGAAGGTGGCACGCAGGCAGATAACCGGAGAATCTGCGTCTGTTAGGCAAGACTCATCCAGATATTCCGGCAGATAGCAAAGCATCTTTCGTTCCGCATCTTCAAAACCGCCAAAGAAATAAAGTCCATCTTTTTCACCAAATAGAAAGCGGCACATTTCCTGCTCCCGAGGGGATAAAAAACAAGTATGTGCTGGAATATTGCGGTTGATACCGGTGGCTATTTTATCCCACAATTTAGCCAAAAGCATTCGATCTTCAGGCGTTTGGGCAATCTTGTCAATGTTTTGTCGGTTCATTTCATCACCAAAGCCTATTATAACACAGCTTTTTCTGATTGCAAGGGAAGTTTTGCTTGTCTGAATGCAAATACTCTGCTACAATAGGGGAAGAAAGTAGGTGAACCTATGAAAATCGGTATTATTGGCGCCGGCGCATCCGGTATGGCAGCAGCATTGGCGGCTGCAGAATGTGAAAATGTGCAGGTGCTGTTATTTGAACGTCAGGCAAGGGTTGGCCGTAAATTGCAGGCGACCGGTAATGGACGTTGCAATCTGACAAATCTACATGCAGATGGCTGCGCATATCATGGCGATGCACCGGATTTTGCGAAGGCCGCATTGAGCCGTTTTGATGTTCAGGATACGTTACGCTGGTTTGGCGATTTGGGATTATATACGGTGGCAGAAGAATCCGGTCGTGTCTATCCCTATTCAGATCAGGCAAATTCTGTTGTGGATGTGTTGCGCTTTGCGCTGGAACAAGAGAATATCGCATTGCTGTCCGGTTTTGAGGTTTCAAGGGTGCGTAAGACAGAGGATGGCTTTCAAGTGGAGGGTAACGGCGAAATCCACACTTGTGACAAGCTGATTATTGCCTGCGGCGGTCTTGCAGGCACAAAGCTTGGTGGATCCATGTCAGGTTATCAGCTCCTGCGCAGTTTTGGACATAAAACGACAAGGCTTCGTCCTGCACTGGTGCAGATCAAGAGCAACTGGAATGGCTGTGCTGCACTGAAGGGGGTCCGGGCAAATTGTCATGCCGCAATTTATCATGATTCCAAGCTGCATGCGCAGAGTACCGGAGAATTGCAATTTACGGAGTATGGCCTTTCCGGTCCGGTGATCTTTGAGATATCCCGGGATGTTTGCCAGGGAAAAGGGGAGTGGCTCTGCCGGTTGGATTTGCTGCCGAATCTGCCTAAAGAGCAGCTGTTGATACAGCTGAATAAACGCAGACAAACAAATCTGATGACTGACGAGTTGTTTACGGGCATTCTTCATAATCGTCTGGGTCGTGTTGTGGCGCAAGCTGCAGGTATTCGTAATGGATTGCAGATTAGACAGCTTCGGGATGATGAGTTGGAATTGGCTGTTACTGCTGTAAAGGCTTTTGAAATTACGCTGGCTGAGTCTTTGGGTATGGAGCATGCCCAGGTGACAGCCGGTGGTATTCTGACCTGCGAATTTGATGCTGCTACCTTGGAAAGCAAGCTTGTTCCGGGATTGTATGCTTGTGGTGAGGTTTTGGATATCGATGGCGATTGCGGCGGCTACAATTTGCAGTGGGCTTGGAGCTCGGGCAGACTTGCAGGTGCATGCGCAGGAGGGAATGTATGATTCGGATTCGTGATATCTCTTTAGCTCCCGAGCATGACGCCAATCAGCTTGTCTATGAAGCGGCTCGTATGCTGCGTATCTCAGCTTCTAAAATTCGTGGACTATCCTTGGTTCGCAGATCCATCGATGCACGTAAAAAACCGGATGTACGCATCATCTATACCGTGGATGTTGCTGTGGATGGCAGTGAGAATAAAGTATTGAAGGCCAGTGGCTGCAAAAAGGCATCCATAGCACCGATTGTTTACTATAAGCCGCCCAAGGCGGTTTATCATGCAGATCAACGTCCCGTTGTGGTTGGTTTTGGCCCGGCAGGTATGTTTGCCGGTCTGATTCTGGCAATGGCCGGCTTAAAGCCCATTATTCTGGAGCGCGGTGAGGATGCCCAAACCCGTCATGATAAGGTGCAGAAATTCTTTGCCACCGGAGAACTGGATGAAACAAGCAATGTGCAGTTCGGAGAGGGTGGTGCTGGCACATTTTCCGATGGAAAGCTGAATACCGGCGTAAATAATCCCAGAATTGGTTGGATTTTGGAACAATTTGTCAAGGCAGGTGCAAGGGAGGATATCCTTTACGATGCCAAGCCTCACGTGGGCACAGATGTACTCCTGACTGTAGTGCAAAATCTGCGTAAACGAATCATCTCCCTTGGTGGTGAGGTACGGTTCTGTACGCAGATGACTGAGATTTTGTCTGATCAGTTTGAAATCACCGGTCTGAAAACAAATCATGGAGAAATTGCTTGCAATAAGGTGATTTTGGCAATCGGCCATAGTGCTCGGGATACATTCCGTATGCTGCATGATTCCGGACTTCCTATGGAACCCAAACCTTTTGCTATGGGTGTTCGCATTGAGCAGCTTCAATCTGTGATCGACAAGGCACAATACGGCACAGAGGATCTGCCCCTTCCGCCAGCAGATTATAAGTTGGTAAAGCATTTGGAAAATGAAACAGTTTATACGTTCTGCATGTGCCCCGGCGGACATGTTGTCGCTGCAACCTCTGAAAATGGGAAGATCGTCACCAATGGCATGAGCAATGCAGATCGGGATGGAGTGAATGCCAATGCAGCCTTGCTGGTCAGCCTGAATCCGTCTGATTTCCCATACGAAGGTGTGCTTGGTGGCATGCTCTGGCAGGAGGAATTGGAGCAGAAGGCGTTTGCACATACCGGTTGTTATAAAGCACCTGCGCAAACGGTTGGAGATTTTCTTGCACACCAACCCAGTACCGGTGAGAAGGGCGTTACACCCAGCTATAAGCCCGGTGTAACGTGGACAGATCTGCATGAAGTTCTGCCGGTTAAGATCACAAGGGCACTTGAGGAAGCTTTGCCGCAAATGGAGCAGAATCTGAAAGGCTTTGCTGCACCGGAGGCGGTTTTGACAGCGCCCGAAACAAGAAGCTCATCGCCGGTACGCATTCTTCGAGGTGAAGATCGACAAGCGCAGCTGCGGGGACTGTTTCCTGCAGGTGAAGGTGCCGGTTATGCAGGCGGCATTATGTCGGCTGCGATTGATGGCATTATGGCAGCAGAGGCACTGCTGGAAACTTTATAAAAAAATGACCGGGTTTTCCCGGTCATTTTTGCATAAATGAATAAACCAACACAGCAATCATTATATGTATGCTGAACATTACTGGCAAACCAATATTAAACTTGCGATGTCTTGTTTTATGACGAAAAATATACATCCCGAGCAAAGAACCAAAACTACCGCCGATAGCGGCCACAGTCAGAATTGTTTTCTCAGGAATACGCCACAGTTTTTCCTTGGCATTTTCTTTATCTACAAGCATAATCAACAGTCCAGTGGCATTGATTATAAGGAGATATAAATATAGAAGCTGCATAAGTTATTCCTTTCGGGAGGTATTTTCATGAAAATAATCGTAGTGCTGTTATGTGTATTGCTGTTGGCAGGGTGTTCTGTGCAAACATTTGAAAAAGTGGAAGATCTCAATGATGTGCAGGCAATGGTTGTGCCGGCAACAATCTTGTTGGATTTACCAGAGGAAGCTGCTGCACCGGCTATGAAGGGAACAACGGGTACACTCTATTTTTGCGGGGAATACGACATTATGGTAGAGGTAGTACCATCTGGAAATTTGAGCAGTACTTTACAGGCTTTGACCGGCTTTGAAAGGGAAGAGCTGGAACTGATCCAGACACTGCGCTGTGGCGTAGACTGTTACGAAGCTGTTTGGTCAGCTGCTGGTGAGGCAGGAGATCATGTGGGCAGGGTGTTAGTGCTGGATGATGGAAGTTACCACTACTGTGTCAGTATCATGACAATGGCGGAAAATGCCGGGCAGTATAGTGATGCTTGGAACTCAATTCTGGAATCGGTCGTTCTTGCAGAAGGTTGATAGGAGCTCCCACGAGGAATCGTGGGAGTTTTTTGTTATCATAACATGAAAGTAGTAAAAAGCAAACACTATTTGCATTTTACCACGATTTGTGGTATCCTAGCAGAAAAGGAGTGAGCCAATATGCGATATCTCGGCTGTCATTTGTCTGCATCGGACGGTAACCTTGCGATGGTACAAACCGCCCAATCCATTGGAGCGAATACATTTGCATTTTTCACAAGAAATCCACGGGGTTCAAAGGCGAAACCAGAGGATCCAGCTGATTGTGCTGCTGCTATGGAGGAATTATGCCGTTTGCGTTTTGGCAAGCTTGTGGCCCACGGTTCTTATACAATGAATTTGTGCACAGCTGACCCCGGTGCCCGGGAGTTCGCTGCTGATATTTTGTGTGATGATTTAAGGCGAATGGCTGCCCTACCGGGAAATTTTTATAATTTCCATCCGGGTTCCCATGTGGGTCAGGGTACAGAAACAGGAATTTCACAGATTGTCGATGCATTGAAAAATGCCTTGGCTCCTGGTTATCCGGTGACAGTGCTGCTGGAAGCAATGGCTGGAAAAGGCAGTGAGATCGGCGGCAGATTTGAAGAATTAAAGGCCATCATTGATGGCGTAGGCAGCGACCAGATTGGTGTCTGCCTGGATACTTGTCATATTTGGGACGCCGGATACGACATTGTCAATGATTTGGATGGTGTACTGCTGGAATTTGACAGAGTAGTTGGCTTAAACCGATTGAAGGCATTACATCTGAATGATTCCAAAAACATTATGGGTAGTCATAAGGATCGGCATGCTTGCATTGGGGAAGGCAATCTCGGTATACAGACCTTTGAGAGAATTATCAATCACCCTGCCTTGGCACAGTTGCCTATGATTCTGGAAACACCCAATGAATTACCGGGCTATCAAAAAGAAATTGCACTTTTGCGGTCTATGGTGAAATAAACAAAGGAGGTGACGCAAAATGGAAGCGTTGGCATATTTTTATCAGGCAAACGAGACCTATGTTCAGGTTTTTCAGGCCATTTTGCGTTATCTTGCACCCATTTTAACAGCTATCCTGCTGCTTCGTTGCATCAGACCCCTGCTTACATTTCGTCGTGAGCCGGAGATCTGGGCTTGGCTTTGTTTGGAAGATGAGAGCAGATTGCCCATTACCCATTGGGAAAATGTAATTGGAAGCCACAAGCGCAGCGACGTTATGATTGATGCTCCCGGGATTTCCAAAAGCCATGCGGTCCTGACCCGCTATGATGACGGTAGCTGGACGATTGCGGACGCGGAATCTGAGTCCGGACTATTTGTGAATGGCAAACGGGTGGCGATTGCACCCCTGGATGAAAGAGATGTCATTACCATTGGTGGCGTTCATATGAAAATCCTGCCCATGAACACACGGCAGAAGGGACGTTTGGCACAACTTCGCACCCAGGCTGCAATGCCAATTGACAGTTTGGCAAATCTTTTGCTGCTTTCTCTGTTGCAGTGTTTGTGCTGCACCAGCTACCTTATGCGTTGCGATGGTGCGAATGCTACCCAGATCGTAGCAGGTTTCTCCGGTATCATGATTATGCAATGGTTGCTGTTATTCTTTTATCTTTGTATTAAAAAACCATCATTTGAGGTGGAAACACTGGCATTTTTGATGTGTACCATGGGTATGGTGGCGATTGCTGCCGTGAAACCTGGGGAAATGACAAAGCAGCTGATTGCAATGGTGCTTGGTGTGTCACTGTTTCTGTCGATGGGATGGGCACTTCGCGATTTGGAACGGGCAAAGCAAATGCGCTATATTGCTGGCGCTGCAGGTATTGGACTGTTGTTGATCACCTTGTTGTTTGGCAAAACCTATCATGGCGCTAAAAACTGGTTAATTATTGGTGGAATGTCCATTCAGCCCTCGGAACTGAGTAAGGTTTGCTTTGTTTTTATGGGCGCCTCTACAATGGATCGTATTCTTAACAAGAAGAATCTGATTCAATTTATCGGATATACCATTTTCATTTGTCTATGCCTTGCTGTAATGAAGGATTTTGGCACGGCAATGATCTTTTTTGTTGCTTTTTTGCTCATTGCATACTTGCGCTCGGGTAGTGTGGGTACAGTTGCTCTGGCCTGTACAGCCCTTGGTTTTGCAGGCGTTCTTGTTTTGCGGATTGCGCCCCATGCATTACAGCGTTTTGCAAACTGGCGGCATATCTGGGATGATCCCTTTGATTTCGGCTTCCAACAGACAAGATCCCTGATTTGTCTGGCTTCCGGCGGTTGGTTGGGCCTTGGTGCCGGCAATGGCTTAATGTACAAAATTTTTGCGGCTGACTCCGATGTGGTTTTTGCCACAATTTCCGAGGAATGGGGCATTTTGATCGCCGTCATGATGGTGATCTGTGTGCTGGCACTTGGATTATTCTCATTGCGTATGGCAGGCATTGGCCGCAGCACGTTCTATACGATTGGTTCTTGTACAGCAGCAGGTATCCTGCTTGTGCAAACTATTTTTAATGTTTTAGGCACGGTGGATGTACTGCCTCTTACCGGTGTTACATTTCCATTTGTGTCCAATGGCGGTTCCAGTATGATCGGCACTTGGGGGTTACTAGCCTTTATCAAGGCAGCGGATACCCGCCAAAATGCCAGTTTTGCTGTTCGTCAGGTAAAGGAAGCGGGTGAAATGGATGAATAGAGTGATGTCACGCGCCCGTGTTCTTATCGTACTTGTATTGGTGCTTGCCCTTGGTGTTGCTTTCTTTTTGGGTGAATATGTAACCAATGCGAAAAAATGGGTCTATTCAGCCGGTTCGCCACATATCTACAATGGCAATAATATTGGCTGCGGTCAAATTGCTGACCGTGAGGGAAATCTGCTTATGGATTTGACCGGAAAGCGGATCTATTCCGGTGTTCCGGAGTTGCGTAAATCTACAATGCATTGGTTGGGTGACCGCTATGGCAACATCAGTTCTCCGGCATTGGCGCATTATGCCAAAGAAATCGCTGGTTACGACTCTATGAGTGGCTTGTATGCCTATGGCGGTGTTGGCGGTGATGTAACCCTGACACTGTCTGCTAAGCTTCAGATGGCGGCACTGGAGGCGATGGGGGAGTATAAGGGTACACTGGCTATTATGAATTATAAGACCGGTGAGCTGCTTTGTGCGGTTACAACACCCACTTATGATCCGGATTATCCGCCGGAGGTTGCAACAGACGGTATGTATGTCAATCGTTTTACACAGTTCACTTATCCGCCGGGATCTATCTTTAAGATCGTTACAATGATTGCTGCCCTGGAATGTATTCCCGATATCCAATCCCAGGAATTTACCTGCACCGGTGAAGTGTCCTACGGTGTTGATAAAGTTACCTGCGAACGCGTCCATGGTGTTCAAGATATCCGTGAGGCATTTAAAAACTCCTGCAACTGCGCTTTTGCAAAGGTTTCCGAGCAGATTGGAGGTAAACGTCTGGAACAATACGCTCAGAAATTAGGCGTATTGGATTCTGTGGAGTTTGATGGGATCGTTACGAAGGGCGGCAACATCCAAGCTGCAGATGAGGCAAGTGTGCTGGTGGCCTGGAGTGCCATCGGCCAGCATAAAGACCTGATCAATCCGGCGTCGTTCTTATCCTTTGTCAGTTCCATTGCCAATGGCGGTGTTGCGCAAAGACCTCATTTGGTGCAAAATATCAAAGTTGGTCTTAAGACCACATATGAAGCAACACAATTCCAGGGAGAGCGTTTGATCTCTGCACAGACGGCAGAAACACTCCGCCAGTTTATGCGATACAATGTCGAGAATTACTACGGCGACGAGAATTTTGCCGGCTTCCAGGTTTGCGCAAAGTCCGGTACTGCCGAGGTTGGCGGTGATAAAAAGTCAAACTCTATGTTCACCGGTTTTATTATGGATGAAAATTACCCCTTGGCATTTATTGTCGTGATCGAAAACGGCGGTTACGGACGGCTGACTTGTATTCCGGTTTTGGAGCAGGTTCTGCTTGCCTGCAAAGATGCACTGTAAATTTTGGAATAATGAAGCACCCCCTGCATAGTTTTATGCAGGGGGTGTTTTTCATGTGTCGAAAAAACCAACTGTGTGGCTGTGCTTTAATGGCTTTTGGTTTTGGCCTGCTGATCGGATGCTGTTTGGAATCCACATTCTTCTGTTGGTGCGTAGGTATTGGAATTATGGGATTGGGATTTTGGTGCAACGGAAAGAAATAGTAGGCATAAACTTGTCCGTGGTGCATATAGTTTTGTAGGAATGTAGGAGGAGTGATCCGTATGGAACTAAAATTCACAAAAAAACCGATTCGTTGCTTGTATCCGTTTTACAGTCAGGTACATACTCAGGAATTGACCCAGGAGATCCGCTTGCCGGATGTATACCCGGATATTGGAAAGGTTCTCGGATGCTGGGGGCAGGTTTTGATCCGTGGTAAAGAATGGCGCAGTGCATCCATGGGGGCAAACGGTGGGGTTATGGCATGGGTCATGTATGCACCGGAGGACGGTACACAGCCTCGCGTGGTGGATGTGTGGTTGCCACTACAATGTCGCTGGGATTTTCCAGAGAGTGCTGACGATGGCTTTATGATGCTGTGTCCAAAATTGAGCAACCTGGATGCACGTAGTATTTCCGCCAGAAAGATGATGGTAAGGTCGTCGGTTGATATCTATGGGCAGGCATTGGGCAGAAAGACAGTGGAATTGGCTCAGGCTCCCGATATGCCTGAGGATGTTCAAATGCTTAGGCGGAGCTATCCGGTGGAATTGCCGGTTGAGGCAGAGGAGAAGCAGGTGCAATTCGAGGAATCTGTTGCGCTTCCCGGAAATCTGCCGGAGATTTACAAAATCGTTAACTATCAGGTTGCTCCATCTATATCAGAATCCAAGGTTCTAGGGAATCGTTTGGTATTCCGTGGACAGGCGGATCTGCGTATGATGTATATGTCCGAGGATGGTACACTCTATAATTGGGAAACAGAAATTCCATTTTCCCAGTTCACAGAGCTGGATCATGACTACAGCCCGTCTGCAACTGCCTGGACAAAGCCGATCATGACTGCTATGGAACTGGAAACGGCAGAGGATAAACAGTTGCAAATTCGCTGCGGAATAGCTGTCCAATACACGATTTTTGACAAGGCTATGATAGAGGTTGTGGAGGATGCGTATAGTCCTGCACGGGATGTTACGATTAAAATGGAGGAACTTCAGCTTCCAATGCTTCTGGATGAAGAAACTGTGGAGATTGTCGGAGAAACGATGGTAGGTGCAGAATCAATTGCTGCTGCATGGCCATTTGCAGAATATCCGAAATTAACCATGGGCGGGGATGGAATGCAGATCCATATGGATGGACAATTCCAGATGCTGAAACATGGTGATGAGGACGAATGGATTTCGGATACAGCTCGATTCGAAGCAAACTATCCTTTTACATCCGACATGGAAAATAATGTTTTCTTATGGATGGGGAATATCAGTAAACCGGAGATTTTGTCAGGCAGTGAAGATTGGAAAGTACGCGCCATATTCCCAGTAACAGTGCAGGTCTATTCCGGTCAGCCGATCTCCATGGTATCTGAGCTGCAGATGGGGGATATCCGCGAACCGGATCCTGACCGGCCGTCTATCATTGTGCGCAGAGCGGGAGATAAAAGCTTGTGGAATCTTGCAAAGGATTACGGAACTACGGTTTCTGCAATTCGTGAGGCAAACCAGCTTGCAGATGAGCCCGTAAATGGCCAAATGCTTCTGATACCAATTTCATGAAAAATCGCCGCTGCGTGGGAGATACGCAGCGGCGATTTAACAGGTTTGTCGCACCTTGGGGTACCTGTCGAGTTCATGATACAGTATTGCTGCAGAAGAATTTGTTGAATTATGTCGAATGTAGAAAATTTTATGAAAAACTGCACACCAAGAAAGGGGTGCAGTTTTTATTCTGTTAGGTATAGATTTTTGTTGTGGATTGTGGTATAATTCCCTAAATAAATATTGCATCCCTTTGGATGCAGGGAAAGTGTGATAAATATGACAAAAATCGACATTTACTCTGGCTTTTTAGGTGCTGGCAAGACAACACTCATTAAGAAAATGATTCAGGAAGGTTATAAGGGCCAAAAACTGGTGCTGATCGAGAACGAGTTCGGCGAGATCGGCATTGACGGTGGCTTTTTACAGGATGCCGGCATTAACATTACCGAAATGAATTCCGGCTGTATTTGTTGCTCTCTGGTGGGTGATTTTGGCAAGGCTTTGCAAGAGGTAATTGAGAAATTCAGCCCTGACCGTGTCATTATTGAACCCAGCGGTGTTGGCAAGTTGTCCGATGTTGTTGCAGCGGTTGAAAAGGTCACCGGTCATGATGTTGAGCTGGGTTATACGGTCGCTGTTGCTGACGCTGGTAAGGTCAAGATCTACATGAAGAACTTTGGCGAGTTCTATAATAACCAGATCGAAACAGCTTCTACTATTCTTTTGTCCCGCACAGGTGATATCAAGCAGGAAAAGCTGGATGCATCTCTGGCGCTGATTCGTGAGCATAACAAGGATGCTACTTTGGTAACAACACCTTGGGAGCAATTGACCGGTGAACAACTGATCACCGCTATGGAAGGCAACAGCGTAAAGGCAGAAGAACTTGCCCATGAGGAAGCGCATCATTGTTGCTGCGGCCACCACCATGATCATGAACATCACCATCATCATGACCATGACGAGCACTGTGATTGCGGCTGTCATGAGCATGACCATCACCATCATCATGACCATGACGAGCACTGTGATTGCGGCTGTCATGAGCATGACCATCACCATCATCATGACCATGATGAGCACTATAATTGCGGCTGTCATGAACATGAACATCACCATCATCATGACCATGATGAGCACTGTAATTGCGGTTGCCATGATCATCACCATCATCACCATCATGCTGATGAGGTCTTTACTTCTTGGGGTGTGGAAACTGCCAAGAAATTTACCATGGAACAGATTGAAGATGCATTGCGTCAGCTTGATTCCGGCACGTATGGTATGGTCCTGCGTGCAAAGGGTATTATTCCTGCAGAAAATGGCACTTGGATCCATTTTGATATGGTTCCCCAGGAAATTAACCTTCGTATTGGTTCTGCAGATATTACCGGTAAATTGTGTGTGATCGGTTCTAAATTGGACGAGGCCGGCATTGCCGCCCTCTTTGGGGTGTAAGTATGCAACAGATTCCCGTATATGCTTTTTCCGGATTCTTGGATTCGGGTAAGACGAAATTCATTCAAGAAACTTTGGAGGATCCACGTTTTAATGCCGGCGAGCGCACGCTTTTGCTGGTATTTGAGGAAGGGGAGGAGGAATACGATTTTTCCACCTATCCCAATCAAAATGTATTCTTGTATACGTTGGATCAGCAGACAGTTACCACAAAGGAACTGAAGGAATTGGCTAAAAAGCACAAGATTCAGCGTGTTGTTGCAGAGCTGAACGGTATGCAGCTTGTGGGAGATCTCTATTCCCGCTTTCCTGAAGAGTGGGTGGTTGCCCAGGAGATCATGTTTTCGGATTCTACCACTTTCATTGCCTACAACAGCAACATGCGTAACCTTATGATGGATAAGCTGGTTGGTGCGCAGATGGTGGTTTTTAACCGCCTGACACCCGGGCAGGATACGATGCCGTTCCACAAGATCGCCCGTGCTGCCAATCGACGTATCGACATTCTGTATGATTACACCGATGGCTCTACTGCCTTTGATGATGTAGAAGATCCGCTGCCCTTTGATATCAATGCGCCTATCATTGAACTGAAGGATGAAGATTATGCTTTGTGGTATCGGGATGTGACAGAAGAACCACAGAAATATGAGGGCAAGACCATTCGTTTTAAAGGCCAGGTGGCAATGCTCCGCCGGGACCGGAATGCTATGTTTGCCCCTGGACGGTTCGTTATGACCTGTTGTATTGATGATATTCAGTTCTGTGGTGTTCCTTGTCGTTATGAGGCTGCGCAGACTTTGGAATCCCGTTCCTGGGTGATGGTCACTGCAAAAATCACAGCAGAAAAGCATGTTCTGTACCACGGTGAACTTGGACCGGTACTGACGGCAATTTCTGTAGAACCTGCTGCACCTGCTGTTGAAGAAGTTACAACATTCTAAATAAGAAGACCGCCGGAAATCCGGCGGTCTAATTTTTTTATTGACCGGGCTTGAAGCTATCTTTCAAGCTGACGGAACGGTTGAATACCAAATGTTCCTCACTGGAATCCTTACTGTCAGGACAGAAGTAACCCAGACGCATGAACTGGTAGGATTCAGGTGCCTTTGCGTTTTTCAGGCTGGCCTCCACCTTACAGCCGGCGAGAACCTCCAGAGAATTGGGATTCAGGCAAGCAAGAAAATCCTTATTGGCGGCATCGGGATCAGCATCGTCAAACAGATTGCTGTACTGACGCACCTCAGCGTCACAGCAGTTGTTGGCATCTACCCAGTGAATGGTAGCACCCTTGATCTTACGACCGTCAGCGGGATCACCGCCCTTGGAGTCGGGATCATAGGTTGCCAGAACCTCAGTAACATTGCCGTCTTCGTCGGTAACACAACCGGTACACTTGATTACATATGCGCCCTTCAGGCGGCATTCAGGACCATCGGGATACAGACGCTTGTACTTGGGAATGGGCTCGGCCAAAAAGTCATCTGCTTCGATCCACAGATCACGGGAGAAGGTGACTTCACGGGTGCCGTCCTCAGGATTGTTGGGATTGTTCTCAATGACAAAGGTCTCAGATTGACCCTCGGGGTAGTTGGTGATGGTCAGCTTAACGGGTTTGAGAACTGCCATAACACGTTTAGCAGTTTCGTTCAAATCCTCGCGGAGGCAGTACTCCAAGAAGGCATATTCGATGGTATTAGGTGACTTAGCGACACCAACACGGTCGCAGAAGTTGCGGATTGCCTTGGGAGTATAGCCACGGCGGCGCAGACCGCACAGGGTGGGCATGCGAGGATCGTCCCAACCGGAAACATAGCCGTTTTCAACCAGTGCTCTCAGCTTACGCTTGGATAGCACAGTGTGGTCGATACCCAGACGGGCGAACTCGATCTGCCGGGGATGATGAGGAACGGAAACATTCTCAACTACCCAGTTGTACAAGGGACGATGGTTTTCAAACTCCAGAGAACACAGAGAATGGGTAATGCCTTCCAGAGCATCCTGGATGGGATGGGCAAAGTCATACATGGGGTAGATACACCACTTATCACCCTGGCGGTGATGGTGCATGTGACGGATACGGTAGATAACGGGATCACGCATGTTAAAGTTACCGGATGCCAGATCAATTTTGGCACGCAGGGTGTACTTATTATCTTCAAATTCACCGGCACGCATACGTGCGAACAGATCCAGACTCTCCTCAATAGGACGATCGCGGTAGGGAGAGGTAGCGGGAGTGTTCAGATCGCCGCGCATTTCCTTAGCCTGATCAGGAGTCAGTTCACACACATAGGCAAGACCCTTCTTGATTAGCTCAACAGCGTATTCGTAGTCCTTCTCAAAGTAGTCGGAACCGTAGAAGAAACGGTCGCCCCAGTCAAAGCCCAACCAGTGAATATCTTCCTTAATTGCCTCAACGAATTCCACATCTTCCTTGGTGGGGTTGGTGTCGTCCATACGCAGGTTGCACAGACCGCCAAATTTTTCAGCAGTACCGAAGTCGATGATCAACGCCTTACAGTGACCGATGTGCAGATAGCCGTTCGGCTCAGGCGGGAAACGGGTATGCACAGTTTTGCCTGCATAACGACCGCCTTCAGCGATGTCCTCCTCGATAAATGCGTGGATGAAATTCTTGCTTTCAGTCATTTCAGCCATATTGTATCCATCCTCTCTCAATGGTAAAGTTCAATAATGTGTCATTATAACCCATCTGTCAGATTTTTGCAACAAAAATCAGTTCGGTTATCGTATTTTATTGGCAATATCCCGTCTATAATTTCATTTAGCATATAATTTCGTAAAAAAATCAAAATCTATGCCTGATTTTTGAATTTTGTTGTTGTCATTTTGCGTTTCATCATATAAAATAGAAGGGACAAAAGAAAAGGGGGAGTTTATCTTGCCTAATGTAAAATTTAAGCGAATCCTTTTGAAGATCAGTGGTGAGGCTCTGGCCGGCGATGCACATCGCGGTTTAGATTTCACTGTGATCAATTCCGTCTGTGATGTTATCAAGCGTTGCACAGATCTTGGCGTGCAGATCGGCGTGGTGATTGGCGGTGGTAACTTCTGGCGCGGTGTGAAAGATGGCGCTGATAAAATGCAGCGTTCTCATGGTGACGCTATGGGTATGCTGGCAACGGTGATGAATGCGATCGCAGTTGCGGATGCGCTGAATAAGCATGGTGTGGATGCACGTGTACTGAGTGCAGTGGAGATGAATAAGTTCTGTGAGTATTTTACCAGAGATACGGCAGACCGCTATCTCAATGAGGGCAAGGTTGTTCTCTTTGCGGCAGGTACCGGAAATCCCTATTTTACTACGGATACCGGCGCAGTGCTTCGTGGTGTGGAGATCGAGGCAGATGCAATTCTGCTGGCAAAGAATGTGGATGGCATTTACTCTGCTGATCCCAATGTGGATCCCACGGCTGTAAAGTTTGACACACTTACTTATGACGAGGTTCTGGCTCGTCACCTGAAGGCAACCGATACAACTGCCATGACATTGGCTATGGATAACCGCATGACTTTGGTGTGCTTCGCGTTGAAGGACCCTGAAAATATCATCCGCGTTGTTTGCGGAGAAAACATTGGAACAATTGTTAAGGAGGACTAAACAATGAGTGTTGATTTTAAGGAATACGGAAGAAAAATGGAAAGAACTCTGGACCATCTGGATGAGGAGTTCGGCGCAGTTCGTGCTGGTCGTGCCAATGCAAAGGTTCTTGACCGGATCACTGTTGAATACTATGGTAGCGAGACTGCATTGAATGCAGTTGCCAATATTTCTTCTCCCGATGCACGTACCCTGGTGATTCAGCCTTGGGATGGCTCCTTGTTGAAGGAAATCCAGAAGGCAATTCTGGCTTCTGATCTTGGTATCAACCCCCAGAACGATGGCAAGATCATCCGTCTGACCTTCCCTCAGTTGACTGAGGAGCGTCGTAAGGATCTGACCAAGCAGGTCAAGAAGTACGCTGAGGATGCTAAGGTTGCTATGCGTAACATCCGTCGTGACGGTATGGATTATGTTAAGAAGCTGAAGAAGAATAACGAGATCACCGAGGATGATCAGAAGAAGGCCGAGAAGGATCTGCAGGATATGCTGGATAAGTATATCAAGAAGGTCGATGAATCCTTGGCTGCAAAAGAAAAGGAACTGATGGCGATTTAACGCCGCGTTATTTGGGGCGTTTAACGCCCCAAATATGCTGTTATAGCTGGAAGAGAGGATCTTAGATGATGGATATCAATGAGAAATTAGCACCTCCGCGGCATATTGCCATCATTATGGACGGCAATGGCCGATGGGCGAAGAAAAGGGGATTGCCCCGTACTGCCGGCCACAGTGCTGGCGGTGAGGCATTCCGCAGAACTGCTAATTATTGCCGCACCTTGGGTGTGGAGTATCTGACTGTCTACGCATTCTCTACAGAAAATTGGAAGCGTTCCACTGAGGAAGTTTCCGGTATCATGAGATTGTTGACGAAATATCTGAAGGAAGCACTGCGGGATATGGAAAAGAACCATGTTCGTTTTCGTTTCTTTGGCGACCTGAGTCGATTAAGCCCGCAGCTGCGAAAACTGTGCGAGGATGCCCAAAGCCGATCCAGCGAGTACCATGAGGTGCAGGTGAATTTCTGCCTGAATTACGGCGGCAGAGATGAGATCATCCGTGCGATTAAGGCCTATGCGCAGGATGCTAAGGATGGTAAAGTGGACATTGCTGCGCTGACAGAGGAAACCTTCTGCAGCTATCTTGATTCTGCTGGTGTTCCTGATCCAGAGCTTGTAATTCGTCCCTCCGGAGAACTGCGTACCAGTAATTTTCTGCCCTGGCAAACAGTTTATTCTGAATTTGTTTTTATGGATGTGCTGTGGCCGGATTTCTCTCCTGAGGACTTGGATGCGGCGATTGCACAATATCATCAGCGTAACCGCCGGTTTGGAGGTGCATAAGGATGAAAATGCGTCTGATTGCGGCAGCGGTTTTGATACCCGTATTATTGGTTATCCTATTACTTGCTCCCGCTATGGTAATTGCAATCCTTTTGGGCATTGTTTGCGCAATTGGTGCGTATGAACTGATGGCTGCCACTGCTGGAATTAAGCACCTGCGGTTGTTGGCATATACCATGCTTATGGCATTCTTGTTGCCGCTTTGGTGCTTTGGTGGTATGGTACATTGGCAGGCTTTGGCGGGTGTTCTTGCATTTGCTGCTTTACTGTTTGGTGAGGTACTTTTGTCCCATGGAAAACTGGAGTTTAATAAGCTTTCAGTTTGTTTGGCAGCCGGACTTTTGATTCCGTATCTGCTGTCTGCATTGATTCGAATCGTGGGTGACGGTAGTAACAGAGCATTGCTCTTTATTCCGTTTATTTTGGCATTTGCGTCTGATTCCGGCGCGTATTTTGTTGGCTGTGCATGGGGACGGCATAAGCTGGCTCCGGTTATCAGCCCGAAGAAAAGCGTGGAAGGAATGCTCGGTGGTGTTGTTGCAGATATTGTTGCGATGGTGCTGTATTGCCTGATAATGGATCTTGCCTTTGATGCAGCGGCGAACTATCTGTATGCCATTACTTATGGTATTCTTGGCTCCCTTGCAGGTACTTTTGGAGATCTTTGTTTCTCTGCCATCAAGCGTCAGGCTAAAATTAAGGATTATGGCAATTTGATTCCCGGTCATGGCGGCATCTTGGATCGTTTTGACTCAGTGGTCATTGTTGCACCTTTGACAGAATTGCTGCTGGTACTTCTGCCGGTGCTGGAGTAAATTATGGTAAAATGTGTTAGTATACTGGGCTCTACCGGCTCCATTGGTCGGCAGAGCCTTGATGTAATCAGCCGTATGGATGATGTGCAGGTAGCCGCTTTAACTGCTGGTACCAGTGTGGAACGTATGGTTGAGCAGTGCCGTGAATTTGTACCTCAGTTGGCTGTTATGGCTACGGAGGAAGCGGCAGAAATTTTAAAAATGAAAATTTCAGACCTTCCCACCCGCGTTACGTGGGGCGAGGAGGGACTTATTGAAGCAGCTACCATGGATGGTGTGGACTGCGTGATCACAGCTGTCGTAGGCATGTTAGGGCTTAAACCTACATTAGCTGCCATTCGTGCAGGTAAGCGTATTGGCCTTGCTAATAAGGAAACCCTGGTCTGCGCCGGCGAACTGGTCATGGCGGAGGCTGAAAAGTTTAATACGGAAATCATTCCCGTTGACTCCGAGCATTCAGCGATTTTCCAATGCCTGATGGGCGTGCGTGACAAGGGAGAAATCAAAAAATTGATTTTAACTTGTTCCGGCGGTCCTTTCTACGGGATGGAAAAGGAGAAACTGAAGAATGTGACTCGTGCTGATGCGTTGAAGCACCCTAATTGGAAAATGGGTGAGAAAATCACCATTGACTGTGCTACGCTTATGAATAAGGGCCTTGAGGTCATTGAGGCTATGCACCTTTACGGACTCCCGCTGGAACAAGTTGACGTCGTAATCCACCGTCAAAGCATCGTTCATAGCTTCGTGGAGTGTATCGATGGTGCTGTGATGGCTCAGCTGGGTACACCGGATATGCGTCTGCCCATTCAGCTGGCACTGACTTATCCTAAGCGTATGGAATGCCCGGTTGATGCACTGGATCTTACTACTTGTGGCGCACTTACTTTTGCAAAGCCTGATATGGATGCATTCCCATGTTTGAAATTGGCAAGAGAATGTGCAGCTAAGGGTGGCAACGCCTGCGCTGTTATGAATGGCGCCAATGAGGCTGCGGTTGCACTGTATTTGCAGGATAAGATTGGGTTCTATGATATCTATGATCTTGTACAAGGTGCAGTTGAGGCGGTTTCCTTTATTTCTAATCCTGATTTGGAACAGATCCTGGAGTCTGACCGGTTGGCCCGGAAATATGTGTCTGAAAAAACAAGTAATTGAGGCTGTTTATGAGTATTATCTTCGCAATTTTAATTTTCAGTTTTCTGATTTTTGTCCATGAGTTAGGACATTTTATCGCCGCAAAGCGGTCAGGTGTGCAGGTCAATGAATTTGCGCTGTTTATGGGTCCTGCAATTTGGAAAAAGAAAAAGGGCGAGACCTTATATTCCATTCGTTCCATTCCCATTGGTGGCTATTGTGCTATGGAGGGGGAAGATGGAGAATCAGATAATCCCAGAGCGTTCCAAAAGGCTGCGTGGTGGAAGCGACTGATCATTTTGGTGGCCGGTTCTTTCATGAACTTTGTTGCAGGTATTTTGATCATGATAATTGTATTCATGCCTGCAAAGCAGTTTATAACACCGACAATTTCGGATATTGAAGCCGGTAGTTATGTTGGCGGTGAAAATGGCCTGCAGGTAGGGGATACGTTCCTGGAAGTGGATGGCGAGAAAATTTATGTTCAGTCCGATTTTTCTACCATTTTGTCCCTGAATCCCGGTGATGTGCACGATATTGTTGTAGAGCGCAATGGTAAGAAGGTAGTTTTGGACAACTTTGAAATGGTGAAAACCACGTTCCCAGGTGAAAAGGATCCTCGTTTTGGTTTTACATTTACGATTGAGGATGCCACCTTTGGTTCAAAACTCGATTATGCTTGGAAAAATGTGCTTAACGCAGGCAGAATCGTGCGTTTAAGCTTGCAGATGTTGGTCAACGGTGAAGCGCGTATGTCTGATATGACTGGCCCTGTTGGCATTATGGGCCAAATGAGCGATATGGCGGAAGCTTCCGAAACGTGGGTGGACGCCATCTTAAACATGCTGTACTTTGGCGGTTTTATTGCCATTAACCTGGCAATTATGAATATGCTGCCGATTCCCGCTCTGGATGGCGGTCGTGTTTTTGCACTTTTGATCACAACTGTGATCACGAAAATTACCAAAAAACCCGTCAATCCTAAAATTGAAGGCTATATTCATGCCGGTGGTATGATCCTACTGCTTGGTTTGATGGCCGTGATCATGTTCAAAGATATTTTTGTGATTTTTAAGGGGTAATCCTATGACTAGACAGATTCGTGTAGGCAATGTTGCCATCGGTGGTGGCGCTCCGGTGGTAATTCAGTCCATGCTGAATACCAAAACTACGGATGTAGAGGCATCTTTGAATCAGATCCGTCGTTTGAAGGCTGCCGGCTGCCAGATTGCCCGTCTGTCTGTGCAGAATATGGAAGCAGCCCGTGGTTTTGCTGAGATTTGCAAGGATAGCGAATTGCCTTTGGTTGCGGATATCCACTTTGATTACAAGCTGGCGATTGCCGCTGCAGAGGCTGGTGCATCCAAGATCCGTATCAATCCCGGTAATATTGGCGGTGAGGATCGTGTGAATGCTGTTGTGGATGTTTGCAAGGACAAAAACATTCCTATCCGCATCGGTGTAAATGGCGGTAGCTTGGATAAGCGTCTTTTGGAAAAGTACGGTCATCCTACAGCCGAAGCGTTGGTAGAAAGTGCTTTTGAGCACCTGGAATTACTGGAAAAGTACGGCTTTTATGATACCTGCCTTTCTATGAAATCCTCTACAGTGCCCACTATGGTAGCAGCTTGCCGGCTGTTCCGCAGTAAGTGTGATTATCCGTTACACATCGGTGTTACAGAAACCGGTCCTGTAAAGATGGGCATGATTAAATCTGCCATGGGTATCGGTGCGCTGTTGCTTGACGGCATCGGCGATACCATTCGTGTCAGTTTGACAGATGATCCCGTACAAGAGGTTTATGCTGCCAAGGATATTTTGAAGGCTGCCGGTTTGCGTAAAGAAGGCGTGAATATTATTTCTTGTCCCACCTGCGGACGAACCAGTATCGACCTGATCGGTCTGGTCAACCGTGTGGACGAGGCACTGAAGGATTGCCAGAAACCCATTACTGTAGCGGTTATGGGTTGTGTCGTCAATGGCCCCGGTGAGGCAAGAGAAGCTGACATCGGCGTTGCCGGTGGTGATGGCTGGGGAATGATTTTTGAAAAGGGTGAGCAGGTAGATAAACTGCCCTATGATGAACTGCTTCCAGCTTTGTTAGAAAGAATCGAAAGAATGTAAGGAAATCATGGAAGAGAAAACTTATTTGCTTAATATGTTTTCAGACTATGAGCCGCCTGAGTCGCTGAAATATGCGATCTCTCAGGCGGCTATTGTTGCTGCAGATATGGATATGGTATCCAGAAAAATATCTGTAGTGATTTATAACGAAAGCTATCTGACAAAGAAAACACTGGATCAGATCGCAACGGATATTGCAGCGATTTACGATCTGCGCGGTTTGGAGATCCGTGGTACATATCCTGCAAATCAGCTGCAAAAAGTTCCGCATGAAGATATCATGGAGTTGTTTATCGCGGAGAACTCTGTGACGCGGGGCTCTCTTGCTGGTGCTCAGTGGACTTGGGAAGATACTGCTTTGACGGTTTCGTTGATCGCCAACGGAAAAAAGGAACTGGATAAGTGTGTTCCTGCCGTTCAGGCAGAGTTGGTGCGTCAATTCAATGTACCGGTTACGATCGTCATTGAAGCGAACAAGGTTCTGGAAGGCAAAGAACTTTTTGACGCAATGGAGAAGATGCGTTCGGACTTGATTGCGGAAATGCCCAAGTATGTTCCTGAACAGCAGAAAAAAGCTGCAGAAACAGCTCAAAGCGATGCTCTGTATGGTAAGCCCATTCGTGGTGTTAATACACCAATGCGTGATCTTAACCTGGATATGGGTACGGTCATTGTGGAGGGCAAGGTCTTTGCTGTTGAGCACAAGGAATTGAAAAAACGCAATGCTTGGGTCATCAATTTTGATATGACGGACAATACGGGTGCTGTCCGCGTCAATCGTTTCATGGAAGCTAGTGAGGCAAAACCCTTCCTTGAGAATGTCAAGGAAGGTGCTGTGCTGCGTATTCAAGGTAGATTGGTAGTCAATCAATTTGATAATGAGCTTGTCCTGAAGCCAAGTGCGATGATGCTTGGTTCGATGCCGAAACGTGTAGATAAGGCAAAGGGTATGAAGCGTGTGGAATTGCATTTGCACACTTCAGCAAGCAGCTTGGATGCTCTGACAGACACTGCGGCTGTTGTAAAACAGGCAGCCGCATGGGGACACAGAGCCGTAGCTATCACGGACCATGGTTGCGCCCACTCGTTCCCGGATGCGATGCATGCCGTGGAAGGAAAAGGTGCTGCTAAAATAGCAGGTACGGATGAAACGATCAAGGTTCTCTATGGTTGTGAAGCCTATTTTGTTAACGACGTTGATGGCCGAGAAATCGTGATCGGCAATCAGGATATGCCGCTGACCGGTGATTTTGTTGCCTTTGACTTGGAAACGACCGGCCTTTCACCGGAAAATGATACTATTATCGAGATCGGTGCAGTTCTGTTCCATAACGGAAAGGAACAAGAAACGTTCCAAACCTTCGTGGATCCCCACAGAAAACTGGATGCGCAGATCATCAATCTAACCGGTATTACCGATGATATGCTGGTTGGTGCGCCCAGCATTGAGGAAATATTACCGAAATTCCTTGAATTTGTAGGAGATCGAATGCTTGTGGCCCATAATGCCCGGTTCGACACATCCTTTATTCGTGCTGCTTGTGAGAAACAAGGTTTGGATTATCACTATTCTGCAGCGGATACACTGATGCTGGCTCGGCAGCTGTTGCCACATATGCAACGTCACAAGCTGGATGGTGTTGCAAAGGAACTGAAGCTTCCCGGCTTCCGTCACCATCGGGCAGTGGATGACGCCAATACGTGTGGACAGATCATGCTAAGATTTCTGGATATGTTGGAGAAGCAAGGCTATTCAACCATTCAGGAAGCAAAGCAGAAGATGTCCCAAAAACGTTCAAAGGGCGTTATTTTTGCAGAGAGACCTTATCACATTATCCTCCTTGCAAAGAATCAAACAGGCCTTCGGAATTTGTATCATTTGATTTCTGAATCGAACCTTTCGTATTTTAAGAAGAGTCCGCGAATTCCGAAATCTTTATTGATGGAGCTTCGTGAGGGCTTGATCATTGGTTCTGCTTGTGAAGCTGGTGAATTCTTCCAGGCGATGCTTGACGGCAAACGGGATGAGGAATTGAAACGAATTGCAGAATTCTACGATTTTCTGGAGATTCAGCCCCTGTCTAACAATGCATTTATGCTTCGTTCAGACAAGCCTGGCAAAGAACCCATTGCCAAGGATATGGAACAGCTGCGCCAATTTAACCGTACAGTTGTCAGATTGGGCGAGGAAATGGGGAAACCGGTGGTTGCTACCGGCGATGTGCATTTCCTGAACCCTGAAGACGAGATTTTTCGCCATATTCTGCTATCAAAACAAGGTTTCTCTGATGCTGATCGGGATAATCCTTTGTATTTCCGTACTACGGATGATATGCTGGAGGAATTTTCCTATCTGGGTGAGGAAAAGGCTTACGAGGTTGTGGTTACAAACACGAACCTCATTGCGGATATGTGTGAAACAGTGCGTCCTGTTCCGCATAATTTGTTTGCACCTTCTATTGAAAACTCTGCTGAAGACCTGAAGAGATTGGTTTACACCAAATTCAAGAGATTGTACGGTGATAATCCTCCGGAATCCATGGTCAAACGTGTGGAAACGGAACTGAATGACATCATTACGTGTCATTATGATGTTATCTATATGTCTGCCCAAAAATTAGTGCAAAATTCACTGGAGAATGGATATCTTGTCGGTTCCCGTGGTTCGGTTGGATCGTCCATCGTGGCATATTTGTCCGGCATTACGGAGGTTAACTCTTTCCCACCGCATTACCGTTGTCCAAATCCGGAGTGTAAGAATACAATTTTGGATGTTCCCAAGGAGTATAACTGTGGCGCTGACCTTCCAGATGCAAATTGCCCCCTTTGCGGTGCGAAGATGGAGAAGGACGGTTTCAACATTCCTTTTGAAACATTCCTTGGATTTGGTGGCGACAAGGTTCCGGATATTGACTTGAATTTCTCGGGTGAATATCAGAGCAGAGCCCATGCATTCTGTATTGATATGTTTGGTGCATCTCATGTTTTCCGTGCCGGTACGATTGCAACGGTTGGTGATAAAAACGCCTATACATATACCAGAAAGTATATGGAAAAGCATGAGAAAACTGCATCTGCTGCAGAAATGAACCGTCTTGCAGCAGGCTGTGCTCATGTTCGCCGCACAACGGGACAGCACCCCGGCGGCTTGGTAGTTATTCCCCAAGAAAATGAAATTTGGGACTTTTGCCCGGTCCAACACCCGGCTGACGACTCGGATTCCGAACAGATCACGACCCATTTTGAATATCACTCCATGGAAGAAAATCTGCTGAAGCTGGATATGCTGGGACATGATGATCCCACAATGATCCGCTATATGGAGGATATTACCGGAGTGGATGCAAAGACCATTCCGCTGGATGATCAAAACACAATGTCCATCTTTACATCCTCCAAGGTTTTGGGATATGAAAATGATCCGATCTTGGGGCCGACAGGTGCCGTGGCCGTTCCGGAATTTAACACACGATTTACCCGTGGTGTTTTGCTGGATACTATGCCTGAGAAGTTTGACTTCCTTGTGCGAATTTCCGGCTATACCCATGGTGAAGATGTGTGGCTGGGCAATGCCCGTGATCTCATTATGGCCAAGACCACTACTGTGGACGGTACCATCGGCTGTCGTGATGATATTATGCTCTACCTGATCTCTATGGGCATTCCGGAGAAACGAGCCTTTAAGATCATGGAGATGGTGCGTAAGGGCAAGGGACTGCCTGATGGGGCAGAGCAAGAGATGAAGGATGCCGGCGTGCCGGATTGGTATATCACCTCCTGCAAAAAGATTAAGTATCTGTTCCCAAAAGCCCACGCAGTTGCGTATGTTATGATGGCATTCCGGATTGCATGGTTCAAAGTTTACCATCCCCTTGCTTTTTATGCGGCATATTTCTATCGCCGGAGCCAAAAGAATGGCTTTGATTCGTTCTTGATGACCCAGGGTCTGGATATGGTTAAGGCGAACATTGCGGCCATAGATAATAACGAGGAAGCCACGAACAAGGATGAAGATCTGCTGACAACCCTTGAGGTTTGTTACGAATTCTATCTGCGTGGTTTTGAATTCTTGCCCATTGACATTTATAAGAGTGATGCAACTCGATTTAAAGTAGAAGATGGCAAGATCCGTCCGCCCTTTATTGCGGTTTCCGGATTAGGCGAAAATGCTGCGTATGACTTGGTTCGTGGACGTGAAGGAAAGAAATTTATTTCCATCGAAGAGGTTGCAGCGGCTTGTCCCAAGGTTTCCCAAACCCATATTCAACGGCTGAAAGAATGTGGTGCTTTCGGTGACCTCCCCGACACCAGCCAGGTAAGCTTGTTTTAAATAGAAATCCCACTGTTTTTGCAGTGGGATTTTTATTTGCATATTTCAGAGAATACGGCATAGGCTTGGGTAGGAGTGATGCAAATGAATTGCGCATGGGATGCATTATTATCGATTCTTCCTTCCCATCTACGTCAACAAGTGGACAAGTCTGCAAGAGCTACTCTGCAAGAAATACGCATACGGCTACAATGCCAGGTAGAGCTGATCATCAGTGGAAGGTCCCATTTTCTGCAGATTGTGGCTACAGCTGCCGATATCCAGTTTATAGTTAATACTGCTAGCCGGTATTCTCCATGGGCGGCGACAACAATAGCACACGGATATATTACAGCACCCGGTGGTCACCGAATTGGCTTGTGCGGGGATTGCGTATTAAAAGAGGGAAATGTAGCCGGAATCCGTACGATTACGTCACTGTGTATACGCGTTGCCCATGGGTTTCCTGGGATTGGGGAAAAGGTACCGGTAAAGGGTTCATTGTTGCTTCTCGGTGCGCCTGGAAGCGGAAAAACAACACTTTTAAGGGATGTTATTCGGATACGATCTGAAAGGGGAATGTCTGTTTCAGTAGTGGACGAGCGTGGGGAATTGTTTCCATCTGGGGGGATCTTTTCTTCGGGACCGCGAACGGATATTCTGACCGGATGCAGCAAGGCGCAGGGCGTTCAGATGGCTCTTCGTACAATGGGACCAACATGTATCGCTATGGATGAGATCACCGCCCCAGAGGACTGTCAGGCGCTTCTGAGCGCACTATGGTGCGGTGTGGAATTACTTGCTACAGCACATGCTAAGGATAGTAAGGACTTATATGCCCGCCCGATTTACAGACCATTGGTTGAGAGTGGTTTGTTTGAATATGTGATCATACTGAATAGGGACAAGTCCTGGTGCTTGGAAAGGATGAGATGATGTACATAAAAGTGATCGGGGCAATCTTGATATTTGCAGGTTGCGGAGGGTATGGAATCATGCTTGCTGTTTGCCATCGCAGGGAGGTTGCGGCTCTGCATCAGCTGGTTTATGTGCTGGAGCAGATGATTTGTGAACTGGAGTATAGGATCACACCGTTACCGGAACTATGCAGTTTTGCTGCAGCACAGTCAAAGGGAAGTATTCAGGCGTTCTTTTATGCGTTAACGCAAGCGTTGGAGCAACGAATATCGTCAGATATATCAGTCTGCACGGTTACAGCATTGGAAAATACACCTGGTATACCCTGCAAAACATCTGTGCTACTGCAAACACTTGGAAAAAGCTTAGGAAAATTTGATTTGAGAGGACAGGTAACAAGCCTCAGACAATGCCGACAAGCTTGCCTGGAGCAATTGGTGGTTTTGGAACATCAGCAGACGCAACGGTTGCGCAGTTATCAAACATTGGGATTCTGCGCAGGTGCGGCGCTGGCAATTTTACTGTTTTGAATTATGGATATTGATTTGGTATTTAAAATCGCAGCTATTGGTATCATTGTGTCTATTTTGAATCAAGTGTTGTCCCGCTCCGGTCGTGAGGAGCAAGCGACCATGACAACACTTGCAGGGCTTGTGGTTGTTTTGATGATGATTGCGCAGAAGATAGCGGATCTGTTCGATCTTGTTAAGACACTGTTTGAATTCTGATGGAACGCTTTTTTCAAATTGCTGCCGGCGTAATGGCAGCAATCCTGATGTGGATCGTCTTATCCAAACAAGCAAAGGAATATGCTTTGCTGCTGAGTCTTGGTGCGTGTTGCCTTGTGTTGCTCGGAGCATTTCGTTTTTTGGAACCGGTAATTGGGCTCTTGAAACAGCTTCAAGCAATGGGCGGATTGCAGCAGGAATGGTTGAATGTCATGCTGAAAGCAACCGGTATCGGTCTTGTGGTCGAGATGGGTGCATTGATTTGTGCAGATGCCGGAAATGCTGCTTTGGGTAAGACTATGCAAATCTTAGGTGCAGCGGCTGTTTTGTGGCTGTCAATTCCGCTGATGAGTAGCCTGATGGAGTTGCTGGAACAGATACTTGGAGGATTATGAAACGGATACTTATACTGCTGCTGTTGCTTTCAGTTTTAGTTATGCCGGTTTCTGCAATGGAGATCACAGCGCCATCTGCACCCGAAGATGTGCAGGAATTGATGCCTATGCAGACAGAAAGCTTTGCCCAGGGATTATGGACAGTTATAAAATCCGCGATTATTAAGTTTGCCCCGGATTTGAGAAATGCTGCAGCTTGTTGTATGGGTATGGTGGCTGTTGTTATGTTGGCATCAGTATTCAATGCCATGCCGGGGAGTCGGAAAAACATCATTCAGCTTGTCAGTACGCTGGCGCTTAGCGTGATCTTTCTGGGACAAGCAAATGCCATGATCAAACTGTGTGCCAAAACCGTTCAGGAAATCAGCGACTACGGGAAAATGTTGCTGCCAGTTATGACAGCCGGCTTAGCGGCGCAAGGTGGAACAACCAGTGCAACAGCGTTGTATGCGGGAACTGCAGTATTCGATACTGTCCTCAGCTCCATAATCGGAAAACTGTTAGTACCGCTTGTTTATGCTTTTTTGGCGTTGGCAGTTGGAAACTGTGCAACAGGTGAGGAACTACTTAAGAAACTTAGAGATTTTGTGAAATGGTTGATGACATGGGCACTAAAAACGATTCTTTATATTTTCACCGGGTATATGAGCATAACCGGTGTTGTTACTGGGACTGCAGATGCAGCAGTGGTTAAAGCAACAAAACTGACTATTTCCGGGGTAGTGCCGGTGGTGGGAGGAATCCTTTCAGATGCATCAGAAACTGTGATCGTCAGTGCAGGTGTGATGAAAAACGCAGCCGGAGTTTACGGCCTTATTGCAGTGGCTGCAATTTTGATAACTCCATTTCTGCAGATTGGCGCCCAGTATCTTCTTCTGAAGCTGACAGCGGTGCTTTGCAGCGTTTTTGGAGTTAAGAAAGCATCAGACCTCATTGAAGATTTTTCCGGTGCGATGGGCATTCTGCTGGCTATGACGGGGGCGGTCAGCTTTCTAATGCTGATCAGCATTATTTGTTTTATGAAGGGATTGGGATAATGGACGGCATCCGCGAATATCTTATCAGTGTAATTGCTACAGCGCTCCTTTGCGGAATCATTACAACGATGCTGGATGGCAAGGGTGCGATCGTTGTAAGCATCAAAATGCTGGCAGGACTTGTAATGCTCCTTGCAGTTATCCGGCCTTTGACGTCAATATCGCCTGACCACTTGTTTCGCTGGACGGAGGATATTTCTGCTGATGGAACGGATTATGCTGCCTATGGAGAAGAAATGGCAATGGAAGCTTATCGTACTGGTATAATGCAGCAAACTGAAGCATACATTTTGGACGAAGCAGCGGCCCTTGGATGCAATCTGTCTGTTGAAGTGATTCTCTCCCAAGAGGATGTTCCGAAGCCCTGTCAGGTAAGGTTATCCGGTGAGGCGTCGCCATATGCACGTAAGACATTAACATCCATACTCACAGAAAGGCTGGGGATCAAACGGGAGGATCAAATATGGATATAGCAGGATTTCGGGAGAAGACAACACGCTGGCTGGGAAAGTACAAATATCTTGTACTGATTCTCCTGATCGGAATTGTTTTGATGCTGATTCCGTCCGGAACGAAGAAGACAACACAAACACCGGAAAAGCATGAGGTAGTTACAGTGTCTTTGTCAGAGGAACTTGAACAGATACTTTCCAATATCAATGGCGCAGGTCGTGTACAGGTCATGCTGACAGTAGAAAGCAGCGAGGAAACCATTTACCAAACGGACGCACCTTCTGCTGATCGGCAGGATACGGTTATTATTTCCGGGCAGGACAGAGTACAAAGTGGGCTTGTTCAGCAAATCATATCACCAACCTATCGTGGTGCAATTGTTTTGTGCCAAGGGGCGGACAGTGCTGCGGTTTGCCTTGCCATAAAGGAAGCGGTTTCCAAAGTGACCGGTTTGGATTCCAGCCAAATTTCTGTACTGAAAATGAAATGAATGGAGGAATTTTTATGAATAAATGGAAGAAAAACCTGATGGCTGCAGCTGTTCTTTTGGTGGTTTGCGCCGGAATTTACGTGAACTGGATGTACACAAGTGCAGAGGATGTTGCAGATCTTACCAACAAGCTGGATGCAGAAACTGTATTGTCGCAAAACGGCATCATTTTAGATGGCGATATGAATAATTCCAATAATACAAGTATTGATTATTTTGCAGCAGTTCGCTTGTCCAGACAGGAAGCACGGGACAGTGCCGTGAATCTGCTGCAGGAAGCCATGGCTTATGGTGATTCTACACAGCAGGGAGAGTCCAACGCACAGCTTGAAAAGATCGTGCAGACTGCACTTTGCGAGGCGCAGATCGAAAGTCTGATTATTGCAAAAGGATACATAGACTGTGTTGCATACATGTCTGAAGATGGGATCTCCGTTGCAGTTGCTGCTCCGGAAGGCGGTATGGACAACAGTGATATTGCAGTTATTGCCGATATAGTCATTACCCAGACAGATTTTTCAATTGATCAGATTCGGGTAGTTGAGGTATAATTGAAGAAGCCGGTCTGAAATTTCAGACCCGTTTTTCATATTCAAAAATCTATTCTCAGGATTTCAGCATGATATTGAAAGTTATATTGACTAGCGGCTGTTTTTTTGGTATACTAAGGAAAAAGTGTCCAAAGGCACATAACGATCGGGAGGATAAAATCATGGCTGATAACAAGCAGTATATTACCCAGATTCAGGAGAACGGTTCTGTTATGATCTCCGAAGATGTTGTTTCCAGCATTGTAACTCACGCTGTATCCGAAGTAGAGGGTGTAGTTAGCATCAATTCCAAGCCTGCTGCTGAGCTTGCTGATATGCTCGGTAAAAAGTGGGGCAGAGGCATGAAAATCACCATTGATGAAAAGAATGCAATTACCATTGATGTAGATGTTATTGTGGCCTATGGCCAGAGTGTTGTTTCTATTGCCGGTGCTGTTCAGACTTCTGTTATTGGCGCTGTTCAGTCCATGACCGGTGTGGAAGCTGTGACTGTGAATGTCAATATTTGTGGCATTGCACGTCAGTAAGGAGAGAATATGACAAGAGCAAACGCCAGAGAACTGGCGGTACATTTGATCTATTCCCAGGGCTTTACCGGTGAAGAACCGGATGTGGTTGTTGCCACAAGACTGGAGAAGGAATATTACAAGCTGCTTGGTGAAGAAAATGATGTTTATGAAGAGCGTCCTTCCCGTGCTCAGCTTGCGTACATCGACAATGTGGTTGCAGGTGTTGCCAATCGGCAGGAGATGCTCAATGGTGAGATTCAGAAATTCTCCATTGGCTGGGATGTTACGAGAATCTCCCGGCTGGCTCGTTCTGTAATGCAACTGGCAATTTTCGAGATTCTTTTTGTAGATGACGTTCCTACCGGTGTTGCAGTTTCTGAGGCAGTGCGTATTGCTAAGAAATACGATGGTGATGATACCGGTTCTTTTGTAAATGGTATTTTGGGTTCTTTTGCCCGTAGTTTGAATACTGAGGAAGCATAATGATTAGCATTGGCATTGATACAAGCAATTACACCACTTCTATTGCATATTTCTGCGAAGGAACCGGTGAAAATTGCTCCCAGCTGCTGCCCGTAAAAGCAGGGGAGCTGGGGCTGCGTCAATCCGACGCTGTTTTTGCCCATATTAAAAGCCTGCCGGAGCTTTCCGGCAGGCTGTTTTCCCATATTCAGGGTAAGCCGATTCGTGTAATCGGTGTGTCAACGCGCCCACGTGCCGTTGATGGTAGTTATATGCCGTGTTTTATGGTGGGCTATAGTCACGCCAAGTTGCTTTCGGATACGCTGAATCTTCCCCTTGTGGAGGTTTCTCATCAACAAGGCCATGTCGCTGCATCCCTTTGGAGTGCAGGTCGTATGGACCTTTTGGATGTACCCCATTTGGCATGGCATCTTTCCGGCGGCACAACAGAATTGCTGTTTGTCGAGCCTGATGGAAAGAATGTTCGATGCACGCGCATTGGAGGAACAACAGATATTTCCGCTGGCCAGTTGATCGATCGTTCCGGTGTAATGCTGAGTCTGCCGTTTCCTGCAGGAAAATATGTGGACGAATTGAGTAAAACAGCTTTAAAAACAGATGTTTTCAAGGTAAAATGCCCGGAAATGGAGTTCTCTTTGTCTGGTTTGCAAAACAAGGTGCAGCAATTTCATTCTGCCTATAATGACAATGTGGAAACCGCTGCATATACTTTGCGCTGCGTAGTTGAGGCAGTGTTTATAGCAACCAAAAATGCAAGAAAAGCTTATCCGGGGTTGCCGGTTGTTTTCTCCGGCGGTGTTGCCTCTAATTCCATGCTGCGCGACCGTATGCAGGAATTTGACGCTGTATTTGCATTGCCCCAGTTTTCTACAGATAATGCCATAGGAGTAGCCTTGCTGGCTGACAGAATTGTGGAGGGATAATATGGAACAGCAGGTTCTGTCCATAACACAAATCAATGAATATATACGCAGCCGTTTGGATGCAGACCCGCTTTTGGGTTCAGTGGCAGTGCGCGGTGAGATCAGCAACTACAAAATGTATCCCTCCGGTCATCATTACTTTACTCTGAAGGACGAGGGCGGAGCTCTAAAGTGTGTGATGTTCAAAAGCAATGCTGTGCGTCTGCGTTTTCGTCCGGAAAACGGCATGAAAGTCATTGCAATGGGCAAAATTTCTGTTTTTCCGAGAGATGGCGCCTATCAGCTGTATTGTGTGGCGATGGCGATGGATGGTATTGGCGATCTCCACGCTGCGTTTGAGCAATTAAAAGCAAAATTGGCAGGGGAGGGACTGTTTGATCCTGCCCATAAAAAGCCGTTACCCAAGTACCCTGGTGTGATTGGTATTGTGACCAGTTCAGCTGGTGCTGCTGTGCATGATATGCTGCGCATATTGCGTAAGCGGTATCCATTGACAAGGGTTCGTTTATTCCCGGTTCGTGTTCAGGGTGTTGAAGCACCGCCGGAGATCGTAGGCGCAATTCGCTATGCCAACCGTCATAAGCTGGCAGATCTCTTGATTGTTGGTCGAGGAGGCGGCTCCATTGAGGATCTTTGGGCTTTTAACGATGAACGTGTTGCAAGAGCCATCTATGATTCTGAAATCCCGGTGATTTCTGCAGTTGGACATGAGCCGGATGTGACCATCTCTGACTATGTGGCAGATTTGCGTGCGGCAACACCTTCCAATGCTGCGGAACTTGGCGTACCGGATCAAGAGGCGCTGCAGCAGATTATGGACGGTTATTCTGCAGCAATGGCAACATCACTGACACGTCAATTAAAAGCCGGCAGGCAGCATCTGAAGGCTTTGGCTGACAGCCCAGCCTTGCGCAGTCCTACCGGATATTTAGATCAGAAACGGCAAGGCGTTTTGTTGCTTAAAAACCGCCTGCTTTCTTCGCAAGTACAAAGTGTTGAACGCAAGCGTCGAAGCTTCGTAGAATACACAGCAAAACTCGATGCCATGAGTCCTCTTAAGGTTCTGACACGTGGTTATTCTATGACACAGAAAAAGGATGGCGTTGTATTGCGCAGTGTCCGTCAGGTTGAAATAGCAGACGAGATCGCAATCACAGTAGGGGATGGCAGAATTTCTGCCATGGTAACGGATGTGAAGGAGAATGAACAATGAACGAAAAGAATGCTACTTTTGAACAAAATATGCAGCGCCTGGAACAGATCGTCCGTGCAATGGAACGGGGGGATGTCGCCTTGGACGAATCCTTAAAATTGTTCCAGGAGGGAACAGATCTGGTACGTCAGTGCGGCAAGTTGTTGGATGAAGCGCAACTGCAAATTGAGAAGGTTGTAAAAGGCCCGGATGGCAATCCGACGTTTGAGGAGTTCCAGGATGAAAATTGAGGAAATTACTGCTGATTACCGCAATTTTGTTGAAGATTACTTAGGAAAATGGCTGCAAAAGTTCGAAAAAGAGCCACAGAAGATCTTATATGATGCTATGGCCTATAGTTTGTTGGGCGGTGGAAAACGTCTGCGCCCAATACTGACTTTGGAGTTTTGCAGATTGTGCTGTGGTGATTGGAAAAAAGCGGCTCCTTTTGCGGCAGCCATTGAGATGATCCAAACCTACAGCCTGATCCATGATGATCTGCCTGCAATGGATAACGACGATTTCCGCCGTGGCAGACCCACGAACCATAAGGTATATGGTGAGGGAATGGCAATTTTGGCTGGCGATGCGCTGCTGTCCGATGCATTTGCATGTGTTGCATCTGCAGATCTGCCCGGAAAGGATATTGCATTTGCTGTTTCTGTGCTGTCAGAGAACATTGGTTCCTTGGGAATGGTAGGCGGTCAGGTACTGGATATCCTCAGCGAGGAACGACAGCTTTCTGAGCAGGAAGTTCTGGACATTCAATCCCGTAAGACCGGCGCGCTTATCAATGCGTCCTGTGCTTTGGGTGTGATTGCCGGCGGTGGCAACGAAGATCAATTTCAGGCTGCCTGCGGTTTTGCTCGGCTGCTCGGTCTAGCATTCCAGATACGTGATGATATGTTGGATGTGATTGGCACTCAGGAAGAAATGGGCAAGGGCGTTGGTACAGACGCTGCTAAGAATACATTTGTTAGACTGTACGGTTTGGAAAAATGCGAGGAAATGGTGCAGCAATACACCAATGCAGCTATTGACCAACTTCAGGCTTTTTCAGATACTGCGTATTTGGTTGCTTTGGCAAGAAGCCTAACGGCTAGAAAAGTATAAAATAAAACCTCCTGCGGATTCCCGCAGGAGGTTATTTGTATCTTATAGATTACAGATACTTGGCAGTAGAAACCTTAACGCCGGGGCCCATGGTGGAAACCACGGTACAGGACTTGATATACTGACCCTTAGCTGCAGCGGGCTTAGCCTTAACAACAGCCTTGATCAGAGTGTCCATGTTCTCGGACAGCTTCTCAGCGCCGAAGGAAACCTTACCGATGGGGCAGTGGATGATGTTGGTCTTGTCCAGACGGTACTCAACCTTACCAGCCTTGATTTCGGTAACAGCAGCGCCAACGTTGGGGGTGACAGTGCCAGCCTTGGGAGAGGGCATCAGACCCTTGGGGCCCAGAACCTTACCCAGACGACCAACGACGCCCATCATGTCGGGGGAAGCCACGACAACGTCGAACTCGAACCAGTTTTCCTTGGTGATCTTCTCAACCAGCTCCATGCCGCCAACATAGTCAGCGCCAGCAGCCTTAGCCTCGTCGACCTTAGCATCCTTGGTGAAGACCAGAACGCGAGCGGTCTTACCAGTGCCGTTGGGCAGAACGACAGCACCACGGACCTGCTGGTCTGCGTGACGGGAGTCAACGCCCAGACGAACGTGGATCTCAACGGTTTCGTCAAACTTCGCCTTGGAAGTATCGATGGCAAGCTGGAGAGCTTCGTTGGTATCGTAAAGCTTGGTTCTGTCTACCAGCTTTGCGCTTTCAATATATTTCTTACCTTTTTTCATTGTTAATTAATTCCTCCTAAGTGGTTGTATTGGATAAATCCTCCCACAATTTGCGGCAGCGTTAGTCAGCCACAACAAC
>JAZRRL010000037.1:0-24136 GCA_045650665.1 Faecousia sp. | reverse complement strand
GCGGGATCTTCTGTATCATCATTCTTCACCGGGTACTTTGCCATGGTGTAGTCCATTGCGATACTTACGGGACCCTCAGCAGTCATCAGAACCACATCACCGTACTTCAGACTTGTGCCCTTGGTAACAGCATAGCCTTCGGCAATTTCCTTGCCGTTGACACCGATCACGGATGCCTGCTGGCCGTTAGTTGCCAGACCGCCGCCGATAATCTCACCGGTACCACGGTTGAACAGCACAACGTCCTTCAGAACGGGACCGTAGGTGATGGTTGCGCCCAGCAGATCGCCTTCGTTGTACTCCTCGGTAACCTTTACCAGGCCTTCGCCCATGCTCTCGCCGGTATCCAGAGTGATACCACCAACGGAACAAATCGTACCACCGAATGCAGTTTCAGGAGTCTCTGCCAGAACAACCTTAACAGTATGATCGCCAGCCTCAAAGGTCATCTTACCTGCATCGATTGCAACAATACCCTGAGGACCGTTAGGCTTATATGTCTCGATTAACTGATCGTCAATATACAGATTCCATGTACCGGTATACTGCAATGTCTGACCGATTTCGATTGTAACACCGTATTCCTTTGTGGTAGGAACATTGAACGGGAAGCTGATCCAGTCACCGGGCTCACCTGCACGGAACATAACCAGCGGGCTACCGATAGAAACACTGAGGATTGTGTTCTTCGTGGTATCAGAACGTCTTGTGCTCCAGCTGATCTCACCTTCAACAATGTTTTCAGGATCCGTGCTGCTCTGACCGTTCATCAGAAACTCAAACTGCGTTGACAGCTGACTACCGGAACCCTTCTGAACAGAGAGAATATTCATAAACTGGTGATTTGCCTTCTTCTCACTTTCAGCCAACAAAGTAGGACCATACTTATCATAGTTCAACTCTTTTGTGGTAATTGGATCGCCCACAAAGTAAGCGTGCATTGTACAGCCGAAACGGGAAAGCGTCAAGCGGTTGCCGGTAGCAGAACTGCCTTCGGGAACATGCTCACCATCAATTTCCAAGCGATCCCAGCCGCTGGTGTAGAAGTTCCAGCCAAAGTTGCGCTCCTTGTTGGAGTCAAGATCATCAATGATGACGTAGTAAGGCATGCTGTCATGGTTGAGCATAATCACATGACGGTCAAACTTGTTAAGAACCGCCTTTTTATCCTCCATACCGTATGCATCAGGAGCACTGCCAATCATATAGCCGTAGATGTGGGTATTGAAGACAGGCTCCAATTTACCCTGACCTTTTCGGATCTGGGGCTTGCCATCCACAAAAATGGTAGAGTTGGTATATTTCATCTGCCATGTGGTCATTGTGGAATAGGACATATCCTTATAACCGGTATCACTAAGCATCCACACACCACTGAACGCCAGCTGAATAGAGTTTTGGTCGTAGTGGTTATGCTCCTGCTGAGAATTATTGGTATTGATAACCAACATAGGATCCGTAATATCCCAACCGGTACGCAGTGCACCAAATCCGTGAGAACCAAGATATGTCACGTTTGCATCCCGCTCATCGGGTGCTTCTGTTTCATCGATGGTCTGCTGTGTAAAGTAAACCAGCTTGTCGAAGTTGGAAGACAATGCACCGCCTACAGCCAGATAGTAGGTTGCCAGTTCGTTACCTCTCTGGCTGAACACTGCCATGGAGTAGGGATAATAAGTGGAATCATAGTTAGCATCCGAATAAGCAGGAAGTATGCCGTTGACCGGATCAAAGAATCCCAGAACGCGCTTTTCCAGTTCTTCCATGTAGGGATGATCCATAGGACCGGTATTACCGGTAACGCGTTCCATGGTAGCCATTGTCACAACAATATCATCGATTGCCAAGGAGTCATAGGAATGTCCCTCGTTGATGCCGGAATACATAAAGTGGTTCAGGCGCCAGTTGATGTAGGACATACCCATATCCAGGTATTTCTTCAGCTCATCAACATTGTCATCACGTATAATGGTGCAGGCAGCCAAGATCATACCGGTAGCATGGTCCATATCGCGGCCTCTGTTCATACGATCCCAGCAGTCCACATACATAGCTTCCATGCCCTTTTCGATCAGAGCCTTTTCCATCTTTGCCAGTTCTTCCTTGGTAAACAGGTCATAGCACATATCATAGGCTGCCACGACACAGTCAACCATATAACCGGTACACTGACTGGATTTTTCAACATTTCCCTGATGTACGACCGTATCATAGTAGCCAACCCAGTATGCAAACTCAGAAATATCCAAAGCATACTGCTTGGCACGTTCGCCGTACTTTGCATCACCGGTAAGGGCATAAGCAAGGGAAAGTGTCTGCACTCTTTCAACCAACTGCATACCAACAGCAGTCATATACGGATAGCTGGTATTTTCAAAGCCCTTCGGTGAAGTTTCAAACTCGATACGGCACGTAGGATCTTCCAGCTTTGGATACAATGGATACTCAAGCTTGATTTCCTTGTGATAGATGGTCATCTTTGTTTCATCCAGATATTCATCCGCATCCCGGAGCAGTGTCTTCTTGGTAACTGTACCTGCATAACCATACGCACAGACAGATTTCGAGTTTGAGAAGAATATAATGTCATCCAGTCGTTTCTGATCAAAGAAAATTCTGGGATGCTCATTAAGAGCCACTGACCAATCACCGTCGTATGCCTGAGGCAGATTGGAAGATCCATCCACCACAGAGAAAGAAAGCTTGTCAAAGCAAACTGTACCCTTGCCGGCGCCGGATACCAGATATACCTGCGCATATACCGCATTATCGGGTGCAGTGCCGGTGATATCACAGTAGTTCCATTCACCCGTTGCCGGAGTTGTGGTATAGTAGATCGCAACTTGTTTGTTGTTTCTATCGAAATATTTGATACCCAACTGGAAGCCGGTACCTTCGTTGTAATCCTCCTTCGCATACAGACTTAAGCGGTATGTAACACCCTTATTAACGGGAAACGCCTCGGAGATCGTTCCGAATGTACCACTCAAATCTGCAGGAACATAAACCTGCAAAGCATAACGGCCATCGAATACATCATCAGGATGTTCATTGGCATCAATAATGCTCAATCTATTTTCCGTGCCAAAGAAACCCCAATATTCCGGCAAGCCATATTTTTCATTGATATCTTCAAAGCTTGAATTCCACAGAACACCAGTTTTACCGGGAATCACCAATTCAGGGACACCCTTCATAAATACCAAATTATCAAAATTGAAATTGATCACATTGGTAAAGGTATCCGGCAGTACAACGAGCCAAATACGGGCATGGGTCGCACCCTCAGGTGCTACAGAACCGGAAACAGTAAGGTTCGTCCAGGTATGTGATTTAAGGTTACTCGTTGTAAAGAGCTTACCAAGATCCTTGCCTGTATCATCCTTCATGTATTCAGAACGATCGGAAGAATCGTTTGTATAATAACGGATTACAGCCTGCAGACGGCCCTCACCAATAGCTTCCGCGGTAACTGAGTAAGTCTCGCCGGGTGTTACCGGGATAGCATCTGTCCAGGTCTGCATATAAGTAGTATTATACGCTCTGCCTACATAACCATGTTCACCACCAATATAGTCAACGGCAAAAGCATTTGCCTGGGAAGCGGCAGATGTATTCCAATACGGGAACGGGCTGTAGTTTTCAATTTTTCTATCCTCAAAGCCGCCGTTGTTCAGCATGTTCAGAGGAATGTCAAAATCTGTAGTTTTTGTAATGGCCGCATCATCAAAGTATACCCGACCGGAGCCTTGTGTCTTGTAGAAAAGCATCCGGGCAGTAACTGCATTTTCAGGAGCTACAAAGGAAGCAGTAACCTCCGTCCAACAGTCGCTGACGGGAGTTTGGCCTTTAACCACACGCTTAATTTCCTTCTGATCCTTGTCATAGAACAATATGGCAACTGCGCTGCCACATTTATCTGTGTAGCCTTTTTCGCGCTTTGTCCAGATAGAGGCGACATAGTTTTCATTTGGATCTACATTGATATAAGTAGTCCAAAGCAAGGAGTTATCAGAACATACTACAGAATGCTTGCCGGTTCTGACATAATCCAGAACATCATTTGAGAATTCCCGAACGCTGCTCTGCCGATCAATATTATAGCCCTGAGGTGAATTGTTGCTATCCTTCATTTCCATGGAAGGCTGTGCAATTTCATCGCTCAGACTAATACTTGCATTATCAAAGTAGGAAATGCCATCGTGATACCAGGGGTCGGTTATGTACAGCATTGCAGTAGTTGCATTGACCGGAGCCAAACCGCCAATGGTAACAGTAACCCACTCATCCGTGAAATCGCCCTTCACAATTGCAGAGTACTGCTTCAGAAGAGTATTGGAATTTCCTTCATAAAAACGCAGATAAATTTGACAAGAGTTCGCTGTTTTAAGCTTGATATCAATATTGGCGTTATATGCATATCCGCCGAGAATGTTTACACGATTACTACTAAAGTAATAGCCATAGCCATTATCGACACCGTTGCTGACCTGACCGGTGGGCTTCAGTTTCTTTGCAGCCAATGCACCATCAACAAGCTCAAACTTAGCATTCCAGTCTTGATTGTTGACCCAACCAGGAGCCATCTTTGCTGTGCCCCAATCCTCAGAAAAATCACCATTTCTCATATTGATGGTGAAACCGTCGGTTGCATTACTTGCCAAAACAACAGCATCAAACCAAACAGTATCTGTACCCGCGTCAGTGGAGGATACCTTTACAGCCAAAGACTTTACATTAGCATCAGCGGTAAACTTCAACTGCAGCTTCTGCCACTCATTGGCTTTCTCGGTGGTAGCTGTACTGATTGTTAAATCATCAATTACAGTTCCGTTGGCATCGTAAAAGTAAACGATGAGTTGACCGACACCGCCATAAACACGTGCAGAAACAGTATACTTCTCCCCTGCGTTGATCTCGTGCTTGTCGCTTATAGACCATACACTGGAGGTACTGCTGGAATCATCCAGCTTCAGTGACCATTTGCCACCAGCACCATACATCTGCTCATCAGACTGGCTTACACCCTCCATAACGGACCAACCGGGAATGGTTAATTCCTCAAAATCAGGGTTCATGCCATCCAGCAGATTCACAATCTGATTTCCGTCAGCATCTGTGTTTGTACCCGCAGCTGTGGTTCGGGGAATGGGAACGCCACCCACCAGACCAAGCATCATCGCTAGCAACAAACATGCTGCAGTGAACCGCTTCAAATAATTATTCATAATTGTCCTCCTCTTTTACGCAGGTTATAGAGTACCTTATTTTCCATTATACAGAGAAAAACTATTTTGTCAATCGGACTTATTAAATATTCCAAAAAATATTTGGATCATCAAAAAAACCCGCCGCAAATGCGGCAGGTTTATTATACGTTTTATATAGCAAATGTATTGGTCAATAAAATCAGCAGGGGCAAAAGCAAGGATACCACGCTAACCATCCACGGCGTCAGTGTGCGCTTTGAAGCAAATACCAGCAGTAAACAAATTGCTGTAACTGCCAAAGACCCATGAACCGCCAGGAAACGGGGAATCTCAACAGAAAACTCGCCATTTGCCTGCAGTCCCAGTCCTACAGTAGACGGAAGCTTGATCCAATTCAAAATTGCTATCATCAGTGCCATTACCGCAACGGGTACAGTAAGAAATAGCTTTTTAAATTTCTTGATATAATTCCAGATATAAACTACTTTATCGGCAAATACCTTCCATTTTTTCCGGAAATTCGTGCGAGCCGGTTTGGTATTGCGACAAAAATTGTCCCACTTCTCCATAAAACGGTCAATAAAATTCATAAGCCACCTCCTACTACTAAAAGTCCGTGCATATTGTAGCACACTTTGTCACGGGATTCAAGTACGTTTATTCTCCCGATACAATGCTGCCAGACCTTTTACAAGCAGATCCTTATCATAGATCATATCACGGTGGCACATGGGTACAACAAACTTGGCAATACCACCGGTCACGATCACCTTTGTCTTATAGCCCAGTTCTTCCTCCATGCGATCGATCATACCATCCAGCATACAGGCAGTACCAAGCATGATACCGCTACGCATACAATCCGTAGTATTTCTGCCAATGGCACGTTTGGGTTGATCCAGCTGCAAACCGGGCAGCAAAGCCGTTCCGCCAGTCAGCGCATCCAAGGAAATCTTCACACCGGGACTAATGGATCCGCCGATCAAGGCGCCATTCTTATCCAGAACCACGATCGTCGTAGCCGTACCCATGTCGATCACGATCATGGGAGGCTTGTGTTCCCGCAAAGCAGCTACACAGCCAACGACCAGGTCAGCACCGGTTTGGGAAGGATTGTCAATTGCAATGTTCAAACCGGTCTTCAAACCAGGGCCAACAACCAGCGCCTTCTTTCCGGTGAGCTTCATAACTGCCGTCTGGAACGTATTGAGTACCTGCGGAACAACAGATGCAATAATAGAGCCTTCAATTGCATCCTTATCCACATTATAAATGTCCAAAACACTTTTCAGATCAATACAGTATTCGTCAGATGTTTTCGTTGCATCCGTACGCAGCCGTGCTTCAAAAAGGATCTTCTCCCCTTCTACACCACCGATTACAACATTAGAGTTACCAATATCTACTACTAAGATCATAATGATTCCTCCGAATTACCCTGCCGCAGGATACGGCATCTAAGAATTTGTCCGTTTTCTACTTCGATCAATCCAACAGAGCCACCTCCGTGACCGCAAGAACCGGGATTTAGTATCCAAATTCCATCTTGCTGCACGCAAAGTGCGCTGTGGGTATGTCCAAACAAGACTGCCTGCGCATTGGCAGCCTTTGCATCTTCCAAAAGGCTATATAAACCAAGTTTAACATGATGATTATGTCCATGGGTCATATAAAGTCGCACACCGCACACCGAATAACACAGCACCTCAGGACGTGGCTCGTACATCCGATATTTATCGCAATTTCCTGGAACAGAATGATATGCAATATGCATATTCTCTTCACGGATCACTTCACCATCGTCAAAGTAGTCGCCCAAATGAATAATCGCATCGGGTTTTGTTTCCTGCACTGCACTGCGCATCAACCGCAAAGATGCATGCGAATCCGATAGAACAAGAATCTTCATAAATGACTCCTTGTTTATTTTTAGTAAGTATAACACATCTATCCACAAATTTCTATATCTTTTTCTCAGGCACTTTAGGCAAGCAAGTAACATATACTACTATGAAACATCCCAAATAAGGAGGCCAACTATGCAGAATTTTCAAAATTTCACTCAGGGGCTTCCCATGGAGAAAATCATGCAGCTAGCAAACAGTCCGCAAGGTCAGGCGATTATTTCCCAATTACAGCAAAGTGACCCCAATACACTGCAATCTGCAATGCAAGATGCTCAGACAGGAAACTATGAGCAGGTCAAGAAGACCTTAACAGATTTCCTTGCCACGCCTGCCGGTCAGGCATTGATGCAACAAATGCGAGGGTTTAACAATGGATGATATGGAAGCAAAACTGGGGGCTATTTTAGGTAATCCTGACATGATGGCACAGATCATGTCTATGGCACAAACATTGGGTGGCGGTGATTCATCACCGCCTTCTGCACCCCCGCCTTCTGCACCGCCACCTCCCGCAACACCCAACCTGCCGGATGGATTGGATATCGGAATGATAACAAAGCTTGCGGGAATGGTTGGTTCTGCAAATGTGGATAAGCATCAACAAGCTCTGCTATTTGCCCTGCGCCCCTACTTGGCAAATGATCGTATTGGAAAGCTTGAAAAAGCGATGCGAGCAGCTAAGCTCGCCTCATTGACAACATCACTTTTAGGGAGTGGAATTTTAACACGTTTAGGCAGGTGAAACAATGTATAATCGTTATATCCCACAGCAGGACGGTACATACCAAAAAAATCGCATTCCCACTCCCCCACCACCTCCGCCATCGGAGGCATCAAAACCAGCACCGGATGAACAAACACCCCCACCATATCGTCAGCCGGAAGGCGCATACTCCTTTTTGCAGCAGCTGTTACCTAAAGGCCTTGACACCGGAGATCTGCTGATCATTATTCTTCTGTTGCTCATGGCAGGTGATGGGAAGGAAAACAAAAATTCCTGGCTATTGACACTGGCACTGTATCTATTCCTATAAAAACTGCCCATGGAATGTTCCATGGGCAGTTATCTTATTTCGCAACAAAGCCGACTTTCTTATAAACCTTACGCAGAGTCTTTTCTGCAACCCAAGACGCCTTTTCAGCGCCATTCTTGTAGACGCTTTCCAGGTATGCCTTATCCTTCATCAGACGGCTGGCTTCTTCCCGGATAGGACGCAGAGTTTCAACAACAGCTTCGCCAACAGCAGGCTTAAATGCGCCGTAGCCCTTACCTGCGAACTCAGCCTCGATCTGCTCATAGGTCTTGCCGGTAACCGCAGCATAAATAGTCATGAGGTTCGCAACACCGGGCTTGTTCTCTTTGTCGTAACGGACACAGTTCTCAGTGTCAGAATCTGTGATTGCACGCTTAAACTGTTTCATGATCACCTCGGGGGGATCCATCAGCAGCACACGGCCGGTATCTTCATTCTCGGACTTGGACATTTTCGCAATAGGATTGGTCAGACTCATGACACGAGCGCCCATCTTGGGAACAAAAGGCTCGGGAATCTTAAATACATCGCCATAGATGCCGTTAAAACGGCGGGCGATAGTGTGGCACAGCTCGACGTGCTGTTTCTGATCTTCGCCAACAGGAACAAGGTCAGGCTGATACAGCAGAATGTCCGCTGCCATCAGTGCAGGGTACGTAAATAAGCCGCCGTTGATATTATCCGCATTTTTAGCGGACTTATCCTTAAACTGAGTCATACGGCTCAGCTCACCAAACATGGCATAGCAATCCAAAATCCAGCCAAGTTCTGCGTGCTGATGTACATGACTCTGAATAAACAGTGTGTTCTTTTCCGGATCCAGACCGCAGGCAATATACTGAGCCAACTGCTCCAATGTACGACGGCGCAGATCTGCAGGATTCTGTCGAACAGTAATGGCATGCAGGTCTGCCATGAAGTAATAGCAGTCATACTGATCGGCACGTTCTGCCCAGTTCTTCACTGCACCCAAATAAGAGCCTAAGGTCATATCTCCAGAGGGTTTAATGCCGGAGAGCATTCTTTTCTTTGCAACGATTTCTTCCATTTCTTCCGCCTCTTTTTCTTGATTTCTTGTATTCTAGCACATCATGCCAGAAAACGCAATGAGAAATTGACTTTAACATGCCACCTGTGTTATAATGTGGTAAATTATGAGCGGGAGGATTTTGCATGAACGCAGACAAACAATATATCATCCAATTACGCCGGGAACTACATCAAATTCCTGAGATCGGTTTTGATCTACCGAAGACCCTTGCGGTTGTTCGTCGGGAGCTGGATGCAATGGGACTATCCTTTACAGAATCCTTTGGCACATCCAGTATTGTTGCCACATTGAATGAAGGTGTGGGCAACAAAACCATTGCCATCCGTGCCGATATGGATGCACTTCCCGTTCAGGAGCAAACCGGTCTGTCCTTTGCTTCTACCCATCCCGGCAAGATGCACGCCTGCGGTCACGATTGCCACACCGCCATGCTTTTGGGCACTGCCAAAAAGTTAAAGGAGATGGCAAAAGACATCAAATGCTGTGTCAAGTTCATTTTCCAGGCGGCTGAGGAAGGCCCCGGCGGTGCGAAAGGCATTTGCGATGATGGCTTGATGGATCAAGTAGATATGGTCATCGGCTGCCATATCTATCCGGACAAACCTACCGGTACGATCTCACTAAACAAGACATGTCAAAGTGCAGGCAGTCATGGATTTAAAATATATCTGAGCGGCAAATCCTGCCATGTCGCCAAACCCCATCAGGGCGTAGATGCCATTGCCATGGCAACGCGTGTTTATTCAGACATTCAAATTATGCGTGCCCGGGAGTTGAACCCCTTCGATCCTGTGGTCATCGGCATTGGCGAAATCCATGGTGGACACGCCAACAATGTAATCTGCGATCAGGTTATGATGCACGGTACGATCCGCACACACCGCAACGATCTGGATGAACAAATTTATAAGCGCATTGAAGAAATCGCTCACAGCGTTGCAAAAGACATGGGCGGCAGTGCTGTGGTGGAAACTGCAAAATACTATCCTGTACTCATAAACGATCCCGATGTTTCCGATCGCATTCTCCAGGCAGCAGAAGCCATTGTGGGAAAAGACAGGATCTACGAAATGCCCCTTACAATGGGTGCAGAGGATTTTGCTTACTATACACTGTACAAGCCCAGCGCAATGTTTGCCCTGGGCGCTATGCCGGCTGACGGCAACTATACTCCCCTGCACAATGGCAAAATGACCATCAATGAAGATGTGCTGGATGTCGCCCCCAATGTATTCATTCAGTTTGTACTGGACAATATGTAAAGAAGAGGTATAACAATGGATTTTAATGCTCTTGCGCAATTGCTGTTCCCCAATGTAACTGACACTCCGGAAATGTTGGAGGAACGTTTCCCTTCCCGTAATGCACCTGAAGGCGCTGTCATTACTCGTATGGCCCCCTCACCCACCGGTTTTGTCCATTTGGGCAATCTGGTTCAGGGTCTGACCTCCGAGCGTATGGCACACCAAAGCGGTGGCGTTCTGTTTCTGCGAGTAGAAGATACCGATGCTAAGCGCGAAGTCCCCGGTGCAGTTGAAGTGCTTATCAACACTTTGAAGCACTATGGCATCCAATTTGACGAAGGTGCCACCATCGATGGTGACAGTGGTAATTACGGTCCTTACCGTCAGCGTCAGCGTGCAGGCATCTACCATGTGTACGCAAAGAAGCTGATATCTGAAGGTAAGGCATACCCCTGCTTCTGCACAGAGGAAGAACTGAGCGCTATGCGTGAAAAGCAGGAAGCCAACAAGGAGACCACCGGCTACTACGGCAAGTATGCTATGTGGCGTGACCGCTCCATGGAGGACATTCAGGCTCAGTTGGATGTCGGCAATCCCTGGGTTCTGCGTTTCCGCAGCACCGGTTCTATCGAGAACCAGTTTAAGTTTGACGATGTGGTCAAGGGTAAGCTTACTATCACCGAGAACGATGTTGATCATGTTTTACTAAAATCTGATGGTATTCCTACCTACCACTTTGCTCATGCCGTGGACGATCATCTCATGCGCACCACCCATGTGGTTCGCGGTGACGAATGGCTGCCCACCCTGCCCTTCCATATTCAGCTGTTCCAGGCACTTGGCTTTAAGCTGCCCAAGTATGTGCATATTGGACCGCTGATGAAGATGGACGGCACCTCCAAGCGCAAGCTCTCTAAGCGTAAAGATCCTGAACTAGCACTGACCTTCTACAAAGCAGAAGGTTTCCCCGTTGCAGCGGTTTACGAGTATATCATGACTCTGCTGAACTCCAATTATGAGGACTGGCGTCGTGCTAATCCCGACGCACCTGCTACCGAATTTAAGTTTAGCCCAAAGAAACTGAACCCTGCTGGCAATCTGTTTGACTATGCCAAGCTGACGGATGTTTCCAAGAATGTCATCTCCAAGATGAATGCAGAAGAGGTTTATGCTCTGCTTCTGGAGTGGGCGCAGGAATTCGATGCAGACTTTGCGGAAGAGCTTTCTGCGGATAAGGACTATGCCGTTTCCATTTTGGCCATTGGTCGTGGCGGCAAGAAACCTCGTAAGGACATTGCAGTGTGGAAAGAGGCTAAGCCTTACATGGGTCTTTTCTATGATGCATATCTGCAAAAACCCGTTTTCGACGAGAAATTCGACAAGGCAACCATACGCACTGTATTGGAGAAGTTTATTTCTGTCTATGACTCTGCCGATGATTCCTCCGTTTGGTTCGATAAGGTCAAAGCCATCACTGAGGAAATCGGCTTTACAACCGATATGAAGGCATACAAGGCTGATCCTGATGCTTTCCCCGGTACGGTAGCTGATGTGTCTACTTTCATCCGTCAGGCTGTCACCGGCCAGACCAACTCCCCTGATCTGTACACTGTCATGCAAATCCTCGGCAAGGAGCGCTCTCTGGACAGAATCAATACTGTTCTTAAGACAATGTAATAACAAAGGCCCAGCCAAACGGCTGGGTCTTTATTTATATTATCGTTCAAATCCCCTTAAATCCATATCACTAAAATAACACCCATCCAAGGATAGGTGTTATTTCACTGGCGGAGTGAGAGGGATTTGATTTACATTTGCTGTCGGCAAATAAAGGATCGGCTCGGTCTAGCCCGCGCCGGCAACAATCCACCGGATTGTTGCATTTATATCGGTTCAAATCCCCTTAAATCCATATAACTAAAATAACACCCATCCAAGGATAGGTGTTATTTCACTGGCGGAGTGAGAGGGATTTGAACCCTCGCGCGCTGTTTAGACGCCTACTCCCTTAGCAGGGGAGCCCCTTCGGCCTCTTGGGTATCACTCCGAATCCATGTGTGCGCTTTTTGATTACCAATGCATTCTAGCACACAAGGAGATATTTGTCAAGTATAAAAGCATGAATCTTGCGGGTGTTTTTATCGGTTTTTCCAATCCAAAACACTCTGGATTCCACCCAGCAAAGCGGAGATATCCTCCAGAGAATTATCCCTGCTGAGGGAAACACGGAAGGAGCTGTCCATACGTTCCGGAGAAAGATTCATAGCTGTTAAAGTATGACTGCGGTGCCCCTTTGCGCAGGCAGAGCCTGCAGATACACAAATACCGGCATCCTGCAAAATGTTAATGGAGTTTTGTGTAGGAACACCGGGAATGGACAAGGACAGAATATGGGGTGCTTCGTGGCAGCCATTGATTGCGACATCATCCATTTTGGACACTCCATCAATCACCATATTTAGCAGTTGCTTTTCCCGTTGAATATCCTTATGAAGTGTGGGCATTAAAGCATCGCAAGCAGCTGCAAATCCGAAAATAGCGGGTGTAGCCTCTGTGCCGCTTCGATATCCGCTCTCCTGTCCACCGCCAAGTAACAATGCCGGGAAGGAACGCAGCCGGGGGCTGATATACAATGCTCCACACCCCTTCGGTCCATGAACCTTGTGGGCAGAAACGGAGATCAAATCAGCACCTAATGTCTTAGCGGAAAATGGGACTTTCATAAAGCCTTGTACAGCATCTGTATGGAAAACAGCATTAGCGCAAAGTTTATGTGTCAATTTTGCCATTTGTGCAATGGGCATTACTGAACCAACCTCATTGTTGACCATCATGATGGACACAAGAATGGTATCCGGGCGCAATGCACTTTTCAAGGACTCCAGAGAAATCCGTCCCTCTGAATCCGGCTTCAGGTAGGTCACCTCATAACCTTGGGCTTCCAGGTCTTTCATTGTGTTCAACACCGCATGATGCTCAATGGCGGTGGTAACAATGTGTTTACCCCGTTTGCCAAAGCGTTTGACAGCCCCCATAATGGCCCAGTTGTCCGATTCGGTACCACCGGAGGTAAAAAATACGCGGTCAGCCTCTGCACCCATTGCAGCTGCAACTTTGGCTCTTGCCGTGCGTAATGCCTTTGAAGCATCAATGCCGAACTGGTACAGTGCACTGGGATTTGCCCAATCCTCTGTCAATGCTTTTGTTATTGCCTCCACAGAAGCCAGACAAGGCTTTGTAGTGGCAGAATTGTCAAAATAAATCATATTACTTTCCTACGCAAAATCTTTCAAAAATTCGGGCAGTAATGTCCTCACGAACCGTTGCACCGGTCACCTCGCCCATAGCCTCCATGGCTGCTTCCACATCTGTCAATACCAGATCCGGTGTTTGATTCAATTTCAATGCCTGCAAAGCGCGCAGCATTGCCTCATAAGCTCTGCGGCAAGCATCAAATTGACGGGCATTGGTGAGAATCGTTCCGTCGCAGGGGATGTCTCCGGCAAACATGCTGTCAACGGCATCAGCCAGCAAATCCAAACCATCTCCGGTTGCTGCAGAAATTTCGACCACTTGCATAAAAGGCAGATCAGAAGGCACAACCTTGGACCCAATATCCGACTTATTGATCAAAGCAATAGCATGTTCATGTTCCACACAAAGATCTATAATGGCATGGTCATCTGCCGTCAATTCCTGACTGCCATCGCAGACAAACAGAACAAGATCTGCATTTTCGATCGCTTCTTTCGAACGTTCTACGCCCATTGCCTCAATTCTGTCCTGTGTTTCCCGAATACCAGCAGTATCGATCAAGCGAAGCCGGGTAGAACCCAACATAACTGTTTCTTCCACCGTATCCCGGGTCGTACCGGCAACCTCAGTAACGATCACACGCTCATAACCGGCCAGCGCATTTAAAAGGCTGCTCTTACCTACATTCGGACGGCCTACAATGGCCGCAGCAACGCCTTGACGCAAAATACGTCCCTGACCATAGGTCTGCAAAATGCCGTACAGTGCCTTGGCGTCAGCCTTCAGCGGAGCTTCATAATTGGCGAGGCCAAAGTCTTCAATATCCTCGTCGGGATAATCCAGCACAGCAAAGAAATGGCTGCACAAATTCCGCAGGTCTTCATAGATAGGCATCAGCTTCTGTTGCAGAACGCCACCAACCTGACCTGCAGCATTGGCTGCTGCATCGGCAGTATCTGCTTCGATCAGATCGATCACTGCCTCAGCTTGAGTCAGATCCAGCTTTCCATTCAGAAAAGCCCGTTTAGTAAACTCACCACGTTTGGCAGGGGCAGCACCTGCAATATACAGGCTTTCCAATCCTGCAGCCAAAACTGCCGGTGAACCATGGCAGTGAAATTCAACGGTGTCTTCGCCGGTATAGGTATGTGGTGCACGGGTATAAATGGCACAGCAATGGTCAATGACCCTGCCATCCTTATCCCTTAAAGTGCCCAGTACAAGCTGCCGGTTGGGCGCATCACTTAATGCTTTTCTGTTGTTGGCAGTAAAAACCTTTCCGCCGATCTGTGCGCAGTCGTCGCCGGTCATACGGATTATGCCGATGGCAGAAACCGAAAGTCCCGTTGATACTGCAGCAATGGTATGCGACATACTGACGCCTCCTTAATTTTTCTTTATATTATAGCACGATTCAGCGAAAATGCAATATGGCTGAAAACCTTGACTTTTCCCCCTTTGCATCCTATCATAATGGAAAGGCAGGTGCTGAAGATGAAACGCTTTCGGAAGATCTATGTAGAGATTTCAAATATCTGTAATTTAAGATGTAATTTTTGTCCCGGCACCAAACGTGCCAGGAAGTCGATGACTGAGGAGGAATTTGCTTCCCTTCTGCCCAAGCTCTCACCTTTCACGGATTTTCTGTATTTTCATCTGATGGGCGAACCTCTGTGCCATCCCAAACTATTCAGATTTCTTGATTTAGCGGCGGATGCGGGTTTTAAGGTGATATTGACCACCAATGGCACATTACTTTCCAAGTATGCAGAACGTCTTTGTAATGCAAGAGGGCTTCACAAGGTAAACATATCGCTGCACGCCTTTGAGGCAAATGATCTGTCCATGCCCTTTTCGGAATATCTTGATGGCTGTCTGTCCTTCGGACAAATGGCAGAAGGTAAGGTGCTTGTTTCCTATCGGCTATGGAACAACGGTGGCGCAGATGCAAAAAATGCAGAAATTCTGAATGCGCTTCGTTCTTATTTTCCTACAACTTGGACGGAAGAACGTCGGGGTACACGAATTGGAGAGCGCATATATTTGGAACACGGAGATAAGTTCGATTGGCCGGATATGAATGCTACTATTCAGAGTGATAAAGTATTTTGCTATGGTATGCGTGATCATATTGGCATTCTGTGCAATGGTACGGTTGTCCCCTGCTGTTTGGATCATGAAGGAGATATTGCCCTTGGCAATCTGTTTTCTCAGAACCTGCAAGAGATTCTGGACACTCCACGAGCCAAGGCCATTTTTGAAGGTTTTTCCCATGGCAGTCCCTCCGAGGAACTTTGCCGCCGTTGCGGCTATGCAACACGATTTCTATAAATGATAAAACAGCGGTGCATATTATGTGCATCGCTGTTATTATCGAAAATATTTAACCGTTTGGTTAAATATATATTGACAAGTACCCTCTATCGTGCTAAGCTATATTTAACCAATAGGTTAAATGAAAGGAAAGAGTTATATGGGAATGCAAGATACTATGCGCGCCCTATCAGATCCTATTCGCAGAGAAATATTGCAGCTGCTGAAATCCGGACGACTGTCCGCCGGTGAAATCACAGAGCATTTTCCCATCAGCGGTGCAGGAATATCCAAACATCTTTCTATACTGAAGGATGCGGATCTGATCAGGGACACACGTGAAGGCAAATATATTTTCTATGAGCTGAACACCTCCGTTCTTGAGGAAGTTATGCTATGGCTCTCAGGCTTGAAAGGAGCAGAAAAATGATCAAAAAACATTTGAAAGTGCTTATGATTACATCTTTAATTATTCTGCTGCCGGTTATTTTCGGCGTAGTCATTTGGGATAAGCTTCCGGACAAAATCCCCAGTCACTGGAATTTCGCCGGCGAAATTGACAGTTACAGCAGTAAGGCGTTTTCCGTCTTTGCTATCCCTCTCATGATGTTGGGATTTCAGTGGATCTGTGTTCTTGGTACCGGTGCAGATCCCAAAAATAAAAACCACAGTGACAAGATGGTCCATTTGTTACTGTGGATTATTCCGGTCATTTCTACTGTAATGCACATCGTGGTATATGCTGCCGCACTTGGAAAAGCGGTTCGAGTTGAAATTGTCATGCCCGTGTTAATTGGACTTGTCTTAACCATTGTTGGCAATTACCTGCCCAAGTGCAAACAAAATTACACCATTGGCATCAAAATCCCCTGGACATTGAGCAGTGAAAAAAACTGGAATAAAACCCATCGCTTCGCCGGTTGGCTCTGGACATTCTGTGGTATTGCTCTTATGCTGACAGGTATTCTGGGTATTTTCTGGATCTTCCTTGGGGTTGTTCTTCTGATGGTCCTGTCTCCCGTCATATACTCTTATGCGCTTCATCGCAAAGGTATCTGAATAAATAAAACCGACCTATGATTTCCACCATAGGTCGGTTTATTGTTATCAATTATAAATTACTTGTCAGCCTTGGTAGCCTTCTTAGCAGCCTTAGCCTTTGCGCGCTCCTCTTCTGCCTTCTTTGCAGCTTCCTTTGCAGCTTCCGCAGCAGATTCATTAGTAGACAGAGCCCACTTTGCAAACTCAATACGAACCTGATCAGCACCGGTCTCGATGACGAACTTGTCTTCCTTAACATCAACGACCTTACCGGTAATGCCACCGATAGTAACGATCTTATCGCCGTTCTTGACGCCGCTGCGCAGCTGCTCAGCTTCCTTCTTACGCTTGTTCTCGGGGCGGATAATCATGAAATAGAATACTGCCACCATTGCCAACAGCATAAACAGCAGGCCACCGCCGGGATTGGTAGAGGTTTCACTCAAAAAATTAAACATATTATTACTCCTTTGTTGAACTTAACGAGTCTATTATACCATCATTCCCATAAATTGCAAGGGAAAATTAGATTCTTTGGCTCAATTTAACAGAATATTCACGACGGAAGTCCGCAAAAGTGCCTTCATCCAAGGCGTTGCGGATTTTCTCCATGAGTTTGTTGTAGAAGTACAGATTGTGCATAACACTCAAGCGCATTGCCAGCATTTCTTCGGCAGCAAACAAATGGCGGATGTAGGCGCGACTGTAGCGACGGCAGACGGGACAGTCACACTTGGGATCAATGGGGCTTTCATCGGTGATATACTTGGCATTTTTCAGATTGATCGCACCATCCCAGGTAAAGAGCCGGGCATGACGGGCATTCCGGGCAGGCATGACGCAATCGAAAAAGTCAACGCCACGTGCAACAGCCTCAATAATGTTGCTTGGTGTACCCACGCCCATCAAATAACGGGTCTTGTCAGCAGGCATATGCGGTTCAACCGCCTCAATGATATCGTACATCTCCTCAGCTGTTTCACCAACAGCCAAACCACCAATGGCATAGCCAGGCAGATCCAGATCTGCAATGCGTTTCATGTGATCAACACGAATATCTGCATACGTACCACCCTGATTGATGCCCCACAACATCTGTTGGGGATTGACGGTATCAGGCAACGCATTTAGACGGGCATTTTCCGCCTTACAGCGCTCCAGCCAGCGATAGGTACGATCCACGCTTTTCAGTACATAATCCCGAGGTGCAGGATTTTCGATGCATTCATCAAACGCCATACAGATATCCGAGCCCAAATTGGACTGAATCTGCATACTTTCCTCCGGTCCCATGAAGATCTTGCGACCATCGATGTGGGAGGAAAAATACACGCCTTCTTCTTTGATCTTCCGCAGAGAAGACAAGGAGAACACCTGAAATCCACCGGAATCCGTCAGGATCGGACCATCCCAGGTCATGAACTTGTGCAATCCACCCATCTGGCGAACGACCTTATCCGTAGGACGCAGATGCAGGTGGTAGGTATTGGACAATTCCACCTGACAGCCAATATTCTTCAAGTCCTCCGCACTCAGCGCACCCTTAATTGCGCCTTGGGTACCAACATTCATGAATACCGGAGTCTGGACCGTACCGTGGCCGCAGGTAAATTCGCCACGACGAGCCTTGCCTTCGGTTTTCTTTAATTCAAACATAGCTTTCCTCCTATAGGATGCACATAGCATCGCCAAAACTGAAGAAACGGTACTTTTCTTTCACGGCTTCTTCATAAGCATGCAGTATATTTTCCCGGTTTGCAAATGCAGACACCAGCATTACCAATGTACTTTCCGGCAAATGGAAATTGGTAATCAATCCATCCATCGCCTTAAACTGATACCCGGGGAAAATAAAAATCTCTGTCCATTTGGAACAAGCTTCAAAAGTGCCATTATCCTTCACGAGGCTTTCCAGAGTGCGGCAGGATGTTGTGCCAACACAAATCACACGCCCCCCATTTGCCTTGGTTTGATTCAAAATATCGGCAGTTTCCTGTGACATCATACAAAGCTCACTGTGCATATGATGTTCAGAAATTTCCTCAGCCTTAACGGGGCGGAATGTACCAAGACCCACATGCAATGTCACAAATGCCGTCTTAACACCCTTTTCTCGGGCTTTGTCCAGCAATTCCTTTGTCCAGTGCAGGCCTGCAGTAGGCGCTGCCGCAGAGCCGATCTCACGGGAATATACAGTCTGATAACGTTCCTGATCCTGCAGTTCAGCTTTGATATAGGGCGGCAGAGGCATCTTGCCCAATCGTTCCAAAACCTCCAGGAAAATACCATCATAATGGAACTCCACAACACGATTGCCATCTTCCTGCACAGCAACAACAGTTGCAGTCAATTCACCATCACCGAAAATGACTTGGTTGCCAACTTGCATCTTACGACCGGGCTTACAAAGGCATTCCCACTTCTTATCACCCAAATCACGCAGCAGCAAAACCTCTACCGCACCACCGGTGGGTCTATGTCCTAACAGACGTGCGGGCAAAACCCGGGAATCGTTCATAACCAGGCAATCACCGGGATTCAAATAATCAAGAATATCGTAAAAATGTTTATGCTCCAATTCACCGGTCTGACGACTGAGCACCAAAAGGCGGGATGTATCCCGCTTTTCCAAAGGTGTCTGTGCAATCAGTTCTTCCGGCAGATCATACCAAAAATCATGGGTCTTCATGTATTCATCCTCATTTCTGTTATCAACCATATATTATAGCCTATTTCACCATTTTTTGCAATAAGCAAAACAAAGACACCGCACATAAACTGGCACGGAGGGATGCATCATGAAACAGCCTTTATTCACCGGGGTATGCACAGCGCTAGTCACCCCTTTTTTAAATGGGAAGATTAATTTTCCTTTGCTTCAAGTTCTTCTGCAAAAGCAAATCGATGCCGGCATTGAAGCAGTTGTCCTTGCAGGAACCACCGGAGAATCCGCAACGCTTTCAGAAGAAGAAAAACTGGCACTGTTCCAACACGCCAAAGCATACGTTGGTGATAAAATCAAGATTTTTGCAGGTACGGGATCCAATGATACATGCCATGCCATTAAGCTGAGTATGGCAGCGCAGGAGGTCGGCGTTGATGGTCTCTTAGTAGTCAGTCCATATTATAATAAAGCAACCGCTGATGGTTTGATTGCGCACTACAGTGCAATTGCGCAGGCTGTAAGCACGCCAATCATTCTTTACAATGTACCCAGTCGTACCGGCTTGGATATGCCGGTATCCGTCTATCAGCAACTTTCCCAGATTCCCAATATAGCAGGAATCAAAGAAGCATCTACAGATATTGGGAAAATACTTCGTATCAAGGCACAGTGCCCGGAGCATTTTTCTATATGGGCAGGAAATGACCATTTAACTGTTCCAACCTTGTCCTTGGGCGGAAAGGGCGTAATATCTGTTATATCTAATCTGTTTCCGGAACAGATGAACCTGATGGTTTATGCCGCACTGGACGGGGATTTTGATACTGCTGCAGCACTACAATGCCGCATGCTGCCATGGACAGATTTCCTTGGTTGCGAGGTAAATCCAATCCCTATAAAAGCAGCAATGGCAGCGTTCGGTTATGACTGTGGGCCAGGACGTTTACCGTTGACCACGCTTTCCCCTGCCAATCAAAAGATTTTAGCTGAATTATCAAGGTAAAAGCAAAGACACCGGCTTTAGCCGGTGTCTAAATTTATGGTTTGAAATTTTCAAAAATGGGAATCCAGTTTTCTTGCATAGCTGTATCAAAATCTTCTCGTTTGGTCAACGTCCAAGAAACGCCTTGAATATTCCATAATTCTCGCGCAATCCGTACACTGAGTCGATTTCTGTCACAGAAACGATAAGCAATAAAATCCGGAGAATTCCAGAAATTACTCAAAAGGTTGGTCATCAAAAAGCGAAGTATGTACGATACTTTTCCATTTTCATGCAGAGAATTATGTGCCAGCTGTCCTCGAACGATATCCGGACGATTCTTCTTCAGCCAGCGGATACATCTGGGATCGAAGGACTCCATACAGAATAGGCCATTGTAGCTATCCAGCATTCTACAAGTCACCTCAGTCAACTGCGCATGATTGCCGTTTTCCGGTTTCAGTTCAACAATCAAAGGAGCTTTTCCGTCAAACAGATCCAGGACCTGCCGGAAAGTAGGGATCTGTTCTTGGGTGCCTTCCAGGCGATAATTCGCCAGTTGCTCTGTTGTGAGTTCCTCAATTTTGACATCAGCACCGGCGGTTCGCAGCAAGGACGCATCATGGATCACCGCCAGATTACCATCCGCAAGCAAATGGATATCCAATTCAATTCCGTAACCGTTTTCCAATGCCAGACGGAATGCTGCCATGCTGTTTTCCGGGACACCATTGCCATGCAATCCTCGGTGGGCATACTTCCATTTCTGCAATTCACCCAAAAGCACATGACCTGTTCTGCCCTTTAGCGCAAGCAAATACAGCAAAACCAGTATAGCTAAAGTAATGAGAACAGCGACCATATCAATCCTCTATGTCGAAGGCTTCAATGCCCTTCTTTGCATCAATCTTATTGTCACCATGGGTAACGGACATCATTGTCACGATGGCAAGCGCAACAAAGATTGCTGCGTACGGGAACAAAATTGTGTCAGCAATTTCATCCATCAACCAGCCGGAAAGCAAAGGCGTCAGCGTTTGAGCCGCCATGGATGCTGTATAGTAATAGCCGGTGTACTTACCAACATCAGCGCCGGAACTGAGTTCCACTGCCATGGGGAAAGAGTTAACATTAATGGTCGCCCAGCCAATTCCTGCAGCGATGAACAAAACATTCATCAGCAGTTCGGAACCAATCAGATGCACAAAGGATGCAATACCAAAGGCAAGCGCCAAAATGACGACACCACCAATAATTGTCTTTTTCCGACCGATTTTAGAGGCGATCATGCCTGCAGGCAGATACGCAACGATTGCTGCAGCCTGCGCCAGAAGCATGGTTCTATTGTAGTCAATATGCAGCACATTGGAAGCATAAACGGCATATTTCGAGGTAACAGCGTTATATCCGAAATACCACAGTGCCACAGAAAGAAGGATCAAAAGCAAAGAGCGCTTCTCATCGGAAGTCAGCTTTCTTGTAGGAGCCTGAACTTCTTCCTTCTCATCAATCTTGAAACGAACGGTATCTTCCTGCATTTCCTTTGCCCATTCCGGTTCACGAACGGACAAGCGGAAAATCAACAAGGACAGCAGCATCAATCCTGCGATTACTGCATAATATGCAAGATAACTCATAAAGCTATTGGACACTGCAGATGTTGCAAAAAGCATACCCAACACCAGCACCGCAATACCGCCGGCAGTACCCATCAGATTGATCACCGCATTGGCTTTACTGCGCAGGGGTTTGATCGTCACATCCGGCATCAGTGCAACTGCAGGTGAACGGAACGTGGACATGGCAATCAAAATCACCAGAAGCAGCCCTACAAACCAAAATAGCGCACCGGGATCATCATTTGTAATTTCTGCAATGCAAGCTTCACGGGCAGGTGCCACATAATTGGTATACTCCTCCGATATGGTCTCCTTGCCGGTTTTCGGATCAACCTCGTTGGCTTTGATCTGGGAAAATTTCTCACGGCTCATACCGGCTTCTGTAGACAACTTGAATTTTCTGCCGCCAGGGGTCTTGAGTACCGTGTCTGCCTGCTCGTCATAGATACGTTCCAGTGTCGCTACATCATCCAGTTTAGTATAATCCTGAATCTTGTTCAACTGAATCCTATCCACAACACTTAAGGAAATCAGAGCTACAGCTGCAATAATTGTACCAACGACAATGAATGGTGTGCGCTTGCCATGCTTATTTTTGCACTTGTCGGACAATGCACCAAACAAGGGCAACATGAACAATGCCAGCACATTATCCAGCGCCATAATAACACCTGACCAGAATTGGGACATGCCATATTTATTCGTCAGAATAACCGGAATGGTTGCGTCGTAGGCCTGCCAGAATGCACAAATGAGGAAAAATGCAAAGCCCACTAAAATTGTTCTTTTGTAGTTCAGTTTCACGCAGGATTCCTCCTTTTATCTGTACGTTAAATGAAAAATGTCACAGCTATGACATCTTGGCTTACTTATGCCAGAACAGCCTTATGAAATACTTTTTTGCCCTTACGGATCTTCACGCCTTCAGATAGCATTTCCCGGGAAATCTGCATGGTAGGTGCAGTAACCTTCTCGTCATTGACAAACACACCGCCCTGCTCAACCAGTTGACGAGCCTGCTTGTTGGAAGGTGCCAGGCCACAAGCCACCATCAGATTCAAAATGCCAATATTGCCATCAACCAGACGATCTTCACTGATTTCAGTAGTGGGCATATTGGCATCATCACCGCCACCGACGAACAAAGCCTTTGCGGCAGTCTGTGCCTTGACAGCCTCTTCCTCACCGTGAACCAGCTTGGTCAGCTCAAATGCAAGAATCTCCTTTGCAGTATTCAACTGGGCATCCTTCCAATCAGCCATTGCCTCAATCTGTTCCATAGGAAGGAAGGTCAACATACGGATGCATTTGAGAACGTCCTCATCGCCAACATTACGCCAGTACTGATAAAAATCAAAGGGAGAGGTCTTGTTGGGATCAAGCCAAACCGCACCGGAAGCAGTTTTGCCCATCTTCTTGCCTTCAGAGTTCAGCAGCAAGGTGATTGTCATAGCATGGGCATCCTTACCCAGCTTTTTACGGATCAGCTCGGTACCGCCCAGCATGTTGCTCCACTGGTCATCACCGCCAAACTGCATGTTACAGCCGTAATTCTGGAACAACTGGTAGAAATCGTAACTCTGCATGATCATGTAATTGAACTCAAGGAAGCTTAACCCCTTTTCCATACGCTGCTTGTAGCATTCTGCAGTTAACATACGGTTTACACTGAAGTGTGCACCAACCTCACGCAGTACATCTACGTAATTCAGGTCCAGCAGCCAATCTGCATTGTTTACCAAAAGAGCCTTACCCTCAGAAAAGTCGATGAATTTGCTCATCTGCTTCTTAAAGCACTCTACATTGTGAGCAATA
>JAZRRL010000036.1:0-35998 GCA_045650665.1 Faecousia sp. | reverse complement strand
GGAATATGTTTGTAATACTATCGTATGCCACATTCCCTGCATCTTACTGCTTCCCGGGAGATTGCACCACAGGCATTCCCTTCGGTCCCACGGCCCTTTGGGCCTCGCAATGACAGCGGTTGATGATGGCTGATTGCCACTGTCCGTCTGCTGGCCAAACCGCAATTTACCTTATCATTCCAACAGAACCCCCGGCTCTTTGGTAAGAGCCGGGGTACGATATTATCCGCGGTTTTCAGCCAGGAAGAAGATGGCCAGAGTGCCGGGGCCGGAGTGGGATCCGATGACGGCGCCTACATAATAGGTAAGCACGTCCTTCACCCCATACTTTTCCTTCACCAGATTTTCCAGATACCGGGCGTCCTCATGGCAATCGCCGTGGCAGATGAAAACCGTGTCGTTGGCACCGGGGATGCCGGTTTCTCCCAGCTTTTTGGCAAGGGCCTCAATGGAGGCCTTTCTGCCTCTGGCCTTGGAGACATTGATCAGATGTCCCTCATCGTCCACATGCAGCACCGGCTTGATCTGGAGCATGGTGCCAACCAGTGCCGTGGCGGCACTGACCCGCCCGCCCCGCTTCAGATACATCAGATCGTCCACAGTAAACCAATGGCACAGATTCAGGCGGTTATTTTCCACCCATTCAGTCAGCTCCTCAATGGAGAAACCGGCATCCCGCTTCTGACAAGCGTACCAAACAAGCAGACCCTGACCTAAAGATGCGCCCAGAGAGTCCACCACGAAGATCTTTCGATCGGGGTATTTTTCCTTCAATTCGTCAGCGGCGATCACAGCAGATTGATGGGTCGCAGACAGACCGGAGGAAAATGTAATAACCAGAACGTCCTGCCCATTGGCCAAAACGGCCTCCATCTTTTCCATCCAGCGGTCGGGATTGACAGCGGAGGTGGTGGCGGCTTCACCGGCACGCAGACCGGCGTACATTTCCTGAATGCCGGCGTCGACGGTATCTTCCTGACTTTGGCCTTTGAAATTAACGATCAACGGCACAGTCTGCACATCCAGATCAGAAAGCATCTGCTGGGGCAAGTCACAGCCGGAGTCGGTGATAATTTTGTATTCAGACATGATATATACACTCCCAAAAAATTACTGGACAGCCACAATTCCATACACTATAATGAAAAGCGGCCGATGGGCATATTTTACAGAAAAGATGGGGCGTTGTCACGCATTTTTTCGGAGAATAGCCCCTAAAAGTCTCTCCCGTTGCGAGAAAAGGCCTCTCTACTGCCAGTAGAATTTGATTATTCACGCTTTTGGAGGCGTTTATGACAAAGTTTTTTACAAAAATTTTCCTAAAAAACCTGGATCCGGAAAAGGACCGTTCCAAAGTGGGAAAACGCTCCGGAATCATGGGAATCGTGTGCAACCTGATTTTGTTTGTCGGAAAGCTTTTGGCGGGTTTACTGGCAGGCTCAGTGTCCGTTATGGCAGATGCCATGAACAACCTGACTGATGCCACCAGCTCCATTGTGACCTTGCTGGGTTTCAAGCTGGCGGAAAAGCCTGCAGATGCAGACCATCCCTATGGTCATGCCCGGTTTGAGTACTTATCCGGCCTTGCGGTGGCGGCTTTGATCGTTGTCATCGGTGTGGAATTAGGAAAGACCTCTCTCAACAAAATTCTGAATCCGGAAGCGGTAAAATTTGGCTCGCTGACGGTGGTGATTCTGGTAGTTTCCATGTTGGTCAAGCTGGGTATGTGGCTGCTGAACAGAGCCTTGTCTGCAGCGATCCGTTCCACGACCCTTGCCGCAACTGCGCAGGACAGCCGCAACGATGCCATCGCCACCGGCGCTGTTTTGATTGCCGGCTTGGTAGAGTATTTCACCGGTGCGCCCATTGACGGCTGGGTGGGTATGGCTGTGGCGCTGTTTATTCTGTACAGCGGAGCAATGCTTGCAAAAGAAACCATCAGCCCGCTGTTGGGCGAAAGCGCCAGCCCGGAATTGCGGGAACTGATTGTAGATTATGTGCGCAGTCAGCCAAAAGTGCTTGGCTACCACGATTTGATGGTGCATGATTACGGTCCCGGTCAGCGGTTCGCTACCTTGCATGTGGAAATGTCCACCGAGGAATCTCCGTTGGTATGCCACGAGCTGATCGACGATATGGAGCGGGAATGCTATCAAAATCACGGCATCCATCTGGTCATTCATTACGATCCGGTGATTACCGACGATCCCCAACTGAACCGCCTGCGCAAAGACTGCGAGGAGCTGTTGGGCACAGTGGATCAGCGCCTGCACCTGCATGATTTTCGCATGGTGGAGGGTGGTGGTCATACCAATCTGATCTTTGATGTGGCCCTGCCTTCGGATATGAGTGGACGGGAAACGGAGATCACCGGTCTTCTGCAGGATAAGCTCACCCAGCAGGAAGGGAAGCGGATCTACACCGTCATCACCTTCGACCCCGAAGCATTTAACATTCCGGTTAAGGAATAAGCCTTTCCCGAAAAGGAAGACAAGAAAAGAGGAATCATTGTGGAAAACTATTTTGATCTGCATTTTGATACAAAAGAGATAAATGCCATTTCCAATCTGGGTCTTGCCCATATTGGTGATGGTGTGTACGAGCTGATGTGCCGCAGTTATCTGTGCTGCAAGGGCGATAAGACCGTGAAAAACCTGCACAAGGATTCCGTCGCTATGGTCAAAGCACCTACCCAGGCAAAATATGCGGAAAAGCTTCTGCCCCATTTGACGGAGCAGGAAAACGACTGGTTCCGCCGGGGGAAAAATGCCCATTCCCATGCCGCACCTAAGTCTGCAACCCCGCAGGAGTATGCCAAGGCCACCGGTCTGGAAACCTTGTTCGGTGCGCTGTATCTTTCCGGTCAGATTGACCGGCTGAATGAATTGTTTGCTATCATCGTGAAGGAGTAAAAAATGGCCTTTGATGCGTTTTATTTATCTGCGGTTCTGACGGAATTGCGGGCATTATCCGAGCCAAGAGTGGAGAAGATCCACCAGCCGGCACGAGATACGGTGATCCTGCATCTGCGCCACCGGGAAGGTCGGTGCAAGCTGCTGTTTGCCATGAATCCCACTGCGCCCCGCCTCCATCTGACCACTGCCAATCCGGAAAATCCTCCGGAGCCGCCCATGTTCTGCATGCTGCTGCGCAAGCACTTGTCCGGTGGTCGGCTTATCAGCATTTCTCAGCCGCCTATGGAGCGCTGCGCGATCTTTACCTTTGAATGTATGGACGAAATGGGCGATCTGGTGCAGCGCAAGCTCATTGCGGAGCTGATGGGGCGCACCTGCAATCTGTATCTGCTGTCCCCAGAGGGGAGGATCATCGATTGCCTGCGGCGCATTGGGCTGGATGAGTCCGCCAAGCGGCAGGCACTGCCTGGGCTGTATTATCAGGATCCTGAGCCGGTGACCAAGAAAAATCCGCTGGATTTAACAGAAGAAAGTTATGTAAACCTACTTTCCCAACCCGGCGCCGATTTATTGGCACAAAGATTGATGGACGAGCTGGGTGGCTTATCGCCCCTTATTTGCCGGGAGGCGGCACTGTTCGCCTGCGGTGATGTGGATGTGCGCCTGGAAAATGAGAATATTTCCGCTGTTTCCAAAAAGCTTACGGAGTTTTTCAGGGAAAATCTGGAGCACCCCGCCCCCTATTACTATGCCCAAAACGGCAATCCCAAGCAATTTGCCTTTTGCCCTATCCGGGAGTATGGAGCGTGCACCAAGGCGGAGTCCTTTTCCGGTCTTCTGGATATGTTCTACACGGTGCGTGATCGGAATGATGCCATGCGGCAGAAAAGCCAATCCGTCCGTAAGACCGTGCAGAATCTGTGCGCCCGTTTGACAAAAAAGCTGGCTATTCAGGAAAAAGAGCTGGAGGCTACCTACGATCGTGAGCGGCTGCGCCAGCTGGGGGATATTCTTACCGCCAATATCCATAAGATCACCAAGGGGCAAACCTTGGTTCGGGTGGAGGATTTCTACGATGAGGATATGAAGGAAATTGAAATTTCCTTGTCGCCCCTGCTATCCCCCCAGCAAAATGCGGCAAAATATTACAAGGACTATGCCCGCATGAAAACCGCCGAAAAGGAATTGACACGGCAGATTGAATTGGGCGAGGGCGAGCTGGAGTACCTGAAAAGTGTTTTGGAAGAACTGAATCGCGCGGATAGCGATCAGGCGCTGGAGGAGATCAAGCAGGAATTGCAGGCTGGGGGTTATTTGCGTGCAGATACCGGCAAAAAACGGGTCAAAACCGGCAAATTACCTCCCCTGCGGTTTGAATCCACCGACGGATTCCCCATTTATGTAGGCAGAAACAATCGGCAAAACGAGGAATTGACCTTCAAATCCGCACGTAAAGACGATATTTGGCTCCATGCATCGAAAGTTCACGGAAGCCATGTGATCATCGCCTGCGCAGGACAAAATGTGCCTGACGACACTGTGACTCAGGCGGCACAGCTGGCGGCATATTATGCTGAAACCACCGGCGGTCAGAACATTGCGGTGGATGTAACCCCCGTGCGGCAGGTGAAGAAAATTCCCAACGGCAAGCCGGGTATGGTGATCTACCACACCTACAGAACGGTCATTGTCAACCCCTACCCGGACATTGTGGTGGACGAACTGAATGCTGAGAAAAAATAAGCCTTTTCATTTTTAAACAAATGTGTTACAATACTCCCAAGAGGTGAACAAAATGGAAGAAAATAAGGAAATTTTGGAAAACGAAGCGCTGGAAACAGCTGAAATTCCTGCAGAGGAAATTCTGAACAAGGAAGGCTATAAGCCCCGTCCCAAGTGGCAGATCATTGCCGCATGGGTGGGCATTGGCATTGTCGCAATTGGCTTCTTGCTGTACTGCTGGCAGATCGCCAACGCAGGTGGCATGTAATGCGGATCCTTGGAATTGACCCGGGCTACGGCATCACCGGCTTTGGTGTGGTCGACACAGAGCGTGGGCAGAACAGACTCGTCACCTGCGGCGCTATCACAACACCGGCGGGCATGGATTTTTCTGCCCGTCTGGAGATCATTTATGAGGATATGCGTCAGCTTTTGGCGGAAACAAAGCCAGATGCAGTGGCGATTGAAGAACTGTTTTTCGGCCAGAATGTTACCACCGGTATTGGGGTTGCCCAAAGCCGCGGTGTGATTTTGCTGGCGATCCGTCAGGCAGGTTTGGAGGTTACATCCTACAAGCCTATGCAGGTGAAGCAGGCCGTGGTCGGTTATGGAAATGCCACCAAGCATCAGGTGCAGGATATGACCAAGCGGCTGTTGAATTTGAGTGCCATGCCCAAGCCTGACGATGCGGCAGATGCCATTGCGATTGCCTTGTGCCATGCCCGTTCCAGTACATCCTTGATCGCAAAAGCACAAATGAAGTAAAACGGAGGTTATCCTATGCTTTACTATGTTTCCGGTCCGGTGACCATTCTGGAGCCCGGTTTGGCCGTCGTGGACTGCGGCGGCGTGGGCTACGGCTGCCGTGTCACCGCCTATACCGCAGCGCAACTGAAATTGAATCAGCCGGCACGGCTGTACATCACGGAATCCATCCGGGAGGATGCTTTCGATCTTTACGGATTCATCAGCCGGGAAGAGCAGCGGTGCTTTGAACTGCTGACTTCTGTCAACAGCGTGGGCCCCAAGGCCGCCATGGCGATTTTGTCCGCCGGCGGACCGCAAAATCTGACTCTGGCCATCATGACCGGCGACGAGAAGATGCTCACCGCTGCGCAGGGTATCGGCAAGAAAATCGCCCAGCGTATTATTCTGGAGTTGAAGGACAAAATCGGCGGCTCCAATGTGGAGTTGGATTTCTCCACCGGCCCTGCTGTGGCTGCAACCCCTGCCCAAGGGGGCAATGTGGCAATGGCAAGAGCTGCCCTGCAGGAATTGGGCTACAGCCCTGCAGAAATTCAAAATGCCCTTAAGGGTGCGGACGCAAACGCTTCTACCGAGGAATTGGTCCGTCACGCCCTGCGCGCTATGGTGATGAAGGGCTAAGCCTTCCATTGGAGGATTTACAATGAGTTTAGAATTTTCACAAGAATTGGATAGCCCCATTATTTCTCCTACCTATGCGCCACAAGACGCAGGGGAAATCGGCCTGCGGCCGAAACTGCTGTCCGATTATACCGGTCAGGAGAAGGCAAAGGGCAATCTGAGCGTATATATCGAAGCTGCAAGACTGCGTAATGAGCCTTTGGATCATACGCTTTTGTACGGCCCTCCCGGTTTGGGTAAAACCACTCTGGCCGGTGTCATCGCCAACGAGATGGGGGTCAATATTCGTATCACCTCCGGCCCTGCCATTGAGAAGCCCGGTGATCTGGCAGCTTTGCTGACCAACCTGAACCCTGGCGACATTCTCTTTATCGACGAAATTCACCGCCTGAACCGGGTGGTTGAGGAAATTTTGTACCCGGCTATGGAGGACTTTGCCATCGACATCATCGTGGGCAAGGGCCCCAGCGCCAATTCCATTCGCTTGGATCTGCCGAAATTTACGCTGGTGGGCGCAACCACCCGGGCAGGTCAGCTGTCCGCTCCTTTGCGGGACCGCTTTGGTGTATCCCTGCGTCTGGAACTGTACACGCCTGAGGAATTGGCACGAATTGTTACCCGCAGCGCCACCATTTTGGGCATGGAGATCGATCCCAAGGGCGCAATGGAAATCGCATCCCGAAGCCGTGGCACGCCCCGAATCGCCAACCGATTCCTGCGTCGTGTCCGGGACTTTGCGCAGATCATGGGCAACGGTGTGATCACAAAGGAAGCTGCAGATCTGGCGCTTTCCCGCTTGGAAGTTGACCAGTTGGGGTTGGATGCCATCGACCGTCGGATGCTCACCGCCATTATTCAGAATTACGGTGGCGGCCCCGTTGGTCTGGAAACTCTGGCGGCCACCATTGGGGAAGAAGCAGTGACTTTGGAAGATGTGTACGAGCCGTATCTCATGCAGTTGGGTTTTCTGACCCGTACTCCTCGTGGCCGGTGCGTCACGCAGCTTGCCTATGACCATTTGCATCTGACAAATCCAACGGAAAATCAATGGATTCAGCAATCTATATTGTAAAATATTTATGAATAAATGGTTGACTTTCCCTGATTTGCTGTGTATAATTCAACTTGTGGTATAACCACAATATTTTATGACTCCGCATAACAACCAGCATGGTGAATGATCCGGGGCATTAACCAAAGAGAGGTATTTCCAATGTACGAAGACAAGACTTTAGTTTGCAAAGAGTGCGGCAACGAGTTCGTGTTTACCGCAGGTGAGCAGGAATTCTACGCAGAGCGTGGCTTCCAGAACGAGCCCCAGCGCTGCAAGGCATGCCGTGATGCTCGCAAGAACGCTGCTCGTGGCCCCCGTGAGTTCTTCACCGCTACTTGCGCCCGTTGCGGCGGCGAGGCAAAGGTTCCCTTTGAGCCCAAGTCCGACCGTCCCGTATACTGCAGCGAGTGCTTCGCTCAGATGCGCGCAGAGGGCTAATAGCCAACAAACAAAAGGACCGGTTTTCCGGTCCTTTTTGTCTTATATAGTGGTTTACATAACATACCTACTACCCCCTATGGAGGGTCTTGCATTTTATTTTATCCCGTGATAAAATGATTTCACGATTATTTTACAAGGGAGGTGCCGCTGTGCGTCGCATTTTTATCGTAATTGCGTGTATTCTGCTGCTGACCACAGCGGTCAGCGCCGCAGGTTCTGTGACCGAGCTGCAAGGCAGCGCAGTTGTGGATTCTGACGGCACTTGCCAGATTTCTTTGGTGCTGCAAATGACCACGGACGGTACGGAAACCAACCTGCAATTTCCTCTGCCGGGAGGCGCTCGCGATATCACCCTCAATGGTGACCGGGCAAAGACTAAGCGGACGGATTCCCTGCGTTGGGTGGACTTGTCCGATGAGATCCATGGCGCAGGCAGCTACACCATCACCCTGCACTATTCTCTGCCGAATCTGGTGGCAGAGGTGGAGAAAAAGGGACTGGTTTTGACACTGCCTTTGCTTTCCGGCTTTGAATATCCCATTGACAGTATGGAATTTTCCATTACGTTGCCCGGTCAGATAGAAAAAATGCCCACATTTTCCAGCATCTTCCACCCGGAATCCATGGATTCCTTTATGGAATACACCGTGGATGGTTCGGTGATTTCCGGTCATTTCCTGGAGAGATTGAAGGATCACGAAACCCTGACCATGACCCTGCCGGTATCTGCCAAGTTGTTTCCTCAGGATATTGCAAAGCGCTGGTCGCTGAGCTATGACGATATGCTGCAATACGGTCTTTTGCTGCTGGCGCTGGCCTATTGGCTGCTGTTCCTGCGGTGCGGCTTGCCCCACCGTTTGCGTCGGGTACAATCTCCGGACGGTATCACCGCCGGCGAATTGGGTTGTTGTCTCAGCGGTTTGGGGGTGGATTTCTCCACCATGGTTCTATCTTGGGCACAAATGGGGTATTTGACCATCGAATTGTCCCGAAACAATCATGTTCTGCTGCATAAAACCATGGACATGGGCAACGAGCGCAGTGAATTTGAAATGCGTACCTTCAAAACCTTGTTTGGCAAGCGCACCAGTGTGGATGGAAGCAGCGAGCATTTTGCCCGTTTGGGGCGAAAAGCGGCCAGAACCGTCCCCGGTGCATGGCATTATTTCAAGAAAAGCTCCGGAAATCCCATGATTTTCCGTGGCATTGCCGCCTGCATCGGAGCAGTTGCCGGTTACTCCATTGCTGTGGCATTTTCCACAGATACCTTGTGGCAGGTACTGCTGGCGATTTTGTTGGTTCCTTTGGGTGCAGCAACATCCTGGCTGATCCAGGAGGGCGCCCGGGGCATTCACCTGCGCCACCGGATGGATATGTTGATCGCAGGTATCTGTTGCCTTGTTTGGCTGCTGTTGGGTGGCTTGAGTAAGGAATGGGCGGTTGCACTCTTTGTCATTTTCAGTCAGGTACTGGCTGGTGTGGCAGCTGTTCATGGCGGCCGCCGGACTGAGGCCGGACTACAGGCACGAAACGAGATATTGGGTCTGCACAAGTACCTGCGCACAGTTTCTCCGGCAGAGCTGATCCGGATTTCGGAAAATAATCCGGAGTATTATTTCACTATGGCACCCAATGCCATCGCTTTGGGTGTTGATGGCGTATTTGCCAAGCAGTTTGGGAATCAAAAGCTGACAGAATGCCCCTATTTGGAGGTGACTGGCGGCAACAACCGCACAGCACGCCAGTGGAATGATATTCTGCGGCAAGTGGTGAAGATTTTGGATGACCGCCAGCGGAAGCTGATTTGGGAGAAAATCTTTGCCAGAAAATAAAAACGACCCCCGGTCCTAAGACCGGGGGATTTCTTTTACTTTTCAATCAATTCCTTAAAGATCGGCAAGCTCTTTTCAATCATTTCCGGCTTGACGCAGTAGCAAATGCGGAAATATTCCTTGCAGCCAAAGTCCGTACCGGGAACCAACAGCAGATCTTTCTGCTTGGCCTTTTCAGAAAATGCCTCAGAATCGCCGCCGGGCGCTTTAATAAACAGATAAAATGCGCCATCCGGCTTAGCCATCTCGTAGCCATAAGAGGTCAGAGCATCATAGAGCATACGACGGTTGCGGTCGTATGCCTCCAGATCCGGGCGCAGCTTTGCACACCGGGCAATGACTTTTTGCAGCAGGCTGGGTGCGCAGACGTGGCCTGCCACACGGGCACTGCCGGCAATGGCTGCATAGAGCGCCTTGCTGTCAGCTGCGTTTTCCGGCACATAGATGTAGCCGATACGCTCACCGGGCAGGGACAAGGACTTGGAATAGGAATAGCACACGATGGTGTTGGGATAAATACTGGGCAGGAAGGGAACTTCCACACCACCGTAGGTGAGTTCCCGATAAGGCTCATCCGCCACCAGATAGATGGTGTGGCCAAATTCTGCGCTCTTGCGATTCAGCAAAGCGGCCAGCTTTTCCAAAGTTTCCCGGGTATACACCACACCGGAGGGGTTATTTGGAGAGTTGAGAATGATCGCAGCAGTATTGGCGGAGAGCATCTTCTCCAGCTCGTCCAGCTGAATCTGGAAAGCGGGAATATCTGCAGGCACGACTTTGAATTTCAGCCCAGCGCCCTCAGCAAAGGGGCGGTATTCCGGGAAGAAGGGGGCAACAGCCAACAGTTCGGCATTCTCCGTGGCCAATGCCCGGAAAACGGCGGTCAGACCGGGGGCAGCACCGCAGGTAATGAACAGATTTTCTGCCTTAACCCCAGCATCATAACGGTCGTTCAGGTCGTTCGCAATGGCCTGCCGGGTGGACAAATCACCCACTGCGGAGGTGTAGCCGTGGACAGCCACGGAATCAGTGTCAGCCAGAACATCCCGGATAGCATCGTTTACACCGGCAGGTGCAGGAACGGAGGGGTTACCCAGAGAGTAGTCATAGACGTTCTCCCGACCCACTTCTGCTGCCCGACGGCAGCCATATTCAAACAGTTCCCGAATGCAGGAACGGTTAGAGCCTAATTGATAGCATTTTTCGTTGTACATATACATTTCCTTTCTTAGGGGTTCAGAAGCTGTTTGCAAAGCTCCAGAATTTCCGTACTTTCTGCGCTGTTTTGCCACAGAATTGTGCCCACTCCGTCGTGGAGCAGATCGGCCTGGGTCAAGCGGCGCATTGTCTCCCGTGCAGTGCCTTCGCCGCCGTCCAGAAGGACAATGCGAGGACCTAACACACGACGAATGGCGGCCACAGCCAAGGGGTAATGGGTGCAACCCAAAACCAGCGCATCCAGCTTTCCACGATAAGTGCCGAGGAGGGCTTCCAACAGCGCATCGGACTGGTCAGCCTTTCCGCTTTCCACAAGTTCCACTAAGCCAGGGGCGGGGATCTTCAAAATTGTGGCACTGGCGGCATAACGCTCCATAAGGGCATTGAATTTCTTTTCCCTGAGGGTCACTTCAGTGGCCATCACGCCAATGTGACCGCTGGGGAACTGGTCGACAGCGGGTTTCAAAGCCGGCTCAATACCGATCACAATGAGCTCCGGATATTTTTCCCGCAGTGCGCCGATGGCAGCGGAGGTAGCGGTATTGCATGCAACTACCAGCGCCTTCAGCCCATAGGTCATCATTTTTTCTGCTGCTGCCAGGGTCAAGTCCCGAACCTCAGCGGTGGTACGCCCACCGTATGGGGCATTGGCAGAGTCACCATAGTACAAAACCCGCTCGTTGGGCAGGAGCTTTGTCAGCTGCCGCAGCACGCTGATGCCGCCCACACCTGAGTCAAACACGCCAATATAATCGTTTTTCTGGTTCACAAAGCTCCCTCCTTCCGGAAAAATGTCGTAAAATTATTTTATCATGGGGATAAGGAAAATGCAAGGCATATAAAAAAGCGGACTGCATTGCAGTCCGCTGAAAAATATTTATTTTGTGCCAAAGATGCGGTCACCTGCATCACCCAGACCGGGGATGATGTAAGCGTGATCGTTCAGTTTTTCGTCCACAGCTGCCAGATACAGCTCCACATCCGGGTGGGCATCCATCACAGCCTTGACACCTTCAGGACAGCCAATGACATTCATCATAATGATATTGCGGCAACCCTTAGCCTTCAGAAAATCAATAGCAGCAACTGCGCTGCCACCGGTAGCCAGCATGGGGTCCACCACGAAAACAACACGGCTTTCAATATCCTCGGGCAGCTTGCAGTAATATTCCACAGGCTGATGGGTTTCGGGATCACGGTACAGACCCACATGACCCACCTTTGCGGAAGGGATCAGATCCACCATGCTGTCCACCATACCCAAACCGGCACGCAGAATCGGCACGATTGCCAGCTTCTTGCCGGAAAGCATCCGGCATTTTGCCACGGCAACGGGAGTTTTGACCTCCACTTCCTCTGTGGGCAGATTGCGGGTTGCCTCGTAGCACATCAGGCCTGCGATTTCGCTGACCAGCTCCCGGAATTCCTTAACACCGGTATTTTCGTTGCGCAGAATTGCCAGCTTGTGCTGGATCAGGGGGTGGTCAAGTACATGTACACCAGCCATAGTATGATCTCCTTTATTTGTTCTGTAATTTTTCGTTTCGTTCCCGTTCTGCCTGACTCAGCCGCAGATAGTTGGGAGTAAGGGTAGCAGGATCGTCGGAATTTTCCTGCCGCAATGCGGCCAGACCCACACCCACAGCCCGTTGATGCATCTGCCATTCAGGGGGGAGGATCAGGTTGGGAATGTCGTTCTGCAGGGTATTATAACACAAAATACTGCCGTCGCCAACCAAAAAAATGGGTTTTTCCAGACATTCCAACTCTTTTTTCAAATCTTCCAGAGCGATAGCACGGTCGGGAGTCTGACGGGTCAGGACACCTTGGTTTACATAAAACAGCGCATTATATACCTGATTTCTCCGGGCGTCCATCACGGGACATACATAACCCTCGTGAACACCCAACCCCAAAGCCATAGCCTCCAAGGTAGATACACCGTAAATGGGAATTTCTCCACCCCATGCAAAGCCCTTTGCAGCGGCAACACCGATGCGAACACCGGTGAAGGAACCGGGGCCGTTGGCAACCGCCACCGCCTGCACATCCTGGGCGGTTTTTCCGCATTGCTTCAGCAGATCCTCCGCCATGACCAGCAGCGTCTGGCTGTGGGTCAGCCCGGTATTCTGATATTGCTCCGCCAAAAGGGTCTGTCCATCAAATAGTGCAACGGAGGCCGCTTTTGCAGAGGTTTCAAAGGCCAGTAAGAGCATGTTGTTCGCTCCCTTCTACGGTAATGCGTCGGGAATTTTCGCCCAATTTTTCAATGGTCACGATGATGGGATCTTCCATGGCTTCCCATACATTTTCGCTCCATTCCACTGCGCAGATGCCGTTTCGATCCAGATAATCGTCCCAGCCGATGTCAAAGAGGTCATCAGCACAGCGCAGGCGATACATATCAAAGTGGAAAAGGGGCAACCGGCCACCCAAATACTCATTGACGATGGTGTAGGTGGGACTGGTTACCTGCTCCTGACAATCAAGACCACGGGCAAGACCACGGGTGAAGGCGGTTTTGCCTGCGCCCAGATCGCCCCGATAGGCAAGAATCGTGCCGGGGGTAAGTGTTTTCGCAAGTTTTTCCCCGAGTGCTTCTGTTTCTTCCGGGGAATTGGTGATAAATTCCATAGTTTTCCTCCAAAGTCTTCCCAAAAGGGAAGGCTTTATTGCGCATTTTTCAGCTTTTCTGCCTGATCGGCAGTGGCGAGGGCATCGATAATCTCATCAATGGCGCCATCCATGACCGCATCAATTTTGTAAAGGGTCAATCCCACCCGATGATCGGTAACACGACCCTGGGGGAAATTGTAGGTGCGGATACGCTCATTACGCATACCGCTTCCCACTTGGGAACGGCGCATGCCGGTAACCTCAGAGGACAGCTTTTCCTGCTCAATCTCATAGAGCTTGGATGCCAGCATTCGCATACATTTTTCCCGGTTCTGCTGTTGGCTGCGTTCTTCCTGACAAGCTACCACAATGCCGCTGGGCTTGTGGATCAGCCGCACCGCAGAGGAGGTTTTATTGACGTGCTGACCACCGGCACCACTGGCGCGATACACCTGCATTTCAATATCCGCAGGATTGATCTGAACGTCAACTTCTTCCATTTCCGGGAGAACTGCCACCGTTGCGGTGGAGGTATGCACCCGGCCGCCGGATTCCGTTTCCGGTACACGCTGAACACGGTGGACACCGGATTCGTATTTCATCCGGGAATATGCTCCCCGACCGGAGATGACAAAATCCGCTTCCTTGACGCCGCCCAGCTCTGTTTCATTGTAGTTCATAAGCTCCACCTGCCAGCCCTTTGCAGCGGCATACATGGAATACATACGGAACAAGCTGTGGGCGAACAGCGCACTTTCTTCGCCACCCACGCCACCACGAATTTCCACAATGACATTCTTCTCGTCATTGGGGTCTTTCGGCAGCAGCAGGATCTGCAGCTGTTTAAACAATTCTTCACTTTTTGCCTTGGCCTGCTGATAGGTTTCCTGACAAAAATCCTTCATATCCGGATCGCTCATCAGCTCCAGGGCATCTTCCATCTCCTGAAGAGCGGCATTATAAGCGTGATATGCCTCCACGATCGGCTCCAAATCATTTTTCTCCCGAAGGAGCTTGGCAGCCTTTTGGGGATCGGCATAAAAATCCGGTTGTTCGGAACGGGCGCAGAGTTCATCGAAACGGTCTGCGACGCTGCGTAACTTGTTGAGCATAGATACACTCCTGAAAACGGTCAATTTTTTATATTATACATCGATTTTGTCCACTATGCAAGAAACTTTCTTCCATCGCAGTTTTTGACAAAAAATCCCCACCCGGACATGGTAGGATTTATCTATCAGTAGAAAGGATTGTGGTACATATGATGGTAACGCTTGGGGTATATATGCGTCGGAGCCAGCGGCTTTTGCGACGCTGGGCGGCAGAACCAAGAGTGCATATGATCTTGCAGGGTACAGGCTATTTTCTGGCTGGATTTTTAGGCAGTGCGGCCAGTTTGCGTCATCACTTGCAGCCGGTGGTGTTGGGATTTTTGTGCGCGCTTTCCGGCTGGCCTGCTGTGTTGGTTGCTGTAGGCAGTAGTTTGGGGTATTTGCTTTTCTGGGGCAATCAAGGCCCGGTGGGCGTTGTATGGAGTGCCATGGGGTTGGCAGTCAGCCTGCTGCTTCAAGGCCGTAATGTCCGCAGAGAAACACCTCTTTTGATGCCAGCCATTTCCTGCTGTGTCATAGCGGCGACCGGCTTGTTGTTTCAGTACTATCATCACTCCGGCCCACCGGTGGAAATGTATTTGTTGCAAATTGCAATGGCTGCCGGTTCGACAGCGGTCTTTTGCACCGCCATGGAGCGCCGGAATCCCATTGTAGACTGGCTTATGTGCGCTTTGGCTGTACTGTGCCTTGCTCAGGTGATGCCCATTCCGTATTTGGGACTTGGGCACATCGCTGCCGGCATCATTGCGGTTGCCGCACCCTTCCCGGCGGCAGCACTGGCAGGCTTGGCGTTGGATTTGGCGCAGGTCACATCTGTTCCCATGACAGCTGTAATGAGCCTTGCTTATTTTGCCCGGATGATACCAAAGCTTCCTCCCGCTGCGAAGCATATATTTCCCGGTTTGGTGTACATAGCGGTGATGGGCATTTGCGGTACATGGGATATGATGCCCTTGCCGGGATTGGTCATTGGCGCAGTTGCGGCAGCATTACTGCCGCGGCAGACGGGGATTTATCAGCGCCGTGGGGAAACAGGCATGGCGCAGGTACATCTGGAGCTGGCGTCTTCTGTGATGCAGCAGATGGAAAACATGGTATTGGATACGGAAAACGCGCCCATCGATGAGCAGGCGCTGATTGCCAGGGCGGCAGAACGCGCCTGCAGCAGCTGTCCTTGCCGAAAGACTTGCCGGGAACAGCCGGAGCAGCTATCACCCACGATTTTGCACAAGCCCTTGGGAAATGGCGCAGACCTGCCCAGCGGATGCCGAAAATCCGGACGGCTTCTCATGGAAATGCGCCGTAGTCAGGAGCAACTGCGCACCATTCGTGCTGACCGTGACCGACAGCAGGAATATCGGGCGGCAGTAGGACAACAGTATCATTTTATGGCGAATTATCTGCAGGATATTTCGGATACCCTCGCCCAGCGCAGCGACCCGCCAAAGGCATGGTTTCAGCCGGAAATTTCCGCCTGCTCTGCTGGAAAAAACAAGGTAAACGGGGATAATTGCCAGTGGTTTGCCGGGGTGGCTTGCCGGTATTATGTTTTGCTGTGCGATGGAATGGGCACCGGAGAGGAGGCTGCCAGGGATGCACGGCAGGCCGGAGATATGCTCCGCAGATTACTCAGTGCAGGCTATCCTGCCGCTTATGCCCTTCGTAGTTTCAACAGTCTTTGTGCCCTGCAGGGCAGAGCCGGTGCGGTAACTCTGGATTTGGCAGAATTGCGGCTGGATACGGGAAAAGTGACCCTTTATAAATGGGGCGCAGCGCCCTCCTACGTGATCTCCCAGGGAGAACCTATAAAAATTGGGACAGCCTCCCCACCCCCGGGGCTGTCGGTGACAGATGGCCGGGAATCGGTGGAACGGCTGTCCCTGCGACGGGGAGAGACCCTGATTCTGCTCAGTGACGGTGCAGGGGGAGAGGAATCCCTGCGCAGACTTTGGATGGATACGGAGGCACCAGCCGGGGAGCTTGCCGCCAAGATCCTGCAGAGCAGTCAGAAGGTCAGTACAGACGATGCCACTGTCGCTGTGGTGCGTCTGCATGCTGCATCTACATAATACTACAAAAAACGTGCGAAAAATGTCGAAACACAAGATATAGGGAAAATTTTTCAGGAAAAACCACAATATTTAGGAGAATCCCCTTCCTTCTTTTTTGTGGAGAGTCAAAATATCCGCCTTGACAATCTTCTGCGGGAATGCTAAACTTTCTGTAGAAAAGCATGGGAGGCGTTTTTATGAAGTATCAGGATGGCGAACGCAATGTAGCCATGGGAATTTTGGGCGCATGCCTGGGTGGTCTTGCCGGTGGCGTAGCCTATATCCTTCTTGGGAAAATGGGCGTTTTCGCATCTTTGGCCAGCGTGGTTTTGGCTTACTGTACACTGTGGTTTTGCCGTCTGATGGGTGGAAAGCTGAAAACGGATACGCTTTTGGTTTGCATCGTTGTATTGCTGGTGACACCTTATCTTTCCTACCGCATTGACTGGGCAATGGCAATTATGAAAGCACAGCAGTGGGGCTTTTGGGAAGCTTTCCGCAAGGTTCATGCAGTTGTTGCTGAGCGTGGTGTGCAGGGTACATTCTGGAAGGATCTGATTTTCTTCTACGCCTTTACCGCAACTTGTGTATTTGCAATTTTGTATCCCGCAAGAAAACTGAAAAGAGAATCTTAAATGCAAAAAACCGCCCGTTTGGGCGGTTTTTTTATGCTGCTTCATCCAAAGATACAAATTCTCGATAGGCAGTAGCCGGATAGGGTGTGGGGTTATAGTTTGTTTTGCTGCTATATTCGCCACCTCCGGTCATGTTGCCGAAGATCTCACCCCAACCGCCATAGTAGTTCAGATACTCCCGGAAATCATTGTAGTGATTGTCCGTGTAGAACACATACACCTCGTCAGACTCATAAATGCCATTGCGGTTTTTATCCTGCCGGGCATATACCAATCGGGCAGCACCCCGGGTAATCGTTGTGCCGTCATTGTAGATCCTGACCGCATAGTTACCAGGGGTCACCGTGCCGGTGGTACCGATGTCCATTTCGTAGTATTGCAGTTCTCCACCGCAGCCGGAAATGTCCGGTAATTTTGGTTCATAGGGATATTTATAGGTATTCCCGGAGAATTTTGTGTGGTTCACCCGGAGATATTCTCCCCAAATGCTTGCCGACGGGCGAGCTTTTTTGTTGGCGGTATAGTTGGCAGGAAAACTGTCCTGACCACCGCCAAAGGCGTACATATAGGCCGCAACTTCTTCTAATGTGATGTATGCGCCGCCCTTATAGATCCGCATGACCTCCCGACCGTTGGCATCGGTGATCACATAGGTGCGGCCACCATCCAGATAGTAGGCGGAGGTGTTGCGAATGTATTTTCCATCTGCCATGGGACGGTTCGCTGCATCTTGCGCAAACTGTCCGGGAACCTCCATCGAACCGGAGAGAAAACCATGCTGGCTGCGATATTTTGCGTTGGTCAGACAGCAGGCAGGGGCATAATGGGCATAAAAAGCCTCTTTGCTCACATTGGCATAGGGGTCAGCATCCGGACATTGACCTTCGTGCGCAGACGGAAGAAAAGGAATGATATTTTCGTGAGTATTCTCTTGTGTGCAACCGCTAAGCAGCAAAAGCGCTGCCAGCAATATTACAAGAAATTTACGTATTTTCATACAGAAACAGTCTCCTGACATTTGGTACGAATGGCTGTAATGATGGGCTTGATGTAGCACATGGTAATGCAAAAAAGAACTGTGAAGGCATAATGGGCCATATATACCAGCCAGCCGTACTTTTCAGTGAGGAAAGGCAGACCGGAGGCCGGAGGCGATGCCACATACATATAATTGATGTTGGATACACCGTCGTAAAGAATGCTGTTGATGTAAATAGCAAACAAAAGCAGAACGCACAAAAATTTCAGGCAGTTGACATAGTGCTTGACAGTCAGCTTCATGATGTCCTTCCGGAACAAGGACAGCGCAAAAATCGACAGCGCCACATGGTAACCGAAATACTGCAGTGACAGAATCCATCTTCCGTTCAAAGAGGAAGTGGTAGCAATGCAAAGCGCTGCAATACCGCCAAACAGACCGCTGGGCAGCATAAAGCTCAGCAGAAGTTCCTTCAGCTTCTCGTTGGAGGAGAAGGTCAGCACTGCCAGAAAAATGATTTGAATAGAACAAAGATGGAAGGGCAGGTCTGTCTTGGGCAGAATACCGCCGTGGGTAGCCTCATTGGCAAGAATGTAATAGAAAACCTTGATAAATTCCGAAATCACGCCAACACCCAGCATGACCTTCACCAGCTTTTTCAAATCCCATTTCCGGGTGGCGATTGCACCAAAAATGATGGCAAGAATGGAAACACCCAAAAGAATCAGGTGTTTTGTACCAAATAAGCTGTGCATATAAATGCCTTCTTTCTGCGTTTGATAGAAATCATTGTATCGAAAATCCCGAAGGTTGTCAATATACGATCCCGGAAGCCTTCCCGGATGGAAAAACAAAAAACACCGGCAGGTTTACCCTGCCGGTGTGATTTTATTACTGCTGCTCCTCGATTTCCTTCAGAGCATCCTTGCGGCTGAAGTTTGCACGGCCCTTCTCGTCGAAGCCCATGAACTTAACCCAAGTCATGTCGCCCAGGTTCAGGACGTCCTCAACCTTCTCAACACGGCGGTTCTCCAGCTTGGAGATGTGCACCATGCCGTCGTGACCGGGAGCGATCTCGACGAATGCACCGATGGGCAGGATGCGAACGACCTTGCCGTAGTACAGCTTGCCAACCTCGGGAACGAAGCAGATGTCGTCCACCATCTTCTTGGCAGCGTATGCGGCAGCGGAGTCGACAGCGGAGATGAATACGGAGCCATCGTCCTCAATGTCAACCTTAGCGCCGGTGTCAGCACAGATCTTCTGGATGGTCTTACCACCGGAACCGATAACCTCGCGGATCTTGTCCACGGGAATCTGCATGCTGATCATCTTGGGAGCGAACTCGGAAACCTCAGCTCTGGGCTCGGGAATAGCCTTCAGCATGACCTCGTTCAGGATTTCCAGACGGGCAACACGGCAGCGTTCCAGAGCGTCAGCAATGATTTCCATAGTCAGACCCTTGTTCTTCAGGTCCATCTGGATAGCGGTAACACCTTCGGTAGTACCTGCAACCTTGAAGTCCATTTCGCCGTGGAAGTCCTCAACACCCTGAATGTCGGTGAAGGTTCTCCACTCGCCGGTCTCCTGGTCGGAGATCAGGCCGCAGGAAATACCTGCAACGGGGCGCTTAATGGGAACACCGGCATCCATCAGAGCCAGGGTAGAACCACAGATGGAACCCTGAGAGGTGGAACCGTTGGAACTCAGAACCTCAGAAACCACACGGATGGAGTAGGGGAATTCCTCAATGGAGGGAATCACGGGCAGCAGAGCCTTCTCAGCCAGAGCGCCGTGACCGATTTCACGACGGGAGGTAGAACGGGCTGCACGAGCCTCACCGGTGGAGAAAGAGGGGAAGTTGTAGTGGTGGATATAACGCTTGGTCTCCTCGGGGTAGATGGTGTCCAGCTTCTGAGCAGCGGACAGAGTGTTCAGAGTACAGATACTCAGAACCTGAGTCTGACCACGGGAGAACAGACCGGAACCATGCACGCGGGGCAGAACGCCAACCTCAGCGTCCAGAGGACGGATGTCATCCATGCCACGGCCGTCAACACGCTTGCCTTCCAGCAGCCACTTCTTAACGACCTTCTTCTGCATCTTGTACAGGCAGACCTCGATGTGCATCTCGAACTCTTCCTCGCCGTACTTTTCAACAAACTGGTTCTTGAAGTCGATGCGGGCAGCGGTCAGGCGCTCCTCGCGGATGTTTTTGTCGTCGGTGTCCAGAGCGTGCTCGATCTGACCCAGACCGTAAGCAATCAGGTCATCCAGCAGGTCGTGGTTAACAGCAGCCTTCTCGAAGGTGAACTTGGGCTTGCCGATCTCAGCAACGATGCCGTTGATGAACTTGACGATCTCCATATTGGTCTCGTGAGCAACACGGATGCACTCGTAAACGATGTTTTCGGGAGCTTCGTTAGCCTCGGTCTCGATCATGACCACCTTCTCGAAGGTGGAAGCGATGCATACGAAGCACTCGCAAGCCTCACGCTCTTCAGCGGTGGGGTTGACGATATACTGGCCGTTCAGGTAAGCTACGTTGGTAGTAGCCACGGGGCCGTTCCAGGGAACATCGGAAGAAGCGATGGCGATGGAAGCACCCAGAGAAGCAACGATCTCAACGGGGCAATCGTTGTCCACAGCCATGACGGTGCAGGTAACAACAGTGTCGTTACGCAGCTCCTCGTCAAAGAGAGGACGCATGGGACGGTCGATGATACGGCTGTTCAGGATGCCACGCTCAGAGGGCTTGCCCTCACGACGGTTGAAAGAACCGGGGATGCGGCCTACAGCGTACATTCTTTCCTCAAACTCGATGGTCAGAGGGAAGTAGTCGATACCTGCCTTGGGGATGGGGTTGCAGGTGCAGGTGGTCAGAACCACGGTGTCGCCGTAACGGCAGATGCATTCAGCATTTGCCAGCTCAGCAACCTTACCGGTCTCGACGGTGAAAGTACGGCCGCCGATCTCGGTCTCGAAAATACGATGATTGGGATACTGTTTGCGAGTAATCATTTGTTTACCTCCTGTATTTTTGTGTGTTGTTCGGGAGGTTTAGCACTTGAAACTGGTGGTGAGTCACCACAGACAATTCGCACCAACTGCGCAAGGGGGCGTTTCTGCGGAGGAAATCATAACCACTTTCAACTGCTAAATGCTCTCCCGATGGATTTTTGAGAAAAAAGGGTGACGGTATCCGTCACCCTTTCCCAATTCTTACTTACGGATACCCAGCTTAGCGATCAGTGCACGGTAACGGTTGATGTCCTTCTTTGCCAGATAGTCCAGCAGGTTACGGCGCTTACCAACCATCATCAGCAGGCCACGACGGGAGTGGTTGTCGTGCTTGTGCACACGCAGGTGATCGGTCAGCTCATTGATACGAGCGGTCAGGATAGCGACCTGAACTTCGGGAGAACCGGTATCGCCTTCGTGGGTTGCGTTTTCCAGGATTACCTGGGTCTTCTTTTCCTTGAGAATCATGATGTTTACCACCTTTTTAAAATTTACCTCACGCCAAGTAAAGGGTCGGTGTCTTCCCAAAACTGAGCTGTGGGCATAGAAATATCGTCTGGCCATAGCCAGCCCGGATATCATATCACAAGTTTTCCCAAAAGTAAAGGGAAATTTTCACAAAATACAAACTTTTTATGCAAAAAAGTTATTTTAAAAGCCGATAAGTTTCTGCAGCGTCCTCTTGGATCTGCGCCTTCAAATCCTCCAAACTGCCGAATTTCTGCTCCGGGCGGAGAAATTTGTGAAAACGCAAGATAATTTTTTTACCGTACAGATCTCCATCAAAATCCAAGATCCAGGGTTCGACGGTGACATTTTGCCCTTCCACAGTGGGGCGGGTACCGATGTTGGTTACAGCAAGATAGCGCTGACCCTCCACATCAGCCTGGCAGGCATACACGCCAAAGGGCAGCTGCACCAGCTGAGCAGGCATGGGCAGATTGGCTGTGGGTACACCAATGGTACGCCCCAAACCCTTTCCGCTGATCACCGTTCCTGACAAAATGTGGGGATGACCCAGCAAACGATTCGCAGTTTCCAAATCGCCCTTCTCCAACAGCCCGCGGATCCGGGTAGAGGAAATTTTCTCTCCATCCATGGTCTGCTCCGGTATGATTTCCCAGGGCAGGTTTCGCTGCGCAGCAAAGGCTGCCAATTTTTCCGCATTTCCCTCACCGTTTTTACCAAAGCGGAAATCATAGCCGCAGACGAAGCCAACAGCGCCTTCGGCAATCAGCATTTCCAGGAAATTTTCCCAGGGCATAGCCATCATTTCGGGGGTTACCGGAAGAATGAGCACATTGTCCATGCCAACCCACTGCAGCAGATAACAGCGATCTTCAGTTGTATTCAAAAGTGGCTGGGGTTGCGCAGTAAACAAGCTGTGGGGATGCCTTTCAAAGGTAATGGCCGCAGTGCCGATGCCGGCTTGTCGCGCAAGCCGCGCGCAGGCATGCAACAGCGTCTGATGCCCCAAATGCACCCCGTCGAAAAACCCCAGGGAAAATATCTTTTTCTGTTTCATAATGATAACCTTATGTGGTCGAACTGAATTATACCTCAAAAAAGCTCTTGATGGTTGACATAACTCCACTCTCTACCTTACTTAGGGCGAGAAAATCCTCGTTTTGTCCATATACCCGGTATATACCGTCCTCCAAAACGATGGAGAAGGAATTGCCGTTGCGGCAACGAGTTTCCTGCTTGGCGGTGAGCGTAACAGCGGGATAATTGCGGAACATGGAGTCCACCGGACGCAAAAACTGCTCGGGGTTCTCTGATTCCAGCAACTGCGCCAAGGGCACAGCTTCTTCAATCGTGTATTCCCCGGCGCTGACCCGACGCAGGCTTTCCATACAGCCACCGCAGCCCAATGCTGCACCGATATCCTTGCACAGGGTTCGAATATAAGTACCCTTGGAGCAATGGACACGCAAACGGGCGGCATTTCCTGCAAATTCCAGACAAGTCAGCTCAAAAATCTCAATTTCTCTCGGCTGACGCTCCACCTCTTTGCCCTTCCGGGCCAGATCGCAGAGCTTCTGCCCGTTGATTTTGATGGCAGAATACATAGGCGGAATTTGTTGAATTTTTCCACGAAACTGCGGCAAAATATTGAGAAAATCCTCCTCAGAAATGGCAACTTCCCGTTCTTCCAAGACAGTACCGGTGATATCCTCGGTGTCCGTATGGATGCCCAAACGCAAGGTTGCCTCGTAGATTTTCTCCGCATGTTCAAAAAATTCCACACCCCGGGTGGCACGACCCACAAACACCGGCAAAACACCGGTGGCCATAGGGTCAAGTGTGCCGCCATGACCGATGCGCCGGGTCTGAAAAACGCCCCGCAGCTTGGCGGTTACATCCTGACTGGTCCAGTCCTGGGGCTTGTCTACAATTACAATTCCGTTCATTGTTCTTCTTTATTTTCCCCGGTGTCCAGGGAGTTGATCAGCTTCAGCATTCTTGCGCCGTAGGTAATGGAATCATCCAGTGCCCACTGCAGGCTGGGGGTGTGCCGCAGCTGCAGCGCAGCGCCCAATTCCCGACGCAGGTAGCCGGAAGCGGACTCCAGACCCTTGATGGCGTCCTTTGCCTTATCCTCTTCCAAAAAGCTGACATAGGTTTTTGCAAAACGCAGATCCGGCGTGGTTTCCACCCGGGTGATGGAGATCATAGTACCGCTGACACGGGGGTCTTTTACGTTACGCAGAAGGTCGGACAGTGCCTTCTGGATCTCCTCGTTAATTCGATTGATACGATTGGATGCCATAATTCATCCTCCTTTGTGGCAAATCCGCCACGCCGCACAAGCGGCGCGGCGGAATAAAACATTACTGCTTGATCTCCTGCATGGCGAAGCATTCGAATACGTCGCCTTCCTTCAGATCGTTGAACTTTTCGATGCTCATACCGCATTCATAGCCTGCGGTGACTTCTTTAACAGCGTCCTTGAAGCGCTGCAGGGAGCCCACATTACCCTCATGGATAACGGTATTGTCGCGCAATACGCGAACCTGGGCATCCCGGGTGATCTTACCGTCCTTGACCATACAGCCACAGACAGTGCCGATGGCGGAAACCTTGTAGGTCATACGAACCTCGGCATGACCGATGATGACTTCCTCAAACTTGGGAGCCAGCATGCCCTTCATAGCGGCTTCGATCTCATCGATGGCATCATAGATAACACGGTAGAACCGCATATCCACATCGGTACGGGATGCGCTTGCCTGTGCACCTGCATCCAGACGGACGTTGAAGCCAATGATGATGGCACCGGCAGTGGAAGCCAGAACCACGTCACTTTCGTTGATGGCACCGACACCGGTGTGAATGACCTTAACACGGACCTCCTCGTTGGAGATCTTCTCCAGAGAAGCCTTCAGTGCTTCGGCAGAACCCTGCACGTCAGCCTTGACGATCAGGGGCAGTTCCTTCATCTGGCCTTCCTGCATACGGGCAAACAGATTGTCCAAGGTGACCTTGGTCATAGCATTTGCAGCGGCATCCTTGGCGGCCTGCTTACGCTGCTCCACCAATTCTCTTGCCATACGCTCGTCAGCAACGGCATTGAACTCATCACCGGGAGCGGGAACTTCAGCCAGACCGGTGATCTCCACGGGAACGGAAGGACCGGCGGTCTTGACGGTGCGACCCTTGTCATTGGTCATTACACGGACACGACCGACAGCAGTACCGGCAATAACGATATCGCCCTGATTCAGTGTACCGTTCTGCACCAGCAGAGTTGCGATAGGACCACGGTTCTTGTCCAGACGAGCCTCAATGACAGTACCCTTTGCACGACGGTTGGGGTTTGCCTTCAGTTCCTGCACCTCGGCAGTCAGAATGACCATTTCCAGCAGGTCATCCAGACCCTGACCGGTCTTAGCGGAGATGGGCACGATAACAGTTTCGCCGCCCCATTCTTCGGGAATCAGATCGTACTTGGTCAGCTGTTCCTTGGTCTTGTCAGGATTTGCGGTGGTCTTATCCATCTTGTTGATTGCTACGATAATGGGCACTTCAGCTGCCTTTGCGTGGTTGATGGATTCGATGGTCTGGGGCATGATGCCGTCATCGGCAGCAACCACCAGAATGGCAATGTCAGTGGACTTTGCACCACGGGCACGCATAGAGGTAAAGGCAGCGTGGCCGGGGGTGTCCAGGAAAGTCACCATATTTCCGTTTACATCGACAGTATATGCACCAATGTGCTGGGTAATACCGCCGGCCTCACCGGTGGTGACGGAGGTCTTACGAATAGCGTCCAGGGTAGAGGTCTTACCGTGGTCAACGTGACCCATGACTACGACAACGGGTGCGCGGGTGATCAGCTCATCAGCGGTATCCTCGTGGTCCTCGATCAGTCGTTCTTCGATGGTAATGGTGATTTCCTTTTCAACCTTACAACCCAGTTCGGTAGCTACAAATTCTGCAGTGTCGAAATCAATCGCCTGGTTGATACCGGCCATGATGCCGTTGGTCATCAACAGCTTGATGACTTCGCCTGCGGTCTTCTTCATGCGGCTGGCCAGCTCACCAACGGTGATTTCCTCAGGAATCTTAACGGTAACGGGAGCCTTACGAGCCACTTCCATCTGCAGACGGCGGAGTTTCTCCTGCTCCTCGTTACGGGACTTGTTGCCCTTGAACTTGTTTTCCTTCTTGTTCTGCTGCTGACCCTTTTTGCCGAATTTCTGCTTGCCGCCCTGATAATTCTGCACCTTTTCAGATACCAGATTATCCACATCGGCAAAGCGGTTGGTGTTCACCTGCACAGCGGAGGTGTCTACCACACGGCGTTCCCGGCGGCGCTCAGGCTCAGCGGGCTTGACGGGCTTCTGCTCTGCCTTGGGAGCGGAAGTCTGGGGCTTGTTGGCAGCAGGCTTGTTTTCAGCCTTGGGAGCTTCGGCCTTGGGAGCTTCCTTCTTGGGCTCGGGCTTAGGCTCAGCCGGCTTGGGCTGCACAGCAAATACAACCTCCAGAGAGGTGATCTGGTTGTTCTGTGTCAAATAATCGAAAACGATATTCAGTTCCTCGTCAGTCAAAACCTGAGTGGGAGACTTGGGCTTCTCACTGTAGGTGGTGAGGATCTCAGTAATTTCTTTGTTGGGACGGCTGAAATCTGCCGCTACCTCTTTCAAACGGTACTTGGTATCAATACTCATATATAAACTGCACCTCCAAAATCATAATTCCTTACTTCGTGGGCTTGCGTTTACCAAAACGCTTGTTTCGGTCATGTGCCCGGGATTCCTGCTGCCGCTGTTTGGCACGTTGTGCCATTTCTTCCAGCACGCAGAGCACATCCTTGTGCTTGACGGAATCCAGTGCCTTTACCAAAGAGAGTGCCAGACCCACATCTGTAATGGCGGCGATTGCCAAACTGGTGCGACCAATGGCAAATCCCATCTCATCTTTAGTACTGCTCAGGCGGACAAGCTGTTGGCGTGTGCCTGCCACAAAGCTTTTTGCTCTGCGCCAGGTGTGGTCGGATGCATCCGATGCTACGATTACCAATCTTGCGTGACCTTCCCGGGCGGCGGCGCCAACCGGCTCCTCACCCAGTTCCGCAAACCCTGCTTTTCTGGCCAATGCCAGATAATTGAGCGCTTTATCCAAGAGGTGTTCCCTCCATTTCCTTTTCCAGACGGTTATAAACATCCTCGGGAATGGGAGTTTCCAGACAACGCTCCAAAGAACGGCTCTTTCTTGCTTTTGCAAGGCAGGCCATGTCCGGGCACACATAAGCGCCACGGCCATTGAGCTTGCCGGAAAAATCCAGACGGATCTCACCGTCGGTACAGCGTACCACACGGATCATGGCTCTTTTTTCTTTTCTTTCCCGGCAGCCCATACACTGCCGCTGGGGGATCTTCTTTTGCATAAGGACTACCTCCTGAGAAATTACTCTGCCTGGGAAACAGGCTTGATGTCAATCTTGAAGCCGGTGAGGCGAGCTGCCAGACGGGCATTCTGACCTTCCTTACCAATGGCAAGGCTCAGCTGATCATCGGGAACCAGAACACGGCAAGCGTTCTTCTGGCCGGGAATCAGCTCTACAGAAACCACATCAGCAGGGCTCAGTGCAGCGCTGACATATTGGCAGGGATCTTCGGACCATACCACGATGTCAATCTTTTCGCCCTTCAGTTCTTCTACAACAGCGGCAACACGGCCACCGCGGGGACCAACGCAGGCACCAACGGGATCCACACCCTCCATGGTAGCACGGACAGCCATCTTAGAACGGGAGCCGGCCTCACGGGCGATGTTGCGGATCTCAACCTGACCGTCAGCGATTTCAGGAGTTTCCAGCTCAAACAGACGACGTACCACATTGGGGTGGGTACGGGAAACATAGACATTGGTGGAGCGGTTGCCTTGACGAGCTTCCAGAATGTAAACACGGATATGATCACCGGGGCAATAGCTTTCGCCGGGGATCTGCTCGGAAACCCGGAGAATTGCATTGTGCTGCTCGTTGCCCTGGCCAACCGTTACGATGATGTCACCGCTTTCGGGGTCAACCCGGAGAACAGTACCGGTGAGCAGCTCCTGAGTCTTGGAGGAGTAGCTCTCATAGACCATACCACGCTCAGCCTCACGGATACCCTGAATAACCACCTGCTTAGCGGTCTGGGCAGCGATACGGCCGAATTTCTGAATGTCAACGGGAATGGAAACATTGTCACCCACACGAATGTCGGGGTTGATGTTCTTTGCAGCGTCGATGTGGATTTCCAAAGCGGAATCCTCCACTTCCTCCACAACGGTCTTAACCTGATACATGTACAGGCCGTCCTCGCTCAGATCCACCACCACATTTTCGGCGGGGATATCACGATGATCTTCACGATCCTTGCGGTATGCGTTTGCCATAGCCTGCTTCAGACGCTCTACCATGTAGTCCACGCTGATGCCCTTGAGCTTTTCCAGCTCCCGCAGGCTTGCAAAAATTTCTGCGCCAATATCAATCTTGGGAACATTGGTCTTCTTGCTTTTTCTCTGTGCCATTGTCGTTTAATTCCTCCTATATATTATGTGAAGTGTTTATTTCTTAAAATTCAACACGAAGCCGCACCATGGCAACTTCGGATTTTTCAAAAGTGATGGTTTCCTTGCCGGCTTCCACAGTAACCTTGCCGTCTTCATAGCCACGCAGGATGCCGGGGATTTCTTTCAATCCGTTCCGGGGGCGGTACAGCTTGACCATGATGGCGCTGCCCATAAACCGCTCAAAATCGGAAGGACGGGTGAGTTTACGTTCCAGACCTGCAGAGCAGACCTCAAAATGATAGGATTCCGCAATGGGATCTTTTTCATCCAGAATGGGATCTACAGCACGGGAGATGGCTTCGCAGTCAGTAATGTCTACGCCGCCCTCTTTTTCAATATACAACCGCAGAAAACGCTCAGAGCCTTCCCGGACGTATTCAACGTCCCACAGAGAGCAACCATGCGCTTCCACAATGGGCTGTGCAAAGCTGGCTACCAATTCGGTAACTTTCATAATTTCCTCCTTTGTCATTAAGAAAGAGAGAGGGGCTAGCCCCTCTCTCCTGACAGTCAAACATCTTACATTGGGATTATAACACCCTTTTTTGGGAAATGCAACCCCTTTTTTGCGGAAAATATCCCATTTTTTCGACTTTTACTTACCTGCCGACAGATATTTCCGCTCCCAATCCATATCAAACAGACTGCGACCCACCATTTCCGAGAAACCGGCGGCGATATCGTCAGCCAGCTCAGTTAGCGGCTGGGCGGCCTCCAGACTTTCCAGATAGAACTCCGGCAATGCCTCGACACTGAGGATTGCACCCAACAGCGCACCGGCGATGGCACCAACAGCACTGCTGCGGCCGGAATGATTCACGGCGATGATCATGGCCGCATCGAAATCCCGGTTGCAGGTGGCTACGGCATACACTGCGCCGGCCAAAGCCTCTGCGGCGGTACGACAGCCAAGATTCTGCATAGCCTCCATAGGGCTTACATTGGGAGAAACCGCCAAAGTCAGCGCCAGCTGCAGCAGCTCCCAAATTTTTGTACAGTTGCTGTATTCATTGCCAAATTGCAGCTGCACAGCGTGCATGGTGTGCTGCACGGCTTCTGCAATGGTAATATCCGGATTATCCAGCAGCAGACACAGCATGTGTGTTAATGTTGCACCGGACAAAAATGCCTCCGGCTCGCCATGGGTCAGCGCCACGATTTCTGCCCCCAGACGGTCCAACTCACTCTGGCACATATCCAGATCCTGACGCATCAGCGCCACGGGGACAACCGTGGTCAGAGAGCCGGGGTGATGGGATTTATACTGGGGATAGTCCAGGCAGCCCAGTTCTTCCCGGGTCAGGGCATCCAGCATCCGGGTGTCCATGCAATATTTCCGCTTCATCTCGGGAACATGGGTCAGCCAGCAGTATTTTTTCTCCGGCAGGCTGAACATCTGCGTTCTGGACCATTCTTTCAGCGCAAGGCTGATGTATTTGGTGGAATTCATGGTGCTTCCCTTGATCTGACCACGGGTCAGGCCAAGCAGAAGACCGTTGGCAGTATAAGCTGCCACCTGGGTATAGGAGGTGATGTCGGCATAGCCGTTGACCAGGTCATAACCAAGCAATCCATTGGGGCCATAATCGGCGCAAATTTCCTCCAGGCTGCGGCTGTCTACAGTATGACCCATGGCATCACCCACGGCCAAACCCAGCAATACACCCCGGTTTTGATTCTTTTTCGCTGCCATAATGCCCCTCCTTTGTCTTATTTTAGGATATTATAACTTTTTCTGCCATAAAAGGCAAGAAAATTATCTATGCAATCGTTTTTTAACAAGTTTACCAAACTGCGCCAGAGCCAGCTGCAGCAGTGCAAACACAAATGGTGCAAGGGCGATAAAACCAAACATGCACAGCATGGTCTGTGTGCTGCCATACTGCAGCTCGAAGAAACCGGGAAATACCGCAAAGCAGATAACCAACCCAGCCAGCAGTGCCCACCACAAAATTCTTCGCAGCAGATGGAAAGGTTTAAAGGTATGGTACAGCACCGTCATGCCCACGCTGGCCAAAATTGCAACACAGACAGTGGTGATTTGCTCAGACGGAATACCCATGGGCTGCAGGATCAACTGCGCCAGAAGCACCATCAGCAGATTGGTCAGACCACCCGGCAGCGCCTTACCCAGAACCGACGGCAAAAATTTGCCGGAAACCCGCTCGTAATTGGGCTCAAGGGCAAGGAAAAAGGACGGAATACCAATGGACAGCGAGGAGATCAGCGTCAGGTGCAGGGAAATAAAGGGATAGGAGAAAACACCGAAAATGATGCAAAACAGCGTCAGACCGATGGACAGAATATTTTTCACAAGAAACAGCGAGGCGGAGCGCTGGATGTTATTGATTACCCGACGGCCCTCATCTACAATGGCTGGCATGGCTACAAAATCTGATTCGGTCAGCACCAGCTGTGCTACTTGGCAGGCGGCTTGCGCACCGGATGCCATGGCTACGGAGCAATCGGCCTCTTTCAGCGCCAGAACATCGTTGACACCGTCACCGGTCATGGCTACTGTATGCCCGGCGGCCTTCAAGGCCCGCAATAATGCCTTTTTCTTATCCGGTGTTACGCGACCAAAGACGGTGCAATGCACTGCCGCATGGGAGAGTTCTTCTTCGGTTTCCAACGTTTGCACATCTACAAAATTTTCTGCACCGTCGATGCCGGCACGCAGAGCAATCTGGGAAACGGTCAGGGGATTGTCACCGGAGATGACCTTGATGGTCACGCCCTGCTCCTTGAAATACGCAAAGGTTTCTTTTGCGGCGGCGCGAATGCGGCCGGACAACGCCACCAACGCCAAAGGACGCAGCTTGCCCGATTCTAAGTGGTCAGAAAGCGCACCGGCATGGGCAGCAATGAGCAACACCCGATAGCCGTTGTTGGACCAATCTTCCACAGCTTCCTGAATTTCTTTATAGCGCTCCGTCATCACAAATTCCGGTGCGCCTATCACAAAAGCGCCCTGCCCACGGAAAATGGCAGCGCTCCATTTGGTTTCGGAGGTAAAGGGAATCCGTTTTTCACAAAGCCAATTTGTTTCCCCGGCAAACATTTCCGCCATAGCTCGGGCGGTGTCGTTTTCCGGTTCGATGCCGGTATACAGAGCGGCCAGAATATCCTCCAGCCGTTCCGGTGAATCCTCGGTCAGAGGGATTACCTGTTCCACTTCCATACCGGGCTCAGTAATGGTGCCGGTTTTGTCCACACAAAGCACATCTACCCGTGCCAAAGACTCGATGCAATTCAAATCTTTGACCAGCACCTTATCAAAGGTCAGCTTCAGACTGGAGGCAGCCATGGCAATACTGGTCAGTAAGTACAAGCCTTCTGGAATCATGCCTACCAAGGCGGCAACAGTTGCCTCCGTACTGTCGGTGATGTCTAGCTGCAAAACGGAAAATTCCTTATAAAACAGCAGCGCACCCATGGGAATCAGCGCCAGACCCACCCAACGGATGAGCTTTTCCAGAGAACGCATCATTTCGGATTTTGCCGCATGAGGATCTTTCCGGGCTTCCTGGGCCAATTTGACCGCAAAAGCCTCCATGCCCACATGGGTCAGCCGTACCCGGGCCTTGCCGGAAATGACGAAGCTGCCGGAAAGCAGAGCGTCGCCCGGCATTTTGGCAATGGCATCTTCTTCACCGGTGACCAGTGCTTCATTGACCTGCATTTCACCGCTTACCAATATGCCGTCGGCGCAGATCTGATCGCCTGCCACAAATTCTGCAATATCATCCCGCACCAACGCTTCGGAAGGAACAAGCTCCACTTGTCCCGCACGGACAACCCGGATCTTTTGCGCTGCAACCAAGGTCAGCTTGTCCACTGCCCGTTTGGCACGAATTTCCTGAAAACAGCCGATGGCCAAATTGCATATCACCACAATCAGGAAGGTCATATTTTTTACGGAAGAACCGGCCAGCGCCAGAGCAACCGCCAGCACAACAAAAACAAAATTAAAGAAGGTGAAAAGGTTTTTGGCGATAATTTCCCCTTCGGTTTTGCCGGCGGTAATGGACTGGATATTTGCCCAGCCGTTTTCTTTACGGGTAGCGACCTGATCTTGGGTCAGGCCTTGCTCCGGGTCGGTTTCCAGCAACGGAACTTCCTGCTGCAGAAGCTTCTTTCTTCGTTTCATACCCACCTCTTACCGAATCGCCGGCAGGCCGTTTTTGGCATCCCAAATCAGCAGAAGGCGACCGTTTTCCACAGAAACAGATGCTTCATTTCCAATAAAATGATTGCTCACGCCCAAGGGAAAATCTGCAGTCAAATTACCGTTTTCTAAGGAATACTGCAAGCCACGCAAGGTGATGCCACTGGTATCTGCACCCGTACAAAACACAGACAAAATTCCCTCAGCGCTTGCCGGAAACACTGCGGTTTCCTTTTCGATTACCGTCATGATCTGCTCTTTGCCGATGAGATAGCCCCGGGCGCCGTGGGAACGCAGATAGGAAAGTGCCTGCAAATTAGCAACAGTGTGATCCAGCCGAGGGCCTTCCACACCCCCGTAAATGAGAAATTCCCGGAATCCACGGTCAAGACCGTGACGAATGGCAAGCATAATATCCGTGTCATCTTTTTCCACGGGGAAAACCTGTGCACCCTCCGGAATATAGCCTAAAGAATCAAAATCGCCCAAAATCACATCCGGTTCCCGGCTGATTTGGGCGCAGTGAATCACGCCGCCATCGGCGGCGATCACAAAATCTTCACTTTGGAGGGGGCAAAGCAGCTTGTCGAAGGCTGCCGCCCCAAAAATCACACATTGGGCCATGAGTACCTCCAAAGCCTTCCTCTGGGGAGGCTTAATATGTAAGTCCCTTGGGGTAGAAGAAACGCAGTTTTTCGTCGGCAATACGGATATCCACCGTGTCAGATACCCGCAATTCGCCATCTAAGTTGATGGCGCTGGGTTTATCGCAGCGAATGGTCAGCCGGTCTGTGCGGAAATGCCGAACCAGCTTGGGCAATTCTGCATAGCGGCCGGCTTTATACTTGCCAATGACCTGCGCTACCTTCAAAACAGATACCTTTTTGATCAGCAAAACATCCAAAAGTCCGTCGGTGGGGTCTGCCTCCGGCACGGGGTTAAAACCGCCGCCATAGAACCGACCATTGCAGGCGCAGATCAAGGTCTGCTCAGCATCAATGGTTTCTCCGTTCACTTCCGTTACATAGTGCTCGGCAATGCCACGAAATACATTGACTACGGTGGACACGGCATAAGCCCGGAAACCACTGAGCAGAGGGATGCGCTTGTAATTGGCAACATCTGTGCCAATACGGGCATCCAAACCTACAGAACAGATATTCAGACTAATGTCGTCGTTACAACGGATCAGGTCAAAGGTGGCTTCTTCCGCATCCAACAAACGCTCCAGATCGAAAAATGCCTTTGGCTCAGAGAAAATCTTGACAAAATCATTGCCACTGCCGCCGGAAAATACGGTGACAGCCACATTGTCGAAGCCTGCCACACCGGAAACCACTTCGTTCAGGGTTCCGTCGCCGCCGCAGGCATAAATGCGGTATTCTTCGCCGGTTTCAGCAGCTTCCCGCGCAAGACGACGGCACTCACCGGGGGCGGCGGATACCTCGATGCGGTAGGAAAGCTTGCGCCGGGCGCAGATTTTCTCAATTGCTTGGGTATAGTCTTTTGTTCTGTCCCGGCTACCTGCAGCGGGATTGATGATAAAAAGGTGGGTCATAATTATTTCTCTTTTCTTCGACTATTGTCCGTGTACATATAATAATCACACTTAATCATGCCATTATACAGCTTACGCTTTTTGTCGGCACGACGACCGAAATAATGCTCAAATTCCGGCTCAGAGGTGATGATATATTTCTTCCAGCTGTCAGCAAATTTCAAATGGCGACCTAACTCTGCGTACAACCGCTGGGCGCTTTTCTGCTCCATCATGCGTTGACCGTAGGGAGGATTGCAGATGATCACACCGCTTTCAGCGGGCAGGCTCATCTTGGTGGCATCACCATCCTTAAATTGGATCAGCTTTTCCACACCGGCCTTCCGGGCGTTGGCCATGGCCAAAGAAATGCACTTGGGATCGTTGTCAGAACCCAAGATCCGGTAATCACCTTTAAATTCGTTATCGATAGCTTCGCCACGGGCATCACGCCAGAGCTGCTCGTCCATCCATGTGAATTTCTCGGCAGCAAACCGACGGTTGATACCGGGTGCCCGATTTTTGGCGATCAAAGCGGCCTCAATAGGAATGGTACCGCTGCCGCAGAAGGGATCCCACACAAAATCTCTGCCACGATACCGGGTAAGCATCACCATGGCGGCGGCCAGCGTTTCCCGCAGGGGGGCATCGTTGCCAATGGCACGATAACCACGCTTGTGCAGACCCACACCGGAGGTATCCAGATACAACACCACCCGGTCATTCATCAAAGAAAACTGCAGCTGATATTTTTCTCCATCTTCCGGAAGCCAGCTGACACCATATTTTTCGCCCAGACGCTTGGAGGCAGCCTTTTTTACAATGGCCTGACAGTCCGGAACGGACATCAGCTGGCTGCTCAGACAGTGACCCTTTACGGGAAATGCGCCGTTTTTGGGAATATAATTCTCCAGCTCAGCATGATAGACGCCCTGAAAAAGCTCCTCGAAGGTAGTAGCCTTAAATTCTGCCAGCACCAGCAAAACCCGTTCGCCGGTACGCAGATTCATATTCGCCCGGGCAAGGGCGCTTTCGTCACCGGAAAACAGCACACGACCGTTTTCCACCCGGACATTTTCCATATTTAATCGGCGCAGCTCATCGCCTGCGATGCCCTCCAGGCCGAATAAAGTGGGCACAGCAAATTCAAAATTGGACATAATTCCTCCATTAAGGGATAATTTTCGTCGGCTTCAGGTATCTTTCCTGCTCGGAAAAAATACAGCCGCAATACTTTTGCATATAGAAGCCCAGCTCCCGGGCCTTGTCTTGTCCGGCACGGAAATAGGGACGGAAATCCCGATACAGAAACTCCACGCCATATTCCTTTGCAGCACGCTCCGCAACCGCACGCATCAGCTCGTGATTTTGATAGGGGCTGATAAATAGGCTGGATGTAAAACTGTCAAAGCCGTTGTTCTTTGCGGTACGGGCAGCTTCAAACAGCCGCATCTCATAGCATTTGACGCATCGCCCGGAAATATCCTCTGCAATTTCCCGGATAAAGGGGCGCAGTGCGTAATCGTCCTGCTCAATCATGGGAAGCTCAATGGTGGCGGCATATTCCCGGACACAGTTGCGGCGGGAACGGTATTCTGTGAAGGGATGGATGTTGGGATTATACCAATATCCGGTGACATCATAATGGTCACCACGCAGCACCTCAATGCACTGATTGGCGCAGGGGGCGCAGCAAATATGAAGCAGGGTGTTCATGGTTTCCTCCAAAAATGGATACATTTTTAACATTATATCACCCTTTTTCTTGGAGTGCAAGAGGACAGAAAACGAAAAAACCGCCGGCCCGAAGGCCGGCGGTGGTGTAATTTCTTAATTACAGCAGGGTGGAGAAATGCTTGATGGTGCGGACCATCTGAGAAACGTAGGAGTTCTCGTTGTCGTACCAGGAAACGACCTGAACCTGGGTCTTGCCGTCGGGCAGCTTGTTGACCATGGTCTGGGTAGCGTCGAACAGAGAACCGAAGGTCATGCCGATGATGTCGGAAGAAACGATCTCATCCTCGGTGTAGCCGTAGGACTCAGTAGCAGCAGCCTTCATAGCAGCGTTGATCTCAGCAACAGAAACTTCCTTAGCAACAACAGCGTTCAGGATAGTGGTGGAGCCGGTGGGAGTGGGGATACGCTGTGCAGCGCCGATCAGCTTGCCGTTCAGCTCGGGGATAACCAGGCCGATAGCCTTAGCAGCACCGGTGGAGTTGGGAACGATGTTGATAGCGCCAGCGCGG
>JAZRRL010000035.1:0-33158 GCA_045650665.1 Faecousia sp. | reverse complement strand
TTCGCGAACAATCGGCCACAAGTATTCGGTTAATTCATTATCATCCATAGGGGTAAGTTCTGTGTTACCGCTACGAATTAAACCCATTTTCAGATGGTCTATCGACAGATACGGATATTTATATTTTTCAAGCAACTTTTGAGCAAGAACCGTTTTGCCTGTATGGGATGCTCCGGTAATCAAAATAATCATTATCTCACCTACAAGTTCTTATTTATTGAACTGATTATATCATAAAAACTAAACTTTTTCCACCTAATATTGCCTTTGTATTTAGTTCAAGTCCTACCCAATAGACATTTTAGGCAGCGGATATCTATGAAATCGCAGTTCAAAAAAGGCAAAGAAAAACCAGAAGCCGTTGTGGTTTCTGGTTTTTCTGCCCCAATATCTAAATCGGTACTACAATTTGGTTGCGGAGGCAGGACTCGAACCTACGACCTCCGGGTTATGAGCAATGGGCAGAAACGGCCAAAAGTCCAGTAATACCAACAAAAACCGCCGTCTTTCCTGCCGCCCCGCCGACCATACGCCGACCGCCACCTCAAAACAAGTCTTCGCAAGAATGACGGTAAGCCCCATTGCTGATCTTTGCTTTCTCTATACAATTAAAAACACCGGATTTCTTTACAAAATCCGGTGCTCCTCTGTTGCAAGAATTAGATTGTCCGTTCAATAACAGTCACTTGCGTGATAACGTCTCTGAGTCTGTCTTCACCTACCATATACTCAAGAACCTCATCAGCATTGTCGCACCATTTTTCAGTCCGCATATTAGTCTCAGCAGAACCTGCTTGTGCAATAACCATACGAGGAGATGTGCTACCTTTTGGGGTTATTTTTCCAAAGCAGCAGTAGGTCGTGCTATTCCAGACAAATTGCACTTCTCCACCGCATTTCATACACCATTTAAAGTCGCTAATAGTTTTGAATCGATTTTCTTCGATATTATTCGTTTGAATAATCATTTTCCTTATGCTCCAATCCTTTTCATACGCTTTGCTTGAGCTCACATCAGGAACCAAGTGGGGAAAACCACCTTCCCAACTCACCACATGAGTATGTGGATTGGTATGATGGGCTGGAAAGCCATGATCCGTGTTGTGTGTTTCCAAATCGGCTCGTCCGTCATCTCCAATATGCGTTTGGTAGAGATCTCCTTTGCTGTTTGTACTATTGTTTACACTCCCAGGTGTACCGAGAAATCTTTGATCCTCTGGTTTAGATGGCTTCCATTTTCCGCCGTAAGCACTCCCGCCGCCTTTGCCGATCCGGTATGGCTCCATTATATCATATTTCAGCTGAATTGCACCACCTATTTTATAGCAATCCAGATCTTCTTTTGGAAGGCTGCGTTCGTAATTCATATACCGCCAGGAACTGCGGTCATAGTCAACATAGACAATATTGCCTTCCATTTCCGGAAAGGGTGTATTGTAGCAGATAATTCTTTCTGGCTCGATTTGTCGCAGCATCTCATTATAGCCTGCCATAAACCATTCCTTCTGAGCTTCGTGATGGTCGCTTTCAGAGGCCATATATGTAGATACTGCAACAGTGCTACCCTTTTCAATTCCCTGGAAGCAAAATTCAAATGTGCTCTCGTCTCCCCAGTTGACCGACGGAATAACACGAAGCCCCTTAGATGCCCAGTATGCACCGCACCAACGGTTGCGGAATACATTATAGATCTGCATCACAGGAGCCATTTCCAGATACATACTGAAATCCGGAGATAGGACCGCTCGGTATCTGGACAGCTTTTCAATGTCATTGTCGGGGTTCTTCCAAACGCGCTCAAAGCGGTAATCGTACAGGAAGAAATGCACCATCCGGTCAAGATGGTTGTTGTCCTCTAAGTGGGTTTTGTCAAAACCAATCAAAAGCAAGTTATCAAAATCCCCCGGCTTGGCTTCAAACTTAGGGATGTTGGGCATTTTCAGCTTTCCTTTTCCGGGAAACTGGTTGCGAAGTATTGCTTGACTGGTACGATAATTGTAATTCTCTTCTGTCATAATCTGACCTCCTATGCTTTGTAAGGACTTCGTCCTTCTATCCGCAGGTGCAAATTATGATATGATTGCACGAAAGGATGCAACTTGCCGACGGCATGCCGACCGGGTGCCGACGGGGAAAGTTTGCTGAAATGGCAAGGCAAGGCTGGGCAGGAGCATAGGAGGGATAAATTTTGCGAATTAGATTCCAAGATTTTTGGACAAAAAAGAAGCCTTGCTATTCGCAAATAGCAAGGCTTTCCTTCTGGTTGCGGAGGCAGGACTCGACTTGCATTTTCGCCTTTGGCGAAAACCATAGTTCGGCTCCGTCAAGCCGTCGCCGGCAACAGTCCACCGGACTGTTGCATTTAGATTGGTTCGAGTCCTTTTCCTCCTTGAAAAGAGATAAAAAAGCAGCCACCTTACGGTGACTGCTTATTTATCTGGTTGCGGAGGCAGGACTCGAACCTACGACCTCCGGGTTATGAGAGCGAGTTTCTCCGAAAAGTATCGTATTTTTTCATTTAGAAATATGCCGTCTTATAGTATTTTATCATATAATCCGCAACATTTCGTTATGCTTCATTTTGGGTCATTGCATAGGGTGTGGCCCAAAATTGGCCCAAAATATCAGTCCTCTTTCTTGCCTTGAACCAGCTCTCTAAATTCTTCCGGGTGCTTTTTAGTCCACGCTTGCACTATACTGCCCCATAGTTTGTCTTTCTGCTCCTGTGTTAACTCCGGCGCACTGATGATCTTACCAGTGTGGCGTTCCGCTTTAATTGGCATTCTACCACCCCCATATCTATTTTCCACACATATAGCGTGCAAGGAATACCTTACTGATCCGATTGTGTATAAACTTCTCGCCCATGTGCCGCATAATGGTGTCGCGCTTCTTGTACCCGGTAACTTGCATCACTTCTTCCACCGTTAGCATATCGTGATGCGGAAAACGTAGATTTAGTAGTTCTAGGTTCTCCCGGTATCCGTCTTTTTCTCTCGACACTCTACACCCTTCCTTTACTTCCAAATTACATTAATGGTTTCAATTTACTGGCTTTATTCTACATACCTGCCGCACCACCCTTTCTGTGCCTGTTCCTCCAGCCAGCGTACAAGCCCTGGGGCTGATACGCGGACTCTTTTGCCTATTTGGATTGTAGGAAAACCTTTTGTCTTTACTAAGTTATACATATTCCGGGTGCTAATTCCCACAATTTCCGCAGCTTCTGCTACACTTAGAGTAAGTTTGTCCATTCGTACATCACCTCCTTTACGCGGAAATTATATCAGCCTATATCTAGTATAACAAAACCGCCACACCTCCAATCCGGAAGTGCGGCGGGATATATCAAGAGTTTGTGTGATTCATCTGGTAAAGCCGCCCCGCTTCCCAGACACGGCTCAGTGCACACCTGACAATTAACTCGGGGCTGCTATACAAAGCACTATCCGGTGCATACTGCGTTTCGTGAGCATGCTGCTGGATGTACTCGGTAAATATCTTTTCCGCCCTCATGATCTCATAAACAGAGGGATAACAAGGGCGATTAATGCCGTAAGGGTTCATGCTGCACCACCTTCCCGATAGCCATCCATGTAATCAGACTGCCACAGATCCGCCACGGCCTGCACCGTATCGGGATGCTTGGATATGTCCATACCAAAGGCTTTGATTACTAGGGCCGGAAAAAAGTCGGCGGGGTATGCGCACTTGCCCTGCTGGGCATCCTTCTGCCCCAGCTCATTGAGCATTTTACAAACCTTTACGATGTGTTCCGCAATCTGCAAAACCAAATCAGAGGGCTTGTGTCCGTGTTCCTGTTCATAGGCTTTCGCCCACGTAAGCACCACGGGTGTGTGGGATATTTGTTCTTGTCGGGCCACTCTGCACTTCATGTAGAAAGCACCTCCCACAGTTTATTCTTAAACTCTGTCATAATTACTCCTCCAGTTTATATTGACAGGAGGGGGCGGGTCTGATAAAATACCCGTGTCCCCTCCGGGGGCGACTAGGCTCTTTGCATCTCAGTCTTGGTGGGCTGATGCAAGGGCCTTTTCTTATGCGCTCAGTACGAAGCGGCGGGTGGTGGTCTGCTTTGCGAATTGCTCCCAGATTGAGGGGGCTGCAGCCTTCAGTGCCTTGCCATCGAAGCGGCTGCTGGTGACTTCCTTCCAGGTGATTTTGAAGCTAGGGCCGTGCAGTGTGTCCGCGTTATTGGCGGCCATGTAGGCCTTCAGCTCGTCCTCAGTGGCGGCGATCTCTGCAGCCAGTTCGTCCTGCATCCGGCGCAGCTCCCGGAGCTGGGCTACCTTCTGCTCCAATTCGTTCATGCTCATTGTATTTCCTCCTAGTTTTGGTTTGCCGTCTCTCCGTGCTGTCGAGGCTCCTTTGTGTTTGTTGTAGGGGTTACAACAAGCCTTGTTGAAATTGGGCTCCCCTGTTCTTCATGTCTATATTATATATTGTCGACACTATAATTTCAAGATGGAATATTACACAAATATATTGCCGACAATATGTGCAATTTTCTATATTGACGACAGTAGATATTTGTGCTATAATACAGGTATGGTGGAAAAGGGTGCGCCATTTTACGGCCGCCCCCACACTTTGAACAGACGGAGGCCAACAGTATGGCTATTTCCAAGGCCCAGCAGCGGGCAACAGCAAATTATGTAAAAAAGGCCTATGACCGCATAGAGGTCAAGGTCGCCAAAGGAAGAAAAGAGATCATCCAGGCACACGCTGACAAGCAGGACGGTGGCAGCCTTAATGCCTTTATCAATCGCGCAATCACCGAAACCATGGAGCGCGACGGTGCCACAACAGAGGGAGTATAAGTATGGGAAAAGATTTTCGGTTTTTGATGTATCAGTCTGCTGATGAAGAGGTTTCAATTAACGCCATGGTAGAAGACGAAACCATTTGGTTGACGCAAAAAGGAATGGCCGAATTATTCCAGACTTCCAAACAATCTATCAGCTACCACGTCAATAACTGCTTTAACGAGGGCGAACTGAATCGAAATTCAGTTGTCAAAGAATTTTTGACAACTGCTGCCGATGGCAAAGAATATGTTACCCAGTTTTATAATCTTGATGCCATTATTTCTGTAGGTTACCGTATCAATTCCCGCCGCGCTACGCATTTTCGCATCTGGGCCACCGGCGTTCTTAAGGAATACATGATTAAAGGCTTTGCGCTGGATGACGAACGACTCAAGCAGGGTAAAACCGCCTTTGGGAAAGACTATTTCCGCGAATTGCTTGAGCGGGTGCGGTCGATCCGTGCCAGCGAGCGCCGCATCTGGCAGCAGGTAACTGATATTTTCGCAGAATGCAGTATAGACTATGATCCTAACGCACCTATTACCCAAGCCTTTTATGCCATGGTGCAAAACAAATTCCACTACGCCATCACCGGACAGACAGCAGCCGAAATTGTTCACTCCCACGCCGATCACACAAAAGAAAATATGGGCCTTACAACCTGGAAGAACGCCCCGGACGGACGGATCCTGAAATCCGATGTTAGTATTGCCAAGAATTATCTCGAAGAAAGGCAGATTCGACAGTTGGAGCGAACTGTAACAGGATATTTCGATTACATCGAGGACCTGATTGAGCGCGAAAACACTTTCACCATGGAGCAATTTGCAGAGAGCATTAACAGATTTCTCACCTTCCGGGAATACAGGATCCTCGAAGGCAAAGGCAGGGTATCAAAGAAAGCTGCTAAAGAAAAGGCCGAGGCAGAATACGATATCTTTAATAAAACGCAGAGAATTACATCCGATTTTGACCGAGAGGTAAAACGGCTGCTCGAATCCCAACAATGATAAAACCCGGGAACTGCCCAATGTGTGGCGGCTCCCGGGTTATACTATATACACGATTGATAAAGGGGGTAAAACTATGAATAAACCTACTATGACACTTAAAGAAGTATACGAAGATCTCCGAAAGTATGGGTTTAAGATATCTCCTGAGAGGTTGTCAGACGGTATTGTTTCGGGACTATACCCATTTGGTAGTGTGTTGAATATTGGTGAAACAGGAAAGCGAACCTTTCAAATTCTACGTGTGGATTATGAGAACTGGAAAAATAAGTTCGTCTTTTGCAGGAATGAACCCGGAGTTGCAAAGGGTGATTCTCCATCGGTGGTTAATCAAGAGTGGGAAATGCTCTCAACACGCACTTACACACAAGAGGATAAGGATATTATGTGGGAAGTTATTATTCGGAGTTGGAGCAAAAAACCGAAAAGTGATAACAAATAGGGCGGTATAACCGACCGCTCGCGCGTGCACCTTGCCTATCCTGTTTTGACATAGTTACCTCCTTTCAAAGGAAAGAGGACTGTTGCCAGTCCTCTTTTTTGTTATTTTCGCTGATCGATGGTGTGCCAAATGATTTCTTCCGCAACATCTCCGTAGATTTCAGACATCCACTTGGAGCTGAAACAGCCGTAGTCATCGGTATATCCCTCAATGACTTCACCCCTGGCATATTCCTTGGCGTACTTGTAGATATTCTTGATCACGGTTGCCTTCTCCGTATCAGATAGGAGACTGTATTCCGTTGTTGCGATTGCCGCTTCTACAAGCTCTCGCTGCTTCTGCCCTTGAGTCTTTGTCAAGGCCACATATTCTTCCGCACTCAGCTGATAGTTTTTGTGTGGCTCGTTGTTTACATCGGTAAAAGACAAACTCTTCGCCGGTGTGTTTGGGAATACATTTTCGCTCTGTACCTCATTGAGACGGAGCAACTCCTTCGATACCGCATCTTCTTTACCTTTGTCAACGTAGGAAGGTGAAAGCATATTGTAGGCCAGATTGGAGGCGACATTACCGTATTCCTCTTCCTCGCCCCAGGCGTTGATGTACGGGATCTGATTGTAGTCCAATCCAGGTATCTTGGCCGACACCTTTCCGATTGTCCGCTGCAACCAGTCCGGAATAGCACTGTCTTTGTCCACATAGGTGGTAGTGCGGGAATCTTCAAATGCCCGCTCGACCTGACCCAACAGGGTGTTGGTGAGACCTTGGGTCACATAACTCAAACCGGAATTGATGGCCATCTGCATCAAACTGTTATCGGAATACTTTACATTGTCCAGTGTGTCGTTAATGCCTTGCAGCATGGACATCTGCACCATGGGTTCCGTGATAGATGTAAGCGCCGATTCCAGATCTTTCAGTTCAAAACCATCATCAGCCATCAGTTGGCTTAACTCTGCACCCATCAGCATGGGCATTGCAGTAGGTGTAAGGAAATCAATGGTCAGATTCGTTCCGTCCGGCAGGACGATGGCGTAATTCTGCCAGCCGTTCATAGAATCGAACTTGTCCTTGCTTTCGTCATCGTCTGCTCCGCCTGCAAGGCATCCAACGCTTTGCAGGAGCATGCCCAACGCAAACAATCCCGTACCCGTCAAAGATTTTGCCCAGGAGTTGATGACCTGCGTAGCAGTAACATCCGTACCTTTTTGCATTGCCTTGACACTGTAATACACAGAGTTGATCACGCCCAGCGGGCTGTATTCCTCCGCCCGGATCAGCACATTGGCCGGGGTCTTGCGGAACGGCATCACACCTTCGGAGATTAGTTTCCCCACTTTATGCGTGTCTCTTCTCCGTCCTACCTTTGAGATCCATCCAGAGAGCGTATTCGTATCCCGGAAGGTAGCCTCCTGTGCTTCCTTGATGGCAAACAGACGGGCATCCTCCAACACCTGTGTATCAACCTTTGAATAGTCTGTTTCCGTAATGCCGTTGGCTTTGAGGTAACCTGCCAGTGCCCGTGCATAGGCATCCCGGGCAAAGATAAGGTCTCCCTGCTCCATGGCCCAGTTGGTTGCCTTGCGATAGCCCTCCAGAAGCTTAAACTTGAACATCTTTCGCTTTTCCTGCACACCCTTAGCAAACTCTGTGGACGCATCTACAGAATCCGAATATTTGCCGCCGTCAAGGATCACAGATTTTAATTTCTCAAAGTCCTGCTTTGCTGCGGCCTTCTGCTCCTTGCTGACGGTGACTGCGCGTGTGCGACCGGTCTTGCCGCCGGAAACTGTGTCAGCGATTGCTTCCAGTCCTGTGGCAATGGTATTGTGGATGGATCGGACGCCCTTCATACTCAGGTTACCGGCTACATTCCGCACTTGTGTCCGAAGATTTCCCAACATGTTCACATAGCGCAAAGCCGTAAACTTCTCCATAAAGGTTGCCGGAATCTGATCCGCCACATTCTGCATGATCGCGTCAAGCACTTCATCTCTTTCCGTATCCGTTTCCGCTTCATCCCATTCGTGCAACAGATCTTCGTTCACTTCAACATCGTAGCCGCTGTCCCTATTCATCTGATCCACACTCTTGTGGATCATGTAGAGCTTGTCCTCCGGTGCAAGGGTTTTAAGGATACGCAGAGCTTGTACCGCCTGTGCCGCACTTGTACCCATTTGCTGATACTCGTGCAGAACATCCAGCCAAACTGCCCTGTCTCCGGCGTTGGCAGCATTATTAAGCAACAGAGCACCGGTAGCGGAGAGTTCTGCGCTTACCTTTCCGGCGCGAACATTCGCCTTCCAGTCCGCCAACGCTTCTTCCCAACCAAGATTCTTGATCCGATCGTAAGCCTTCTGCACTGTTGCATCGTTGCTTAGAGGAATGTAGGAAAGGCCGCCTTCAACCACCGTCTTATCCAGAAGATCTACCAGTGCATCCGGTGTGGCTTCTGCACCCTTAACCGTTCTGCCGGTCAACGACACTTTGTCTTTGCCGTTGGTGGATTTGGGCAGGCTGTCTTCCCGTGCAGGTTTCTCACCCTCTGGCAGAGAACCATATTCATATTGCAGGTGTGATACCGGATCAAATCCAGACGGCGCTGTACCGGTCGAATCCTCCGGATTTACCTTAGGCAGATATTTCTCCGCAATGGGAGCGTAGGCGGGATCTCCAACCTTGGGCCGTGCCTTGTTGGCACGCAAGACACTCTCCGGCACAGGAGGTGCAATATCGTAGCCGATGTCCTTCCCGTGCACGTCAGCGCCAATAGGCGGGGCAATGCTGAAATCTTTCTTCGAAAGGGAATTTTGCTGCTTGACAGCCGGATTGTTTTGCTGTACATTAGTGGTGGGAGCAGTCCCAACGGTCGCTTTGGGCGTTGAAGTCAGGGCTTTTGCATTGGCTACGTTGGCTATGCTCCCTTTTTGTTTGTGGATATACATCGTTTGCACAAAGATATCCAGGCTTCCTCCACTATCCACAACAAACATGGTGTATTTCTTGTCACCAATTACTTTCTCGAATGTTGCGGCAGGTTTACCATTATAGCCTTGCGCTTCAGGTTTAATGATATCTGGATCTCCAAAGATATCCTTAATTGCCAAGAAGTCGGTCTCAGTAACTGCAACTTGTCCACGCAGTTTTTCAGATTCCACATTGCCGTGATCGTGCAAGAGAATTTTTCGCACATTCATTGCCCGAAGAACTGCATTTTTACCATTGAAATCCAAACCGGTATCCGCTTTAATCCGCTTTGCCAGGTCTCCAGAGATTATTCCAAAATACATCTTGTTGGCGGCATCTTTGTTAGCAATGGAGTCTTTAACAAATTGAAGCAGCTGTGCATCATTCTCATAGATAACAATCTTTTTGCTGTTCTTCCAATTTTCCTTTTGCGCATCGCTGTATTGACCCAGTGAATACCTCACCCCACCGTCTGCGGTGGGATTTTTTGTTTCTGCCCGGTAGGCATCGGCAAAGGCCTTCTTGACCTTTTCCAGCTGCCGGGCTTCCTTTGTGCCGGCGGTGACGATCTTGCACAGATACTTGATCTCGTCGTAGATCTTCTGGGCAAGATTCCGGTGCTCCGTGGACAGGTGCTTGATAAAGTCCGCATCCGTAAACAGGTAGTCGCCCACGAGATCCGCCACCAGTTCTTGCTCCACGTTGGCATTCTTGCCCTTGTAGAGTTCGGTCAGTTCCTTTAATCTGCTGTCGTACTCTTTTTTGCCCTTTGCGTACTCGGTAACGGCACTTTGCAGGGCATCGTACAGTTCCGTACCTTCCAGCACATGTGTGATCTCATGACCTACCACCCGGTTCAGCGCCTTGGCAGACTGGATGTTGATCGTTACTCCACTTTCGTTCACAAAGCCATTTACCAGCACCCCATCTAGGGCAAAGCCAGATTCCTTCAACTTGGCGTTGTCAGCAAAATCAAAAAAAATGCCCTTGTCTGCGGAGATTTTGGCGATCAAATCCACAAACTCGTGGGAGCGGTTGGTATTATTCAGAACACCGCTGTCAATGGCATTCTGCACCGTTTTCCGTTGGGCTTCGCTGTACTTGGAAGCATCCGCCTGGAACTTTTCACCCTTGCGAATCTGCTCGTTATAACTCTCCCCGAGTCGGTCATTCCGCGCCAGTGTGGATACATCATTGGAGATCTTCTCCCGCCGGGATTTCAGCAGCTGCTCATAGGGATTGGCCTTATTCTTCTCTTTCAGTTCCGCAAGGCGGTCCTTCTGCTTTTCAGACAGTTTTCCGCCCTCGGTCTCATAAAGGGTTTTGAACTCCTCTGCTTCCTTGGAGAGGGTATCATATTGGGAGAGAGCATCCTTGCCCAGAACACTTTCGATAGTCTCGGTGGAGATGTATCCGCGTTCCATGTCATGCACGACCTGATCATAGATCTTGCTTTTTTCCTTGCCGGAAATCTTCTTGCCGCCCTTTTCTTCCTGTTTGATGCGGTTCTCCACTTCCTTATCCACAACCGCCTGCTCATTCTTGGTAAGGCCGGTCACAAGATCCGTGCTGGTCTTATTGGCCCTGTGTAGATCTCCGCCTTGCATAATGCCACTGGTTGCCGCACCTACAAGGAACTGTTCCAAGAGGTTTTCGTCCTGTATGATCTTTCCCAGATCTTCCTCAGACATGTAAGTAATCTTTTTGCCAACAGCCTGAGCAAGACCTGCCAAGACTTCTTCCATACCTTCTGCGCTCATTTTGACGCCCAATTCAGCGGTGTTGCCGATGGCACGGAGAACTTTTTCGTTGGATATCACCTTAGATAAGACCTTTGTAACCTTATTCCCCAGTGTCTTGGCCAGCATATCGTCCGCGCTGGTTAGGCCTTTTCCGATGCCGAGCGTCTTGACGCCTTTACCCAAACCGCCAAAGATCAACTCCGTAATCGCATCAGCAGCACCAGAAATGGTACCGTAAGTTCTTGACTCCTCATCCGTAGCACCGCCCTGGTAAGCCTCACCCCGGCCGGAACCGGCACCGCTTACGAATGATGTGCCGGTGGTAAGTGCGGTTGTTCCTACTGTTCCCATACCCGCTCCCGCTCCAAAACCACCCAAGCCGACAATGGCCGCCGCCTGTCCAGCGCCCTCCAATATGGCGTCCGAGGAACGACCTAAAACAGAATACTGGTCAAGGTAGTTATCCACACCACCAAACACCTTATCTGTGGTGCTTGCCGCCGTTCGCCTGCGGAAATCGCTCAGATCTGCATCCGTATAACCAAATAGTTCGGCTGCGTCACCTATGCCATAAAGGATGTTATCAGCAATGCCTTCCGAGAAGCGTGTGACTCCCTTTCCAACATTCACAGCCGCATCCCCGGCAGTACCGAGGATGATTTTGGCGATATCTCCGAATTGGTAGCCGTCATCTAAGGCGCCAGCCTGAAGGATTTCGATGCCGCTGGGTTCTGGTGCCTGCTGTTTAGCCGCCAACTCTTGGCTATAAGCATTAAAAAGGCCGATCATGATCTGCGCCTTTTGTGCTTGCTGCGCTTCCCGTTTTTTCTTCTCGTTAAGTAATGTTTCAAATTCAGATGTAAAACTCATAATGTACCTGCCTTTTATTTTTGCGTTTTCTCATAAACCATTGCCGCGGTGCGCATCGGATGTGGTGTCAGAAATATCCGTTTTTTGTAGCCCTCACGCGTGCGCGCGCCCCCCCGCGTGCGCGCATGTCGAAGTATTCTTGAGATTTGTCAGGCTTGACCGCATTTCTCTTGATCGATTAGATACCGTTCCTGCACGCTCATGCCGGTGTTCTCGAATGCACTAAGGCCCGATAAACCGTAGTAATCAAAGTCATGAAAGGGTCGGATCCTCTTGGCCAGCCTTGGGTGGCGGAGTTCTTTAAGCCCCATTTTCTCCAGTTTGCGTACATCTTCCGCCGTCGTTCCGATCTGCTGTGCCACTCCCATAAGTGTCAGTTGGTCATAATATCTTTTTTTGAGAACAGTGCTTTGCTCCACTGGAAGTTCTGCCAGAACGCTCTCTAGTGCGTCGTGGAGTTGCTCCCGCCACAGAGTTTCCTCAACCGCATCCATTGTCGCGGCTGCTTTGGGATCTGGCACAAGGTCGCCAAAGGTTGCCCCGTCTGGATCTCCCTCAAATGGCTTGTCCAGACTTAGCGCATTATTCAGCGGCTCCAGCCGACCTTTTACTGTTCGATATCCGGTTGCTTCGGCAAATGCAGTTTTCAGGCAGAGCATAAACCAGCTGGAAAAGAATCCGTTCTCAGGTCTATAGGTTTCTACCGCCACCACCAATGCCAAATAGCCGGATTGGTACAAATCGTCGAAATCTACACCCGCACTGTGACCTATTGCATTATTAACACGATTTGCTTTCCACCGGACAAGCTTTTCGACACCCGCCCACAGTTCTTCCATCAGTTCTATTTTGCCAGTTTGAATCTGAACAGCGATTTCCTCATTTGACATTGCAGCAACCTCCGTGTATAATGGTCTTGCTTGCAAATCCCAATCGCTTGGGATTTTACCATCATAACAGCGGCTCCTGGGTTATTTGCCTGGGGGCTGTTTTGTTGCAGTTAGGATTGTCATTTATTCTGTCAATCCGTAGCACTGGCCAACTAGACGTACAAAGTCGCGATGATATCGGCGTGCTGTTGATTCTGACAGATACAATCGGGCCGCCGCCTGGTCTACGGTACATCCATCGCACCACAACACCAGCCTAACAAGCTCCATTCTATTTGCACCATTTGTTTTGCGGTTTGTGATTTCGATTGCTTTCTTGACAGCATCATACTCTTTCTGCTTAACCGGCTGGAGCTGTTGCTTATTAGCAGTGTTTTGGGCGATCTTGGGGTATTGCCGGATCATAGCTTTGGCATAACTCCACCATATTTCTCTGGGTTTACTCATTATTTCTCTTGGTTTACTCATTGTCAGCCTCCAATTCGCTGTCCTGCCGCCACCACTTTAGGATGGTCTCATAGTGATTCTTGACACGTGCGCCTTTGTCAATGATGAAGGCGGCTAGCTTGTCTACATAGTGATCGAAGGCATCTAAATCCATTTTGTCAAGCATATCCGCTATCTGTGCATCTGATAGAAAGACCACACTCTTGCCCAATTCGCCCGTGAATAATTTCAGCTTTCTCTCTGCTGCCGCTGCCGCAAGGTCTTCCGGTGTGGAAAAATCTGTGGGATAACTGCTACTAGTCTGGAATCCACCAGCTTCTGCTTCGGCTCTGCTATGCTCTGCTCTGTTCTGCTCAGCTCTGCTATGCTCTGCTAGGATTCCATTTGGATTCCGTTTGGATTCCAGTACATTTTGCTTATGTTCCAAGAGCGAAATCGTACCCGCCACCGGGTGATCCGTATACGAACGGTTATCCTTGATGTAGATGGTGGCGGCTAATTCCGGATATTGGGGCAGTTTTGCACGATCGTTCTTCAGACTGTTGGCTACCCGCCAATGCTTGATAACAACGACACCATTCGAAAAAGTAAGCAGAAAGCGCTTATCAATCAACATCTGAAGGTCGCTATCGTTTGCACCGATTAGCCGTGCAATACGGCGCGGTCCGTTGACAAATCCGTCTTCATCTGCGTGCATGCCCAGATGAAAATACAGCGCCTGCGCCGATGTAGGCATATCCAGGAATGAGTCGCTTTCTACGATACTTTTATGAAACATCCGACGGTCTGCCATGCCGCCACCTCCTTCACCTTGGGCAGGCCGTTACCTGGATATGCGGCGGCACTGCTCTGCGTACTTTGTTGATAAAATGCCCCTCATGGCTAGTTGCATCTGACAGGTGCAGTAGATAGATCTCCCGACAGGCAGACAAATCCAGCCGCCGCAGATAATCACACAGGACATCGATCTCCATGTGGGTATTGCTGACGCGGTGGCGGATCTTCTCTGGCATCCGCTGGCACCGTTCCAGAATGTACTTGTCATAGTTGGCCTCAATAGCCAAAAGATTGACGCCGGGAAAACAGTAATTCAGATTTACCGTATCCGTAGCGAAGGCTAAAATATCCCCGTCCAACCGGCTTTGGAAAAGAAAGCCCAGTGGCTCTTTTGCATCGTGAAAGGTAGCAAAAGGAACAATATCGATGGTTCCCACGGTGATCTGCCTCTGGTGCTCCACTGCCTCGGCGGCTTCCAATGCATTGCCCTCCAGGCCTAGCGCTACCGCCGTTCCCTCACTCATATACACCAGCATGCCGCCGGCTAGAAGATCCGCCACACAGGCACTATGATCCTTGTGTTCGTGACTAACCACACAGGCGCTGATATCCGACAGGCGGAAACCGCTCAATTGCTGCAACTTTTTGCGGGAGATCCCGCACTCCAAAAGAATGCGGGTCTCTTGATCACTGACAATATAGGCATTGCCGTGGGACGAGCTGGCTAACGGTTCAAATTTCAAAACGGCAGCCCTCCCTTGGAATTACCCGTCACAGACGATCCCACAGCCTGCCCAGTTGCCTGCTGCATGGCTATCTGAAAATTTACACCCGCCACATTTGTGGGCATTTGAAAGGCTCCCTGAGGCTGCTGTACCGCCACAGTTTCCGCTGGCAGATGTTCCTTTTGGTACTGGGTGGATTTCTTGATCCTCTCTTTGGCCCAATCTGGAAGGGCATCGAATACCGCTTGGTCCCAATCATCGGTATCGAAGCGGATCAGCTTGCTCAGCGGCTGCGGCACGTCAATGGGAATACCAGCGGGCAAGGGTGCAACGCTGTCAATGTTGGAGTACTCACCGGTTTCGTTCAGCACCACCGTCAATAGGGCTGGCTTTCCCACATAATCGTTGGTATCCTTATCCAGGTATTCATCATCAGACAGTTCCTTGGCTTCCCATGCCCCGATAAACTTTCGCAGACCGCTCTTTTTACCCTTAGTGGCGTTGAAGGTCTTGCCAAGTACACGAGGTTCCTGCTTGCCGTTTATCTCCACGGTCTGGCCACAGATCTCAAAACCGAGCATGACCTGGTTGTAATAATTCTTGGATTTTTCTTCGTACTCACACAGCTGCTCACCGATGCCAATGGAGTACACACAGATTGCTAGATAAGTACCGCCGGGAATGGGCGGCAGGCTGGGCTTTACATTGTTCCTGATCTTCATACCATTCTCAGCTCCTTATCGTTTTCATTCACCACCAGGCGGATCACCTGGGCACTGCATGCCTGCAACTTGGTCACGCTTTCCGCATTGTCCACAAACAGGGGCACCGTAACACCGTAGTGGCGGCTCAGGGCGTCGATAATATCAATTCCTACATTGATCTTGGCGCCGTTATTCAGCCCGATGTAGGGCACTCCATTGAACACCACATCGCACCGCTCCTCCAGCCCACCGTTGGCCTGCTCCCGGAACAGGCGGAATCGAGCAACAGAGAACAGGCTGTTGACACTCTCCTCTACGAACCGCGCCTTGTGGCGGGTATACTCTTCGGCCAGATATAGCATCTTTTCTATTGCCTCCAGGGCTGTGGCTGCGTTCCTAGCCTCTTCCCGTAGGTCCTCGATGCGCTGACGAGAATACTGCAACACACTCTCCTTGGCTACCACATCCCGGGCGCTATGCAGGCGCAAACCCACATCGGACAGCTGCGTGGAAAGCTGTTTTCTGGCCTGCTCTGTACCGCCCAGGATCTGCTGCAGTTCGCTTTCCAGCCGAGCGATGCTCTCCCGGATGGAAGCGGCAGATTCGGTGTAACCAGGCATGTCCACCGGCTCAATCACAGCCGCCACAGCACTCTTATACTGCTGTTCCAACTCTGCGATGTGGTTTTCACGGTCTGCAATTTCGGTCTGTTGCTCCCGGATACGCGCCTCAGCCTCCGCCTTGGCCTGCTTCTGCAGGTTGGCATTTTGGGTGATCTCGTTCAGGCGTCGTTGCTTCTGTGTCTCAAAGGCTTCTGTGGCGGTTCTCAACTGATCAAAGGGAAGGTTCTGACCACAAGTGGGACAGACACCACCGGAAAAGACTTCCCCATTGACCTTGATCCATTCGTTTCGCAGATCTTCCACAGTTTTATCAAAGCCCACAAGACTGCGCTGACCATTCTCCAACAGTGTTTTGATTGTAGTTAGACGCTTTTGCTCCATGGTAATCTGTTGCCGCAAAGCATCCGGATCCACCATGCCGGAAATCTGCTGATTCCGGAAAGCCTGGTTTTCCATCTGTAATTTGTCCAGAGTCAGTTTGTACTCCCGGATCTCCATCCGCTTGGCATCCGCGGCGGTATTGTGATCCAAAGCAACCATCTCTGCGGAGATCTGTCTCTGCTGTTCTTCCAGTGCTTCCACTTCAGCCTTTGCTGCTTCAAAATCCAGCACTTGCAGGTCGCTGATGGTTTTCTGGCACTCATTGATCCGGGCCGGGGTTTCGTCCCGGATTCCCACAAAGCCCTTCTTTTCCGCCACCAATTTCTTTAGGTAATCATCCAGGCTCAGCTTGCCCATGCCTGCCAACAGCGGCTCAAAGGCTTCATTGCCTTCCATGATCTCCCGATCTGTCCGGGTACCGGCCATGTCGAACAGTACCGCCCGACGCTTCTGCCATGGCAGAGTATTGGGGAAATACTCCACAGAGGTTAGTAGCCGGAACACATCCTCCGGCACTAGCTCCTTGATCTTCTCGTCAAAGGCGTACTTCTTGCAGGGTACACCGTCCACGAAATACTCACTGGTATTACCCTCATAGACTGCCTCGGGACATCCACGTTTGGTGCCCCAGACTTCCCTATATGTACGCTTCAAAGTCACGGTCTCGCCACCATAGAGCAGTTCTGCCTCCACCATGGTGATAGCCTTGTGGTCCACCACGGTGCCGCTCAAATCCAGAGGTTTAATCTCGATATTCTTTTCACCATTGCCGGCGCTATCTTTGCCGAAGAGAAGCCAGGTCAAGGCATCATAAACACTGGTCTTTCCGGTAGCGTTATCACCGTAGATTGTTACATCTCGGCCGCCAAAATCCAGTTCCAAATGCCGGTGACACTTGAAATTCTCAAGTACCAATCGCATAATTCTGATATTAGTCATTGCCTGATCTCACTTTCTGTGGTACAATACCACTGTCATTAATCGACTCGTCCGTGTCGTTAGTGTCACTGCCGCTTTCGGAGGTTCCAGCTCCGGGAGCGGCTTTTTTATTGTGGCAGTTATCTTCATCATCAAACCAACCGGGGATTCTTTCCTGTCCTGTGGCGGCATCCAGCGCCCGTTGAGCAGATTCCGCCGCCTTCATAGTGTTTCTCGCTCTAGCATATAAGGTCCGGGTAAACCGCCGCAACTCATCCGGATCATTCGACAAGTAATACCCGCCACCAGTGGGATCCGATAAGATCACAGCGCCAGCGGCACGCTCTACTTCTATCGCCTTTTGTAGTTCTCGCACAGATCCAAAGCCTATGCTTTCAGCTAGCAACTTGGCCGGGATCGCATTCTGGCGCCCATAATGCAGGGAATCATATACCTTACGTTTCATATTGCCACCTCACAGATCTACACGGCGGATACCAGGAGATTCCAACACCGTGGCGAGCTTATTGTCGCCGCCGTCTTCACACCGCAGGTACCGCACCAAATTTGGGTAGAAGATAAGAATCTTTGTACCGGCGTTCCTTACAGGTATTACTCCGGTGCGAATCCATTGCCGCAGCGTGTACTCCGATACCGGAAAACCATCTTCTTTGGCGCGCTTGACTGCTTCTCGAACTGTTACTACACTTGGCATTAGGACTCCTCCGTTCTCTGTGCTGCAAGATTTTGAATGATTTGCAGGATCTCTTTTTTCTCGCGCTCAGGTAGTTCCCGGCGCAGTTTACGAGAGAATGCGCTGTCTTGAATACCTAGCTTTTCGGCAATCTCCCAGTGGTATACACCTGCATCCTTTGCTGCACGTTTGATGTCTCTGTTTGTTTCATGGCACATTGCTTGTTCCTCCTTTTGAAAATTATTATTGACAGCAAGAGACGTTTGCTATATACTAAGTGTAGCAAATAATAATAACAAAGGCAACCGTTTTTTGCAACAGCGTTCGAAACGCAACAGATACTTGCAATAAGGAGTTGAAGATACTATGCCGCGCAAGAAAAAAGAACAATCCGGCAATTACAACAAGGCATTTCCAACCACTATTCGTAATCTTATGCAGCAAAGAAATACAACGCAAAACGAGCTGGCTAATTATTTGAAAAAAACAAGGCAAGCAGTCTCTTATTATTGTGACGGTTCTTCTTCGCCCGATTGGGAAACCATAGTTAAAATAGCTAACTTTTTCGATGTTTCCACTGATTATCTTTTAGGCCGCACAGAAGATCCAAACCGAGTTCCATGTGCTGCAGATGAATTAGGTTTGCGCCCTTCTGTAATCAAAAGGTTGCGCGAATGCGTTACTGATGGATCCGCAGAAGTGCTAGAAGGTATGAATATGTTCTTGGATGTAGCAATCAAGAATCCATCTATTTTTTTAATGATCCATTATTTAGCTGAAGAGATTCTGGTAGAAAGCAAAGTAAAAATCGACCGAAGCTATCTTGCTTCAATTCTAACTACAACTGATAGTGAAATCGTCGACGCACTTCCCGATAGTGCTTTGGCTGATAAATCTATCACCGACGCGATTATCACTTCTTCGCTTGTCCGCGAGTTAAACGAAAAATACCCACAGTATCGTGGCCATATCAATGTAATATTCGGTGATGATATTCTTGAACACAGGCTAAATGGTATTTGTAGCGACTTACGATTTATTGTTGAATGCGCAACGGGATATTATAAATATATACATGCAACACGGGGGGAATAGTATGGCCACCATCGAAAGAATCACCGGCAAGAACGGTACCACCTACCGTATCAGCGTCTCCGGTGGTTTTGACACCTCCGGAAAACGCATCCGCCACAGAACGACCTACAAGCCCACTCCGGGCATGACAGATCGGCAGATCCAAAAGGCTGTGCAGCGAGCAGCAGCGGACTTTGAGCGCAGCATCGAACAGGGCTTTGCCCTAGACAACCGCCAGACCTTTGCGGAGTATGCCGCCTATGTGATTGACCTGAAGGCACGCACCGGCACGAAGACCAGAACACTTGACCGTTACCGGGATCTGATGGTTCGTATCAATCAGGCTATTGGTCATATCAAGCTGGCAGATCTCCGGCCACAGCACTTAAACAGTTTTTACAAGAACCTTGCTGAGCCGGGAATCCGTATCGGCGGCGTATCTGCAAAAGCAAAGATCGACATGGTAGCGTGGCTGAAAAAGAACAAGGTCAGCCGGGGAGTCTTAGCAAAAAAGGCCGGGATTTCCGCCACCACGGTAGGAATTGCTGTAAAGGGTGAATCCATAAAAGAAGAAAAGGCCCTGGCAATTGCCAACGCCATGGGCCAAAAGGTGGATGAAGTTTTCCGGGTAGAGAAGAACATGGAGCCGCTGGCAGATAAAACCATTCTGGAGCATCACCGGCTGATCTCCACCATACTGGCCCAGGCAGAAAAGGAAATGCTGGTTCCCTACAATGCCGCAGCCAAAGCCACCCCGCCACGGATAAACAAAAAAGACCCCAACTACTTCCAACCGGAAACGATTTCCGCAATACTGGAAGCGTTGGAGTCTGAGCCGTTAAAGTGGCGGCTGATCACCCATCTGCTAATCGTCACCGGCTGCCGCCGTGGTGAGATCATGGGTCTAAAGTGGGAGAAGGTGGATTTTGAAAATAGCCGGGTCAAGATCGACCGAGCATTGGTATCCTCCAAAAGTAAAGGAGTATTTGAGGAAAGTACAAAGACAAGTGATATCCGCCACCTACATCTCCCAAAGGAAACAATGGATTTACTGCGGCAGCACAAAAGGGAGCAGCTCCGCCTCCAACTAGCAAACGGTGATAGATGGTTGCATACCGGCTATGTCTTTACCCAGGACAATGGTGACCACATGAACCCGGACAGCATCACCGGCTGGCTCAAAGACTTCTCCACCCGCCACAGCTTGCCACACATCAATCCTCATGCGTTCCGCCACACGGTGGCCTCTGTCCTCCTGGCAAATGGAACCGATATTGTCACCGTGTCAAAGCAACTCGGTCACGCAAGCATTACCACCACCGAAAGCTTTTATTCCCACATCATAGAAGAAAACAAAGCAAAGGCAGCGGAATGTATTGCTGATGTGCTGATCCGTAAAAAGGCATAACATTGACCCAAAAACCGCAATTTTTACGGCAAGTGACCCAAAAGTGACCCAAAATGGACTTTGCCCCGTTTTCATTTCATGCTAAAAAGTTAGAAAAATCCCGGTATTCGTAGTGAATACCGGGTATTTTTATGGTTGCGGAGGCAGGACTCGAACCTACGACCTCCGGGTTATGAGCCCGACGAGCTTCCAACTGCTCTACTCCGCGATATTCAGCGCACTCTTGAGTGCCTGCATATTATAGCATGGCACTATCTGTTTGTCAAGCCTTGTTTTTAATGGCTTTGTGTCTGATTTTCGCAAATTTTGGACCTTTTTCGTTTCTCCAGTGCATTATTAGAAGGCGCCACCAAAAAAGGTGACGCCTTTTTTCACAGACGTTGGGGCTAATCTGCGGACATATACTTCATTATAGTACGTTAAATACTTGGTTTTTTCAACTATTACATCCCGATCCCGACTTAAATCGGATTCTATAGTAGTACATTCTTCTTCAGTTGAATATGCCTCCACCTTCTTATAGGAAAAGCCAAACAATCGCACAATTTTTTTATGATTTTATTGTGCTTTTTTAGGCCTGCTCCTTACGGTTTAGAAATAGCACTTTTCGGCGATATATGCCTTCAGTTCACTGATGGGCACACGAACCTGCTCCATAGTATCACGGTCACGGACGGTGACACAGTTATCAGCAGGCGTATTCTCATCGCCAACAGTCTGGAAATCCACAGTGATGCACAGAGGTGTACCGATCTCGTCCTCACGGCGGTAACGCTTGCCGATAGAACCGGAATCATCGAAATCAACCATGAAATCTTTGCGCAGTTCTGCGTAAATCTCCTCTGCCTTGGGAGACAGCTTCTTGCTCAGAGGCAGAACAGCAGCCTTGAAGGGTGCCAGAGCCGGGTGCAGGTGCAGCACAGTACGGATATCGTCCTTGCCGTTCTTATCCTGACCAACGACCTCCTCGTCATATGCCTCACACAAGAAAGCCAGCGCCACACGGTCGCAGCCCAAAGAAGGCTCGATAACGTAGGGAATATAGTGTTCGTTGCGTTCCTGATCGTAGTATTCCAAAGACTTGCCGGAAGCCTCCTGATGGCGGCCCAGGTCGTAATCGGTACGGTCAGCAATGCCCCACAGCTCGCCCCAGCCACCGCCGAAGGGGAACTGATACTCGATATCGGTAGTAGCACGGGAATAAAAAGCCAGCTCAGCGGGATCGTGGTCACGCAGGCGCAGGGAATCCTCTTTGATGCCCAGGCTGATCAGCCAGTTCTTGCAGAAATCCTTCCAGTAAGCAAACCACTCCAGGTCAGTGCCGGGCTGGCAGAAGAATTCGCACTCCATCTCCTCGAACTCACGGGTACGGAAGGTAAAGTTGCCGGGGGTGATCTCGTTACGGAAAGCCTTACCCACCTGGCAAACGCCGAAGGGCAGCTTCTTACGGGTAGTACGCTGAATATTTGCGAAGTTTACGAAGATACCCTGAGCAGTTTCAGGACGCATATAGACGGTGGAGGAGGAGTCCTCAGTAACACCCATCTGGGTCTTGAACATCAGGTTGAACTTACGGATAGAGGTGAAATGATGCTTGCCACAGTTGGGGCAGATCACATCTTCATGGGAAGCGATGTATGCGTCCATCTCCTCCTGGCTCATAGCGTCCACATTCACATCCTTGCCGGATTCAGAAGCGGATATCAGCTGGTCAGCACGCTGACGGGAGCCGCAGCCCTTGCAGTCCACCAGAGGATCGGAGAAAGAACCCACGTGACCGGTGGTGACCCAAGTGGTGGGATTCATCAAAATAGCAGCATCCAGACCCACATTGTAGGGAGATTCCTGAACAAATTTCTTCAGCCATGCTTTCTTAACATTATTCTTAAACTCCACACCCAGAGGGCCGTAGTCCCAGGAGTTGGCCAGACCGCCGTAGATCTCAGAACCGGCATACACAAAGCCACGGTTCTTGCAGAGATTTACGATCATATCCAAAGTCTTTTCACTGTTTTTCATTGGTATATCCTCCAAATTTTCGGATTCATTTTTTTGATAATTCATTATACAAGGGTTTGTAGCGGAAATCAAGAAATTTCTTCCTGGGCGACACGATCAGGACCGAGATCCTCAGCCATCATGTGATAAACCATATCTGCGATCTCCACAGTGGTCATGCCGGCATATTCCTCCGGCTGAATGGTTTTCAATAGATGCACTTCCACATCCGTAGGCTTCAGTTTAAACAGATTCTTGACAATGTACAGCGTATTGGACAATGTGCAAACCACAATGGGCACATTGGTTTTTGTAGCAATCTTGAATGCGCCGCTGCGGAAACGGTGCAGCTTGCGATCCGGCTTGATGTAACCTTCAGGGAAGACAGCGATGGATGCTTCATCTTCCTTGATAATGCGAATGCAATTCAGAATGGTTTTCAGTGCTTCCCTGTCATTTTCCCGATTGATGTACTGGCTCATAATTCCGTGCATCATCGGGCCGATCATGAACATATCCCGGGTCTCCCGTTTGCCGATGAATGCCAGCTGCTTGTTGCGGAAGCAGGTCAGCAGCATTGCGGGGTCAGTATCGTGGATATGATTGCAAACCAACAGAAAACGGCCATTTTCAGGAACCTGCTCCATACCTCTGGTATGAATCCGAATCCGCGCAACTGTCAATATAAAATCTATGTACAGATGCATAACAGTGCGATAAAAACGGCTGTCATGCTCTCTTGGCTTCTTGGGATCTTCCAGTAGGCAGATTACCAGCAAAAACAAGAAGGCCAAAATCAGCAAGCCTAAAAAGCTGCCCAAAAAGCTCACCGGAATCAGCCACAGCCAGTGTAAGCCTATACCGCTGCCGATACAGCTAAACACTGTGGTCAACAGCGAAAGCAAAGTCATTACGACAAAAAGCATAGTATTTCCTCCAAAATCGCATATTTTCTTTATTATACCCTATTTCCTCATAGGAAACAAGTGTAAAATCCCATGTGCAGGGGTAGAAATTGTAAAGAGAAACTGTTATAATATATTATTATCAAAAAACGGAGGCGAAGCGCCCTATGAAAAAGCGGATATGGGAGCTGGATGCTTTACGAGGCTTGTGTATTCTTGGTGTGGTATTTGTCCATGCTGTTTATGATCTTGTGGAGCTATACGGCATTATCGAATGGGAATATTCTCCCCTTTTCTCCTTTGTAATGAATTGGGGCGGCATACTTTTCTTGCTGATGTCCGGTATCAGTGTCACTTTAGGTTCTCATTGCATTCGCAGAGGCCTTATCGTCTTTGCCGGCGGCCTGATCATTTCCGCTGTGACTTATGGTATGTATCGCCTCGACTTTGCAGATAAAAGCATCATAATCTATTTCGGTGTTCTGCATTGTCTGGGTATATGTATGCTGCTGTGGCCCATTTTCCGCAAACTGCCTCACTGGGCTTTGGCGCTGATTGGTATTGTCCTTGTGCTGATCGGTTTTGATCTCCAGGAACTGCCCCGGGTGGATACCCATTATCTAATGCCTTTGGGCCTTCCTTGGAGAGGCTTTACCACCTCGGATTATTTCCCCCTGCTGCCTAATTTGGGCTATTTCTTGATTGGTAGTGCATTGGGTAAGAGCGTATATAAAAACAAAAAGAGCTTGCTGCCTAAGGTAAATACCGAAAACTTTATTATTCGCTTTTTCCTGATGTGTGGTAAGCACTCTCTGTGGATTTATCTTCTGCACCAGCCAGTCATCAGCGGTATCTGCGTTCTGATTATGGAGGCATCCAAATGAAACAATTTCTGAAAATCAAATACCTACCCTTAGCCGTCTTGGGCTGTGGCATTATAACTTATTTGTTGCGCATGCTTCTGTGGATCTCTGCCATTGGTAATGACAATTCCAGTCTGCTGCCTACGGGTTCTTGGCCGGATGCAATGAGTTGGATCTTCACCGGGCTCACTTTGGGATTTTTGTTCTGGAGCACCGGAAAGCTCCATGGGCACAACAAATACAGTGAGAATTTCTCTGCCTCTTTGCCTGGGGCACTTGGTATGGCATTGGCCGCTGTCTGCTTCTGTATCACATCTTCGGCAGACTTATCTGCAGGCACGGATACCCTTGGCGCTGTCAGCGCTTTTCTCGGCTATCTGGCTGCTGTCAGCTTGCTGATTCTGGCCTATGTGCGCTTTAAGGGAATGCACCTGAGCATTATTTTCCATAGCATTATCTGCTTTTATCTTATGCTCCATTTGGTTTCCCATTTCCGGCTGTGGAGTTCTGCACCGCAGCTGCAAAGCTATGCTTTTGAATTGCTGGCGATCGTATTTGTAATGCTGGCATGCTATCAGCGGGCAGCTTTTGATGCCGGCAGCGGCAATCGGAAGACCTATAGCTTTTTCTCTCTGGCAGCACTTTTCTTCTGTATAGCCGCGCTGCCAGGTTGTGATAATGCAGCTTTCTTCATTGGCTGCGCCGCATGGATGTATTTCACCCCCTGCAAACTCTCTCTGCCTGCGCAAAAGGAGGAGTGAGCATGTTTTTGCCGGAATACGTCCGACAATGCATGGACACCTTGGAAAGCCACGGCTTTGCCTGCTATGCTGTAGGTGGCTGTGTCCGGGATTCCCTGCTTGGCCTGACACCTCAGGATTACGATCTTTGCACCGATGCACTGCCGGCAGATACCCGTGCCCTTTTTGCAGATCATACCCTGGTGCTTGCCGGTGAAAAGCATGGCACTGTGGGCGTTGTTACCGATGGCGGTGTTGTGGAGATCACCACCTTCCGCACCGAAGGTGATTATACTGACAGCCGTCACCCTGGCTGGGTGGAATTTGTGAAAACCATTGAAGGGGATCTGTCCCGTCGGGATTTCACCGTCAATGCCATGGCCTGGTCGCCCACACGAGGTCTTTCCGATCCCTTTGGCGGTCAGCAGGATCTGAATGATCGCATTCTTCGTGCTGTCGGTGATGCGGATGCACGATTCTCTGAGGACGCTTTGCGGATTCTCCGGGGTGTGCGTTTTGCCGTACGTTTTCAATTAGCTGTGGAGGAATCCACATTGCAAGCCATGTTTGACCGGGTAAATCTGCTGGATAATATTGCCCGGGAGCGGGTTTTTGAAGAATTATGTAAACTACTCCTTCGCATCAACACGGAACAGCTTCTGCGTTTTGCGCCAATTCTGGCGCAAGTGATTCCGGAGCTGGCACCCACAATGGGTTTCCAGCAGCACAACAGCCATCATAGTTACGATGTATTTACCCACATCTGCCATGTTACCGGCTCTGTACCGGCAGAGCTATCTTTGCGCTGGGCAGCGTTGCTTCACGACATTGGCAAAGTGGATACTTTTTCCTGGGGCGAAGATGGTCAGGGTCACTTTTACGGTCATGACCGTCTAAGCGCGCAAATGGCAGACAATATTCTGCATCAACTGAAAGCCCCTACCACCCTGCGGGAAGATGTTGTGTTTTTGATTTCCCACCATATGCTCCGTCCAACACCGGATAAACGGCTTTTGCGCCGTTATCTGAGTAAATGGGGCGAGGAGCGGCTGCATAAGCTGCTGCTTTTGGAGCGGGCAGATCTGAGCGGCAAAGGTGTTTCCAACGAAACTTTCGCTTTTGATGAAATTCAGGCAGTTGTTGCAGAACTGATTGCTGAAAACAGCTGTCTGACATTACGGGATCTGGCTGTAAACGGACATGACCTCATAGCTCTGGGACTTTCCGGATCGGCGATTGGCGATTGTCTAAATAATCTACTGATCAAGGTTTTGGACGAAGAATTACCCAATGAAAAATCGGCACTACTTGCCGAAATCAGGAGGAATATCTCATGAAAATTGCTATCGTTACCGGTGCAAGCTCCGGTATGGGACGGGAGTTCGTTTTGCAATTAAATGAATATGTGCAGGTGGATGAGATTTGGGTTATCGCCCGCCGGAAGGATGCTTTGGAATCTTTGAAATCCGAGGTGTCCACCCCGGTTCGTGCTATTTCCATGGATCTGCTGAGCGGTGCAGCCTTTGACGACATGGCAAAGCTGCTGGCGGAGGAAAAACCCGATGTGCGACTGCTTGTCAATGCCGCAGGCTTCGGCAAATTTGGCAGTTTTGATGGTATCAGCATGCAGGATGATTGCCGTATGCTGGACCTGAACTGCAAAGCGCTTGTGATGATGACCCGATTGGTGCTTCCCTATATGGCATCCGGAAGTCATATTCTGCAACTGGATAGTCTGTCTGCTTTCCAGCCGGTGCCCTATATCACCACCTATGGTGCTACCAAAGCATTTGTTCTCAGTTATTCCCGTGCCATGAACCGGGAGCTGAAGGATAGAGGCATCCGTATGATGGCACTGAATCCCGGCTGGGTCAAAACAGAATTTTTCAATCACGCCTGCCAGACCAACGACAGCAAGGTGCAGTATTACGACCGTCTTTATGATGCTGATTTTTGTGTAAGCTACGGTTTGAAATGTCTGTATCGCACGAAAAAGGATTATGCTGTTCCCGGATTCTTTACCCGGATGCAGGTACGGCTGGTGAAGCTTTTGCCGCACGGTATCGTAATGAACACCTGGCTCAATCAGCAAAAGAAACCCAAAAACAATGAAAACCTCACTGTGGAGGGTCGCAAATGAAACGACTTTTGGCTGCATTCTTATTGCTTAGTCTGCTGCTATCCGGTTGCGCAGCCACCCCTGTACAGGAGGAATCCCTTAGCACACTTGGCACGCTTTCTATTCATTATATTGATGTAAATCACGCGGATTGCACACTGCTGATTGCAGGAGACACCACTGTTCTGATCGATGGTGGCAACACAGACACCTCCCGGGATGTTTTGGATTATCTGAAGCAATTCGGTGTGGATCAGATCGATTTAATGGTAAACACCCATCCCCATGGCGACCATTTGGGCGGTCTGCCCTTGGTGCTGAACAACATCCCCACAGATGAAATCTGGTGCTCCACTACTACTTTTGACACCTATCTTTTTGAAGATTTCAGTACCATTGCCAATCAAAAGGGTTTGGAAATTCAGCGTCCTGCTATCGGCACAAAATTTGAGGAAAACAACCTATCTATTACTGTGCTTGGTCCTTGGTATCACAACGACACCTATTTTGACCTGAATGACACCTCTTTGGTGCTCATGGTCCAATTCGGAGAGCGTAAATTCCTCTTCACCGGTGATATGGAAGCACTTGCAGAAAAACAGTTGGTGGATGCCAATGTGGATTTGAAGGCTGATGTGCTGAAGGTTGGCCATCACGGCAGCTACAGCTCTACCAGTCAGGTTTTTTTGGATAAGGTAGATCCGGATTATGGTGTTGTGTTCTGTGCCTGGGGTAATGAATACGGTCATCCCCACGATGGCCCCATGAATCGACTAGAGCAATCAGAGGTAAAACTGTATCGCACGGACTTAATGGGCAGTGTTGTCATCCTCACCGACGGCTCGGAATTGGCTTTTTTCCTGGAAACTACCAATACCCAGTTGACCGGTTACGAAAAACCCGCTTAACTACATAAAAAAACTGCCGCTCATTTGAGCGGCGGTTTTTATTATTAAATTGCGTTTTGCAGGCTCTTGGCTTGCTTTTGCCCGGCAATTTTGCGCAGGTCATACATACTTGCGCCTTCCAAAATCAGCCGGTACATATCTAAGATTATGTGCATCAAGGGATCATTCGTATCCAGCTTTGAAACCTGCATCAATACCTCTGCAGCATTTTCCATAGACTGTGCCTTGTCGTTTTCTGCCAGATACCGCCGAACACCGGCAGCAGCACCTACAGCAATATGGTAAGGTGCAATCCCCTGCTGCAATGCCAGTTTGCCTGCACCGATCAGACGATCCTCCGGGCTGAGTTTTCGTGCAGGGTCACCGCCAACACGTTGGCAGGTATCCCCTAACGCAGCATTGGTAAACCGCCCCAGCAAGTCATCAATGTGATCCATCAGCGGTTTAATGGGCGCATTATACTGGGCGGCAAGGGCTTGCGCACTTTCCTGCATAGCATTCTTCACAAGAATGTAAACATCCGCCACATCAATGGATTCATAGATATATGCCAGCTCCAGAATATCTCCCAGATAAGCGCAGGTGGCATGGCCCATGTTATGCACATAGAGCTTGCGCTTCAGATAAAAATCAAAAGGCGAATACGGCACCAGATTTGCAATTTCCGGGATTGTCCCCTTGAAAGCATCCTTGTCCACCGGCAAAAAGCCGTATTTTTCCACACAAACCCGCAGAGGATCGCCATCCTTCATTTCCTCAGTCTGTACCGGCACCATGCGGCCAATAGAGGCTTCCACCAAACCCACAGTCTTATCAAAAATTGCAGATTCTTCAGGTGTCAGTTGTTCCTTGATCATACCTTCCAGTACATGGTTGGCATTCATCAGATTTTCGCAGATGATGATGTTTAGTTCTCCGCGGCCCGCAGCCCAGCGTTTGCGCAGACCTGCTACGATATTGGGCACGATCCAGGGTAAAACCCGCACACCAACTGCGGTAGCCATAATATCACACTCGGCAATTATCTCTGCAACCGCATCCGCATTTTTTCCATCTACTGCAGTGACATTGGAGATCCACACATCCTCACAGCCTTGATTGGACACATACCGCACCGGATATGTATTTTTCTCCTGCAATGCTTTTACCACCGGCTCTGCAACATCCACAAACGTAACATGAAAGCCTGCCTGGCTGAATGTTGCACCGATAAAGCCGCGGCCAATGTTGCCGCCGCCATACATAACTGCTTTTTTCATTTTTTCTCCTTTTACAGAGTTACATTCTGTCTGGACAACTTATGGCAAAATTCTTTGATTGTCTGTTCATCCATCAAACCGCTGGTAGCATCTGCTTCCCCCAGTGCCATAACTGCGCTGGCAGATGCAAATTCCAAAATCTGCAAATCCGTCCAGCCCTTGTAAATACCGTACAGTGATCCGGCGCAGAAGGCGTCCCCTGCCCCGGTCGTACCTTTGATATATCCGTCAGGCAGTGCATAAGAGGGCAAGCTTGTAAAACCAGCATTACTCAAGCACACTGCGCAATCGGACTTGTGAATAATCACCTTTTCCCGGACGCCCATAGCTTTCAGTGCTTCTGCAATTGCCTGTAAATTGGCATTGCTGGGTTCTATCCCCGTCAGCATACCGGCCTCTGTTTCGTTGATGATCAAATAATCCGTATATGGCAGGCAAGGTTTCACCAGAGCGTATCGGTTGGAATTTTCGCTAACCAGATCAATGGATGTGCGAACACCGTTTGCCTGCGCAGACTTGAGGATTTTTACCCCGTCCCCATCGTCTACTTTCTGCAGCAGCAGAAAGTAGCCCAAATGCAGAATTTCCGGCAACACACTTCTAAAATCCACATCTTCTGTGCCAAACGCAGCACTGGCACCGGAATAAGTAAAGAAAGTACGCTGACCACCGGCCACACTCATAACCTCGGTAAAACTGGTGGGAGCATTTTCGTCTGTGATCAATCCGGTCGTATCCAATCCTGCTTGTTCCAAAGTCTGCCGCACATAAGCGCCATCTTCGTCTTTGCCCACCCGTCCAAATACCCGGACAGGAAGTGCAGGACATATCTTTTTCAGATCCAACGCCACATTGGGTACACATCCGCCGATAGCCTTCTGGATGTGCTGAATTTGGGTCAGTTCGCCGCTTTTCGGATAGGCCAAAATCTCATTGATCCTATCCACAATGACGGTGCCGGCAACAGCAATTCCATTTTTCTGTGCCATAGTTTAGTTGCATTCTGCTTCCAGCGGACCTGCCAGATCCTTCAGGAAGAACAGCCGGCCGGGCAGCGTGGGAATATAAGAAGATGTAATCCAGGGAGTCTTGCCATAGCGCAGTGTCATCCACAAGGACATTCCCTGCCACTGCATGCCACGCCCCAATGTACCGTCAGCGCCGCCGATAGCATAATCCGCCTGCAGGAATAAACCGGGGCCGATCGTGTTCGCCCGGCAAGGCACCAAAGTGGTACGGGACTTGAAAGAAGTCAGCGCATTCTGCTCAACTGTCAGCGGGTGGATCTTTGCAGCAATGCGGTAAGGCGCAGCCTCCCACTCCTCAGCAGTAGCATACTCTGCAGCAAACGTAGGCTCCCAGAAAGCGATGTGGCACATTCTGCCGATGCCGTAAACCAGCACCAGTTTCGCACCCTCTGCCTTCAATGCAGCAATCTTGCCGGGATAGGTGGGCAGATTTTCCTTAGTTGCAAAGTTTCTTTGGGTAGCAGGGACAGTCAACTCACCCAAGGGGTTAAACAGAGCCTGCTCCATGGCATACTGAAACGCGCCGGAGTTATCAGGTGCCAGAGTGTTGCCCTCGCTGTCAGCCCACTCATCCATGTTGAAGGTATACACATGGTCGCAAGCGATTTTCCATTCTTTGAGGAAATAAACGACCCACTTGTACATGCCCATGGGACCAACAGGCAGAATGAATGCGATTTTCTCGCCTTTTTCCTTGGCAATGCGGATCTGCATAGCGATCTCATGACCCATATAGGTTTCAAACTCACCCAGGCTGTCGCACTGAATGGGATTAAATCCCACGTTCCAATGTGCCTGCCGCTGTGTGATTTTTTCCGGTGCATCGATACAAGCATCGATCTTATCAAAATCCCAGCCTGCAGGATAGAAACCCTCTAAAGCAGAGCCCTTTACGGTAGAATTAAAGTTCATAGTATTACCTCCTTGATTTTATTATCAGGGCAACAACCGCTTGGTTGTTCCCTTTAGATACACTTGACATTGGCGGAAACCTTCGGCATACTCTACGCCACACTGATAACCGCGATAACGGGAGCAGGTCTTTACCATATCCGGAAAATCGATGCCGTCATGATCACGCATCCAGACCACCTGTGATTCGTGGCATTCCAGCATTTCCAGTTTTTTATCGATGTAAGGAGTCACATCCACATACTCTGTGGGATTGAAATTCACCCCTGCCAGAGTGTCCATGTAATAAATCGGTACCAAACGAGCCGCACCCGAAACCTTAGTGTGATAGTTGGGCAAAGTCGCTGTAAAGCTGGCATCAAATACCAACCGAGAGACCGCAGTATGGTCAGGCATGTAATCATCCGGCGCATGGGTAATGATAAAATCCGGATCAACGGACTTGATCACATCCACCACCTTGTCCCGAGCCTCTTTGTTATTATCGTAAATCTGCAAATCGTCAAAACAACTGTAAATGATCTCAAAATCGCCCATTTCCGCAGAGCGCTCCGCCTCTTTGGTGCGTACTTTGACCAATTCCTCCGGTGGGATCACCACATGTCCCAGATTACCGCTGGATAAATGACAAACCACTACCCGGTCACCACGTGCCTTGCATTTAAGCAGTGTGCCTGCGCAAGCGATCTCCATATCGTCAGGGTGGCATGAAATCACTAAAACTGTGTACATATTGACCTCCCAACAGGTAAATTCCTTGTACTTTCATTATAAATGCACTGCACTTGCATTGGAGTGTGAAATCGGTTATAATATTTATAAAATCAGACAAAGAGGTATGCCTATGAAAGATAATTTTACACGTATGGGATTTGAACGCATCTTTCATATTGAAAAAATCATTACGCTTTTTTACATGGAACTTTCCAAAAATTTTCACTATGAGGGAGAAAGTCATAATTTTTGGGAAATGGTCTATATCGACAAAGGCGAAATGCTCTGTACTGCCGATAAAAATCGCTTCATTCTCAAAAGTGGGGAAATGACTTTCCATAGACCGAATGAGTTTCACAATTTATCCGGTAATAATGCTGTTGCCCCCAATGTGAGTATCATTACCTTTGAATGCAGAAGTAAGGCTATGCACTTTTTTGAAGGCAAGATATTCCGATTGAACGCAGAGGAAAAAGGGTTACTATCCACGCTTTTTTCCGAGGGGCTGTCTTGTTTTCGTCTGGAAGATCCCCGCAATCCCCTTCTGCAGCGGATTGAACAGATCGAGCCGCACCCTTTCGGCAGCAGCCAAATGGTAAAAAATCTTTTGGAAATTTTCCTGATCAAGCTCTGTCGGCACACAGATGTGGTGCCTAAGACCATGCGACAAAGCTATGTGATCGACGGTGTGGATGTGCCGTATCACATCATGGAAATTCTGGATTTTCTGCATTCCAATATTTATGGAAAAATCACTGTCGCAGACGTAGCACAGCACGTGGGAAAAAGCGAAAGTACAGTAAAACAACAGTTTTCTTTGTATCGCAAAAGCGGCATTATGAAGTACTACAACAGTTTGAAAATTAAAGAAGCGCGGCGCTTGATCCGCGAAGGCAAATATAATATGACGCAAATTGCGGATATGCTCCATTTTGATAATCCTCAGTATTTCTCAAAATGCTTTAAAGCCTACACAAACATGACTCCCCGGGAATATAAGGCTTCTATTGTGGAATGAAATCAGCAAAAGGCCCCTGCATTCAAAAGCAGGGGCCTTTTCGCATAAAAAAGGAGGCGGGATTACTCCCGCCTCCTTCGTTAGGTTAAGCGATTGAATTATTTGCTGGGCAGGCTCAGATAGTATGCAGCGGAATCGCCGTAGGTCATCATAGCCTTCAGAATGTCAACATTCTGGCCCTTGTCGTACATGC
>JAZRRL010000034.1:0-6335 GCA_045650665.1 Faecousia sp. | reverse complement strand
TTGCCGTAGTTAAAAAGGTTACTCATAGATACACTCATAGTAATTTCCTTTCTGCAGTCTTACTGCTCAAAATCAATGATGATGCCTTCGTCACAACAACGGGCACCGCGAAGATCGTTGCGAATCAGTTCTTTGCAAATTTCTTCCCAGCTTTCTGTTACGGGAAGCTCATCTGCAGGGATCAGATACTCACTTAATCCTTCTGCGATCGCTTCGTTGCAGCGATCGTTCAGCTCCATCACGTGGGCTTCAACCCACTGAAAAGCAATGAGACCGAAGTTCTCGGGGGTCTCTTCCTCTTCTTCCTCCTCATCGGTGGGAGGTACATTACCTGGAGCAGGTGTAGGATTCTCATCAGCCTTATCCTTTTTAGGACCGACTTCATCAAATACCACATCCATCACTGTCAGATTCTGTAGCACAACCCGTCCCCGGCGGTAACCACCGGCGCGATTAAGAAGAACATAGACAGGATTTCCTGCCAGAATGTCATCCTTTGCCTTCGGATTCTCCCAAATCCATCTAACCTCAGGAAATCTATCCCGCAAGATCTGAGTGATCCTACGCTGGATAATGGCATAAGCCATAGACTGCATGTCCGATTCTACGGGAGGCTGAGACGGAGGAGGAAGTGCCAATGTAGGCTTTACAGGCTCCACCTTTTTGCAGGAGAGGAACAGTAGCCGCAGAGTGGCTATGAAAATACCAAGGATGATGAGCAGAAGAATGGGCCAAAGCCGGGTAATATAGGTCAGCAGTGCAAGCAGTCCCAAAATCACCAGAGCTTCGTAGGCCATATGGCGCTTGAAGTTTTTGTCGTTCATGATGTTACTCCTTTTTCATGGCAACAAAAAACGCACACAAGCAGTCGATAGAAGCTACTTGTGTGCGTTATTGTGCCTGATTCAATTGTGGTACAGCTCCTTACAGATTAAAGAAGTTGTTACCGCCGCCGAAGCCTTCATAGCCCGTAAAGTTACCGGGCATCTGCTGGCCTTCCTGAGGTGTTGCCGCAGGGGTTGCAGGTGCAGGGGTAGTGTTCTGGGATGCGGAATTACCGTTCTCAGACTTCTTACCGCTGCCGCCACCACTGAATTCCAGTTCATCCAGAATGATACACGGCATGCTGCGCTTTTCCTTGCTCTCCTCATCTTCCCACACATCCTCGTCATAACGACCGGACAGAGAGATGAAAGAACCTTCCTTGAGACCCATCTTACGAATGCGATCCACCAGAGCTGCATCGAAGCACTTAATCGTCAGATTGATCCAACGATGATTGTCATCGGCACGGGGATCGTAGACCTTCTGGCCCACACGGAAGCGGACGAAATCACCCTTTTCAGAGAACTTGACTGCGGGTGAATTCTGGTAGCCTTTCGAGACCACCACATTGGATGCGAAGAACTTTAACATAGTTGACTCCTTCCTGCAGGTATGCCCTGCAAAGCAAAATAATATATTTCAACCCGCTTACGCGAGCAGAAACCGAGGACAAATAAAAAAAGAGCTATCTGCGTAAGGACGCAAATAGCTCTGGACATATTAACACTCGTACACTATAGATTGCTCGCGCAAAACAAAGTAAACTTTAACAATAGTATTATAACATAACTATTTGTATTAGTCAATCACTGAGTTTGAATTTCTTTTTGACAGTTGGAAGCGCCTTGGAGAGAGTGATATAGTTGCAAATTACATTGCTCCCTTCCACGCTATACACGGGTGTGTTATCCGCCACATATAAGCACAGTGTTTCCCCGATCGAAAGGCTCCGTAGGCCTCTGACACCTACTAACCTCACATAGTGTTCCTCTGTCTGCAGATGAATTGCTTTGATCCTTTTTCGGATGCTGGTACGCTCAATCTCTGTACAGACGCCTGTGATCACCACATATTTTCCTCGCACACAACGGTTAAATAGGAATGCCGCACTTGCAAGGCATAGAATTGCAGCAACAACACAAGGGATAAAGAAACGCCAATCCCTACTGTAAACCAAAACGAATAACAACATTGCCAAGGACAACCCTGCGCCAACACAACGCAAAAGGATCTGTTTTCGCAAGGGTTGCGGGATTTGTTTGAACTTCTCTTTCATACTTCCTCCTTACAGCAGAACGATCCGCTTTCTTCGCAGAAGCTCCAAAACAGCTTTCACTGTGCGGTCTTTTGCGGGAGAGCGTTCCATCTGGTTCTCCAGAATATTGTTGAACACCGTATCCTTAGTGTAAATGCGTTCAACCAGTGCCTGCGCATTATCACTGCCCAGGTAATTACCTTCCAGCGGAACACCGCGGTCCACCAGGTAAACAAGCTCTGCCATGCTCAACACCAGACCGGCATTCCGCAACCACTGCAGCACAGTCTTCTCAAGGGGTCGCAAAAACCAGTATGGGTATTCACGCTCTGCAGGGACGATCGTGCACTTGGTCAGAGCCCGGTATTCTTCAGCTCTGGAGCCGTCGCACTTAATTACCAGACCCATTTTAGAAAGCTGATCCAGCAAGTTCAGATGCAGCGGGCTAAAAACCTCTGCAAAACCGAGACGACCATTCAGCCACAAACGTGCTTTCTCACCGGTCAGATGGAACTTATCGCCACCATGGGTTACATCCAGGATATGTTCAGTGCCTTCATTGAGAACGGCGCCAATAGAAATGTACTTCATAACTTTTTACCTCGTTTCATGATTTTACTCAATTACACCGATGGTCGAGGAAAAGTGCAACATTTAAAGTACATACATCATAACGACACACAAGCCGATTATGAATACAACGCCCACGCCGAGAAGAACAATCTTCTTGACCAGTTCCTTATCTAGGCCTTCTTTCACGCGGTCAGTGTCGGGGGGAAGCACATCATCGTAATAACCATCATAGCCATCGTCTACCGATTCCTGGGGTTCGGAAACATTGACCTTCTTCGGCTTCTTCTTTTTCTTCTTGCGTTTTTCTTTGGTAGGAACTGGCTTAGGTGCTTCCTGTTCAGGACGCATCTCTTCGGTAAGAGGTTCCGTGATACCCGCCTCATGGGGTGGTAACTTCTTCCCGCACTGACCACAGAACAAAACATTATCATCTAACAGATCCGCTCCGCAGTATGGACAAAATTTCATAATTCACTCGCTCCTTTTGAGTATTTGGACATAGAAAATGGACCCTCCCGAGGGAAGGTCCAAGTATTCACGCTATAAGTATAGCATATTCTCATTTACGCGTCATTAGCAACAACCTGCCAAATCGTGTACGGGTTTATGCCAAAATGTTTACACCCATTTAGGGTAACCTAGAGATCAAAGGAGATCCATAATCCTTTAGCCATTTCCTCTGCACTTTATAGTCCGGTAGTATCCGTCTCACTTCGTTCCAGAAACGATCGGAGTGGTTCAATTCTTTACGGTGGCACAGCTCATGCACAACAACATAGTCCAGTACTTCTGGTGGTACAAGGGCAAGCAGACAGTTGAAATTGAGGTTGCCTTTGCTACTGCAGCTGCCCCAACGGGTGTGCTGCATCCGGATAGCGATCTGCCCATATGTAACGCCAACAATTGGCGCATAATATCTCACGCGCTCAGTGACGAGTTTTCTTGCCTGCTCACGGAGCTGTTCGCTTTCCTTAGGTGTATACTTCGCCTTATCCCGAGGTGTTCTCTTTGCTAGGTGCTTTTCGACCCAATCCGCTTTACTCTCTACAAACCGTCTGGCGTCCTCCAGACGCATCCGCTTGGGGCATCTGACCACAACCTGACCATCCGGTTTGATCTGGATTGCGATGGTCTTGCGATCGCTCTTTATAATCTGATAAGGCACATTCATACCCTTATTTCCTCCACGAAAAATGGGTGGCCTTTTTGACCACCCAACACTATCATTCTATCATAAGCAATCCAGCACTGTCAATCACGATTTATTCTGCAAGAAAAGATTCTCCCTTTTGCATTAATTCATGGCATTTTAAGAACTTTTCAGCACTGTCTTTTCGTTCAACATCCCATCTTGAAAAATACACTTTTACCGATTATCATATAAGTACAAAGAGGTGATACCAATGATCTGATACACCTAGATTCCTATGAAAAAAGGAATCGAAAGACGAGCTTCCCACCATTCCCGCTGATATAGATTTCTCAGAAGCAAAACTAAAGGAATTGAACCGGGAGCAATTCAAATATTGGAAGTTGCGTCTAATCTGTAGAAATGAGAGGTTACGTAAATGATGGAACCCGCATACTGTGTGAAATAACCCTCGACCAGTTACAGTGATTAGGTAACAAGTCGAGGGTTATTTCTTTTTTATAGCACCACAGACCGACTATAACGTCGGTTTTATTTTTTCTCTGGCACTTACCACTCATTGGTTTATATGCCTGCAGAACATTTCACCGCAACAGCATAAAACCAATCGTGTTAATAGCAAAATTGGCAAACATGTGTGTCAGCCAGGAGCAGTAGATCGTATCCAGCCTTTCATTCAACCAGTTGAAGATCATTCCGCCGATCACCAGTCCCACCATAACAAGCAGGAAGAGTGCCGGAGAGAACCAACCGATCATCATGGCCACATGGTACAGGCTGAATGCCGCTGCACTGAATATGTAAGCCAGTTTTCTACCAGAGTATCGTTTCAGATTGGTAAAGACAAAACCACGGAAGAAGAACTCCTCTAGGAAAGAATTTGCAAAGGAGATATAAAGACTCACATAGAGAAAGTTTTCCTTTGTGACGCCTGCGTTATCTGTCAAAGCACCGGCAATCTGCGAGAAGTCAAAGAACGGCGACACCAGGAAGTATCCGCCGAGGATCACCACATAGATGCCGATACCAAGGGCAATGGCCGGCAGAAATCCTTTCTTCTTGGGGCGTAGCAGTGACAGGTAGAGCACACCGCGATCCATTCTGGATGCGATCAATGGAATCAGCATAAAGAGCGCAATCTTGATCGCAGACTTAACTGCATATCCAGGCCGGAGTACACCATCCACCATCGCCATCATCAGGCAACATATGATTGTTACCAAAAGGATAAGAACCGTTTGATGTTTTTTCATATACAAATCACCCAAACTCATTTTACCCGATGCTCGCCCTTCATTGTTGAGCGAAGGCCGATCTCTGTACCTTTCCAGATACGGACATAGTTTATTCTGTGCTGGAATATGATCACCGAAGTCGCCACACAGGCGGCTGCAACAGCGATCCAACCGGCAGAGGAGAAGATAAGATATACCGGCAGACTGACAACTGTAAGTGTTGTTCCGATTACAAGGTAGTCAAACACCACCGTAACGATGATGACTGCCGCAATGACGATTAGGGCAAATTTCCAGTTCAATGCAAGAATCATGCCTATGTACGAAGCAAAGCCCTTACCACCCTTGAATTTTAAGAAGAGCGGGAATATATGTCCCAGAACACACGCCGCTCCCGCAACGACAGCTACATCCCTTACGTCTGGAAAAAGAAGCTTTCCTATAATAACAGCCACCAGCGCTTTTCCCGCATCATGAACGGCGACGAGGATTCCTGCCCGCCATCCCATCAGGATCGTGGCATTGGAGGCACCGGGATTACCGCTTCCGCCGGAGGTTATGTCCACCCCTTTGGCTTTTGCAAGATATGTAGCCATATTGGAGCAGCCTAACAAATACCCAATTATGCACATAATGAAATAGGCCATAACACGAACCTCCTGCCAATGAATTGTGCCAATTTATTGAATCGAGTTTAACACAGAAGCAATCTTATTTCAATATCTACAACAAACAAAGGCGGCTTCACAGCCGCCTTCATATGTTCGTTTTATTTGCGTTCACTGTTATCAGTCACTGCGCATACAATAATCCCACAATCAAATTGCGCAGTCTACAAGGCAGGACCTTACACAGAACACTAAGGCACTTATATCCAAGTCCTATGGTATACATGGAAAGCGAGTCTTCTTATTCACCCTTGTTCTGTGATTAGCTTTCTCAATATCCAACCAAAACACCAAAGTACAGAACTAATACGGAAACCGCAAACAGCAACATCTGGAGTTTCCAGGTCCACTTGAGCCATTTCCAATAAGATACATTCGCCATGGAAAGGCCGATCAGCAGCACGGGATTTGTGGGCAAAATTACATCGGTAAATCCATCCGCCATACAGTAGGTCAGAATCACCAATGTGGGAGAAATGCCCAGCGCATTGGTGATTGGCAGGACAATAGGCATAACCAAAAAAATCTTTGCTGAAGCCGAACCAATGAAGAGCTGCAAGAACAGGATCAGGGCATAGATCAAAAGTATCGTTACAAACTTTCCCTTCCCAATCAGAAGCTGCAGCACA
>JAZRRL010000033.1:0-14293 GCA_045650665.1 Faecousia sp. | reverse complement strand
CCAGTCCTGGCTGTGCTGCGCACCGTACTTGGAGCCAACAGACACACGCAGAACCAAAGGCATCTTCAGAATTCCGGCAGACATTGCCTGCCACTTGGACATCTGATTGAAGATTTCGTCACCGGGACAACCGATGAAGTCAGCATACATCAGCTCAACCAATGCGCGGCCGCCGGACAGAGCATAACCAACTGCAGTACCAACAATAGCGCCCTCAGCCAGAGGAGAGTTGAACAAACGGCTATGAGGCAGAGCGTCCATCATGCCACGGTAAACAGCAAATGCACCGCCCCAGTCACGGCAATCTTCGCCGTAAGCGATCATGGTGGGGTCTTCATAGAAACGATCCCAAATAACCTCGGACAGACCGTCACGCAGGTTATACAGCTTCATCTTGGAAACGGGCTTGCCGTCTGCATCGATGGGGCAGCGTTCCTTGGCCTTGATCTTCTTGTAACCCTCAGCTTCTTCCTTGGGAACAGTGAATTCAGGCTCACGGTCATCCAGCTTGTCGATCTTCTGATTGGAGAACATGATGCGCTCCACAACAGCGGGATCTTTCTTGAAATCACAGTAGGGGCTGAACACAGGATCAGCAGCAGCCTTACAGATCATGGTCATTCGGTCAGAAGTTTCCTTCAGGATTGCGTCCACATCTTCCTGCGTCATAACACCGGCTTCGATCAGCTTGGCAGGATAAGTCAGAATGGGGTCAACTTCCTTCCATGCATCGATCTCTTCCTTGGTGCGGTAAGCATTCTGGTCGGAAACAGAGTGACCGGAGAAGCGGTAAGTCAGTGTTTCCAGCATCACGGGGCCCTGACCGTTACGCAGCAGCTCCAGCTTGCGTTCCATGGCATCAATAACTGCCAAGGGATTGAAGCCGTCCACAGTTTCAGCGTGGAACTGGGTCGGGCTGACGCCGGAGGCGATTCGGCTCATGCAGCCCTGACCCATTGTTTCTCCACGGGTCTGGTCACCCATGCCATAGGAGTTGTTAAAGATGTTGTACAAAATGGGCATGCCGTCATTGTGGCTCTCCCACAGAGTCTTGTACTGATCCATAGCGGAGAAGTTCAGCGCTTCCCACACGGGGCCACGGGCCATAGATGCATCACCGATATTACAGATGCAGATACCCTTCTTATTGTTGACCTTTTTATACAGTGCAGCACCGGTGGAAATAGTACCGGAACCACCAACAATAGCATTGTTGGGATAGATACCGAAGGGCAGGAAGAATGCGTGCATAGAGCCGCCCATACCCATATGGAAGCCGCTTTCACGGGCAAAGATCTCAGCCAGTGTGCCGTACAGAATGAAGCGGATAGCCAGTTCCTTGACGTCCTTGGTTTCGCCCAGCTTCTGGGTAGCCCGAAGGCACTTGCCTTCCAGGAAGTTCTCCATAACATTCATCAGCTGCTCGTCACTCATCTTGTTGATGGTGGACAGAGCCTTTGCCAGAATCTCGGAGTGGCTGCGGTGGCTGCCGAATGCAAAGTCGTTCTCATCGAGCAGATAGGCCTGACCGACACAAGCAGACTCCTGACCGGTGGACAGATGGGCAGGACCGGGATAAGTATGGTCAATGCCGTTGTAAGAACCCTGTGTCTTGATCAGGTTGAGCATAGTCTCGAATTCACGCAGGACAGTCATATCCCGGAAAATACGGATCAGGTCTTCCTTGGTAAACTTACCGGACTCCAGTTCTTCCTTAACGGTCTTATTGTACTGGTTTACGGGAATATCATTGAAAGTGACCTTGCCGGGTGCACGCACTACGGCAGGATCCACAAATAAACTCTTAGGCATATCTATATCCTCCTTAAATTACTTAGCAAGCAGTGTGGTGAAGTTCTCCAGATTGGTGCACAGTTCCTTCAGGAAACGGGCAGCAGGAGTACCGTCCACAGCGCGGTGATCGTAAGTCAGGCTCAGACCCATAGCAGGATAGATCTCAATGGAGCCATCAGCAGCCTTGCGCACACGGTCAATGGTGCCGCAAACACCCAGAATGCCTGTCTGGGGAGGATTGATAACAGGAGTGAAACTCTCAACACCCATAGAGCCCAGGTTGGAAACGGTGAAGCTGCCACCGGACAGTTTGTCAGGATTGATGGCACCGTCACGGCACTCAGCAGCCAGTTCCTTCACAGCCTTGGAGATTTCCAGCAGGCTCAGCTGGTCAGCATTGCGGATGGTGGGAACCATCAGGCCACGGGGTGTATCAACGGCAACACCCAGGTTGACATGCTTGAACAGACGGATGGAGTTGTCATCCAGCATATTGGCGTTCAGGTCGGGATGGTTCAGCAAAGTACGGGAAACAGCGTACAGAATGATATCACCCAAAGTGATACCGGCATACTCACCACCGGCAGCCTTCAGAGCCTTGCGGTAGTTCAAAATTGCAGTAGCGTCAAAGGAAACCGTATGGGTCAGCTGTGCCATAGTAGACAAGCTGGCGGTCATGGACTTGGAAATAGCACGGCGGATACCGCTGAACTTCACGTCCTCATACTCATTCTCAGGCTCGGCAGCAACAGCAGCCTTGGCAGGTACGCCCTGCGCAATCAACTTCTGTACATCACGCTCGATAATACGACCGTTGGGGCCAGTGCCTACTGCCAAAGTAGCATCTACACCGGCAGCCTTAGCCAGCTTTGCCGCTCTGGGGGATACGGGAGCGCCGTCCTTGGCAACAGCCACAGGAGCAGCCTCAACAGCAGGTGCAGCAACCTCAACTGCAGCAACCTCAACCACTGCGGGAGCAGCACCGGGCTTCAGACAATCGGTAGGCTCGCCCTTAGGACCAACTGCGCAAACATTCTCCATGCAGGGAACTTCATCACCCTCTTCAAAGAAGATTGCCAACAGTTCACCTTCTGCAGTGGACTCGCACTCAAAGGAAGCTTTGTCAGTTTCGTATGTAAACAGAATGTCGCCGATCTTGACCTCATCACCGATCTGCTTCAGCCATTCGCCGATAATGCAGCTCTCCACAGTAATACCGGCCTTGGGCATGATAACAGCCTGAGCCTTGGTATTGCAGGCGACTGCAGCAGGAGCAGCAGCGGCTGCAGGTGCAGCAGCAGGAGCGGCAGGTGCGTCAGCAGCGCTACCACCACGCAGTGCAGAGCAATCCTCTCCCTTAACACCGATGGCGCAGACGTTGACCAGGCAAGGTACTTCATCGCCCTCTTCAAAGAAAATGTCCAACAGCTCGCCTTCGGCTGTGGACTCACATTCGAAAGAAGCTTTATCTGTTTCGTAGGTAAACAGAACGTCACCGATCTTGACCTGATCGCCAACCTTCTTCACCCACTCACCAATGATACAGCTTTCCACGGTTATGCCCGCCTTGGGCATGATAACTGCGTTTGCCATTTTGATAGTTTCCTCCTTAAGGTTATGTTATATCATGTTATTTATAACATTTTATAACATCTTCGTCAATAGGTAATTTGCTCTTTTCGCATAAAAAGATGGACAGCGGAGCATTTTCTCTCCGCTGTCCTGAAATATTAAAGTATGATCACGCCATTTGTTTTCGCCTCGTGTACAATCGCTTCCGGTATGGAATCATCCGAAATCAGGTAATCCACATCCGCAATTTTGGAAAAGGTATAGGGCATCAGTCTGCTGAATTTTTCCTTATCGCACATAATTACTTTTGTGCGTGCCTTACGAAGCACCATAGCCTTGACTGCCATATCCCCTTCTGTACCACAGGTAAATCCTGCATCCACATTACAACCGGAAACGCCAATAAAGGCAAGGTCAATATTGATCCGCTCCAGCATATCCAGCGTATTCTGGCCGGACAAAGACATCGTTTTTCGGTTTAAATTGCCGCAGCACAATGTAATACTGGGATTATGCAGTCTGCAAAGTTCAATGGCAATGTTGGGTGCAGTAGTAAAGATATTCAAATTGACATCCGGTAATGTGCGAGCCAACATCAGATTGGATGTACTGGCATCCAGAAATACTGTACTGCCCGGTTGAATCAGCGACAGTGCCTTTCCTGCCATAGCTGCCTTGCCTGCATTATTCTCTTGCAGACGCACCTCAAATCCAGGATCGCCGGTATGCCGCACTGCCCGGGCACCACCACGGATCTTGACGACGGCACCACTTTGCACCAGTGCATCCAGATCCCGGTGTATCGTCATCAAAGACACATTGGGATACAGACTTTGCAATTCTTTAATTGTAACAACTTGCCTGGACTCAATAAAATCACAGATCTTTTTTTGGCGGATACTGTTCATGTTGTACCTCAAAATGTTACATTTGTGTGTTTGGTAACGCGATTATAACACTGTTATAACATTTTGTCAACACCCTATTTTTTAACATTTACTATCCGCACAAAAGACTGATTAAACACGCATTGTCCAAACCGGTAATATAGTCCTCTGCACTATGGTCTTTCAGTGCAACGCGCATAGCCTCTGCTTTTAATGGCAGTCCCAAGAGCAGCTTTCCCAGTTTTTCCGGAGAAAGCGTGCTGAAATAGTCTCCCCGAAAAACAATATCAGCAATCAAATCATTTTTTAATGTGATATGGGCTTCTACAGTACCGCAGTTTTCTATGCGCTTTTTGCGCACCAAATCACCAGCTTCACAAAAGCCATAATTCCAATCTTGCTTAGCATATCGGCTTTGCTGAATTTCCGTAATAAGTGCAATATCCTCAGCCGTCAGCTCATATCGTTCAAAGCCTTGTGACATCAGCGAATTTGAGAGAATATCCCGAAATTCTTCCAGTGTCATATCCCGTTCCAAACAATGCCGAACGTTTGTCACACGACTGTGTACGGATTTTACTCCCTTCGCCTGCGCTTTGGCGGGATCCGGAATCAAAGCCTGGCCTAACACCGACATATCGGAATCAAAAAGGATCGTGCCATGGTGCATCACTCTCCCCTGACGAATATACTGGGCATTGCCGGAGACCTTTTTGCCGTCAATAAGGATGTCGTTTCTGCCATCCACCTCTGCATTTGCGCCCAAATTGCACAAAGTATCCGCAATGGGCTGGCAGAATTTCCGCAGATCCACCTTCTGACCCGGCTGGGCATCCACGATAAAGGTGAAATTCAGATTTCCCAAATCGTGATACACCGCACCACCACCGGACAGCCGCCGCACCACTTTGATATTCTTTTCTTTGACAAATTCCTCATTGATCTCCGCCGCCGTATTCTGATGGCGACCGATGATAATGGCATTGTCATTTCGCCAGGTGAGAAAATACTCCTGATCCCGGCTCATTTTCTCAAAGACATACTCTTCCAGTGCCAAATTGAATGTAGGGTCAGTTGTCGTGACCTCTATGTAAACAGTTTTTTTCATACAAACCCCCAATTTAACAGAATCCCAAAATATAAATGATCTGTGGTAAGCATGCTGCCAGGAAAATTGCCAACATAATAAACGATACAATTTTGACCCATCTTATGGTCGTTCTGAATCCACAAAAAGCGGAACTGATTGCACCAATGACTCCACCCGGAATCAGCATAAATACGCCAAAATAGAATGGCAACCATTCATGTCCTGCATGAACTTCCGCTGACATAGCAATATACCCTTTGATCAGTTCTATACCCCAAAATACGATGCCAGCCATACAGAAGACGGCAATAGCAAAGGCACAACGAGGAAATACAGGAAAATCACGTTTTTCCATATCGCTCCTCCTTTCCTTTCTTACCTAATTATGGAAAATCATCGGTTGTATATTGTTCTCCCTGGGTATCCAGCCACAAGACCATTGCGCCGCATTGTTTTGCCAAGGCTTTTCCCTCTTCCAAGGGCAGAATAAACAAGGCAGTGGACAAGGCATCTGCAAGGCCGGAATCATCACACACAACAGTCACACTGCGCCAATAAACAGACGGCATGCCGGTTATCGGATCGATGATATGGTGGTAGGCTTTTCCATCCACTGTAAAGGTACGCTGATAATCTCCACTAGTAACTACGCTGCCCCCGGTTATGGAGATTCTTCGCAGATATTCTCCCCCACCCGGGTTCTGGACACCCACCACCCAGGCAGAGCCGTTCTCTTTTGGACCGGTGGCGCAAACATTGCCTCCCACACTGATCAGCAATCCTGCCGGTGCGTTTTCCGCCACCCGTTGTGTCGCCCAACCCTTGGCAATCGCGCCTACATCCAAAGACATTTCCGGGTCAGTAATATAAACTGTAGATGCCGTTTTATCAATCACCACGTTGGCAAAATCAATATGCTCCATAGCCTTTGCAAGAGCATCCGCATCCGGGAGTTTGGTATTTTCCCTGGCATCATGCCATAAAGAAAGCACACTGCCCATAGCCGCATTGACTTTTCCATTCGTTAGTTCGTAGTAGCTTTTGCAATCCAACAAAAGGTCAATAATTGAAGAACCAACCTCCACAGGAGCAATGCCAGCCTGATCATTGATGGTTTTCAGGTTATTGACGCCTTCATAGTCGTTATAAATATCAAATAACTGATGATAGCGCTGTAACTGCTCATATATTTTCTGGGTTTCCTGCTGAAACTGCTGCTCATTTTGGGCAGTGCCCACAATCGTAGTCACAGTATCAAACAGATTCAAATACGTTGCAGTATACTGCTTTTGTGCCGGTGTGCATCCAACCAACACAAGACACAATAAAAGGAGTAGAGAAATCTTCTTCATCACTGGTCTCCTATGTATGCCTTGGGCAACACACGTAAAACCCCTGCACAAATACCGCCTGTCATAAGTCCAGTTACAATGCCGATCAGCAATAGCCAGGGTAAATATGCCCCAACATAGACAGTGTTCATCAGCACCATTGCCGCCAGGATCTGACCAATGTTATGTGCCGCTGCGCCCATAACGCTGATACCATACACAGAAAACAGTTTGAATTTTTTTCCCAGCACCATAGCTGTCATAGCCAGCAGACCGCCACTTAAGGAAAATACCAAGCCCGTGATGCCACCGCCAAATACAGCACCCCAAATGCACCGAACGACCAAGATAGCAAAAGCGTACTTGGCTTTCAGTAAAAAAAGCGCTGCCAATGTAACAATATTGGCAAGACCCAGCTTAAATCCCGGCAACGGAATGATCAGCTGCAAAGGAATGAATCGCTCCATGTAGGAAAGCGCCAGGGCAAGGGCAATCAAAATGGCACAAAGTGAAATTTTCTTTGCTTTTCCCATCATCTCACCCCACTACGAAATCCACATCGCTGTTACCGGAGGTGATGCGTATCTCCAAACCATTTGGCAGACAAATAATGCTTCTACCTGCCGTGGAGATCCAGCCACTATGTACGCAGTCTTCCCCGGGGCAGTTTGACGATGTAATGCCAATTTTCCCATCTCGGACAGTGATGGTATTGCTATACTTACCTTCTACGGTAAATTCCTGATTTTCGGCCAGCGAAACTGTTTTGATCCGCGCTCCGTCCTGATAGATTTCGGCAACAGCGCCTGCCGCTTTATCTCGGGAAAGGTACGCAAAAAATATGATCACTGCCAACAGTACGACACTGAACACAACGGCGATATCCCATTTTCGAAACCGCAAATGCATACTATCTCCCCTTTTGTAATCTTTACTGATTATAATCCTTTCTTGTTAGATTGTAAAGAGGCATACTAAGTCCTTTTTAGCGCGCTTTCGTTCATTTTATATCGATATAAACATATTTTCTTTCATTTATTTGTGCAAAATGCTAAAATTCTATGGACAAATTTCCGTTTTTGCGGTATGATAAAGGCACGCATTTTATACATTTTCAGTCGAGGTGAAGCAATTATGGCTTTTTCTTTTTGCGGAGGCATACATCCCAAAGATCATAAAGAGTACACCCGGAATTTATCGGTTCAGAAATTCCCCGCCCCGGATCTTTTGGTTGTTTCCATGTCTCAGCATATCGGTGTTCCCTGCGAACCCCTGGTAAAAAAGAATGATACAGTAAAAAAAGGACAAAAAATTGGTGACAACAGTGGTCTGTCTGTTCCCATACACGCTCCGGTTTCCGGCACTGTAAAAGCTGTTGAAGCACGGCCGCACTCCAGTGGTGTTACGGTTATGAGCGTGGTCATCGAGAACGACCATCAGGATACGCTTTGTGAAAACATCCAGCCCCGTACCCAGGAGGAAGTCGCTGCGCTGAGCGCAGAAGAATTGATCGGCATCATTCGGGAGGCCGGTATTGTAGGTATGGGCGGTGCCTCTTTCCCTACCCACGTAAAACTCTCCGGCGGTATCGGCAAGGTGGACACCATTATCATCAATGCCGGTGAATGTGAGCCTTACATAACTGCCGATGACCGGCTGTGCCGGGAGTATCCCAAGGAGCTGATCTCCGGCATTCAGATCATCATGAAAATACTGGGTTTGAAGAGTGCCCATATTGGCATTGAAAACAACAAGCCCGAAGCAATCCAGGCACTACGAGCAAACACCGCAGATTCCGGTATTGTTGTGGATGCTCTGCCCGCCAAATATCCCCAGGGCGCAGAAAAGCAAATCATTCAGGCCATCACCGGACGTCAGGTTCCCAGCGGCGGTCTGCCGGTTGAGGTCGGTTGTGCTGTGTTCAATGCAGCTACATGTAAGGCCATATACGATGCTGTCTATCTGGGAATGCCTCTGGTTCAGCGAATTGTTACTGTTTCCGGTGATATTCTCATGGAGCCCAAAAATCTGCTGGTTCCCATTGGCACCAGCTACAACGATCTGTTGGAAGCCTGCGGTCTTGCCCAGAACCCCTACAAGGTTCTCAGTGGTGGCCCTATGATGGGCATCGCCCAATTCGACCTTTCCGTTCCCACCATTAAGGCCTGCAATGCGATTACGATTCTTGGCAAGCAAAACCGTTACACCGTAAAAGATCCTCATTGCATCCGCTGTGGCAAATGTATCGATGTGTGCCCCATGAATCTGATGCCCGTTTTGATGTACAAAGCGCTGTACTCCAATGAAATCGAGGAAATGAATGCTGTGCATTTGATGGATTGCTGCGAATGTGGCTGCTGCGCTTATAACTGTCCTGCCGGTGTTCCTTTGGTGCTGGCATTCCGTTCCGGCAAGCAGCGGCTGCGTGATGCCGCAACTGCAAAGAAATAAGGAGGGAGCACGAAATGTCACAAATGAAATATTACTATGAACTGACCATTTCCAGTTCCCCCCACGCCCACAACAGCAATACCACGCAACATATCATGCGTGATGTACTGATTGCACTGGCACCCGCACTGATCGGTTCTGTATACTTTTTTGGTCCGCGCGCACTGACAGTCACACTGGTATCCGTGCTGGCCTGCTTCCTTTTTGAAAAGCTGTGGTGCCGATTCTTGAAGCAGGACGACAAGACTTACGATCTGTCTGCCTGTGTTACCGGTGTGTTGTTGGCATTTGTCTGTCCGCCTACCATTGAATACTGGCAGATCATTATCGGTGATTTCTTTGCCATCATCGTAGTGAAAATGCTCTTTGGCGGTATTGGAAAAAATCTGTTCAATCCCGCTCTTGCCGGTCGTGCATTTTTGTTCAGCTGGCCTGCGGCCATGTCCACTTGGGTAACTGTCGGTTGGGAAAACAAAGCCAAGGTCTTTGCAGAAAATGTAGACATTGTTACATCCGCCACTCCTTTATCTTTTATGCATCAGAGTCAACTGCCCCCCGACTCTCTTTGGGATATGTTCTGGGGCAACATTGGCGGCTGTATTGGCGAAACCTCTGTATTACTGCTGCTGATTGGTTTTGTTTACCTGCTGATCCGCAAGGTCATCGCGATTCGCATTCCTCTGGCATACATCGGTACAGTTGCCGTACTTGCATTCTTGTTCCCCCAGGGCAATAATCGTCTTCTCTGGATGGCTGCGCAGGTATTTGGCGGTGGTCTGATGCTGGGTGCTATCTTTATGGCAACCGACTATGTCACCTCTCCCATCACCCGGCTGGGTCAAATCATCTATGGCATCTGTTGTGGTATTCTGACCATCGTAATCCGCTACTTTGGCGGCTATAACGAGGGCGTTTCCTATGCCATTTTGATTATGAATGCTTGTGTAGTGCTGTTTGACCGTGTAGGCCGACCCTCCAAGTATGGTGCGAAACGAAAGGAGGCGGCAGCAAAATGAAAAAAGAGTCCAATTTCCGATATGTCATGCGGATCACACTGGTTTTGCTCACCATTTCCATTGTCGTTGCTGCTGCGCTGGCACTGGTCAATGACCTGACCGCTCCTATCATCGAAAAAGAAAATGAGCGAAAGACCCAAGCAGCCATCGAGGCTGTTCTGCCTGGCGGCGGCGAAGCAATCTCTGAATTTTCTGATGCAACAGGCTTGGTCACAAAAGTCTTTAAGGGCGTAAACGGCTATGCTGTAGAGGTTGCTCCCATCGGCTTTGACAGTGCCATCACTATGATGGTGGGTGTCGATATGGAAGGTAAGGTTATCGGTATCTCCATTATCTCCCATAGCGAATCCGCCGGTCTTGGTGCAATTGCTGCTGCAAATAACTCTGCTGGTCAAGATTTCCGCAACCAGTTTGTTGGGCTGTCCGGAAATGTTGCTGTAGGCGAGAACATTGATGCCATTACCAACGCTACCATTACATCCAATGCTGTCTGTGAGGGCGTCAACGCCGCTCTTGACTGTGTTGCTGCGTTAACCGGAGGTGCCTCATGAGTTTCAAAAAACAATTAAAAGAGGGCCTTTTGACCAAAAATCCCGTTCTGGTGCAAATGCTGGGTATGTGTTCTGCATTGGCAATATCCACCAGCTTGTTTAACGGCTTGGGTATGGGTGTTGCTGTTACCATCATCACCATCTGTTCCAACATACTGATCTCCGCCCTTCGGAAGGTCATTCCCTCTCAGGTACGTATTGCAGCCTATATCACCATCATCGCCGGATTTGTTACCATAATCGATCTGCTTTTGCAGGCATTTATCCCCGCGCTTTCTGAAAGTTTGGGCGTGTTTATTCCATTGATTGTGGTCAACTGTATTGTCCTTGGCCGTGCAGAAGGCTTCGCATCCAAACATGGCGTGCTGGCATCTGCCGTTGACGGACTGTGTCAGGGTATCGGCTATACGATTGCTTTGGTTCTCATTTGCATCATTCGTGAGCTGCTGGGTGCCGGTACATTTGGCGGTGGTCTGCTCAATGGCGGCGAAGGAATCCGTATTATTCCTGAAGGCTATCCTGCTATGCATATTATCATGCCGGTAGGTGGTTTTCTGGTGCTCGGCTGTGTGCTGGCCGGCTCTCAATGGCTGACTAAGCACATGGACATGAAGAAAAAGAAAAAGGAGGCTGCTAAATAATGCAAATTGTATCCATTATTATTGCCGCTCTCCTGAGTGAAAACTACGTTTTGGTGCGGTTTTTGGGCATCTGCCCCTTCCTGGGTGTTTCCAAGCGGATCAATGCTGCAGTTGGCATGGGTATGGCTGTAACATTTGTTATGACCCTGACCTCCATCGTCTGCTACTTTGTTTATCAGCTTCTGGTTTCGCTAGGCCTTGATTATATGCAAACCGTCGCCTTTATTCTGGTCATTGCATCCGTTGTACAGCTGGTGGAAATGTTCCTGAAAAAGAAGATCAAGCCCTTGTATAACGCATTGGGTGTATACCTGCCGCTGATCACTACCAACTGTGCAGTATTAGCTGTTGTTTTGGCTAATGCACAGAAAAATCACAATCTGCTGCTGAGCGTCATCAACGGTGCAGCCAGCGGTTTAGGCTTTACATTGGCTATCGTCTTGTTTGCATCCATGCGTGAGCGCGTAGACAAGGCTACACCGCCTGAATGCTTCAAGGGCACCCCCATTGCCCTCATCTCCGCAGGTCTGCTTGCATTGGCCTTTATGGGCTTCTCAGGCATGAGTTTTTCTTAAAGGGGGTTGCAATATGGAAATTGTCATTGCAATCGCCGTCCTTGGCGGCCTGAGCCTTGCGTTTGGCCTGATCCTGGCAGCTGCTTCAAAGGTATTCTATGTTGAAACCGATCCCCGTCTGGAAAAACTCAACGACTGTCTTCCCTGCGCAAACTGCGGCGGTTGCGGCTATGCCGGCTGCAGCAGCTACGCAGAAGCCGTTCTCAACGGAGAAACCACCATCGACAAATGTGCATCCGGCGGTAATGAATCAGCACAAGCCATGGCCGCCATCATGGGTGTGCAAGCCCCTACAATGACCCGCAAAGTAGCATTGGTATGCTGCTCCGGTGAAAAGATTTACAACAAAGACGGTAACCTGATCTACGGTGCCAAAACCAAAGGTACTTATGAAGGAATCCATGATTGCCTTGCCGCATCCAAGGTCGGTGGTCGTGGCCCTCTGGCATGTAAGTTTGGCTGCTTGGGCTATGGTTCTTGCACTAAGGCATGTAAATACGGCGCAATCTCCATTCAAAACGGAGTTGCCGTCGTGGATGAAGATCTTTGCGTCGGTTGTATGGCCTGCGCTGCTGTTTGCCCCCGTGGATTGATCGTTCCCGTTGAGCCCGGCAGAAATGTCGTGATTGCATGCCACTCCATGGCAAAAGGTGCAGTTACCACGCGTGGCTGTACGGTTGGCTGCGTAGGCTGTGGTCTGTGCAGTAAGATTTGCCCCAACGGTGCAGTTACTGTTACGAAAAATCTGGCGACGATTGATTACAGCAAATGTGATAACTGCGGCCTATGCGCCACAGTATGTCCTAAGAAGCTGATCAAGGATTCGAAGGTAGAACACCTCCCCGATCCTGGTCTGGTGCACTCCCGAAACAACCCGGATGCCGTGGTATAAAAAACAAAAAAACACCCTCCCATTTGGGAGGGTGTTTCTGTTTGGCGGAGATGGAGGGATTTGAACCCCCGCACGCCTTGCGGCGCCTAGCGGATTTCGAATCCGCACCCTTCAGCCACTTGGGTACATCTCCATTGCGCAACTGTGGTATTATACCAGCATTTACACGAAAAATCAAGTTACTTACTGCTTCTCTTTTTTCGCCATATCCAGCAAAAGAAACATTTTCTCCATGATCATATCATAGCTTTCCGGACGATGGGGCTTCAGACAATTGGAGCAATCCTTGATTCCTTGCTCTGTATATGTAAATGCACCGCCGCACTTGTCACCAAGTGCATACAAAGGGCAATAGCAGAACATGCAATTAAACTTCTCCTCATCTGCACACTTATGGCAAGGGAAATATTCGCATTCCTTATTTTGAAAAAAACGATAAGATCCCATATTTTCCTCCTTAAAAACAACTCCACGGAAAAGTCTCTGGCGGTGTAAGTTCAAATTCCATTTTTTCTCCAGTTGTGGGATGCGCAAAACCAAGCTTACTGGACCACAAAGCAATCTCACAATCATCTTCCAGGGTGCTATATTTGCGCTCGCCAACCAATGGTAATCCACGGCTTGCAAACTGAACACGGATCTGATGTGTCCGCCCAGTCTCCAGCTTGATGCGCACTTTACTCATTCCATCATGAAAAGCAAGTACTTGATAGCGCAAGGACGCCTCCTGGACGCCCTTACTGGGCTGCTGTACTACCATGGTCATTTTCCGAACCTTATCCCGATACAGAAGGTCGTAAAGCCTTCCGTTATCGGAATCCAGCTCACCGTGTATAACTGCTGTATACTCTTTTTCAAATTGATCTTCCCGGATCTGTCGCGACAACTCGGACGCAGCGTCAGCATTGCGTGCCAAAACCATCAATCCACCAACAACACGGTCTAGCCGGTGAACCGTACGAACGTCCGCTGTGGGGTTTCCCAGCACCTCACGCACCAAATCAGGTATACCCCCTGGTTCATCCGTGGACAATACACGTTGTGGTTTGACACATACCACAATATCCTTATCCTTGTAAATAAGTTTCATATCATCACCTTAGATGTATTATAACAACATTTTCACAAAATGTCCACAAAAAGAAAACCTCCACATAACTGTGGAGGTTTGTGTGTTCGCGTTACCTATTTTCACGGCCAGTCGCCCGGCAACTATCGTCGGCACAAATGAGCTTACTTCTGTGTTCGGGATGGGGAGCGATGGGAGCGCCGCCTGCGGCGGATAAAGCGACCTGAGCGAGTGGCTGCGGTCGATAAAATCAAGGATCAGCGTAAGCCCGCAGATTTTATCTGGCACCGCAACAGGAAACAGGTGTAACCTGTTCCCAATTGTATAAAAAAGAGCCAGGCCTTAGCCTGACTCTCTTATTGTGTTCGCGTTACCTATTTTCACGGCCAGTCGCCCGGCAACTATCGTCGGCACAAATGAGCTT
>JAZRRL010000032.1:0-2108 GCA_045650665.1 Faecousia sp. | reverse complement strand
GTTGTTTGGATTTTCAAGTTGCCGTGGAATTTATCCCCTATTTTAGCCAGTAAAGTTCGGTTTTTTCAGTTTTTGAAAATCACGAAAATTTCGTCTTCCCCAAATCTTTCCCAAGGCGTTTTTACCGGGTCTGAAAATGTGCTAAAAAGTTAGAAAAAAGCCATCCCAATTGGGATGGCTTTTTTCTGGTTGTGGGAGCCGGATTGGAATCACGATCCGGATGTCTTGCTATCTCCGTACCGCCCAATTGCCGACAGGTGAACTTACTTAATGTTTCTTTTAAAAACAGGGTTGACTCTTACACCCTCAGCAAGAATACCGGCAACACTGTCCTTATCCATGGCTTCTTTGATGGTTGCAAATGCATAGTCAGCGGCAGCCAGATACTGCTTGGCATCCTCTTCGGTATGAGAATAGAACACATTGACCAGAGCCTGGGTGAAAATACCCTTTTCCAGCATGCACTTTGCAAAGATGGAATGAATGTCGAGATAATTCAGAGAACCTACATCATCAAATGCTACACCGCAATGAGGTGCCAGACCGCTGACGGAAACAGCCTTTTCAATGCCATGCTTAGCAACCAGTTCTTTCAAACCGTCCAGAATGATGGTACCGATCTTCCATGCGTGGGCCATGACATCCTTGTCCTGCATTTCTTGAATGGTAGCCAGTGCAGCTGCCAGGGAAACCGCATCGCCACCAAAGGTCATGGAAATAAACACACCCTGCTCAATCTGGTTGATCAGTTCCCGCTTACCGGCAACGAAGGACAGAGGCATGCCGTTTGCACAACCCTTGCCGTAGGAAGCCATATCGGGCGTAACACCGTAATACTCACTTGCACCGCCGATGGCATAGCGGAAACCGCTGACCACTTCGTCGAAAATTGCAATCGCACCGTGTTTATGCGCCGTGTCCACGACGGCCTGCAGGTATTCCTTGGTGGTGCCATTGGACTGAATGGGCTCCATAATCACAGCAGCATACTCACCGGGATGCGCGCTCAGCAGGTTCTCCAGGGAGTCAATATCATTGTAGGCGAAGGTCTTGGTCAGCTCACGGACAGCCTGGGGCACGCCCTTGTTGTTTGCAGAAGCACCAATGGACCAGTCGTGCATGCCGTGGTAGCCGCACATTGCCACGCGGTCGCGGCCGGTGTATGCTCTGGCCAGACGGATTGCTGCCGTAGTTGCATCACTGCCGTTCTTTACGAACTTGACCATTTCTGCACAGGGAATGACTTCCACAAGTTTCTCTGCCAGTTCACACTCTACAGGAGCCTGGGTAGAGAAGATGATACCCTTGTTCAGCTGATCGATAATTGCCTTGTTGACCTTAGGATAGTTAAAACCAAGCGTGATGGGACCCAAGCAGCCGTTGAAGTCGATGAACTCATTGCCATCCACGTCGTAAATTCTGGAACCTTCGGCACGTTCGATGTACATGGGGCTCTGGTCGGGGACGAAGTAGCGATAGCTCTTACTGAAGGTCTGAGCAGCCAGAGGTGCTACCTTCTTTTCTCGCTCGAGCAGGGCATTGCTTTTTTCAAAAGATCTCATTGCAAATTCTCCTTTTATGAAAGTAGTAGGTAACGGGTCTTATACTTATCATCATAAACGGGATAGTTTCTATTGTCTAGTCAGAAACAGGACAATTTTCAAAAAAACATGGCAGAAAAAAGCAGTCCGCCTATATGGTGATTGTGGATAGCTCCGACTTTGATCGTATTCCTACAAACATGGCGATGGGTATTCTCTATGTTTGCAGCAAGACCAAGTGCCTGCAAGCTTCTTTGGTCGTTTGACTCCGTCGCAGGCGGCGTTCCCTCGCAACCATCCGATTGTACGTCCTTCGCACTCATAACCCTTTGCGCTTTGTTGCAGGTACAGTTTCTGATACGAATGGGAAAAATGGATTAAAACAAAAAAGTAGTCATAGCGAATCCGCTATGACTACACAATCTGGTGCCGGTGACCGGACTCGAACCGGTACGCTGTCGCCAGCGGTGGATTTTGAGTCCACTACGTCTACCATTCCATCACACCGGCAGGTGCTAAGATAGTATACACCAACTTTTGTAAAATAGCAAGTGAAAAATCAAAAAA
>JAZRRL010000031.1:0-6534 GCA_045650665.1 Faecousia sp. | reverse complement strand
AGATAACATGAAGGGACTTCTCTTAAAAGATTGGTATATGATGAAGAAATACTGCAGAGCCTATCTTCTTATTGCGGTCGTCTTCATTGCAGTGTCGCTTTTTAGCAATGATAATATGTTTTTCGTGTTTTATCCCTGCCTTCTCTGCGGGATGATTCCTGTGAATCTGCTTGCCTATGATGAACGTAGCCGTTGGATGCAATACAGCGGAACATTGCCATATACGAAAGCGCAGATCGTGTGCGGGAAATACTTGATCGGGTTGCTTACCCAACTCACAGTTTTAGTTGCTACGGGATTTGCGCAGGCCGTAAAAATGATCATTGCACGTAATTTTGTGCCTGGAGATTTTGCCGTTCTTATGTTATTGATGCTGATCGTATCGACACTCACTTCTTCCATTTGTCTGCCGTTTGTTTTCAAGCTTGGTGTGGAAAAGGGACGCACGGCGTACTATATCATGATTGGTTTCGTTTGTGGCGCAAGTGTTTTGGCATCAAGTATTCTCAGAGGACAACTTATGAGCGAAATACAACCCAACCTAATTTTGGCGCTGATTGCACTCATCGGTATATGTGTATATATCCTTTCTTGGTATTTATCGGTTGTGTTTTTCAAGAAACGGGAAATTCAGTAAACAAAAAGGGGGATTATTATGCCTGCATTTATCGTTACAGCTTTGGTTGGCGTGGTATGTATTGTTCTTGGTATTTCAAATATGAAAGGCAACATATCATCGTTGCACGCATACCACAGAAGCAGAGTGTCCGAAGAGGATCGAATTCCTTTCGCAAAGAAGGTTGGTCTTGGAACTATCATTATCGGCGCAGTAATCATTGTGTTTAGCGGGTTGTCTGCTGTGACACTCTACACTGACAATGAGGTGTTCACATTAATTGGAACAGGAATCCTTATTGCCGGTATCATTGTTGGTTTAGTGATTAGTTTTAAGGCAATGATAAAGTATAACAAAGGGATTTTCTAACTGAAGTTTGATAGAGAGGTTTTTATGAAAAAGATTCTTCAAGTACTTTGCTGTGCAGTTGGCAGTGGAATGGTCGGTTTCTTCGCAAATCAGTTGAATACCGTTGTTGGATCTGTATTGTTTACTCTTGGTGTTGCATTACTAGTCTGTTCAATCGTTATGATTTGCAAAAAGGATGATGGTAGCCAGAAGCCGAATCCCTAAGTGGAAAGGAGCATCCAGAATGTATTGTTCAAACTGTTACCGCTTAACCGATGATAAGAAATGTCCTATTTGCGGTTCCCGTAATTTGCAGGAACCCGCTCCTACTGATTATTGTTTTCTTATAGATAAAGAACTGATTTGGGCAACAGCCCTGGAAGACCTACTAAAAGACAACGGTATTCCTTTTGTTACAAAAAACACCTTGGGTGCTGGCTTGGCTGCAAAAATAGGTCCTGCTTTAGAGAGAAAGCAGTTCTATGTTCCGTATGCCGATTATGCCAATGCCAAAGCTTTGGAGGAAGAATTTTTTGCATTTGATTTCGTCTTTAAAGAATAATAGTACCGCCCTGGAGCATATTGCTTCAGGGCGGTCATCATATAAAGAAACCCGCTGTGAAGAAATGATATGTCGCTCAATGCCACGGTCGCGGAGGATATAGTAGGCGTTGGCCATAGCGGTGTCCGAATCAAAGGAATCCCGGGAGATAATAACCTTTGCCGGAACATAGTCTGCCATCGCTTCTACATCTTCCAGGGTAATGCCTATTGCAAGGCTTACCAGCAGCAAGCAATCATCACCCACAGTGTAGGCAGCTTTGCCATTTACTGCGACCTGATTCACAGAATAGGTCAGCGGCACACCCGGCTTCAGCATGACCTCGTATACCATATCCAGATCGCTGCGGTCAGCCTTTACCCGGTTGACCACGGTATTCATTCTGTTCAGCAGATCTTCGATACGCAGCTCATCCACAGGTGTAGCATCCCAAGTCTGTAGGTTAGAAGAATCCAGTTTGAATACACGGAAACCGGTATCCAGAATCATATCGCCGGTTGCTTTGCTATATTCTTCCAAGTTATCGATACCCATACCGTAGCCTACGCCATCCAAACGACCAATGCCAGAAGACACTTCTTCCAAAAGTGTTCTGCCGACGCAACGGATACGCTCTTTGCCAATTTCGCAAATATTCGCAAAGCCGGCCTTTGCTGCCTCACTCTTTTCGTCACACAATGCAGGTAACTACACAAGAATAAAGCGACGATTGTTAAAGAATTATGGACTACATCCGCAAGGTAGATCCCAATGCTTTCGTAACAGTCTACTCCGTCAGCGATATGCGCTACCAACCCAAAGTCAAATAAACAGCAACAGCGGTATCCCCGAAAAAGGATACCGCTGTTTTCTTGTATTATTTTAGATTTCCGGTGCAATGAATCCGCTTTTTGTCAAAGCATCTGTAATGCTGTCCAGCACCTGATCAGATTCCGCCCGAACAGTATGATAATGATAACCGCCCGTGATATGCATCAGCTCTGTGGATTTTCCGGTTCTAACGCCATTAATGAACTGCTTAACTTGCGCCCGAAAGTAAATGTTCAAAGGTGCGTGCAGCCGGCCGTATACTTTGTGCCATACATACACATCCACCACCGTACCGCCCAGATCTACGATAAGGTTCAATTCCTCTTCCGTCCGCTCTGTGGTATGGTGGACCTTGAACACCCGTTCCTTCAAGGGTGTTTTCTGAATAAGATAGCCGCTATGGGTGGAAATGATGTCGTATCCACAACTGCGCAGAGCAGTAATATCCTGCACAATGATCTGTCTGGAGACACCAAACTCAGCGGACAGTGCAGCGCCGGATACTGCCTTTTGTTCAGTTGTAAGCAGATTCGCTATCGCTTTTCTTCTATCGTCCGCCTTCATGCTTTCACCTCATTATACTGCGTGCAGATTTTTCAGAGACAGATCCAAAATGGGAGAGGAATGGGTCAGTGCTCCGCTCGATATATAGTCTACACCAATATCCACCAGTTTTGCAACATTTTCTTTTGTAACATTGCCGCTGCACTCGGTTTCAGCCTTACCGGCAGCCAATTTGACCGCTTCACGCATGTCCTCGACACTCATGTTGTCCAGCATAATGATGTCTGCACCGGCCTCCAGCGCCTCACGGAGCATATCCAGGTCTTCTACCTCGATCTCGATCTTGCGGACAAAGGGTGCGTACTCCTTGGCCATCCGCACAGCTTCCTTGACACCGCCTGCGGCACCGATATGGTTATCCTTCAACAGGATACCGTCGCTGAGGTTGTAACGGTGGTTGCAGCCGCCGCCGACCTTCACTGCGTACTTCTCGAAGATGCGCATATTGGGTGTGGTCTTGCGGGTATCCAGCAGCTTGGTCTTGGTGCCCTTGAGCAGATCTGCGATCTTGCGGGTGTATGTGGCAATGCCGCTCATACGCTGCAGGAAGTTCAGTGCGGTCCGCTCACCGGACAGCAGAACCCGGATGTCACCACGGATGACGCCCAGCTTCTGGCCCTTCTTAACGACATCGCCGTCCTTACAAGTGAAGGTAGCCTCAGTGGTCTCATCCAGAAGCGTAAAGACTCTCTTGAAAACATCCAGACCGGCAATGATGCCGTCTTCCTTACAGATGAGTTCCACTTCGCCAAGCTGGTAGTGGGGCATAACGGAATTGGTGGAGATATCCTCGCTGGTGATATCCTCCTGCAGTGCGCTCATGATCAATTGGTCTGCGTTTACCTTCATAGAAATGTTATTCATGGCTGTTCTTCTCCTTTTCAATCGCTTCAAGCACGATTTGTTTATAAGTTTCTTCGTATCCTTCATACTGGGATGGGTCTACCGGGATCTCTTCTGTCATAGGCAGGCTCTGGTAATCGCCGCAGATATGTATTGCTGCCCGCTTGGCAAAGACCAGGCTTTCCAGCAAAGAGTTACTGGCCAAACGGTTTCTGCCGTGGACACCGTTGCAGGCTGTCTCGCCAACGGCATACAGGCGGTTCATGGAAGTCTTGCTGTTTGAATCCACATCAATGCCGCCCATAAAGTAATGCTGGGAAGGAACGACCGGGATAGGCTCCTTGGTCACATCGTAGCCTTCCTCCAGGCAGTGCTGGTAGATATTGGGGAAATGGGTTTTGATCTCATCCACAGGAATAGGGGCCATGGAGAGCCACACATGTTCCGAGCCTTCCTTCTTCATTTCCTCAAAGATGGCACCTGCTACCACATCCCGGGGAAGCAGCTCATTGACAAAGCGTTCTCCTTTGGAATTGAGCAGGATTGCGCCTTCACCTCGAACGGATTCAGAGATCAGGAACTCTCTGCCATCTTTTTGCGTGTAGAGGGTTGTGGGATGGATCTGGATGTAGTCAATATGCTGCAGCTTGACGCCATACTTAACGGCCAGTGCAATGGCATCGCCTGTCAGGTGACGGTAGTTCGTGGAATGCTTGAACAGGCCACCAATGCCGCCGGTTGCCAGAACGGTGTAGTCTGCCTGGATGGCGGTGTAATTGCCTTCCGCGTCCCGGCCGATGATGCCGGTGCACTGGTTGTTGCTGCAGATCAGATCCACCATGGAGAAATTCTCGATCAGGGCGATATTGCTGCGACCGCGAGCAGTCTCCAACAAGTGGGATGTGATCTCCTTACCGGTCTCATCCTCATGGAAAAGGATTCTGGGTCTGGAATGGGCGCCTTCCCGGGTATAGTGGAAGGTCTCGCCGTCCTTTTCAAAATTGACGCCGAAGGAAACCAGATCGCCGATGACCTCCTGGGAGGAGCGGATCATGATCTCCACGGACTGGGGGTTGTTCTCATAATGGCCGGCCTTCATGGTGTCTTCAAAGAAGGCCTGGTAGTCCTCTTCATCCCGAAGGACGCAGATACCGCCCTGGGCCAGAAAAGAATCGCTCTTGGGAGCGGCGTTTTTGGTGATCAGGGTGATTTGCTTGGACTGGGGTAAATTCAGTGCGCAGTATAAGCCGGCTACACCACAGCCGACGATCAAAATATCTGTTTTCATATGTATTATTTGGCTAACTCCAGCATTTTGTCAAGAGCTTTGTGCGCTCCTACGGTCAGTTCTTCAGAAACGAACACTTCATTGTCGCCGGTTTCCAGCACGTGCAGAAGACACTCCAAGGTATTTTTCTTCATATCGTGGCAGCAGGGACAGGGCGACGGGAAATAGAATTGTTTTCCCGGATTTGCGGTTTTGAGTTCATATTCCACACCGTACTCTGTGCAGATGATGAATTCCGTATCCGCGGACTGGGATACATAGCGGATAATATCGGCAGTGCTGCCGATGTAGTCTGACATTGCCAGCACCGGCTCTTCGCATTCTGGATGGCTCAGAACCTTGGCGTTGGGGTGCCGGTCCATTTCCGCCTTAAGCTGATCGGGTGTAATGGCAGCGTGAATGGGACAGTAACCGTCATTGAGGATGATGTTCTTTTCGGGGACCTGCTGGGCAACATGACGACCAAGATTCTTATCCGGAATAAAGAAGATGTTCTTGTTCGGAAGTGCTCTTACGATCTTCACTGCGTTGGAAGACGTCACGCACACATCACTCTGACACTTCAATTCCGCTGTGGAATTGATATAGCAGACAACGGCCAGATCTTCATACTTCTCACGCATCTGCTGAATGCGGCCAGGTTTCACCATATGCGCCATAGGGCAATCCGCAGTCGGATCTAAAACAAGCACCTTTTTGGTGGGGTTCAGAATCTTTGCGCTTTCACCCATAAACTCCACGCCGCAGAAGACAATAACATCTTCCTCACTGCTCTTCGCAACTTTTGCCAGATAAAACGAGTCCCCCACATGGTCCGCAACTTCCTGAATCTCAGCAGGGGCATAATAATGAGCGAGAATGACTGCGTTTTTCGCTCTTTTAAGTTGTTCGATTTGATTTTTCATTATCCTTTACCTCATCATACGAACGTTATTGGTTACTGGGTAAGATTATAATACCCGTCTTTACATCTGTCAAGTCATCTGTAAACCTCTACTGTTCGAAGTTTACACCTTATGGTGTCGATTCTATGTGAATATTACACAAAAAGAGCTTGGAACCAACGATTCCAAACTCTTTATAAAAAACGTTTTATCATTGTGTTTAGTGGACTGTCTGCTGTGACACTCTACACTGACAATGAGGTATTCACATTAATTGGAACAGGAATCCTTATTGCCGGTATCATTGTTGGTTTGGTAATTAGTTTTAAGGCAATGATAAAGTACAACAAGGGAATCTTTTGACCAAAAGTGTCGTTACAAAATGCCGCCCTGAAGCATAGCTTCAGGGCGGCTCTTTCTTTATCTTGCATACAGCAATCCTACGATCCAGTTCCTAAATCGGCAGGGTAACAGCTTGCACAGCAGGCTGAGGCATTTATATCCTATGCCCAGTGTATAGATCGGTTTTACATTATTTCTGAGAGCGATTTTTGCAATGTACTTACCGGCAGTTTCCGGTTTCATTCCGTTTTTTTCATCTTTCTCCATACCAGCCACA
>JAZRRL010000030.1:0-35430 GCA_045650665.1 Faecousia sp. | reverse complement strand
AATGGCAACGATGCTCCAGGGCAGCGCAGGACGCAGAGCGCAAAGAAATTCCGCACGGCTGTGCTCATAATCTGTGGCATCGTCGCGGATGTTCTCCAAAAAGGTAACATCTTCTTCTGTGACTGTATCGGGAATATCATAAACCGACGGATCACTGCCTGCGCCGAAACGGATCAGATTGGCAATTCGATGAATCAGTACGGTCGTCTTTCCGCTGCCTGCACCTGCAAGCAGCAAAAGCGGCCCCTCTGTGGTCAGAGCGGCTTCCTGTTGCATGGGATTTAAATTAGAAAACTGCCCGGCAATATACTTGCGACGGGCAGCTAGAAAACGATTCATGAACTGTTCGGTCATAACTGCACCTTATCTCTATTTGATATCTATATTCTAACGCATTTTGACCAAAAGGTAAAGAGGAAATTCCCCTAATCCATGAGTATTCTCAGATTTGTCAGTGCTTTCTTTTCAATGCGGGAAACTTGAACCTGGCTAACCTGCAGCACCTTCGATACCCGTTCCTGCGTTAAGCCATGAAAATATCGTAACTGAATGACCATTCTTTCCCGTTCGGGAAGGTTGGAAATCGCTTGCTTCAGGGATATCTTTTCTACCAGCGATTCTTCTGCCTGAGTATCTGTAAGCACATCTTCTAGGGAAAAACCATCTTCACCAGTTTCCCGCTGGATGGATTCTGTGGCGGCTGTGGCAGTTTCCGCAAGTGCAATTTCTTCCGATGTAAAGCCAGTACGCTCTGCGATTTCAGACACCGTTGGGTCTCTGCCCAATTCATTTGTCAGATTGCTTCTTGCACATTTAATGGTAGCAGCTTGTTCTTTAATTGTACGTGAAACCTTGATCGCACCATCGTCCCTCAAAAAGCGGCGGATCTCGCCGGATATTTTAGGCACAGCATAGGTGGAGAACTGGGTTCCATACTCCAGGTCAAATCCGTCAACTGCTTTTAAAAATCCTAAACATCCCAGCTGATATAAATCATCTCCCTCCGTACCACGCCCAAGAAATCTACGTGCAACAGACCAAATTAACCCCGAATTTTCCTTTATCAGAGCTTCCGATGCATCTTTGTCACCATTCTGCGCAAGACGGATCAAATCCTCAAGCCTGCTCATCTTCTTTTTTGAATTTTACGGCGCATATGTACCGTAGTGCCCTTCCCCTGCTCGGATTTGATTTCAAAAGTAGTCATAAAGCTCTCCATAATGGTAAAGCCCATACCACTTCTGTCAGATCCGCCTGTTGTAAACATCGGCCGTCGTGCCTGCTCCACATCGCCAATACCTATACCTTGATCCTTAACGACAATATCCAAAATATTATCCTTAAGAATGCGGCAGCGTAGTGTAATTATTCCAAGATTCTCCGGATATGCGTGGACAATGCAGTTGGTAACCGCTTCTGATACAGCTGTTTTAATATCGCCCAGTTCTTCCAACGTCGGATCCAGTTGTGCTGCGAAGCATGCCACTGCAGAACGTGCAAATGCCTCATTTGTTGAACGGCTCGGGAACTCTAAAATCATATAGTTGTCAAATTTCATCATACTGCCTCCTTGATTTCCACTAATTTATCGATTCCGGATGCCCGGAATACGCGCATGGGTTGTTCACAAATACCGGTCAGCATCAATTTCCCTTCGATCTGGGACATACTACGCAAAGCATTGATGACAACCGCTATTCCTGAGGAGTCCACAAAGGATACATCCCCAAAATCTAAAATACATACTTGCGGTGTATATGCCTCGATTTTTCCGGCAATCGCCTGAATGTAATTCTTGGCACAATGGTGATCGATTTCCCCGGTGAGGGCTACTGTAAGACACCCGTCATCCAGAAAACTAGTAAAATGCATATATACTCCTCCTTACGTTTTTTACGTATATAGTATAAAAAAGCACCTTTGACTTTTGCCGTCGGAATAAGAAAGAAAAAAAGCTCCTGCATAAATTTATGCAGGAGCTTTTCTCTATAAAATTACAGTTTCTTCATTGCGCTTTCGCTTTGTTCGAGACTTGCAATCAAATCGCGGGTCTTCTGTGCCTTCTCACGCTCTGCAGCAACAACTGCTTCAGGAGCGCGGGAGACAAACTTTTCATTGCTCAGCTTAGCCTCCAGGCTTGCCAGGAATTTACGCTGTGCGTCCAGTTCTTTTGCAATACGCTCCAATTCCTTGGCAACATCCACCAACTGGCCCATAGGAATATACAGCTTAGCGTCTGCGGTGGCACAGGTGATCATGCCATCCAGATTCTCAGGTTCTTTATCCAGCATGGTCACAGTATCAGCGTATGCCAATCTCTGCATGAAACCTTCGCCTTCGATAAAGACCTTGGGATCATTTGCCAGAATATACAGCGCAGCCTTCTTGGAGGGCGGTACATTCATCTCAGTACGGCGGTTACGAATGGCACGAATGGCCTCCATAACGGACTCCATGCTGTTCTGTTCAGCCTTGAAATCCAGATCATTGCGGTACTCAGGCCATGCAGCAACAATCAGGGCATCGCCTTCATGAGGCAAGCTCTGCCAGATTTCCTCCGTAATGAAGGGCATGAACGGATGCAGCAAACGCAGTGTCTGATCCAGAACATAAACCAGAACCTGAATTGCCGTCTGCTTACGTTCAACATCTTCAGAATACAGTCTTGCCTTGGTCAGCTCGATATACCAGTCACAGTAGGTATCCCAAATGAAATCGTAGATCTTCTGAACGGCAACGCCCAGCTCGTACTTTTCAAGATTCTCGGTAACCTCAGCAATCAGATTGTTCAGCTTGGACAGAACCCACTTGTCAGCAATCTCCAGCTTATTCAACGAAGGCAGTTCATTCACTGCATCGTCAGCCAGGTTCATCATGACATAACGGCTTGCATTCCACAGCTTATTGGCAAAGTTACGCATTGCCTCACAACGCTCTACATAGAAACGCATGTCGTTTCCGGGAGAGTTACCGGTGACCATGTTCATGCGAAGTGCATCACAGCCGTACTTTTCGATCATTTCCAGAGGATCGATGCCGTTACCCAGGGACTTGGACATCTTGCGACCCTTATCGTCACGTACCAGACCATGTATCAGGACAGTGTGGAACGGGGTCTTGCCCACATGCTCACAACCGGAGAAGATCATACGGGCAACCCAGAAGAAGATGATATCATAACCGGTTACCAGCACGTCTGTGGGATAGAATTTCTGCAAATCCTCGGTATTTTCAGGCCACCCCAAGGTCTCAAAGGGCCACAGGGCAGAGCTGAACCAGGTGTCCAACACATCGGGATCACGCACGATATTGGTGCTGCCGCACTTTGCGCAGGTACAAGCATCCTCACGGGAAACAGTGATATGACCGCACTCAGCACAAGTCCATGCAGGAATCTGATGTCCCCACCACAGCTGACGGGAAATACACCAGTCTCGGACATTTTCCATCCAGTTCAGATAGGTTTTGCTGAAGCGCTCAGGAACGAATTTGGTTTCATTCTCCTTTACAACGCGGATGGCTTCCTCTGCCAGAGGCTTCATCTTAACAAACCACTGCGCAGAAATGATGGGTTCAACATCGTTGTGGCAACGATAGCAAGTGCCGACATTATGGGCATGCTCCTCAACCTTAACCAGATAGCCGCCGGCCTCCAGATCCGCAACGATCTGCTTTCTTGCATCGTAGCGATCCAAACCTTCGTACTTGCCGCCCAGAGCATTAACTTTACCATTGTCGTCCAGAACACGGATAACCTCAAGATTATGACGTAGACCAACCTCAAAGTCGTTAGGGTCATGAGCAGGAGTCATCTTAACACAGCCGGTACCGAATTCCATCTCAGCATAGTCATCGGCGACAACGGGAATCTCCTTGTTGACCAACGGCAGGATCACATTCTTGCCGACGATGGCAGTGTAACGCTCGTCGTTGGGATTGACACAAACGCCGGAGTCACCCAGCATAGTTTCAGGACGGGTGGTAGCAACGATCACCTCGCCACTGCCATCAGCCAAAGGATAACGGATATGCCACAGATGACCGGGCTTGTCCACATACTCGACCTCTGCATCGGACAGAGCAGTAACACAATGGGGACACCAGTTGATAATACGGCTGCCCTTGTAGATCAGGCCCTTTTCATACATGGAAACAAACACTTCGCGAACAGCCTTGGAACAGCCTTCGTCCATAGTGAAACGGGCACGCTCCCAATCGCAGGATGCACCCAGCTTCTTCTGCTGTTCCACGATGCGGTTGCCATACTTGTGCTTCCAGTCCCAAACCTTCTCCAGGAACTTTTCACGACCAAGATCGTAACGGGTGATGCCATCCTTACGCAGTTCTTCCTCTACCTTGATCTGGGTAGCGATGCCTGCATGGTCAACACCGGGCACCCACAGTGCATCAAAGCCCTGCATACGCTTAAAGCGGATCAGGGTGTCCTGCAAGGTTGCATCCATAGCGTGACCCATGTGCAGCTGACCCGTAACGTTCGGGGGCGGCATGACGATGGTGAAGGGCTTAGCACCCTCCTTGCCCTGGGGACGGAAATAACCGTTACTCTCCCACATTTCATACAGTTTGTTTTCTACCTGCTGAGGTTCATAGACCTTGGGTAATTCTCTTGCCATAATGCGCTCCTTTCAAAAAAGAAACGCCCTGAGGAAACTCCTCAGGGCGAAAATACATTTCCGCGGTACCACCTGAATTTCCGGCAAGCCGGACACTTAAACTGCTGTAACGGGCAGACCCGCACTTCCCTACTTATATTTCAGAAAGCAAGCTCCGGGGCGACCATTCTCGCACTGCCTATGGACTCGCACCAACCGTCCATTCTCTGAAAGGGCAACACGGGAAACCTCCCCATCTGTGCTGTTTACCACGATAAATTACCATATTTTTGACTGTATGTCAACAAGATTCTTTGAAAAGTGAAGAAATCCCCACTGCTATCAGGCAGTGGGGCAATGACAGTCATTCAACAGCTATATATACTTGCGATCTTATTGATGATAATCTTTATGCTCATATAATGTCAATTATCAATGCCCGGTATCCACGAATTTCGAATATATTTTCCTCGTCTGAATAAGCCTTGACGGCTGTGGGAAATCTGTTATAATGAAGAAAAGACTACGCCTTGGAGCTGAGTATATGAAACTTTCTCTTATTATCCCCTGCTACAATGAAGCAGAAAATATCAATCTATTCCACGATGCTGCTGTGAAGGCCTTTGAAGGCTGCGGTTATGATTATGAGCTGGTCTTCGTGGACGACGGCAGTCGGGATGCCACATTATACAATTTGAAAAAGCTGTATCATGGGTCCACTGTTCCCATGAAGATTATCTCCTTCTCCCGGAATTTTGGCAAGGAAGCGGGCATTTATGCCGGCTTGGAGCATGCATCCGGTGAATATATCTCCCTGATCGATGCAGACCTGCAGCAACGCCCGGAAATCGTACGGGATATGGTAGCTTTTTTAGAAAAAAATCCGGATTATGACATGGTTGCCGCCTATCAGGATCGCCGCAACGATGGGAAAGTACTCAAGTTTTTCAAAAGGTGCTTCTATGCCATCATTAACAGGCTGTCCGATGTGAAGCTGCAGAATGATGCCAGTGATTTTCGCACCTTCCGTCGTGGAGTGGCCGAGAGTATTTTGTCTTTGGGAGAAGCGCACCGGTTCAGCAAAGGCATCTTCGCATGGGTTGGTTACAAGACCCATTATATCCCCTACACCGCTTGTAAACGTACTGCAGGCACTACAAAATGGAGTTTCCGCAAGCTGGTCAACTATGCTGTTGACGGCATTATCGGTTTCTCTGCCCGCCCTCTGCGCCTTGCTACCTACCTTGGCAGTATGACCGCAGTAGCAGCACTGTTATATCTGCTGTTTGTTGTTCTGCAAAAGCTGATTGTAGGTATTGATGTTCCCGGTTTTGCAACCATCATCGTATTGATTCTATTTTTAGGCGGCATGCAGCTGTTCTGTATTGGCATCATCGGTGAATATGTCGGCCGGACATTTGAGCAAAGTAAAAAGCGTCCGATTTATCTTGCCAAAGAAACCCTCGGTTGTAACGATGATAAATAATGAACACCCCATAGGCCTCAACCTATGGGGTGTATTTTATTTTTTCCTTTTGAAAAACTTGTAAACCTTCATGGCACGGTTGTTCCATTTCTCGCGATCATCGAAATAGATCAAAACAAAAAATGCCAACAGACAAACAATGGTAATGAGCTTGCCATAGGTGAATGCACGGTTTTTATAGACAAAAACAATATCGTGTCTGCCCTTTGTAAGATCGAGACCGATCATAGCATCACCGATCAGCACAATTTCTGCAGGTTCTCCATCAACATAAACCTTCCAGTTACCATCATCCGGAATAGAGGTATACAGCAGACCATCTCTGTCGCAATAGATCATACCTTCTACACGAGTTGTAGAAAATTCGGTCACACGCATGGTAGAGGTGTTCAGAATATCATAACCAGCCTGGAATACCGCTTCATTCAGCATAGCCGCTTTGATCGTCATGCTGCTGGTTTCATTTGCCGGGCAGTGTATCCGCAGTTCAACAACATCACCGGGCTTTACCTGGCTGACAGAGAATGTTTGCGGAAGGGTTACGCTCTCAGTAAACAGATATTCGCCATTCAGATAAACATAGAAGTAATTGCGAGAATACATGTTTACATCCAAGCAAAGGAAGCCCTCTTCCTTGATTTTATACCGATAAGTCAGCGTTCCTCCTGTAGCTTGTGCGCCATAAGAACAGTAACCGGAACCATGCTTCAGGTTAATATCTACAGCATTTCCCTCAATTGTAAGCCAAGACGTAGGTGTATCCACCCACACATCCTCTTCAAGGCCGGTTGCCGCCTTAAATAGAGAATTTTGATTCATAAATATATAGGAACTGCCGTCCTGCATATCCAATTCAGAGAGGGATTTCTCTGCCAAAAAGCCTAAGGGCAGATATGCATTATTTTCCAGCAAATGCACATCACCATAATGGTGGACATCCTTAAAATACGGATTCTCTTCTACCTGTCCGGAACGTTCCAACATATATTTCAGGTTCAAGAACAAGTTTGCAACCGGAGATCCTTCCTCAAAGCAATACCGGTTCCAGTTATCCTGCGCAGCAAATCCAAGTGCCTTCATAAAATTGGTTGTTTTCACATTTGCGGAGCTTGTAAAAGTAGAAACTCCGTAATAATCGTTTAAGGCGCCATCATTCAGGGTTTGCGTATGGGTAGACTCGGTTCGATAGAATAACGACTTTTCCCGTTCCTTCATATACCGGACCATGGATTCCGTGTATTTTGTGCCATCCGGATAATTCTCAATATTGGTATAGGCAAAATTGACACCGAAATTTACCACATTCATTACAAGTTCCAACACCATAACAAGCGTTAGTAAACCGGTGGAAAATCTGCGGCGATCTCTGCGCGCAAGTGCCATATCCTTTCGCTCTTCCCATGTAGCATCTTTATGCATTTTTCTCGGAACCAGCGGGTAGATCAGGATTGCAAAATACAAACTGAAGAATATAATGTTAAATGCCAAAAATGCATAGGTGGCACCATATGCATCGTATAGCTTTTGAAGGGCTGCTGAAGCTGCTTGTGCAGCATTTTGATCGCCGCTCGACAACGATGCGATCACTAGACCGATATTTTCAAATACCTGCCCCAATGCATCGATCGCATCCGGAATGATCTCCACATATCTCGACAGCAGTAACACCTCAACAGTCAGCAAACCTGCAAGGGCAACATACAGTGGTTTAAACCGATGCCGAACCAAATAGGCACGGTATGCCATATAAAGCATTACAAAAGAGAAAATAAAGCTAAATCTGTACGGTATTTGATTGGTAAAATGAAAACCATGCCAGATATAATCCAGCTGCCGGATTACAAAGCTGACAATGAGGAACAGCAAAACGAAAACACAACAAACCTTATCACGCCATTTTACCTTGCGTGCCGTTAAAAACAAGAATGCCAAAATCAACGTGGATAAGCCGGAATATACATTGGGAAGGCCTTCCATAAAGGTGGGCTCGGTGCCACCGCTGAGATTGCCTGCGACCTGACCCATACCGTTAAGGACCGGTCCAAAGGATTCCCCTATCGCCTTGAACCACAACCGGAATGTTGGATCACCAGCTTCTTTGGCAATTTTAAATGCTTCCCAAGCCTCCCGTGCTGCTGTGCAGGTTTCGTAATCAACCATGTTCAGGGCAAAACTCTCAGGATAGCTATTCACACTGGAGTAGGTATCTCCCAACGCCCGCAATGCCGGCAGTTCCAAAATAGCGGTCATGCCGATTGCTAATGCAGAGAACAGCGCAATCCGGCATAGGTCGAAGAATAGTTTTTTAATGCTCGTGCATCTGCAAATCTGGTAGCAGATGAAGAAAAACAGAACGAAAATGCAGGTAAAAAAGCCGATATAGTAATTGGAGAATATAGAAAGTGCCAGCGTAACAGTATAAAGAATAAAATCTTTACCCCGCAGCAGATAGACAGTACCTAACGCAACTAACGGCAACAATGCGAAGGTATCCAGCCACATGATATTCCACTGGTATCCCAATGCCCAGGCACAAAGTCCATAAAATGCGCCAAATAGTGCTATAGAAAAGTCGTTCTTATTGAATAACTTTTTCAGGAATATAGCAAAAAACAGCGATGCCAATCCCAGTTTTACGGGTACCAGCAGCGAAAAATACGGTAGTACCCAACTTTCTGGCAAAATTACACTCAGCAGGTACAGTGGAGATGCCAAATAGTAGGAAATCAGGCCCAGATAATCCATGCCCATGCCCACATTCCAGCTGTAAAGCAAGCTATCGCCCCTACGCAGTGCAAGGCGGAAAGCCTTAAAGAACGGGAAATACTGATGCCACATATCGGAATACAGCAAGGATCTGTGACCAAAAGGTGTAGCGCCTACACATATCATCAGCACAACCATAGCTGTAAACGGCATTAAAAAGGCAACGGCAAGATAATTCGGTTTCCAGCCGCGTAGCTTTTGCAATTTCATAGAATCCTCCCAGGATTGAAATATGGTATTATATTACCACAAAAATACATGCTGGTAAAGGCATCCATGAAAATAATTTAAAAGTGCCTGCATTTGCAGGCACTTTTGTTACTTTTTATCCCGTTTTCTTGCCATATAGATATCCAGCTTTTCTTTCATGTTGTCGGGCATCTCCCGTGAGACCGGACATCTGACCGCATTTGCCATGCGTTCTGTAAATTTGATAATAAAGCGGATATCCTCATCCATTTGCTCACCCTTCATGACGGCTGCAGTGTCATAGCTGTTATGAATGGTTGCTGCATTGGAAGGTGCGATACGTGCAAAAGAAAGAGCAGGTATTCCCTTATCCGCAAAGGCTGTAGAGTCGCTGGAATATACATCCTGCCTGACGGAAATACCAAAGCCCAACTCGCTGCACAAGTATTTGATGTAATGTGTCAGTGCTTCTTCGGTGGTGCAGCAAGCAATAAAATGACCCATAATGCAGCCGATCATATCCAGATTGACACAAAGAACGATATCCTTAAGCTCTTCTTCATGCTGAGCACAATATGCCTTGGCGCCAAGTAATCCACGCTCCTCGCTGCCGCACCAAATGAAACGCAGGCCGTAACTGTGGGGGTTTTTGGAGAAATATTCAGCAGCTGCAAGAATGCCCACAGAACCGGACATGTTGTCATATGCGCCCTGAGAAAGAGATGTGGAGTCATAATGGGCTGTCATAACAATGTATTCGTCTCGCTCGCCTGGCAGGTCCAAAATTACATTATGGGATTGACCGATATACTCCTTCTGCTTCAAAATGATCTTCGCATTTTTAGCATCGTGATTGATCAGCTCAATGGCAGATTTTGCGTTGATATTCACACCCAGAATCTTATTGCCCTGGCTAACCTGTCTACGCAGTTCGCGTTGGTCAATGTCGCAATCGGCATAATTGGCATTGCCATCGTACGTGATAAATGCAACTGCGCCGTTTTCCAGCAAATCCTGGTACATCCAGTGGCGCAAATAGCCATCGATCATAACAATCTTGCCCTTACATTGAGAAAGGCTGTACGGATCGGTAGAACGCAAATAGTAAAAAGGTGCTTCCACTTCCCCACTGCCGGCGCAAAGATAACCCTTGCAGGGGATCTCCTTGCCATCTACAATCAAAATCGCTTCTTCAATGTCCGCCATATCCACGTCAAAGGCTTCCAACTTTGCCTGCAGGTCAAGTTCAGCGCACTTATCCACCAGATACTGTGCAGCACGCAGTTCTTCCTGAGATCCTCCCATTCGCACATAGGCGGTATCTGCAAATATCTTCATGATTTCTTTAGCTTTCATGATCTTCACCTCTTAACAAAAACTCAATAGGCGCTGATATGCATCATCCCATTGCTGGGTATGATTGGGCTGGAATGTTTCGACGCTTTCGGAATTACGAACGATCTGACGCAACTGCACAATATCTTTAACATCCCCCAGAGCCATCGCCTGACTCAGTAAATTTCCAATTGCTGCACCCTCTACCGGGCCGATTGTCACTGGGCGGTTAATGGAATCAGCCACAAGCTGATCGAGGAACTTGTTGTTACAGCCACCACCAACAATGTTAAGCGTATCGATACTTTCTCCCTTGATCTCCTCAAGGCGCTCCAATGCCCAACGGTATTTCAATGCAAGGGACTCGTAAATGCACCGTGCCACCTGCCCAACTGTTTCGGGAATCGGCTGGTTTGTATCGGCACAAAATTTCTGTATTTTCTTGACCATGTTGCCGCCTGCAAAAAATTCACCGTAATCCGGATCAATAATGCTGCGGAAAGGTTCTTCCCGCTTTGCCAGTGTCACAATCTCGTCCCACGAATACTGATTGCCCGATTTGATCCACTCTCTGCGGCACTCTTGGATCAGCCACATACCCATAATGTTCTTGAGGGGGCGGAAACCACCCTGAATGGTTCCTTCATTTGCAAAATTTGCATCACGGACATCATCTGTCAGGATAGGCGAATCTGTTTCCACGCCGAACAAAGACCATGTTCCGGAAGAACAGAATGCAAAGCTGCCAGTACCGGGTATCGCTGCCACGGCAGAGGCAGTATCATGTGTGCCAACTGCAGCAAAATTTGCCTGATTGATACCTATTTCTTCCGCAAGCTCTGGACGCAGCTTTCCACGCAATGTACCAGCCTGATCAATCTCAGTAAAAATATGTTCCGGTAAACCCAGCGCACGAATCGTCTCCCAATCCCAGTCCTTTGCAGTAGGATTGTAAAGCATAGATGTAGTCACATTTGTATACTCAGACTTCATCTCACCGGTAAGGAAATATCCGAGCAAATCAGGTATCATCAGCAATTTCTGAGCTTGCTCAAGCGCCACATCGTTCTGAAGCTTGCGGCGATAAAGCTGATAAACAGTATTGAAATTCATCTTTGCAATGCCGGTACGGCTGAAAAGTGCAGAAAAATCCACGGTTTCAGACACTGCATCAATGTCGGCATCTACCGCATACCGATACGCACGAGGATTTCCTAACAGATGACCGTTACGATCCAAAAGACCATAGTCCACACCCCAAGTGTCAATGCCAAAACAATCCAAATCACCTACATTGGCCTGCTTAAAAGCTAGCAAACCCTGCTTCAGTTGATTATAAAGATATGGAAGATCCCAATAATAAACACCATTCATCTCCACAAAATTATTCTCAAAACGGTGTAGCTCACGCATCGTCAATTTGCCGTTTTCCAGTTGGCCGAGAATTGCTCTGCCATTGCTGGCGCCCAGATCAAATGCAAGTAAATTTCTCATTTTTCAACCTTTCTGTCACGCAAGTGACCAAATAGTTATGTGATAATCATACTGCATAAAAGTAAATCTGTCAAACACTTGTATCGTGTTAAAAGACCCGTCAACAGACGGGTCTTTTTTCCTTATAACTGGCTCTTAGCAGTATCGATACCGTCACCGATCAAGCCTAAACGCTCAGCTGCATCCTGGCGCATTTTGTATTTCAGAACCTTGCCGGCGGCATTCATGGGGAATGCGTCAACAAATTCGATATACTTGGGCACCTTATGCCGTGCCATGCTGGCCTTGATATAATTGTGCATTTCTTCAATGGTAATGGATCCGGATTCCTTCAGCACGATGCTTGCAAATATCTCTTCGCCGTACTTTTGATCCGGGACACCGATGACCTGCACGTCCTTGACAGCCGGGTGTGTGTAGATAAACTCCTCAATTTCCTTAGGGTAGATATTCTCACCACCACGGATGATCATGTCCTTCAGTCGACCGGTAATGCGATAGTTGCCATCTTCATCACGGCAGGCAATATCACCGGAATGGAGCCAACCTTCTGCATCCACAGTATCGGCAGTTGCCTGAGGCATTTTATAATATCCCTTCATGGTGTTATAGCCACGGGAGCAGAATTCTCCATTCACACCGGGACCAACTTCCTCGCCAGTTTCCGGATCAACGATCTTGCACTGAACATGCGGGAATGCATAACCAACTGTATCGGTACGAACCTCCAGGGAATCCGTCCAAGCAGACATTGTAGAGCCGGGAGCGGACTCTGTTTGTCCGTAAACACTGACAATGCCGGTCATATTCATCTCATCCGGTCTTGCTGCACGGCGCATCAGCTCAGGCGGGCAGCCTGCACCGGCCATAATGCCAGTACGCATATGCGAGAAATCCGTGCTGCGATAATCCGGATGGTTGAACATGGCAATAAACATTGTCGGTACACCATTAAAGCAGGTGATCTTTTCCTGATTGATGCATGCCAAGGATGCCTTTGCGGAGAAATACGGCATGGGACACATGGTCGCACCATGGGTCATGGAAGATGTCATTGACAGAACCATGCCAAAACAGTGGAACATGGGCACCTGGATCATCATACGGTCAGCCGTGGACAAGCCCATACGGTCACCGATACACTTACCGTTATTGACAACGTTGTAATGTGTCAGCATAACACCCTTGGGGAAACCGGTGGTACCGGAGGTGTACTGCATATTACAAACATCATCCGGTCTGACAGCAGCTGCCATAGCCGCTACCTGCTCCTCGCTGACTAAGGGATAACGAGCCATTGCCTCGTCAAAAGTAAGGCAACCAGACTGCTTGAAGCCCACAGTAATAACATTACGCAAGAAAGGCAGCCGCTTGCAGTGCAGGCTCTCCCCTGCCTTGGTCTGTGCCAGTTCCGGGCAAAGTTCGTTGATGATGTTCTTATAATTGGAATCCAGGCAGGAATCGATCATTACCAAGGTATGGGTGTCGGATTGACGAAGCAGATACTCAGCCTCGTGGATCTTATACGCAGTGTTCACTGTAACCAAAACAGCGCCGATCTTTACCGTTGCCCAGAAGGTAATGTACCACGCAGGTACGTTAGTAGCCCAAATGGCAACCTTGCTGCCGGGCTTCACACCCATGGACACCAATGCTCGGGCAAAACGGTCCACATCTCTCTGGAACTCACGATAGGTGCGGGTGTAATCCAATGTGGTGTACTTAAACGCATACTGATCCGGGAATTCTTCTGCGACACGCTGTAAAACCTGATAGAAAGTCAGGTTCACCAGCTCATCCTTTTTCCAGATATACTGACCCGATCCATCATGGTTAAAATACAGTGTTTTCTTTGTTCCACGAGGATTATGAAAACGGCTCATGTAATTAACAAAGTATGGGAAAATAACCTCCAGATCCTTTAGATCCTCCAGCCAATCAGGTTTCCACTCCAAGGAAATAAAGCCATCATAGTTAACAGAGGACAAAGCACGCATCACATCTGCAATGGGCATTGTTCCCTCACCAATCAATTGATAATTTCCCTGATCATCGGAGTCACGCAGGTGGACATGACGGATATAACTACCCAGATTTTTGATGGTAGCATCTGCGCTTTCTCCCAAATCACGATAAGGATGATGTACATCCCACAGTGCACCCAGAAAATCACTTGCGAAGCAATCCATCATACTGCGAAGTTTTGCAGTATCGGAATAAATACCGCTTGTTTTCAGCAAAATGCCAACACCAAGCGACTCAGCATGACAGAGCAACTTTGATAAGCGCTCAGTAACCAGCTGTTCATTATTCTGCAAGGCGCAGGCAACAACATAAGGCACACGGGTGTTGTTAGCTACTTCCAGAAGATTCAGCAAGGAATCCATATCTGCAGCATCGTCAGATAAGTCGCAGGATGTATCAAAACAAGGAATCTGCAGCTTCTTCTCACGCAATTGACGAACCGTAGCCGCAGCCTGATACTTGTGGAAAGGACCACTGCGATCCAACATGGGATCAAACTTGGGAAGATTATAGACCTCAATGCCGGAGAAACCCATTTCTACAGCAGTTTCAATCATTTCTTCCCATGTCAGGCTTGGCCATCCACGGGTAGAAAAGGAAAGTTTCATGCATCTTCCTCCTCATAAACGATCTTGTTGAGAGCGCTCAGGTATGCCTTGATACTTGCACCAACAATATCGGTAGAAATACCACGACCGGAATAGAGCTTTCCGTCAGAACGGAGCTTTACGATTGTCTGGCCCATAGCCTCACGACCCTCGGTAACAGACTGGATCTGGAAATCATCCAGTTCATAGTGACGACCGGTAATCTGTTCAATGGCTGCAAAAGCTGCATCAATGGGACCATCGCCCAGGTATACACCTTCCATAGGCTCGCCGTTTTTCAACAATTTCATATGTGCAGTAGCAGAAATAGCGCTTCCGGAGGTGATCACATAATTATCAAGTTTGTAAGCAGACGGAACCTGCATAGCTGCAGACGCAACGATCGCATCCAATTCCCGGATACCAACCTGATCGCGCTTTTGCGCTACCTGCATAAATGCATCATAAACCTTAATGCGATCCTCCTGCGAAAGATCGTAACCTAAGCGTTCTACTGCTGCACTTACGGCCTCCATATTGTCATGCACCGTGAGGTAGATGCCAGAATCCTCCGGTGAGGTGCTAGCCATGAGAGAGGACTTGCTGCGATCAGCACGGCACATCCATTGAATTTGTTCAACAACTCGGCTCAATTTGTTGATCTCTACATCAATTTGCACGCCCAGATCCATGGCCTTGGTTGCCAGGATTCGCACCACATTGGTCAAATTGGCACAATCCAAGGGATAAGCAGCAGCTTTGATCTCCCCTGCACCGGCTTTGACGGCTGCAATAACGCAGCTGTCTGCCATAGACAAGGTGTTGGCGCAACTAACACCGAGAGTAACATTCTTAAGACCGGCAACGCTGCTATACAGATCGCTGATAAATGCAGAGAATTCTTCAGGGAGCATCGTTCCTGCAGAATCCACCAGTGTAACTGTCTTTGCACCGGCATCTATAGCAGTCTGGACAGCTTGCTGAAGGAATGTCAGCTCACTACGTGTGGCATCCAGCGCAACAAATTCTGTTTCTGCAAGCTTGGAACATTCTGCGACAGTTTCAGAAATTGCCTTCAGCATTGCTTCCGGTTTCTTATGATACAAATATTCCATCTGAACAGAGCTGACGGGAGCGCAAACCTGAAGGCGAGGCTTCTTTGCCAGTTGCAACGCATTCCAGGTCTGCTCAACACTTTCTGTGTTTAACTCAACCGGCACAGCAACAGTACTATAGGAAACGGCGGCAGCAATGGATTTCACCCGCAGCGAATCAGTACGGGAGCCACGCAGTCCCTCAACCTCAATAACATCTGTGCCAAGCTTATCCAGCAGCTTTGCAAGTTCGATTTTCTCCCGAAAGGACAGCGAAAATCCTTCTGCATTCTGTTTCATTGTCATGTCGCAAATCTTGATCATTTTCAAACACTCCTTAAAATGAAAAATCCCTGAGGCTATCTGCCTCAGGGACGAATCTACAATCCGCGGTACCACCCTGGTTATTTCCTACTATAGGAAATCTCTTCAGACTCTAACAAGCCCTATCCCTTAACGCGGAAAAACGGATCCCATTACTAACCGCAGTTTTCACAAGATCGACTCAGGAATCAGATCGCAAAATTCTACCGCACCGGCTCACACCAACCGCCGGCTCTCTGAAGCTTTAAGAATAAAGCAAATTTTCCGTCATTGTCTTTGCAATATTTACGAGGTTATTTAACCACAATGATTGCATTTTGTCAAGCAAAACACAACAAAAAAACAATTCTTGTTATTTTTAACAAAGGGATTCTGCAAGAATACTGTTTTTTGTTAAAAAAGACATTTGACTTTTGTGCAAAGACATGTTACTATTGTTTACAATATGAAAAGGCTGTGACGAAGACGGTCGGTAAACCAGGAGCAAAGAGAGTCAGCGGTTGGTGTAAGCTGATGGAATGGTGCCATAAGACCCATCACTTCCGAGCTGAAGTGCCGAGCATATGTCAGGTGCTTTCGTTTGCCCGCGTTAAGGGATAGGACTTAATGGAGTCTGAAGTGGTAGCGAACGCTGCAATTTGAGTGGTACCGCGGGTTTTTTGCTCGTCTCAAGAGGATTCTTGAGACGTTTTATTTTTGTTAGGAGGAAGCACGATGTCACTTTCAACAACATCAAATCAGCTGATGGAGATTGCCCGTCGAATTCGGGAGCTGCGTGAGATTCTTGGTTTTACAACTACATATCTGGCCGAAATGACAGAAGTTTCCGAAGAACAATATTGTCTGTATGAAACCGGAACCGTGGATATGCCTTTCACCTTCCTGCACAAGTGTGCCAAGGTATTACGTGTTGAAATCACAGAACTTTTGGAAGGTCACAGTGCAAAGTTGTCCAGCTATACTGTCACACGTAGAGGCAAAGGTCTGGTCACCGCCAGTGAGGATGGTATTACGATTCAGGATATGGCACCTAAGTTTCGTCAAAAGCTGGCTACCCCCTACTGGGTTACATATCAATACTCTGAAGAACTTCAGGATGAACCCATCCATACTACCACGCACGATGGTCAGGAATTTAACCTCGTTATAAAGGGCTCTGTGCGTATTCGTGTTGGCGAGCACGAGGAGGTATTGAACGAAGGCGACAGCATCTTCTATAACTCCTCTACCCCGCATGGTATGATTGCTATCAATGGTCAGGATGCTGTTTTCCTTTCTATGATCATGGCCAGCGACAAGACTGACCAGGCGCTGAAGATCACACCACAGCACAGCGCTAAGTCCTCCAATCCGGAGTTGCATCCCGATCAGCGCTTGCTTTGTAATGAGTTTGTCTGGGGTATTGAGGATGCCACCGGCCACATGACCGGTCTGAATTACGCAAATACAGATCGGTATAATTTCGCATTCGACACAGTGGATGCCATTGCCCGCAAAGATCCTGATAAGCTTGCAATGATCCACATTGCCAATGATATGACAGAACGTCGCTTCACCTACAAGGATATGAAGGACGGATCCTCACAGTGCGCCAACTATTTTAAAGCATTGGGCATCAAGAAGGGCGACCGTGTCATGGTCGTACTGAAGCGGCACTACCAGTTCTGGTTCGCAATTTTGGGTCTGCACAAGCTGGGCGCAATCGCAATCCCTGCAACAAATCAGCTCATGGAGCATGATTTTACCTATCGCTTCAAAGCAGGTGGTGTCAGCGCAATTCTCTGTACAGCTGATGGCGATACTGCTAATCAGGTGGATCTTGCAGAAGATATTTCCGGTGTTAAGCTGACCAAAATTCTGGTTGGTGGACAAAAAGAAGGCTGGCATGACTTTAACGAGGAGTATGGCCTTTACAGCCGTCGTTACCTGCGTACAGAGGACGCTCCCTGCGGTGACGATCCCATGCTCATGCTGTTCACATCCGGTACCACCGGCTACCCCAAGATCGCAATGCACAGCTATAAATACGCTTTGGGTCACTATGTTACTGCAAAATACTGGCATATGGTGGAACGTGACGGTGTACACTTTACCATTTCCGTAACCGGTTGGGGTAAAGCACTTTGGGGCAAATTGTACGGTCAGTGGCTGTGTGAAAGCGCTGTCTTCGTCTATGATTTTGACCGCTTCGATGCTGAAAAAATCCTGCCCATGTTCAAAAAATACGGCATCACTACCTTCTGCGCACCGCCTACTATGTATCGCATGCTGATTAAGCAAGATCTGAGTAATTACGACCTTTCCTCCATTCACCATGCGACCACTGCCGGCGAAGCATTGAACCCCGAGGTGTTCTATCAATTTGAAAAGTCTACCGGTCTGCGGATTTACGAAGGCTTCGGTCAGACAGAAATGACTTTGGGAATTGCCAATTTGGTTGGCGATAACATCAAGCCCGGTGCAATGGGTAAACCCATCCCCGGCTACGGTATCGACATCGTTGACCGTGATGGCAAACCTGTGGCTGACGGTGTAAGCGGTGAGATCGTAATTCATACCGATCCAGCCCCCTCTTGTGGCGTATTCCTGGGTTATTACAACAATCCTGAGGCTACCGGTGATGTTTGGTATGACGGCATGTATCATACCGGCGACCTTGCCTGGCGTGACGAGGACGGATACTACTGGTACGTCGGTCGTGCTGATGATGTTATTAAGTCCTCCGGCTACCGAATTGGACCCTTTGAGATCGAAAGCACCATCATGGAGCTCCCCTATGTTCTGGAGTGTGGTGTATCTGCTGCACCTGATGAGGTGCGTGGTCAGGTAGTCAAGGCAAGTATCGTTCTTGTGCCCGGTACAGAAGGTACTGACGAGCTGAAAAAAGAAATTCAAAACTATGTCAAGCAGCACACCGCGCCCTATAAATACCCCCGAATTGTGGTATTCCGCGACGAGCTTCCCAAGACGATCAGCGGCAAGATTATCCGCAATAAATTGTAAGTCTTTGGACCCATGGGGTCTGAGCCTTCTCAGGCCCCATTTTCTTTGTTATTTCTCGCATTTTTTTATTGACAATTCTGTCCTGCAGTGGTATTATTTCTAAAGAAATAAAGGCCTTGACGGAGAGGTCCGGATGCAATGTGCATCACAGAGAATTGGCGGTTGGTGCAAGCCATGATGTGCGCATACGGTTGGTCGCTCCCAAGCCGAAGGGAAGAAAGCAATTTGCAAGTAGAACCCTTCCGTGTCAGCTACGTTAGTGCTTAGGGCTTATATGAGCCTAAAGAGAGGTATCTTTCTAAGATACAATTTGAGTGGTACCGCGGGTTGTTGATCACAGCTCGTCTCAAAGAATCTATCTTTGGGACGGGCTTTTTTACTTGTCCCGCACAGGAGGTTCCTATGAACGAACATAAAATAGATGCGCTGTCTGACAAGCTTCAGGCAATTACCGGAAGAATCCGGGAATTGCGCGAGGTTACCGGTTTGACCGTTGAGGAAATGGCTGAAAAGACCGGTCTGAGCGTTGAGGAATACATTGCCTGCGAAGCCGGCCAGCGAAATCTGAGCATTGCATTTCTATATCACTGTACCCTTAGCTTCGGTGTGGATATGGGCGATCTGTTGGAAGGCCGCAGTCCCAAGCTGCGCTCCTATGCCTTGACCCGCAAAGGAGAAGGTCAGCGTATCGAAGAAGCACATAACATGGTTGGTTTCAACCTTGCTGCCGATTTCCGCAACCGTATTGCCCTGCCTCTTTACATGGAGCTGAACTATCATCCGGGCGCTGAGAATGAGAAAATCGAACTGGTCACCCACGAAGGTCAGGAATGCGACATCGTTATTCGCGGTCATATGCGTATTCAGATTGGCGACCACACTGAGATTTTGAACCCCGGTGACTGTATCTACTACGATTCCGCAACTCCCCACGGCATGATCGCAGTTAACGGCGAAGATTGCGCATTCTATGCAATCGTGCTGCGCAACGATGCGGCCCGTGAAAATGAGCAGGCAGCTGCCATTGCCACTCCCTCTGCCAAAAAAGCAACTGCAGATGCGGAACAACGTGTTTATCACAACTTTATTATTCCCACTGAGGACGAACAAGGTCGAATCACTGCCATTGACTTTAAGAATCAGGACAAATTTAACTTTGCCTTTGATGTCATTGATGAACTGGGCAGAAATAAGCCTGACCGCCGAGCCATGCTGCACATCGCAGAAGATGGCACAGAGCGAACCTTCACCTTCCAGGATTTCAAAAAAGAATCTGCCCGTGCAGCCAATTACTTTAAGGCCATGGGTATTAAGCGTGGCGACCGTGTGATGCTGGTTTTGAAGCGGCATTATCAATTCTGGTTTGCTGTACTAGGCCTGCACAAGCTGGGTGCTGTTGGTATCCCAGCAACGAATCAGCTGCTGACCAAGGATTTTGCCTACCGTTTCCAGGCAGCTGATGTCCGGGCGATCCTCTGTACTGCTGACGGCAACACTGCCGATGCAGTTGATGAAGCAGCAAAGCAATGCCCCGGTCTTGTACACAAGATTCTTGTTGGTGGCAGCCGAGAAGGCTGGCATGATTTCAACGAAGAATACCCCATGTACAGCAGTCACTTTGCACGTACCGAGGATGCTCCCTGCGGTGACGACCCCATGCTGATGTTCTTTACATCCGGCACATCCGGCTATCCCAAGCTGGCAGCACACAACTACAAGTACCCTCTGGGTCACTTTATTACTGCCAAGTATTGGCACAACATCAATCCTGACGGCCTGCATTTGACCATTTCCGACACCGGTTGGGCAAAGTCCATGTGGGGTAAATTGTACGGTCAGTGGCTGTGTGAGGCGGGTCTGTTTGTCTATGACTTTGACCGCTTTGATGCAGAGAAGATCCTGCCAATGTTTAAGAAATATGGCATAACCACCTTCTGCGCACCGCCTACAATGTACAGAATGCTTGCTAAACAGGATCTGAGCCGGTTTGATCTCAGCACTATTCAGCATGCATCTACTGCCGGTGAAGCCCTGAATCCTGAGGTTTACCGTCAATTCCAGAAGGCCACAGGTTTGGATATCATGGAAGGCTTTGGTCAATCCGAAAGCACCCTGATCATCGGCAATCTGGCAGGCTGTAGCCATAAATTGGGTTCTATGGGTAAGCCCGTTCCCCTCTACAATGTGCAGCTGTTGTCTGCAGATGGCGAAATTGTTGATGCCGGCGAAACCGGTGAGATCTGTATCGATATTTCCAAGGGTCTGCCCTGCGGCCTGAGCTTCGCATACGAAGGCAGCCCCGATGTGACCGCTGAAACCTGGCGTGACGGTTACTACCATACCGGCGACCTGGCTTGGAAGGACGAGGACGGCTTCTACTGGTACGTTGGCCGCGCAGATGACGTAATCAAGTCCTCCGGCTATCGCATCGGACCCTTTGAAATTGAAAATGTCATCATGGAACTGCCCTATGTTCTGGAATGCGGCGTTTCCGCTGCACCCGATGAGGTGCGTGGTCAGGTGGTTAAAGCAAGCATCGTGCTGGTCAAGGGCACCGAAGGCACTGACGCACTGAAGAAGGAAATTCAAGACTACGTCAAGCGTCGTACTGCACCCTACAAGTACCCGCGAATCGTTGAATTCCGGGAAAGTCTGCCCAAAACTACCAGTGGCAAAATCATCAGAAAGCAATTATAATTATGGAGCACAAGCGCGTTACACTTTTTGCCGGACATTACGGCTCCGGCAAGACCAATATTGCAGTGAACTATGCACTGCATTTGGCTAAAGAGGGCAAGAAGGTCTGCATTGGCGACCTGGATATCGTCAATCCCTATTTCCGTACCAAGGACAGTGCGGCTGAATTGAATGCCGCTGGGATTGATCTGATAAGCCCCCAGTTTGCCAATACCAATGTTGACCTGCCGGCTTTGCCTGCAGAAGCCTATCGGCTCGTAGAAGATAAAAGCATCTACGCAATCATGGATATTGGTGGAGATGACCGTGGCGCATACGCACTGGGTCGCTATACGCCTGCTATTTTGGCAGAAAACAATTATCGGATGGCGTTTGTAGCAAATTGCTACCGCCCTCTTACCCGCACACCTGAGGATGCGCTGGAGGTAATGCGTGAAATTGAGGCCGCTTGTAAGCTTCCCTTCACCTGCATCATCAATAATTCCAATCTTGGTGAGGAAACAACGCCTGAAACCATTTCTGCTTCTGCTGATTATATTGCAGAACTCTCCAGACTCTCTGGTCTGCCACTATGGCTGACCACGGCAAGAGAAGATATTTCCCAGGAAATGAACAATGTTTTCCCTCTGCGCCTGCAGAAAAAGATATTTGACTTACCGCCTCAGAAACCGGAATCCCGGCCTCTGTGGGGTTAAAATCACAAAGGAGGAATCCCAATGGCAAAAGTTACATTTAAAACCGACTTGTGCAAAGGCTGCGGACTGTGTGTCAACGCCTGCCCAAAGGGTATCCTGGCCATCGCCACCGATACGATCAACAAGAAAGGCTATTCCTCTGCGGTCATGACCGAACAGGAAAAGTGCATTGGCTGTGCATTCTGCGCAACGATGTGTCCTGATTGTATCATCACTGTAGAGAAATAAGGAGGTACATCATGGAAGAAAGAGTCCTTATGAAGGGCAACGAAGCAATTGCTGAAGCTGCTATCCGTGCCGGCTGCCGCCATTACTTTGGTTACCCCATCACCCCTCAAACTGAAATTGCCGCTTACATGGCAAAGAAGATGCCCAAGATTGGTGGTGTCTTCCTGCAGGCTGAAAGCGAAATTGCATCCATCAATATGGTCTATGGTGCAGCCGCTGCTGGTATGCGCGTCATGACTTCCTCCTCCAGCCCCGGAATCTCCCTGAAGACCGAAGGCTTGAGCTACATCGCTGGTTCTGATGTACCTGCATTCGTCGTCAACGTTCAGCGTGGCGGCCCTGGTCTGGGCGGCATTCAGCCTTCTCAGTCCGACTATTTCCAGGCTACCAAGGGTGGCGGTCACGGTGACTACCGGATGATCGTACTTGCTCCTGCTTCTGTTCAGGAAATGGCCAGCCTGACCATCAAAGGCTTCAACTTGGCAGATAAATATCTGATGACTGCCATGATTCTGGCTGATGGCACTATTGGTCAGATGATGGAACCCATCTCCTTTGAGGATGCTGAGATTGAGAATTACGAGAAGCCCTGGGCTCTTACCGGTACAAACTGCGAGCGCAAGCACAACATCGTCAATTCTCTGTATCTGAAACCCGAAGAGCTGGAAGTCAAGAACTTCGAGCGCTACGAGCGTGATAAGATCGTTGAAGAAAATGAACCCATGTGGGAAGAATACATGATGGAAGATGCAGAATACTGTGTTGTTGCCTTCGGTATTGCTGCCCGTGTGGCTAAGAATGCTGTTGTTGCTGCCCGGGAGGAAGGCATCAAGGTCGGCCTGATCCGTCCCATCACACTGTGGCCCTTCCCCAAGAAACCTCTGCTGGCTGCTGCCGACAAAGTTAAGGGCTTTATCAGCGTAGAGCTGAACATGGGTCAGATGATCGAAGACATCAAGCTGGCTACCGAGTGCAAAAAGCCGGTTGGTCTTTGCAACCGTGCAGGCGGCATGATCCCCAGCCCCGATCAAGTTCTGGAATCCATCCGCAATGCTGCGAAAGGAGTGTACTGATTATGGCAGTTGTATTTGAAAAACCCAAGGCACTGACCGATGCAGTGCTCCACTATTGCCCCGGTTGTCCTCATGGCATCATCCACCGTCTGGTGGCTGAGGTTCTGGACGAGCTGGGTATCGAAGGTAAGGCAATTGGCGTTGCTCCCGTTGGCTGTGCAGTTATGGCTTACGATTACTTTGCTTGCGATATGATCGAAGCTGCTCATGGCCGTGCACCTGCTGTTGCTACCGGCATCAAACGTTGCCGTCCTGAAAATATCGTCTTCACCTATCAGGGTGATGGTGACCTGGCATCCATTGGTATGGCAGAAACCGTGCATTCCGCAGCGCGTAATGAAAATATTACCATCATCTTTGTCAACAATGCGATCTACGGTATGACCGGCGGTCAGATGGCGCCCACCAGTCTGCCTGGTCAGGTAACACAGACCTCTCCCTACGGCCGTGATGTCAACCACTGTGGTTGGCCCATCCGCGTCAGCGAAATGTTGGCTACTCTGGAAGGTCCGGAGTATGTTGCCCGTGTTGCTGTGAACAACGTTAAGAACGTTAAGAACGCGAAGAAGGCTATTAAAAAGGCTTTTGAGAATCAGATCCAGGGTAAGGGTTTCTCTCTTGTTGAGGTTGTTTCCGCTTGTCCTACCAACTGGGGTATGACTCCTCAGAAGGCTCTGGAGTGGGTGGAAAGCGATATGCTCCCCTACTATCCCATTGGTGTCTATAAGGACAGAAGCGCAGCAAAGGAGGAGCAGAAATGAAAACTACTCAAATTCTGATTGCTGGCTTTGGCGGCCAAGGTATCCTCTTTGCAGGTAAGTTCCTGGCATACAAGGGTCTTGTTGAGGACAAGCAGGTTTCCTGGCTGCCCTCCTATGGTCCTGAAATGCGCGGCGGTACCGCAAACTGCAGCATCATTTTGTCCGATACTCCCGTTGGTAGCCCTATCATCACAAATCCTGATGTTTTGGTTGCTATGAACCTGCCCTCTTTGACCAAGTATATGGATACTGTCGTCCCCGGCGGCAAGATCATTGTTGACTCTACCCTGATCACTGAGAAGGTCACCCGTACAGATGTGGAAGTTTTCTATGTTCCTGCATCTGCCATGGCAAAGGAAGCCGGCTACACCACACTGGCCAACATGGTACTCATGGGTAAATTGATCAAGGAGACCGGTGCTGTGTCTTTCGACAACAACCAGACTACCTTCGAAAAATTCATTCCCGCTAAGAAGGCTGCTCTGATCGAGCAAAACTGCCAGGCTCTGCAGGCCGGCTACGATTTCTGAGAAAGAAGGCGGAAAAATGCTGGATATTAAAATTATCAAGACAACCGAGCCCAAAGCAAAACCCGCTCCTGGCCAAAAGCTGGGTTTCGGTAAAATCTTCACTGATCACATGTTTGTCATGAACTACACTGAGGGTAAGGGTTGGCACGATCCCCGTGTAGAGCCTTTCCATAACATCAGCCTTTCCCCTGCTGCTATGGTCTATCACTATGGTCAGGAAATGTTTGAGGGTCTGAAGGCTTACAGAAACCCCAATGGTGAGGTTTATCTGTTCCGTCCCGATATGAACGCCAAGCGTACGAACGCTACCAATGATCGTCTGGTCATTCCCCAGCTGCCCATTGAGGATTTCGTGCAGGCTGTGAGCACTGTTGTCGATGTTGACCGTGACTGGATCCCCACCGATCCCGGCACCTCTCTGTACATCCGTCCCTTCATCATTGCAACTGATGAATTTCTGGGCGTTGCTCCCTCCAAGACCTATTTGTTCATGGTCATTCTGTCCCCCAGCGGCGCATACTACGAAAGTGGTCTGGCACCCGTTGGCATCTGGATCGAGGACGAATATGTCCGTGCTGTTCGTGGCGGTATCGGCTTTGCAAAGACCGGCGGTAACTACGCTGCCAGTTTGATCGCACAGCAAAAAGCACACGACGCAGGTTACTCTCAGGTCTTGTGGCTGGATGGCGTAGAACGTAAGTACATTGAGGAAGTTGGTGCTATGAACATCTTCTTCAAGATCGCTGGCAAGGTTGTCACACCTGCTCTGAGCGGTTCTATCCTGCCTGGCATTACCCGTAACTCTGTGATTCAGCTGTGTAAGAGCTGGGGCTATGAGGTTGAGGAGCGTAAGATCTCCGTTGAAGAATTGCTGCAGGCACAAGCTGACGGCACACTTGAAGAATGCTTCGGCACCGGCACTGCTGCCGTTATCTCCCCTGTCGGCAAGCTTCGCTATCAGAACGATGTGATGACCATTCAGGATGGTCAGACTGGTCCTCTGAGCCTGAAGCTGTATGACACCATCACCGGTATTCAAACCGGCAGATTGCCCGATGAAATGGGCTGGCGTGTCAAGGTCGGTAAGTAATGAAACAAAAAGAACCTGCTACTTATGTAGCAGGTTCTTTTATTATACTCGCAGTAGCTCAGCGGCCGTTTTCCAGGCAATTTGTTCTTTCTCGTCATCTGTCAGGCTTAGGTTGAAAAAGCGCTCCACCTCGATCACCGGGTCCCACATGGGATAATCCGTTCCGTAAACGAAACGCTCTGCACCATAGTGGCGGATATAGCCTTCCGCAACACCGGGCTGCATAAACATCAAAGAACTGGATGTATCAAAAAGGCAGTTGGTGTCTGTCAATACCTCTTTTGCAACCTCCCGCATCTGATAGCCACCAAAGTGCGCAGCTACAACTTGCAGTTCCGGGAATTTGTCCAACACATTACGCAATCTTGCAGGATGGGAATAATCATATCGCAGATCACCCATATGAAAGATCATTGGCATCTTACCCTGAATTTGCTCATATACCGGGAACATCCGGGGATCATCAATCGCAAAAGTCTGATAATCTGGATGTATCTTAATACCACGCAGGCCGTTCTTCTGAATGAATTCTACTTCATCCATCAGAGCCTCCATATCTGCATGTACCGTTCCGAAACCATAAAATTCGGGATGATCAGCTGCCTGATGGATAATAAATTCATTGATATGGCGTGTACGCTCCGGCTTAGTTGCCACGGGAAGGATCACAAATTCCGCAATTCCTGCCTGCTTACCGCGTTCCAGGAGTGTATCCACCCTGCCATCAATTGCGTCATTTCCAATGCCATCATAAAACGCACGAACATTATCTGCTGCCTTTCTGGCTATGCCATCCGGGTATACATGAACGTGAAAATCGATAATTCTCATGTTTGAGGTCTCTCCCTAGATTCTATGTTGCGATGGAATAATCACTTGTAGTACTCGCTTATGTTAACAAACACATACTGGTCATTTAACTTAAAATATACCGCACCAATCACACTACCAAAAGAGTTCAATGTTGGCTGAATCTGATTCTCCAGTGTGCAAAGTGTAACCGTTCCCATGAAGGATTCACCCGGGCTGATTTTCGTAGTAAATTCCAATGTCCCGGAGAAATTTGTTGCTGTTGCACTGCCAGCCAGATAGCATCTGCCATTCAGTTCGACACTGATCGACTCCGGAAGGAGGTTTTCAGATGTATCGTCACGATAATTTGTTACCACATAGCTTGCAATGAGCTTTTCACTTTCAGCTTCGCGGTAAATTTCTGTAAATTCAACACCAATACCCTCTGCAAGGGTGTAAATGGTATCAGCGTCAATTTCTATCATGTCGGCAGTAAAATCGAAAATATCTTCATAGCGCTTAGTTAGAAGCAATGCAGATGCACGATCATAATCATCTGGTCTGTAAAAATCAACATTACCAATGGAAAGGTATTCCATATCATATTCCATTCCATAGAAAGCGTTATGCGTAATTGTATCAGAAATTATATAGCAGCCTGCTGCGGCATCATATTTCCAGGTGATCGCATTCGTCCCATCCAAGGACAATTCACCTGTTCCATCGGCATTAAAAACTGCTGACGCACCGACATTAACAGCCAACCATTCACCCACGATTTCCGTTTTATTTTCCGGAATTACCTCCGGAGTTTGCTCCTTTTTGCATGCACTCATACCAAGACAAATACAAAGTGCGAGAAATAAAGCAATTGCCTTCTTCATATATCATTCTCCATTTCGCAGAATATTTGAATTATAGCACATCAGTCGTGCTATTGCAACAAAAACCCTCCCAAATTGGGAGGGTTTTGTGATTATAGTCCAAGCAAACGAATAGCATTCTCGCGTTCGATTTTGTGGAATGCAGTTTCAGAGATTCTGCCTTCATTTTTCCATTGGATCAGTTTGCGGGCAAGGGGTGCTTCCGCATAGTCGGTATTACAGAAATCTGTGCCGAAATATGCTCTGTCCTGGAACTCCTCCAGGAACTGCGGACCATAATCAGGGTCACGCGTCAGCGCATTATATGCAGTACCGTCGGAAAGATCCAGATGCAAGTTAGGATAGCGGCGCAGCAGCTTCGGCATGACACCTTCCTCCTTGATAGGACCACTGTTATACATTCCAACCTGATCCTCTGTACGGAAGCCGAAGATAAAGCCTCGTTCTGCAGGTGTTTCCAATTTAGCAATCTCTGCCCAAAAGACGGGGCCGTGACCAAGAATGGTCAATTTAGGGAACCGCTGGAGCGTATGCTCCAATTGAGGCAAGCCGGGATCGTCATATAGGCCAAAATCTCCATCCTTCTGATCAGAACCGTCATAAATTACCGGCAAACCAACCTTTTCAGCACAATGGAACAGATTTTGAACCTTTGGATCCATAACCTCCAAATTGCACATAATCTCACCAACGCCTTTGCAGCCGCGATCTTTATAATACTGCAAAACTTTATCCAAGGGCGCATCAGGAGAATTGGTCAAAGCTCTGGGATCAATATTGCAGAAAGGAATGAATCGATCCGGATATTTTTCGCACATATCCAGAATATCCTCATTGGACTGGGGTAAATAAATTTCGCTGTTAACAACAGGCAAAAGAACACCCTTTTCAATACCAGCCTTGTCCTGCGCAGCAATCAGCTCCTCGGGAGTGAAAAACTTAGTAACAAAAGGAGCCGGCTTCCAATATGCATGTGAGTGAATGTCAATATACATAGCAATCCCTCTTTTCTGATGTGTTATACCAATTTTAACACTGAAAATAACACTATGTCAATACAAGCTATGAAATATAAATTAAAACGTTTAACTCGTCTTTAATATTTCATATTCCATCTATGCTGCAAAAATTAAAACCGAAAGAGCTTATGCTCTTTCGGTTTTAATGGTCCGAGTGTCGAGATTCGAACTCGAGGCCTCTTGAACCCCATTCAAGCGCGATACCAAACTTCGCCACACCCGGATATTCAGTTGCTTCACTGAACGCTTGGATATATTAGCACACCTTGGCGAAAAATGCAAGTATTATTTTGCATTTTTTGAAAATATTTTTCTACCGGGGCAAAACTGCCCCGGTAGACATTTGCATCACTCGCCCGGATTGATCTTAATAACCTTACCCAGATTCCACAAACGAGCAACACCTTGCTCCGCTTGCTTCTTCTGCTCGTCATTTTCATACTCCAAATACACAGTGTGTGCGCCGCACTCGCTGCACTCCACCTGCACATTCCAACCGCCCTCATGGGTCAAAATACCATTTCCCCGGCAGCAGGGGCATTCTTCAAGCTCAATCAAATTTTCCATAATAACTCCTATCTGAAAATACTTTCATCCATTCGATAAATTTCATTTCTGCAGTACCGGGCAAAATCAGGCTTGTATTCAGGCAAATGCCGTTCAATGGCAGCCGTGATCTGTATTGGATTCAGCGCAGGATTCTGGCAGCAGATCCTTGCATCAATGCGCAGTGTATTTTCGTCCACCAAATTGATCTGGATCTTGCGGATCAGCGGAACGATATCCTGCTCTACCACACCATTCTTTCCCCGTTTCTCTACAAGAATAGATGGCTGAGAAAAGAATTCGGTCAGCACTTTCTGCGCATCACAAGGATCACTATTATCATATTCCAAATAAATAGTGCAATCCAACAATGCAATATTTTTGATCTTATCACAGCTGTCATATACGCTGAGCACCCGTACGCCCTCTACAAGCGTATCATTTAGCCGGGTCATGATTTCCTCATTGGAAATATATGCGCCGTCCAAATCAAAGTCCAGAAGCTCACAATGGCTTTCAACACCCACGGACATAGGCAGAGCGATCGACACCGACGGCCGGGGGCTAAATCCTTGTGTATGGGTCAAATATAGCCCCGCACGCTTGAATGAGCGTTGAAACACACGCATCAGATCAAGGTGAGAAATGTAAACCGCATTCCCGGTCTTTTCAAACAATGCTCTAGGCATCGCAGGACACCTCCTTCAGCAGGCAATTCGCACCGCAGCCGGCACAACCATGACGGCAATCCGGAGTGATATTCTCGGCATAGGCTTGCTTGCGCTCATGGAGCAGGAACTTTTTGTTTACACCTACATCAATCGTATCCCAAGGCAGTATTTCATCCTCGCCGTAACCGCGAGTTGTGTAGAAGGTGGGATCAATTCCGCACTTTTTCATGGCATCCAGCCAAATATCATAGCGGAAATACTCATCCCAGCCATCCAGCTTTGCCCCCTGCAGGCTCGCCTGCTCAATAACCGGTGCCAAACGACGGTCACCACGGGCAAAAACTGCCTCCAGACGGCTCAGATCCGGCTCATGGTAATTGTACTCAATGGATTTAGAATAAAAGTGTTCCTTCAGCAGCTTACAGCGGCGCATGTACTCTTCCGGTGTGATCTGCTTTTCCCACTGGAAAGGCGTGTGAGGCTTGGGTACAAAATATGCCGTAGCTACATGAACACGCAGGCCACGCTTTTTGTTTATCGCATGCTCCTTCCAGGCCTGAATGACCTTATAGACCAGTTCGGCAATACCCAGAACATCCTCATCCGTTTCCGTAGGCAAACCCAGCATAAAGTAAAGCTTGACATTATTCCAACCGCCGGAAAAAGCATTGATGCAGGTACTAAGAATTTCTTCTTCACTAAGATTTTTATTGATTACATCGCGCAATCTCTGGGTGCCTGCCTCCGGTGCAAAGGTCAAACCGCTTTTACGAACTGTCTGCAGTTTTTCCATCAGTTCCCGGGAGAAATTATCTGCGCGCAAGGACGGAACAGAAAGGTTAACTCGATTTTGCTCACAGTACGGAATCATCTGATCCGTCAGTTCCTTCAACCCACGATAATCGGAGGTAGATAAACTGGAAAGCGTAATTTCATTGATACCGGAGTCCTCAAGGGTTGCCACAGCTTGCTGATACAGCACCTCCGGGCTCTTTTTCCGTACTGGGCGGCAGGAAAAACCAGCCTGACAGAATCGGCAACCACGAATGCAACCACGAAACACCTCAAGATTTGCCCGGTCATGGACAATCTCTGTGGAGGCAACGATGGTTTTGGTGGGCCAATAGGATTCATCCAGATTCTCAATAATGCGCTTGGTGATCTTCTCCGGTGCGTCATTCAACGGCACGATTGCAGACAATGTGCCATCGTCATTGTATTCATGACGGTAAAAAGAAGGTACATAGATACCGGGGATCTTAGCAACCTCATGGAGGAATTGTTCTTTTGACCAATCCTCAGACTTTGCGCGGTCGTATAAGGCAACGATCTCCGTTGTGATTTCCTCTCCCTCGCCCAGAGAAAAGAAGTCTACAAAAGGCGCCAGAGGCTCAGGATTGAATGTGCAAACACCACCGGCAAAAACTATGTTTTTCAGACCTTTGCGATCCTCTGAGTGAATCGGTATTTTAGCGAGGCGAAGCATATTCAGAATATTGGCATAGCACATCTCATAACCAACAGTGAAAGCGATCATGTCAAAATCCTTCACCGGGTCCTGGCTTTCCAATGCCCACAGCGGCAGATCGTGCTTGCGCATGGCTTCTTCCATGTCGCCCCAAGGCGCAAACACGCGCTCACACCATACGCCAGACATGCGGTTCATAACACCATAAAGAATGCGCATTCCCAAATTGGACATACCGATCTCATAAGTATCCGGGAAGCAAAATGCAATACGCACACGGATATCTGAAAGATCCTTCTTAATTTCATTAAACTCGCCGCCCGTATAGCGTGCAGGTTTTTGCACGGTGGGCAGGATTCTTTTACGTAAATCGGTCATAGCCGTACCTCTTTTTTGATATCTTCCCTATTGTACCGCCAAATAGGAATCTTGGCAAGAGGAAAAATCCAAGTAAAGCCATAATAAAGCCTGCTTTGCTTAAAATCCAAATCCAAAACAATGCAAGCAGGCAGATAATAAGACGCTGAATCCAGCTAAAAATGCTTGCTGCCATTGGTGTTGGCAAAAGAGAATACAAGATTCCCCGAAGAACGCGACCTCCATCCAACGGAAATACCGGGATCAAGTTGTACACACCATGTACCAATCCGCAGATTGCCACTCTCGGAAACCATCTGGCCAAAAGAATAAGTGCAAACGAACCGATCGGACCTGCAAGTGCCGAAATACTCTCCCGGATACCGGAAAGGCCTGATGTTTCCATGGTAATTCCTCTTGCTCCGATGGAAAGAGTCTGAATTGTTCCGTGACAAAGTAGAATTGCGACTCCGTGGAAAAATTCATGCACACCAATTGCAACAATAACGGCACATACCCACTGGAGCGGCAACATCAAAAGAAGTCCGGCAAGCACAAAAGCTGCACCTGCTGAGAACTGAATTTGTATCTTCTTATCCACACTGCGCTCCACGAAGAATATCCAGGCAGAAAGTTTCAAAAGCGTCTTTCATGCTGCTGCCATGTCGTAGTGCAACGGCCATATTCTCCAACGCACCGACAGTAACAGCCCGATCGCCGCCAAAAGACCATGTAATGATAAGACAAATGCAAATAGCAACGGTCACATATCCGATAATGCACATATATCTCTTAATTGGTGTGATACGTTTCGATGTGCCGGATAAATCATATTTGATTTGATAGCCCATAAAATCCCTCCATGGTACTATACGCACAGCAGCAAGCGATCATGCTTTGGCAGTAAAAATCCGTTTCAGCACTTGACAATAGACCTGATTTTCATTATAATGCTTTAGGTATCGGGGTGTGGCGAAGTTTGGTATCGCGCTTGGTTCGGGTCCAAGAGGCCTCGGGTTCGAATCCCGACACTCCGACCATAAGAAAAAGGGTGCTTCGGCACCCTTTTTTCTTTTGGTCAGCGGGGATTCGAAAGGCCGTTAAGAAAACATGCCGGTGGCATGTTTTTAGGCTGTGGGAGAATCCATTGTTCCATAGATGCATCCCTTGCGGATGTAGATATGGAGCAATTACATATATTAGCTAATAGAGCAAAAATGCAGACGAATCCCGACACTCCGAACATGAAAAGACAGCATAGCATTTGCTATGCTGTCTTTTTCTTTATGTGATATCCATTTATACCGTAATCTCCAAAAATACTGCCATGCAATCTCTCGGGAAATTTACTGTTACAGCATCTTGGTCCCAAGACACTGTAGCATCGTTATTTGTTGGATAGCCAACTTGAACGTTCTTTACATTTGGAATATTCGCTATAACCTGACCGGCTTTATCCAGATTCCAGACAGCAAGATAGATTATATTGCCGTCTTTCAAACCGGCACAAACACTCTTTGCACCAAATCCGGTAAATCCATTGGGGAAATACGGCACTGCGCGTTTTTTCGTTTCTGTCAGGCGATTATAATAGGCAACACCTTCCGTAATCAGCGCAAATTGTGCCTCGTTCAGTCGTTCAAGATGACTTGCAAGGTGCATACGTCCCAGAAAACTGTTGATCATATTCATGATGATTCGATCATCCGTTACATCCGCACCACCGCAATCCTCCGTGACCGGATAACTCCATACAGCCGCTTGTTCTGGGAGAACAGCACTAAGAATGTTGCCTGCAATGCAGGGATATCGATCATAATGGATCTGGTCAGAGGTTGAAAATAGCGAAAATGCAGTAAGGGAATGGTGATCCATACGCAAACCACCGGATGAGCAGCCCTCAAAGATGACATCAGGGTATTTGGCATGCATTTCCCCTACCCAATCAAAAAATGCCTTTGTACAGTCTTCCAGGCCTTTACCCGGTGTAAATGCATTCAGATCCGTACCTACACCGCAATCCTGATTGTAATCAAATTTGATGTACTGTGCTCCGTAATCCTCCACCATACGTCGTATCGTTTCAGCCATATAGTCATGAACTTTTTTATTCCGGTAGTCCAAAAAATGCCGGTTCATCACTGTAAGAGGCTTGCCGAAACGCTGCAAATAGCAATCGCCCTCATAGTAGTCAAGCATATCCTGACATTGACAGCCGATAATTTCTGGCTCGATCCATAGTCCGGGTTTCATGCCCAAACTACGGATATAATCTAAGCTTTTCTTTATACCTTCCGGAAAACGGGCATTGCTTTCTTTCCACTGTCCAACATAGGGATATATCTCGCTGCCCGGTTCTTCATTATGCCATCCGCAATCAATGACATAATACTCTACCCCCGTTTTTGCAACGATCTGCGCCATTTTTCGTGTGTTTTCCGCCGTTGGACTATCCCACGATAAATGCATATACTCGTTAAAAATTGCGGGAAGATCTTTGTCTGTTTCATAATTTCTTGCAATATGACGACGATAACGGGTCATATTGCCCAATACATCGTTCAAATCATGGCCAAATGCCAATGCGATATTCGGAGTTTCATAAGATTCCCCCGGCTCCAACGAACAAGCCCAATTGGAAAAATTCATGTTGGGGCCACCTAAATAGAGATAGTACTCCCCTGCCTTATCCGATATCTCATAATACCAAGAACCACTGCATTCAATCTGGAACATCAGCTGACCGAAATTCCAGGCAATAATACCTTGGGGTAATTCTTCTTTGGTAGACCAACTGCCCACATTTGCAAAAGAAATGCGTTTTTGTCCGTTGGGACGCAGATCGTCCAACCCCCAATTACGCAGAGTTTGCGTCATTGGTTGACATTCCTTATGATGTCCTTGGGAAAAACGCGTAAAACAACTCTCATAGGGCAATCCGGTAAATACAAATGCAGACACATCTTCTACGACAATGGACGAATTAGAGATGTTCTTCACTATTGTTGACACGCGCAGAGCGTTAGTGTCGTCATACATAGTAAATCTTGTTTCTGCTTCAACAAGATTGCTCCGCTGAATTATACGTAACGTATTATCTTCCATCACATGTGAATGATAGCGAAACCGGGATCCTTCAGACGAATTGACCATCTTCGTCCCCATATCCGTTACCTTGTTTTCACCGGCAATCTGTACCTCTGCAAAATTCGTATGTAGGTTATCCAGATAGCCTAAGCGTGTTAAGAAAATGCTATTATCTTCAATTTCAAAGCAAAGGTTTTTATATTCCATCATCCTATGCTCCTATTCATAAATTTTGACTCCATTATAGTACAGCCATAATCTTTTTTCAATAGAAAACAGAAATACCCAGCCGAGGCTGGGTATTTCTGGAATAAAAGAAGTAAATGAAGCGGAAAATTTATGCATTCATCTCATCTGCAGGATTCTTACCTGCCTTTTTCTTTTTCTTGAGAATCAGAATCAGTGCCACTGCGCCGCCTGCCAGTACTACTGCACCGGCAGCAATCAAAATGATGATCGTGAGCTGTTGCTGCTGTTTCTGGGATGCCAGGCTACGAATGATCACATCGGATGCCTTCAGTTCTTCCTCGCCATTCTTGTCTGCAAACAACTTGCCACACTTTGTGCACTTCCAGTGTGCAATGTTGCCGTCCTCCAGCTCGGTTGCATCCTTTGC
>JAZRRL010000029.1:0-69689 GCA_045650665.1 Faecousia sp. | reverse complement strand
GCAAAGGGAAAAATCTTGCACTTGGAAGAAAACAAGGGTACAATAAAGAAAAGGAGTGATCGGCATGCAGGAATTATTGGATTACTATAGAAGACAGGGCGCACCTGGCGACCAGACAGCCTTGGTGAACTTATTAAAAGAAGTGCAGGGTAGTTACGGTGCAGTGCCCAAATGGGTAGTGGGGGAAATTGCGGCGGCTTACAATGTAAAAGAGAGTTTTATTCTGGCAGTGATCAAACGGATTCCCTCTCTGCGGCTGCAGGATACCCACTTGCTGGAACTGTGCGCTGGCCCCAATTGCGGCAAGCATACCGCATTGGCGGCAGCAGCTGAGAAATTATGTAAACTAAAGGGCGTGGAGCTAAAGTATATAGGCTGCCAGCGGATGTGCGGCAAAGGCCCTAACATCAAATTTGACGGAAAACTCTATCACAAGGCAACGGAAGAACTACTGAAAGAATTATTAGGCGAATAAAAACCCTCCCCGTTTGGGGAGGTTTTCTTTTTTTATTTTGCAGCTTTTTCAGCCTTTGCAGCCTTGCGTTCTTCCTTGGTTTTGCAGAACTTCTCCAGCTGGGGCACGAACATCAGGCAGATGAGTGCTGCGGTAAAGCCGCCATTGTACAGGCAGAAGCCGCCATGCATATCCGGCACAGCTGTGACCAGCAGATAGTGCAAACCTGCTGCCAGCATACCATGAAACACACCATACTTGCCGGAAATGGGAGACATGCCGTTGGCATAGCACAGACCGATGAGAATGGACTGGTTGCCGATGGTCAGGGCATACTTCTCGCCACCTACGCCCAGCAGCCCGAAAATTCCCTCAAACAAGAAGGATGTAATCATATAGCCCGCCATAATGGGCCACACATTACCGGGATGAGAACCGGAATTGCAGGTTGCCAGCATGCAGAACACAATACCGAAGGTCATGCCCGTCCAGACATTGGCACCGTCGATGGCGCCGGCCAGATTGAAATAGCCCACGATCATCAGGCCAAATACACCCACATTCATCAGGAAAGGTGCATAGCCGTACTTGGTGGTGAAGCTCACACCATGACCGGAATCCTTCAGCAGATTCCAGTAATCCTTAGGCTTGCAGCCCATGAGCAGCGCAAACACAATGCACAAGCCAAACACAGCAAAGCAGAAAATATTGGTGTTCATAAAGGATGCCGCATCGGGGAGTGCTACATTGAGCTTGCTCAGATCACCGATCTTCCAGCCCAGCATTACGTTGTACAGCACTGTCCGCAGGAAAAATGCGGTCATGCCGATGGGTACAGCGGCTGAATAGTGATCATAGCCCTTGTGGATATTGGGTGCATGGGCCAAACCCGCAGGCAGGAAGAAACCGATTACCAAACCGATAAACAGTGCCATACCCAGACCCAGAGGATTGAAGCCCACATACTCCACGCCGGGATAGCGGAACAGTAAATCAGAAATCAGCGGCGCAATACCGGTGGAATACAGCATCGCATTGGACACTGCCCCCAGCTTTTCTTTCTTCACCAGAGCATACAGCATGACACCCAGAATGGTGGGGATCATGTTCACAAGATTCATGCCCCAAGAGGCAAAACCGATGGTCAGCAGAACACCCAGCGTAGTGACATTATTAGGCTTTGCACCGGGCAAGCACACCAGAGCGGTGCACAGCAATCCCACCAGACCCATGTTCAGGAAGGTAGCTGCATAGCCACCCAGAGCGAAATAGTTGGTGGAAATTTTGCAGGTCTTGGTCATGATGTCCCAAATGCCGGTGAGCATATTGCTCCGGTCAGGCATAAAGGGTGCTGCAATCACAAAACACAGAGAAATAAACAGAAAAAACAGACGCAGAAAATTGCTTTCAGTAAGATTGTTTAACTTTTTCATTTTCATCTACCTCTTTCCGGATTAAAAAGGGCAATCCGATTGGGTAATCGGATTGCCCAGGCGATCGGCATTTTCACAGCTGTACTCCCCTGCGGTAATCCGCATTTTCGCCAGTTATACAGCCGGGTTATGAATTTAGATCTTCTCAGCAGCTTCCACAACATGCTTCATCAGCACGCTGGTGGTAACGGAGCCAACGCCGCCGGGAACGGGGGTGATAGCCTCAACAATGGGCTCAACCTCGTCAAACTTAGCGTCGCCGGCGATGCCACCCAGACCGCCCTTTGCGTTGGGCTTGTTGGCATCCCAGTTGATGGACACATCGATAACGATCTGGCCGGGACGGACGAAATCAGCGGTCAGGCTGTTCAGAACGCCGGCAGCGGACACGATGATGTCTGCATTCTTGCAGATCTCAGCGGTGTTGACGGTACGGGTGTGGCAGGTGGTAACGGTAGCATTCTTGCCCATGAGCATCATGCCGGCAGGCTTACCAACCACCAGGCTGCGGCCGATAACCACAGCGTTCTTGCCCTTGCAGTCAATGCCGTAGAAATCCAGAATTTCCATACAAGCAGCAGGGGTGCAGGGTGCGTAACCCAGATCGTCCAGGCCTTCAAACACGCCGGCGTTGGACATGTGGGTCATGCAGTCCACGTCCTTCTTGGGATCCAGGCGGTTGCAGATCTCGTTCTGGTCGTTCTTCAGATGCTTGGGCAGAGGACGGAACATCAGCACGCCATGGATGCTGTCGTCAGCATTGACCTGATCGATCACAGCCAGAACATCTTCTTTGGAAGCATCTGCGGGCAGAATGAAATTCTTGACATCTACGCCAACCAGCTCAGCACGCTTGGTTGCGCCCTTTTCGTAAGACAGGTCGGAGGGATCTTCGCCCACGCGGACGATACCCAGAGTGGGAACAACGCCCTTTGCACGCAGGGCAGCAGTACGCTCCTGCAGAGCAGCATTCAGTGCATCGGTAACTTCCTTACCGAGTAATAACTTAGCCATATGTATATTCTCCTCAATAATAATGGATTATTGGCCGAAGCCAGCCTTAACAGTGGTGAAGATCTCGTCAGCCATAGCGCCGTACTTTGCCAGCATGCCATTGGCCTTTGCGTTCATCTCCTCAGCTACCTCACGGTTCTTCAGGCTCTTGGTATTGATAAACACATTCAAGGATGCAGCCTGCAGAGCAGCTTTGCAGCAAACAGCGCCGCAGCCGGCATCGGAAACAGCCAGACGGCTGCCCTTAGCAGCAAACACAGCGATGTATTCAATAGCCTGGCAGCACAGTTCCATGATCTTCATGGGTGTGGAGCAAGCAATGATGGTAGCTTCTTCCATAACAGCGTCCCGGTTGGGATCGTCCTTGGGAATGCCGTAAGCCTTTGCCAAAGGCAGGAAGTTGATCTCGTCAGCTTCTACCTGATTCAGCAGCTCGGTCTGCAGTGCATCGCACTTTGCCTTCAGCTCAATGATCTCCGCCTCGACCTCAGCATACTTTTTCTTGCCGACGGTCAGAGAGCCGACCATATTGCCCAGTGCAGTGCCGATAGCGCCAACCAGAGCGGCTGCGCCGCCACCGCCGGGTGCGGGAGCATCAGATGCCAGAACTTCCACGAATTTCCGGCAGGATTCCATTGTCATATCCATAGTATTTCGTTCCTTTCGGTAAAATTGTATTGATTAAATACTACCACCTTTCCCGCAAAATGTCAATATATAAACCTTGAAAAAGCAACAAATGAAGTGTATGATAAATGCAGAAAAAGGAGGGCAAAAAATGGAACAAATTGTGAAAAACACCAAGCTGTATTTATTTGATATGGACGGCACGCTGTATCTCGGTGACCGGCTGTATGCTTTCACGAAAGAATTGCTCTTCGAAATCCGTCGAACCGGTGGAAAATATCTGTTTATGACAAACAATTCCTCCAAAAGCGTGGCAGATTACGTTAAAAAGTTAGAGAAAATGGGCATTGCCGCCACTCGGGAGGATTTTATCACCTCCTCTCAGGCCACTGCTTACTATTTAAAAGAACATCACTGCGGAAAAATCTTGTATGTTTGTGGCACACGCTCCCTTATTGCCGAATTGGAAAGCGAAGGCTTTAAAACCACCACAGATATCGAAAAAGCGCAGTGCGTGGTGATGGGTTTTGATACGGAACTGACCTTCCAGAAGCTGTGGGATGTGTCAAAAATCCTGCTGACCCAAAAGGATATCCCCTACATCGCCACCAATCCGGATCTGGTCTGTCCCACAGAATTTGGCAGTGTGCCGGATTGTGGCAGTGTGTGCATCGGCATCAAAAATGCCACCGGACGAGAGCCGGTGGTGATTGGCAAGCCCAGCGCCCTGATGCCGGAGCTAGCCATGGCAAAATGGGGTTACACCAAGGCGGAAACCACTGTCATCGGTGACCGCATTTATACGGATGTGAAATCCGGTCTGAATGCCGGAGTAAACACAATTCTGGTGCTGTCGGGAGAATCCACCCTGCAGACTTTGGCCGAATCCCCGGAGAAGCCCCATCTGGTTTTGGACAACGCCGGCCAGCTGATTCCCTTCCTGAAGAAAATGTGACAATGTTACAGAATATCCTCCTGATTGGTGGTACACTATAGGTGCAAACTCAATCAGGAGGTATTTATTATGCGTTTACAAAATAAAGTTGCGATCATCACCGGCGGCAGCCGTGGTATTGGATTTGAAACCGCCCGGACATTTTTGCGAGAAGGCGCCACCGTCATTCTCTGCGGCAGTCGGGAAGAAACCGCCCAGAAAGCTGTTTCTCAGCTCCGCTCTGAATTTCCCCACGCCAACATCGAGGGCATTTGGCCAACCTTGTCGGATTTTGCTCAGGTAAAAGAAGCCTTTGATCAGGTGCAGCAAAAATACGGCCGCATTGATATCCTCGTGAACAATGCCGGTATTTCTGAAAGCACTCCCTTCGAAAATTACACGCAGGAGCTGTTTGACAAGGTGATGGACCTGAATGTGAAGGGTCTGTTCAACTGCACCCGGGCTGTGACCGATGCCATGACCGCCCAAGGCAACGGTGTCATTCTCAACACCTCTTCCATGGTCAGCATCTACGCCCAACCGGCAGGCATGGCCTATCCCACCTCGAAATTTGCCGTTAACGGTATGACCCGTTCCCTTGCACGGGAGTTGGGACCCAAGGGCATTCGTGTCAATGCTGTTGCCCCGGGTATCACGGAAACTGACATGATGAAGGCCGTTCCCAAAGAGGTTATCGAGCCGCTGATCGCCCGGATTCCCCTGCGGCGGCTGGGTCAGCCGGAGGATATTGCCAATGCATTTTTGTTCCTGGCATCCGACGAAGCATCCTATATTTCCGGTGTAATTTTGCAGGTGGATGGATTAGCCACCACTTGATTCACTGCCAACTTTCAATTATCGACTAAAAAACGACCCGTTTTCACGGGTCGTTTTTGTTTATCCATTCTGCAGCTGTTGCTTGCTGTATTGCAAAGTATACAAATGATAATACTTGCCTTTTTGCTGCAGCAGCTCCTGATGATTGCCCTGCTCCACAATTTTGCCCTTGGACAGCAAAATAATGTTGTCCGAGTGTTGAATGGTGGACAAGCGGTGGGCAACAATCAGCATCGTACCGATATTTTTCATCTTCTCCAGAGAATCCTGAATGAGCAATTCTGTTTCGGTGTCGATATTTGCAGTTGCTTCGTCCAGAATCATCACGCTGGGCTTATGAATGATGGTTCGTGCGAAGGACAGCAGCTGCCGCTGACCGGCGGAGAAATTGTTGCCCCGTTCCCGAACCGGCTCATCCAGACCTTTTTCCAGACGACTTATAAAGGAATCCGCATTCACATACCGGCAGGCATCCATAACCTCCTCATCGGAAACGCCATCCATACGAAGCAGAATGTTGCTGCGGATATCACCGGAGAACAGGAACACATCCTGCAGCATCTGACCGAAGTGGCGACGCAGAGAAGATATCTTGATCTTCTTGATATCGATGCCATCAATGAGGATCTGGCCCTTTTGAATGTCATAATTGCGGCAGATCAGGCCCAGGATTGTGGTCTTGCCGGAACCGGTAGAGCCCACGAAGGCCACCGTCTGCTTGGGGTGTACATGGAAGGAAACACCCTGCAGTACCCATTCATCCGGCTTGTAGGCAAACCAGACATCCTTAAATTCGATCTCGCCCTTGATTTCCTTCAGCTCAATAGCATCCTCTTCATCCACCACAGTGGGTTCCATATCCAGAATGGTGAAGATTTTTTCCGCGGATGCGAAGCTGCGCTGCAGCATATCAAACTGCTCCGCCAGGGTCTGAATGGGATTGAAGAAGCGGGAAATATAGCCGTAGAAGGTAACCACCGTAAAGCTGTCAATGATCTGCCCCATAAAGGAGGACTCCTGGATGTAGCCCTTTGCGCCAAAGTAGAATAGGCACAGCTGGCTGGAGATAAACAGCATATACACCATGGGACGGAACACGCCGAAGACATACATTCTGCCCATTTTTGCCTTCATCAGCTTGTGGCTGCGCTGGGCAAATGCGCCCATTTTTTCATCTTCACGGTTGAAGATCTGGGTCACCTTCATGCCGGACAAATTTTCAGACAGATAGGTGTTGATATCCGTGGTGCAGTTGCTTACACGGCGGTGCACCCGACGGGAGAACTGACGGAAAATCATGGTAAACAGCACTACGAAGGGCACAAAGCACAGCACCATCAGCGTCAGTGCATAGTTCACCAGCAGCATTGCCGCCAGAATCCCCACAACTACCATGGAGTTCTTCACCAACGTCACCAAAATGTTTGTAAACATGTAGGAAATTGCGTTGGGATCGTTGGTGACGCGGGTCACCAGTTTGCCCACGGGGATGTTGTTCAGCTGTTCATGGCTCAGTTCTTCCGCTCTTGTGAACACATCCAGCCGGATCTGCGAAAGGATCTTCTGACCGGTCTTCTGCAGGATCATTGCCTGGAAATAGGTGCAGATCAGCGAAACGATCAGGATGCTGGCATACACGATTACCAGCGTATATAGTCTGCTCAGCTGGAAATTGTCGCTTTGGATCAACCGGGTCAGCGTACCCATCAGCAGAGGAGAAACCACCTCATGCACGATGGAGAACAGCATGATAAAGAACACTGCGATAAAGCTCTTCCAATAGGGCTTTGCATAGCGTAACAGCCGGGTGACGATTTCCTTGTCGGACATATTCCGGTCTCGGTCGGTCATGTCCTCTTTATGTCGCCGCAAAATGCCATAGGCGATCAGGAAGAAGGTTGTGAACAGGCCAATGATGCCGCCCACAATCAAAACGGGTAAATACTCACGCATTGCTGTCCCCTCCTTCCGCTTCCTCCAGCTTCTGCAGATCTACCATCTTGCGATACTCTGCATTGCTTTCGTACAATTCTGTGTGGGTACCCACAGCCGCCAGACAGCCATCATCAATGAACAAAATCTTGTCCATTTTCTCAATGGTAGAAATGCGGTGGGCGATCAGAATAGTGGTACGACCTGCCCGGGTTTGACGCAGGTTGGACAAAATGGTGGTTTCCGTCTTGGTATCCACTGCAGAAACAGAATCATCCAGAATCAGGACAGGTGCATCCTTCATAAGCGCACGGGCGATGGAAATTCTCTGCTTCTGGCCACCGGAAACGGTAACGCCCCGTTCGCCCAGTACAGTACCGTAGCCCTTGCCAAATTCCTGAATGTTGCTGTGAATATCCGCCAGCTTTGCTGCATTCATCACCGCTTCTGTATTGCGCTTGTCAACACCGAAGGCGATGTTATTCTCAATGGTATCGGAGAAAAGGAAATTGTCCTGGGGCACATAGGCGCAGCCTTCCCGAACAGAGCGAATGGAAACCTCATTCACATCATGTCCGTCAATGAACACTGTGCCGTCAGGTACATTGTAGGTACGCAAAATCAAATCCACCAAGGTGGTCTTACCGGAACCGGTCTTGCCCACAAGACCCACGTTCTCACCGGCGTTGATGGTAAAGGACACATTCTTCAGTGCCTCAAATTCTCCGTCAGGATAAGCGAAGCTCAAATTCCGGAACTCGATATCACCCCGGATATTTTTCAGGTCCTTCACACCGGGCTTATCCTGCACATGTACGGGAGCATTTAAAAGTTCTGCAATGCGCAACATGGATGCCTTGCCCCGGGAACCCATGTCGATGAGTTCAGAAACCGCCATAACCGGCCAGATAATCGCAGTGAAATAACCGATAAATGTCATCAGCTCACCGCCGGTGAACTCGCCTTTATACACCAAATATCCGCCATAACCAAGGATGATGCAAATAACACTTTCCACAAACATCATGACCATTACACGGAAGGTAACGGCGGTCTTGGTGTGGTCAACATTGGTTTCCTCGTTTTCCTCATTCAGCTTTTTAAAGGCCCACAGTTCCCTGCCTTCCTTAACGAAAGCCTTGATAACTGCAATACCGGAGAAGCTCTCCTGAGAAAAATCAGACAGTTTGGAGAACGCTTCCTGACGAATATCCCACTTTTCTGTCAGACGTTTGCCCACAATAGTAGCCGAGGCCATCAAAAATGCCATAGGAATCAGGCACAGCAGCGTCAGCAGCGGACTCATTTTGAGCATATCATTGATGGCCAGTACGCCCAAAAGCACCGCATCAAAGAACATCATAACGCCCCAACCAAAGCATTCCTGTACCGTGTCCAGATCGTTGGTAAACAAGCTCATTAGGTCGCCGACTTTATTCACCTGATAGTATTCCCGGCTCAAATTTTTGGCATGATCAAACATCCGGTTGCGAAGATCCTCTTCCAGTTTGACGGCAGAGCCCAAAAAGCACACACGCCACAGAAAACGACCAAATACCATCGCCACAATAATTTTGACCATGGGCAAACAGATGCTGTCCAGCACATAGGTCATATCAAAGGGGATCTGGGTGCCATCTTCCAGTGTCACAATGCCCGCTCTCATACCATCGATCACCGCACCGTATAGCTGCGGAATCTCCAGCTGCAGGTAGTCCACCAGCACCAATGCCAACAGACCCAGCAATAACATCGGCCCGAATTTCCGATAATATCGGTTGATGTGTTTGCCGAAAATCATTCTCCTCACCTCAATTCAAACATAGATATGTCCATTATAACATAGTTGTTTTTATTTGACAACGCATGCTGAAAATTTTTATGGAAAGCAAAAAGCAGGGCCGAAGCCCTGCTTTTGATTATTTTTGATTGAGCTTGTCTGCCTTGCAGAACAGAATAAAGCCAATGACCATCAAAATCAGCAGCGCGCTCACTGCCATATTGGCATTTTGCAGCTGAATACCGAAGACATTGATCGTCACGCCGGTCAGTACCTGATTCACGATGCCAACCAGCAGCATACCCAGGAAGGATGCACCCTTGCCGCAGATATCCATCAGGCCAAAATATGCGCCGCTGCGCTCTGCAGGAATAATCCGGGTCAGATAAGAACGGCTCAGCGCCTGAATGCCACCCTGGAACATACCCACCAGCACCGCCAGCAGCCAGAACTGCCACTGAGCCACCAGGAACACTGCAAACAGAATGATCAAAGCATAGGAAATGATGCAGATCTTCATCAGCTTGCCGGCAGAAATCTTGGATGCCAGCCATCCGAACAAAATTGCGAAGGGGAAGGCAACAAACTGCGTCAGCAGCAACGCCAGCAGCAGCCCTGTGGTATCCAGACCCAGATCCGTACCATAGGCAGTGGCCATATCGATAATGGTGTAAACGCCGTTGATAAAGAAGAAGAATGCCAGCAAATACAGCAAAATATTGGGATTTTCCTTGGCATGCTTCAAGGTCTTGCCCAGTTCACCAAAGGCATTGCGAATGGGATGCTCTCTGCGCTCCACGTAGGCAGTCTGGCGGTAACGCTTCAGCAAAGGAATGGAACAACCAATCCACCAAACGGAAGTAAGCGCAAACGCAATAACCATCGCAGTGGTCTGGGTGATGCCGATGACCTCATGGCCCAGCACCAGCACAAGGCAGAGAATGAAGGGAATCACAGAGCCGATATAGCCGTATGCATAACCTGCGGAGGATACTTTGTCTGTTCTTTCCGATTCGGTAACCTCCGGAAGCATGGAGTCATAGAACACCAGGCTGGAGGAATAGCCCACCTTGGCAATGACAAAGATCACCAGAAATACCAACCAGCTCCACGCCACACCCAATGCAGCGCAGCCGATGGCACCCAATGCCAGACACAGTAAAAAAATCGGTTTTTTGAAGCCCTTTTGGTCAGCCATAGCGCCACACAAGGGACCGATGACAGCCACCAAAGCCGTTGCGATGGCGCCTGCATAGCTCCAGTAGGACAGATACAGATCCTCGCTTAAACCACCTGCGGTAGCCAGCGCATTAAAATAGATGGGCAGCAGCGTGGAACATAGCAGCGTAAATGCGGAATTACCCACATCGTACAATATCCAGCTTTTTTCCAGCCGGGTCATTTTTTCCTTTTTCATAGTTACCTCAATTATCCGAATATCTTTGTAAATTCCTCACCAAATACGCCATTGTAGGTCAAATGTGCCTGCAGCTGGCTGAGAAGCTCCGGAAATTCCGCCACAACCCGCTCATAAATCTCCAGCAAGGATGTGTCCAGATGGGCGCACTTGGGATTTGGGCCTGTTGTCATCAGCATACCCCGAACGGGCAGCTTTATCAGCTCCATGCTCTTACGCAAAGCGCTGCGACGTGCTCCTTCCGGAGTAGCGAACAGCTTAACCGACGCTGCCATATGCCGTAAACTGCTTTGCACCTGACGGGCGGATGCCGGGGAATAAAATTTCGCCACCATAGCGCATTCTCCGGGTGTCAATGTCAGATGGGGACTAAAGTCCTGCGATTCCGGAGGGATTTTTCCGTCTTTCTCTAAGAGGAAACGGTCAAACTCTGCTTCGATCTGGCCATGGGTGACCCCATTGGCAGCCGCCTGCGCATTGACATAGGGGTGCATAGCAGAATCCAACGCATAATGGCACAGTGCGCCATAGATATATGCCTGAGCCGCTTCAGAATTTTCCAAGCGGGTCACACGGCAGATCCGTTGGAAATATTCCCGACCGGTCTGGGCATGATACTTGGATCCAAGAGAACCTACCGCTGTAGGAAGCACCGGATTGTAATAAAGAAAAATATCCGGTCCATGGAGTCCCACATCAAACAGCCGCCGAAACCGCTGAATGACGCGCCGCACATCCCCGGGAAATGTCGGCAACAATTCCAGACCCAAACGGTAGTGCGCATATATAGAGGGCATACGTTTTTCCTCCTCTCGCCAACTTTTTTCTTATTCTACACGAAATCCCGCTGAAAGGCTAGTATAAAATACAAAAAATGTAAAAATGTTGTTCTTTCGCACATCATTACTGCACCAATAATACAAAAAACAAGCATATAACAAAAAAAGGGAAGGCATGTGCCTTCCCTTTTCTTATTTGTAAAATCTTACAGGATCTCCAGCAGCTGCTGAATGGAATAGCCGTCCAGACCCAGAGTGTCCAGAGTACGTGCCTTCTCTGCCTTGTAGTCTCTGCCCATGATGGAAGAAACGATCTGCAGCATTGCGCGCATGTTGGGAACCTCCAGACCCAGCTTGTCAGCCAGATCCAGCCACAGAACCAGACCAAAGCCAGCGTCCTCGTTGTAGTAACGGTAGTCCAGCTGAGTCTGCGCCTTGATGCCCAGGAAACCGGGAGCCTTGGAATAGCCGGTGTCGTAGTTTTCCTCGGTCATGTAACCCTGACGAACGCCCAGATGGGGGTCATCCTCGATCACCAGACCCAGCGCAGCGCCGATGGCAACACGCTCGTCATCGATGGTCTTCATCAGACGGCCAACACCGGGGGTCACGCCTTCCTCATAGAAGAAGAAATCATCGGGACCTTCGATACGGGCAGCGTTCAAGGTAGTGATGCAGGGGTGCAGAACGGGGTTGGAGTTCTGCAGGCAGGTCTGGAAGATGTTCTTTGCCTTCTCCAGGCCGTCATGTACAGGCTTCAGCAGGTCGAACACCCGGTCATTCTCAGAGCTGGGCAGAGTTGCCAGCATGTAAGCTGCCTTCAGGCGGTTATAAACTGCGATCTTGCCGTCAGCAATGATACGCACAGCGTAAGGCAGTGTGGAGGTATCGGAAACAATGATGCTGTTGTCGTCGATCTTCAGACCAAGAGCGTTCTTGAAGATCACAGCGCCCATGCAGGAGCTGGGGCAGACAACGAAGATCTGACCGGCCTTTGCATAGGGAGCGCAAGCCTTACCAAAAGGCTCGGTGCTGTAGGCAGGGCCTACTGCGAAGATCAGGGGTGCGTCCTTCAGACAGATTTCGATATCGTGACCTGCGTAAGCGACCTTCTGGAAGCCCTCCATCTCGCCTTCGCTGTAGATACCGCCAGCTGCGTTGATGGCCTTGATCTGGCGATCAAACTGGGGAAAGTCGTACATGTAAACATCATGACCAGCTCTTGCCCACTCAAAAGCCATTGCACATGCGCCGTTACCGGAACCCAAAATTGCTACTTTCATAGTTTGTTACTCCTTTTTATTGCATATTACTTGCTTTTTGAATACATATATTATATAATCCCTATAAACATAATGCAAATTCATATTTTTTATATTTTACATGTCTTTTCATAATAAAAGGATGTGGTATTGTGAGTTTCAAAAAATACACCGCTCTGCTGAAAGCTGTAGAACTTGGCAGCATTAGCCAGGCAGCTGAACAAATGGGCTATACCCAGCCAGCTGTCAGCCGTATGATCGCAGATCTGGAAAATGAATGGGGCGTGGAGCTTCTGCGCCGCAGCCGTGCCGGTCTGGAGGTCAGCTCCATTTGTCAAAAACTGCTGCCCATATTGCGTGCGATCCAATCCGATTGCGAGGATCTGGAATTTACCTTGAAGGAATTTCACGGCATGCAAACCGGTCTGGTACGTGTGGGTTGTTTCACCAGTGTGGCGGATATGTGGCTTCCCCAGCTGCTGAAATCCTTTCGAGATCTGTACCCGAATATTGAATTTAAGCTGATCAATATTGATACCTATGCAGAGATTGAGGATTGTATCCGCCATGGAAAGGTGGATTGCGGATTTGTCAGCATACCCACCGTAAACGATTTAGACGCTCATTTTCTCATGCGGGACGAGCTGGTGGCCGTTCTGCCTGCAGATCATCCCTTGGCAGATGCACCGGTATTCCCCATAGCCCAGCTGGAGGGTGCCCCCTTCATTCAATGCCGGGAAACTTCGGATTATGAGGTTGCACGTTTTTTGGCTCACACTCCCTACTCCCCCTCTGTTCGTTACGAGGTAGGCAACGACCATACTATTTTATCCATGGTAGAATCCGGTTTGGGCATCAGCATCACGCACTCCCTGATTGCCGCCACTCCCCGATATAACGTGGTATGGAAGCGTTTTGACCAGGGTCAGCACCGGGATATTGGCATTGCAACCGCCAAAAATTCCCGCCTTACCAGTGCTACCAAGCTGTTTATCCAACACGTCTGCGAGCAAATTTCTCTTGTGGAACTGTAGAGCACAAAAAAGCACCCCTTTTGGGGGTGCTTTTTTTATTGGATCATATACTCCTCAATCAGGAACACCGCTTCCATGGTTTCCATGTCCAGCAGGCGCATGAAGTACCAATGTTCCCCAATTTGCACAGCCAGCATGTCCTCATTTCTGGTAATGGGATCTTTTTTGCCATCGATGGTGATGGCAACATCCAACATATATGCCGCTTTCACATGGTCGGAGTTGATGTCGTAGCGATCCTCCAGCATTTCTCCCAGTGCCTTCAGCTTTCGTGTGGAGATTGCCTCCTCGTTGTCCACAGTATAGGAATATTTCGGTCTGCCGCCCATGATGCTGGCATAGTGATCACTCCATATCTGGCAATTTGCTTCCGCAATCTCCAGCCATTGGACTTTCGTCAGTGCGGACATATCCTTGTACTTTTGCCACATTTTACTGGGTGCCACATCTTCTGTATGGTCGGTATCTCCGCCAAGGGTCACGTCCAGATACTGCCACAAATCTTCTTCATAGGATACTTTGTACTTTTCAAGGAGGGAAAAGCCGGAAATCAGGATCACGACTGCCAACACCGCTGCCACAAGCCAAGGATTTGTAATCACCGCAAGTGCCTTCCGAAAGATCTTCTTCCAGTTGATCTTGATGACCTTCTTCTCCTTAACGGGCATAGGGGTCACTTTCAGTTCCTGAATGACCACGGCAGGAGGAGGTGTCATAACCGTCGTTTCCTGCGCCGGTGCGTCGGGGGTGGCGATGGGCTTTACTTTTGCGCCGCAACGAGGACAAAAGACATCCTCATTGTCCATTTGCGTGCCGCATTTTCTGCAAAACTGGCTCATATTACGCACCCTCCTTCTTCTTTTTCTTTATGCCAAAGGCAATCAAGATATAGAGACCGGGGAGTACCACAGCAGCAGCTATGATCACATATTCCCAACAGCTTTTCAATGTTATTGCCGGTTCCATGGTTTCCAGCTGCAGTTCCTTGCGGAAGTTTTCGTAGGAAACCTCGTAGTGGATGGTGATCTCCTCAGGAAATTCCTTCAGTTTTTCCGGCAGAGCCGCCTTCCACTGTTCTTCCGTGCCGCCGAAATAAATATCCGTCAGCTCGTTCGTATGGTTAAACGGATTGTTGTACTGGTCACCATCGATATATTTCAGGCCTGCGCCCAAATATAACTTCTCCACATGCGCATAGTAGAAGGCATTAGACTCTATCGTAAACGACTTTCCGATGATTGCAATAACTTTCAACGGAGAAGTTTCAAAAGCATTTGCGCCAATCAATTCCACTTTGGGAGATATAACCAGTGTTCCGGTGATGCTTTCCGGAGCGCAGATAATTGTGGTGCCGGATTTATTTGTGAGCATGCCTTCGTCAGATACGCTGTAGAATTTGTTGTCCGGAGCGACGGTGAACACCATTTCTTTTGACCCGCCGACAAAGGCATTTCCCTCAATGGAAGTCACGCTGGCAGGAATATGAACCTTTTTTAGCACGCTCATATCCGAAAAAGCCGAATCCTTTATATCGATAACCCCTTCGGGAATGATAACGGATTCCAGATTGCTGTATGTAAAGGCATTATTGCCAATCGTTTCTACGCTATCGGGAATAGTAAGATCCTTCAACCGATACGTGCCATAAAACATATAATTCGGAATAGCCTTCAAATTTTGCGGCAGTATCACTTCTGTAACCGCGCCATAATAGAAAACAGAACTTTCAATAGTGGTAACCGTATCGGGAATCAGGATTTTTTCAACGCTGGTTTTTTCAAATGCGTAGGATTCCAACGTGGTCACGCTGGCAGGAATAATGATTTCTTTCAAACTACTGACGTTTTCAAAGGCATATTTCAGCACTTTGGTGGTTCCGCTGGCAATGGTGTAGGTTCCCTCCATTTTGGCAGGCGCCTTGACCACCGCCTTGGGGAATCTGCTGTACAGCACACCCTGGGCATCGGTGTAATAACTTGTGTTTTTGGGATCCACTGTAATATTGGTCAGATTTCTTCCGCTGAAAGCCCCCTCACCGATGGTATTTACCGCTGCCGGAATATGCAGCCGCGTAACCGTATCATTATTATATTCATCGAAGGCATACTCCCCTACGAATTTCAGCGACTCCGGTAATACGATTTCCGACAGGTTTTCGCAATTACTGAACGCAGACGCACCAATGGTACTCAGTGTGCCGGGCAGTTTGATCGTTGTAAGCGCATCACAACCAGAGAAGGCACTCTTTTGGATGGACACCAATCCTTCCGGCAGCTCTACGGTCACCAAAGCATCCATATTATAAAAGGCATATTCACCAATAGATGTGACTCCCTTGGATATGACCACCTTCGTGATTATATTTTCATATTTATCCCAGGGACGTTCCCCATAGGATTTAAAATGCGGCATCGCACCGCTGCCGGTAATGGTCAAAATACCGGTGGTTGCCTGGAAAGACCAGGAAAAACCAGAACCCATGTCTTCGGCAGAACCCATAGCCGGGATCGGCAGCAGCGTAACCAGCACCAGACAAAGCAGGATCGCGCTGCACATCCGTTTCCATTTACACATCGGATTACCTCCTCTGTAAATATTTTCATTATTATACCACACCCCGCCACCCCCTGCAACAAAAAGATACCGCAAAGGACACAAAAGCATCCTTTGCGGCAATTTTCTTATACAGCCAGATGGTAATACAGCACCATTTCTTCTGCAAGGCAGCGTGCCTCATTGTCCAGAACGATTTTCGGCGCATGCCGGGCCATCAACCGCTCATAGCGCCTTGCCCGCTGGATCATGGGGGAAGGATTGCAGCGAATTTCCGGCAAACGGGTTAAGGCATTTTCCCGCATCCAGCTTCTCTGCTTTTCCAGCATCGAAAGCTCTGCATCGGTCAAAGGTTCGTCCGCCTCTGCCTTCAGAAAAATGTCAAACAGCGCTTCATCGTCCATGCCATGATCGGGATAAGGAACGATGTAAGTATTCCAGACCTCCAACAGTGTTTCGGGCATATCCTTGGTGGAAACCTCCCAGTAAGCATGCTCCTTGCCCAGCTGAGTCAGGGCAGCCAACAAAGCTTCAAAGCGCTCTACCATTTTCTCCACATCCGCTTCCTGCCAATCCACATAAGCGTTGAAGGATTCTTCCCCTTCATTTTCCAAAATGAGTGAGCCGTCCTCCTTGGTGTTGGCAAACATCGCGCGGATATAATCAACTCCGGACAAAGACATATAATCTTCACGATTCATAGCTAGTACCTCCAAAAAATAGTATAAGGTGTGGGTGGCTGCAACAGCAGTCACTGTGTATGCCCATATAATAGCAAGCGCTATGTCCCAAAATAAGGACATAGCGCTTTGTTTATGTATTTTTCAGTACTCGTTTATGGCAATCAGCCTAAACGATCATCCAGTTCATCGCAATCTGCAGACAGCATATACCAGCTGCCGTCGTATTTCAGAACCTCGCCATCCACCGCAAAGGTTTCCGTCTTGTTGTTATAGGTGACGACGATATCAAAGTCAACAGCGTAAACCTCCTGTTCCTTGTCCATGTCGTACCAATCGACGCTGTGCAAATGAGAGGTTGCATCATTTCTTTCGCTCTCGCTGAGCTTTTTTTCGCTGTTGATCTTCACAGAAACCTTATAGTCCTTAGCAAAAGCATCTTCAAACTTCTTTTTCATGTCTGCTGCTTCTTCTTTTGCTTTGTTATAGTATTCTTCCGCGCCGCCTTCATTCTTTTCCATCCAGTCATAGAAAGCCTTAGGCTGTAGTTTCTTCATCTGGGAAACGGACAATTCCGTACCGGTTGACAACTTTATAAACAATTCAATCGCTTCCTTGCGGCTATCGTTGCCATTGGCGCTCTTTTCCTTATCGGAGGGCTCGCTGTCACAGCCAGCGAAAGCTGCAATTGCCAAAACGGCTGCCATGAGAATTGCAAATACCTTTTTCATAGGGACACTCCTTTTCTGCTTGTTTTACCTTTTTATTGTACCACCGTGAATTTTTTTGTCAAGCCAACGGCGAAATGCTACAATTCGGTTCGAGTCTGCGCTCTACGAAAGAACAAATGCCACGCATATTCGCCCAGCGTTGCATTCGTTGAACGGCTATTACTGTACCTTAAATGAACTACCGGTGGTAAAAAGATACCACCGGTAGATTTGTGGGGAGATTAGGCGACAAAATTTAAATAACCCCCCTGGATACTCTTGTTAAAATTGTATGTTTTGGTTTGATGGTTGTCGAAGGTAATTTTGATAATAGTACCATCGAAGGAATTTACGGTACCCAGACCGTGTTCGACGTGACGAACCCGGTAACCGATGTAGTTGTCACGGCGACGGACGAAGTGACGAATGGATTGGTCACCCCGGTTTTTGAAGTCCTCCATGTTGGAAAAGACCAAACCGTTGGGTTTTGTAACCTGGTCGACCTGGTTGGGTTGGAGGGGGAAAACCCAAACCAGGTGGTTGTCCGGACCCATTTCGGTATAGGGGTCACTGACCAATTTTACAGGACCACTATAGGTGTATTCACCGGGATTCATCACTTGGAAAAGGTGGATGTTTACCCCGTTTGTTCGACTATCAGCCAACTTAGAACTGGTAGAATCGGTGATTTTGTGGGTGCCTGTTAAGTGGAGGGTGTCGCCGATCCACTTGTTTGGGTAATCTCCTTTGGTATAATCTGAGATAAGGACAAGGGTGTTTATTTCTTTAATGAAACGAGAGTTTTTGAGGGTTTTTACATGGAAGAGTTCTGCCAATTGGGAAGCAGTGACGACCTGACCGTTTTTTAATTTTAAATTGAATAACATAGACATCCGCCTTTCTCTATATAAACACAACCAACAACTTACATTGCATATTATACTGGGTACGTCGTACCAAAAACGGTACAACATACCCGTTATAATTAAGTGTAGCAAAATCTTGAACAGCCCTGGAATATCTGTTATACTATACGTAAAGGAAATCTGGCTGTATCCAAAAGCAAACAGGAGGATAACCGGTATGGCAAGTGTGCAACCTAAAACCTTGGTACCGTTGCTGATCCTACGCATTCTGGAAGATCACAGTGACGAGAACCATCCGTTGACCCGAGAACACATGGAAGCTCTTTTATATAAAGAGTATGGCATCACCATGGAGCGCAAGGCTTTTTTTCGACACGTTGAGAACGTTCGGGCAATGTACAAAACAGGCCCGGTCACCATTCGTTGGAGGAACATAAGGCCAGATCCCAACGAACGGAAACATTGCAAAGCCTATTATTTACAAAACGACAAGCTGAGTGAAATCGACCTGCGTGTGATCCTGGACTCCCTTTCCGGCAGCAGCTACTTGAGCCAGCAGGAAACAACCGAGTTGGCAGATCGCTTGATTAGTCTATGCCCCAGACCGCTTCGGAAACGGGCAGTATCCTATCAGCACATCGGCTCTGGCAGCAAAACCGATAATGATGCGGTGCTGATGAATCTGGAAACGATCGACAAGGCCATAACGGAACATAAGCAGATTTACCTGAAGCTGGTGCATACGAAAAGTGACGGACGGAAAGTAGCTAGTAGAGATTCCGGTCAGGTGTGCACGCCCATTCAGTATTTTGTTAAAGGGCATTTCTACTATCTTGCAGGTGTATGCGCTGATCCCGAAGGACTCCGGCTGGTTTTTTATAAGCTTTCCAATATTGCCTGCGTGGAAATGCTGGACGAACCGGCTTTGGATTATCAAACTATCCCGGAATTCAAGCACGGTGTCAATTGGGATAAATTCTTACAGGAACATCCTACATTAGAGCGGCTGCAAGAAAAACCGGTACTTTGTACCTTTCTGTGTCTTCGATGGCAAATTGATGACATTAAACGACACTTTGGTAGTTTGTTTCGTATCCGGAAGCTTTCTGACAGCGAATACGAAAAAGCATGCAAGATCATTTCCGATAAAGTAGAAAAAAGAGAACTCGTAGAAGTTTCTGTAATCGCAGACCCCAATGCAGCCGCAGAATTTGCATGTGCCTATACAGTTGGTATGTGGCTGGTAGCGCCACACAAAGCCAGAAAGGCTTTGTGCTTCCATTTGCAATCCCGCCTGGGACAATGGGAAAGATTGGAGCAGCATTACATAGAAAAAGATGACCAAAGCCAAACGGACGTCATTGTGCATACCTCTTTAAGAGATAAAAACAAATCAATATAAGGAGAGATACGATGGATAAAGTTGCTTTTAAACAATACCTGCTTGAAAACGGATTTAGAAAGTCCAAACCCTATAGCGAATCTGTAGTGGATGAAAGAGTGCGTTTCTGCGGCACCATTGAAACGGAATTCTCCGTGGATCTTGATGTGGTCGTTTTGGATTCCAGTGCGAGAAATGATTTGCTGATGAAAGTGTCCGGCATGAAGAAAAGTGCAGTTAGAAGATTCGAGATGGCACTTCTGGCATACTATGAGTTTGCAGACTCCCGTTCTGATGCCGGACGATATTTCCCTATGAATGGCGGACATTTTTATCGACTGGCAAACGATATCCCACCCAAAATCTATTTCGATATGCTTTTAGAATTAGAAAATCATTATGAGTGTATCATGAGCTTTGGCAGAAATCTTCTCGGCCTTGAAAAGCAACTCTTACCCCATCGTCTCGAGCGTATCCCCGTCATTTTAAGCCCTGCCATCAAGAAGAAAACCTATAAAGCCGATAAGGTTTATTGGAGTCAAAAAATAGCTGAACTTTCCCAGAAAAAGCGGGGTAATGTTTCACCGGAGGAAATTCAGGAAATTCTTGACACAGAATCCTTTACCCACGAAATCACAGGAGAGTTTTTCGCTGGATATAATCAATTTGGCCCCCATATTGTTTTGTATTACAACGTGATCGATGGCACTACTTTCGAGGAAAAGGTTGCAAACTTTGCAAATGTGCTCGCTCATGAATATATGCATTATATGGAATATCTGTACTGCACTACACGCGGTGTTACTTACTGCAGTAACAAGAATTTAAGCGAAGCGATGGCTGACTTTTTTGGTGTCCTGTACGGAATCAATTGGAGCAACAAATGGGGAAGCGCAGAGTTGCTTAAGGTTGTGCGTGATCGCTATGAGCTTTGGAGAAAACGCTACGGGTCTGCCTGGCCCTACGCAAAAGCATTGCATTTCTACACCGTCGCCAATAAAACCATGCACTTTTCTGACAATTACGCAGATTATGAAGCCCACGGCAGCATAGAAAAACTGACGACAGTCTTTGATCACTGTGATATTCCTGATCTTGCGTATAATATTTTGACAAACGATTAACCTAATAGCTTCAACAGACCCCGCCATTAAAAAATGGCGGGGTCTGTTATATATGTAAGCATTATGGCCGGACTCTTTCATTTTGTTGGAAAAGCGGAGAACGCGCATCGATTTGCAGTGTTCCAGAGCCTTAAAACCAATCTTTTCAACGGAGTCAGGAATTTTATTGATGGGTATGCATTTCGTAATATAACTGCTTTCCCAATTCGACAACATACCGGTACAATTCCGGATCGATTCTTTTGTTATATTTTCCCAAGGCTTGCCGCACCGCGAATGTTTGGTAATCGTATTCGATGGTCACATAAGGAACATCTTTTTCTCGGCGGAGAAACACAATGATCGATCTATGATTCACAACATGACGGTAGTACCCGAGTTTATAGACACAATTATGCTGTCCGGCACCCTCGATCTTAAAGTCCATAATCGTCTTAGGCACCATTATGAAATATCCATTTTCTTCTCTGTCAATCCAGGTTAATTCGTTTGCCGCTGTGGTGTATTCTTCGTTATCTTTTCGCTCCTGCTGGAAGGAGACTGCCTCGCGGCGTGCTAACCGCTCGCGGTACAACACATCGTGGCGCTCGATATAATTTTTATCGAAGAGATCTTGTATTGTCAGGCCTACAGCCGGTTGAAGGTTAAGCTCCTCAAGATAATCGAAATAGACTGCGGCATTGAAATGCTCCACATTTTTGACAAAGTTCATTAACCGCTTATCCAAATCAGAGCAATCGTGTCCCAGTCGCTCAAACAGCCGCTTTAAAAAATCATGAACGCTTTGCCCATAGTTTATTTTTTGCATAACTGCTTCCAAATTCAGAAGAAGCTCTATATCTGAAACGCCAAATTTCTTAATAAACGGAAGGGCATGCAGAACATCATTTTTGCTGGCAAAATCAATTTGCCTTGGCGTAAATTCTTCTAGATATTGGGCGATATTATCGATACGGTATGTGGATGCAAAAGCCTTGTTCTTAAATGCAATTTCAACCTTGTTGTTAACAAGGGCAGGATACAGTAGCTTGATAAACAAACACGCTTCTGTATTGAGATTCTTGTCGTTAAGACACTCGTTTAAGTATCCGCAATCGCAGTTGCAGATTACCTCATTCAGAAAAACCTTGGCGCCCATGTCCGAACCACGCCATTTGGGATAGCCATCCGTGTTGTTGTAGTATCCATCGCAAACTGCAATGTTTTTAGAAAAATGATATAGCTTTCCATTCACCTGCAAAACACGTAAAACCTCAGCCGTATTACTTTGCAAAACAGTAACGCCGGTTCTCACTCTTTTTTTGTAAATATCATTCCTTGAAAACACGCGTAAGACATAGGCGTCCAAGTATTTTGTCAGAAAACCAACGCAATATTTGCTTCTTGAATAGGAGGTAACTTTTGGGTATACCATCTTCGGTTGAAAAGACGCATACAGTGCTTGCGTATCTTTTTCACATTCGTTAAAGATTTCCTGCACCAGCGCTCTGTCCTTTTGGGCCACGGAGTTGAGATATACCGGCGCAGGATCGATCAGAAGCACAGAGGATTCAATCGTAATGGCATTGCTAGCGGCAGGTGCTTTTGCGGCTTTGGCTTTTTGCGCTTGTTTCACTTTTTCTGCAGCAATGCGGTTTTCTTCCGCTTTCCGTTCTTTTTCAAGTTTCTCTTGCGCAATGCTTTTCTCAACCGCGTTTTGCAGATCTGCATTTTCATACTTGATATGCCCTTGTTCAAACGCATCGCTCTTGAACATTGCAGTTCTGCTCTGGTAAGCAATCGTAATGTACTGTCCATCAAAAGCAGTGATAATACCGTGCTCTCCAGCCATATTCACTATACGTTCCCCGACAATAATATCCACTAAATAAGCCACCTCGTTTCTATGTAATGTCCATATTTATCTAAATACAGTATTTTTTCTATTATATCGTTCCAATATTAGGTTTGCAACCCCCGCTGCACTTGCAAATGGGGGTTGCATAACGATTAGGGCATATCAAAAGAGCCAAATTCCCGGTAGAAGGGGGCAAATTTGCCATCCAGTCCGTTGGGCTTGCGGGTGCTTTCCAGAATGGCGAACACCAACAGGCGGAACTTACCAGCAAACTCCGGCTCGTCCATCACCTGGCGGAACAGTGCCGCCACCGCATCAGGCGGCAGCTTGTACGCACCGCAGCCGAAGGCACCCAGCACCAGAGCATCCTTGCCATGCTCCACGCCCATGCGGAAAATGGTGCGGATCTTGTTGCGCATAACCTCAGCGCCGGCCGGGGTGAAGCCGCCATCAGCAGCCTTGTACATCAGCTCCATGGCACGGGAGAAGTCGTTGCGGCCATTGAAGCTAAGGGCCGCTACCGTGATCACGTCACAGCTGAAGGGCTGATCTTTAATGGTGAAATACTGGCTTTTGTTATTGCGGAAGAAGGTCACATTGGGGGTGTAGATGCCGCCGTAGTTGGTGTCCAGCGGGTAGCCGATCTGCTTATGGGGAACGCCGCAATCCCGGACGCACTTGAGCCGACGGGGGTCTGCAAATTGGTACAAGGACAAGCTCAGGTTAGAGCTTTGGCAAAGGGATTCTTCCTGAGCGCCATAGCCCATATCGTAGCCGCCACCCGGGCGACCGGCAGAGGCCAGATTCAAAATGGCAGGGTTGTAGCCGTCTGCCATCAGCTGCTGGGCCACATCCACACAGTCGGCATTGATGCAGCCGGTCTCGGTGGTGGGATAAGCAGTGCCCAGGTCGGTGACATCATAGGCGGTCTTGTACAGCCGGGTGCCGGACAGATATCTCTGATAGTCGCCCATCTGGGGCAGCTGTCCCGCCTTCCAGCGAAGGAACAAGTCCGTATTCTGGACATAGACATCCTTGCGAGCCTGGTTCATGCCGTATCTGCCGCTGGCCATAATGGTCTTCATCCGCTCCTCATAGGAGATGGAAAACTCAGCGGGATCATGGCGTGCCAGCACTTCCGCAGCGGCGTCCGGAATCAAAGCAGAGCAATCCTCACCGGCATAGAAGCGCTTGCGAACAGCAGTGGAGCTGATCTCGGCTACCGGCAGGGCAGGCAGCAGGGTGAAAGAATCCCGGTAGCGGCTCAGCAAAGGATCTGCCGCAATTGCCTGTTCCAGGTCAATGTCATCCCGGTCGAACACCGCAAAGCGGATATGGCTGAGATAGTCTTCAGCGCTGCCAACCTTAGCGTCAGAGCGAACCTTATCAGCGCCCTGGACCTCATAGAGCTGGGCATCCGGGTATTGCTTCTGGATCTTGCAGAGGGTCTTATAGCGGGCAGGGTTTGTGCCACCCATCTCGAAACCCCAGAAGGACAGCTTCGGCTCGTCCGCGCAGGTCTTTTCGATGATCTCCCGGCGCTCTTCCTCGGTGAGGTAGAAGGGGTCACCGGTCTTGACGGTCTTGCGGCGCAGATACTGGCCGTTGGTGGCAACGAACAGACCTTGATCAGCCTGCAGCGTCTCTACGGCGGTCTTCATAGCCGCCAGGTGGGCATTGGTAAATGGGTTAAAGGATCCAAACAAAACTGCAATCTTCATAGGGGGACACCATTCCTTTCTGTCTGTCAACATATCGAGTGCTTACTGGGCTATTATACCAAGGATGATGTACCATAAATGTCACTCGTTCTATAGATCATTAAACTTCTTTAACGCTAACGATCGTAATAGCACCGGCACCCGGGCCGAACTGCTGTCCGACCTGCTTCAATTCCATTTCCTTATTTGCAATCGGCTAACCTTTTAATGCTTTCCACTGTGAAGAACTGTCCCTGATACTGCTCTCTAAACACCTGCATTGCATGGGCACGATCGCCAGCCTCCACAAAGGCTACGCCCCGGATGCCACCGGTAGAATTGATCGGCATATACACAACCTTCCAAGTTTCCCAAACGCCATAAAAGCTCATACTATCATCCTCCGTTAAGTACAATTAGCAAAATTTTTCGATTTTTTCAATGGTAGTGAACTGGCCGGCATACTGCTGCTGAAATGCCCAGGATGCCTCCTGCCGGGTTGCGGCTTCCACAAAGGCTACGCCACGAATGTTTCCACCGGACCACTGATTGCCGGGCAGAAAATAAACAACTTTCCAAGTATAGGTCATAACGAAAATCTCCTTTTGTTTTTTATTTTGTAAAATCAAGCTTTTGTATTGCTAAAATTATGGCGGTCTTATCGTCCTCTTCACCGTTAAAATACCGCTGCAACACCTTGCTGAAAACAGAATCCTCCGTTTCAGCAGCACGGGCGAACAAGGTCATGCAGGACTTCAATTTTATGGCATCGATATCTCCAAAGATTTCCTTGGCGTCCACTTTATCCAGCTTCAGTAATTCCTCCGCAATCCGTTTCAATCTGGGGCCAAGGATGATATCTGCCAGATACGCCTTCGCTTCTTCCAAGTCAGCAATGCCATAGGTTTGCGACATGGTGCTTTGGCCAAGTCCGCGCAACTGCGGGAAAACAAACCACATCCAATGGGTTTTCTTTCTGCCCTTGCGGATTTCCGCAAGAGCTTCTGCGTAGACACCTTCCTGCGCCACAATAAACTTCTCAAAGTTGGGCTTCGGTCTTTGGACATGGTGATAATACAGCGCCATTTCTTCGGCAAGGCAGCGCCCCTCTTCGTTGATGACAATTTCCGGCGCATTCAGGCTGACCAGATGTTCATATCGCTGGGCACGGTTGATCACACGAGTTGGAGCGCATTTGACCACGGACAGGCGCTGCAGACAGTTAGCTTCATACCACTCATAATGCCGGTCTAAAAGCGCCTGATCCTCCTCATCCAGAGTCTCTGTTTCGCAGCGGAATACCAGATCGGCGACCACGTCCAGATCCCCATCAAAAGGCTCAAAGGGGCGAATATAAGTGTCCCAGACCTCCTGCTCCACTTCTGTAAGCAACTGTTTTCTGTTGGTTTCTGCCTCCAATTCATCATGCAGTTTTCCAATGCGGGTCAACGCTGCAGTTAACGTATCGTAACGCTGCACCAATCTCTCTGCATCCTCTGCAGCCCAGTCCATTTCGTATGTCATGGTGTAGGGTTCGTCAAAGAAGGGATGATATTCAATGGAAACCTTACCATCCTTCATTTCGGCAAATAACTGGCGAATGAATTTCTGGGGGGACAATTCTTTTCTCATTTCAACTAGCATATTTATAACCTCCTTAAAATGATGTCTTGATTGTAGCATGTGCGACGTCCCAAAAAAGGGACTCGTTTACGCTATGGCGCACATGGATCCGGAGCAGCTGGAAACTACCCGGAAGCAGCTTTTGAAATACTGCGGCTTAGACACCTATGCGATGATTAAAATTCTGGAAAAGCTGAAGGAGATTTGCAAACCATAAACAATGCGCCAAAAATGTCCCGTGCGTTTGTGATACCGTCAAAATCAAAAGTTTTGACCAGAGAACAAGTATGGCACTACAAGACAAAGTAACAAAAGCAATGTTAGCGCATTCTATCAGGATGACGGCTGTTTTAGATTTGTTCTCAAGGATGGAACTGAACTGCTTGCTATTGCTTTTGCAGATGTGGAAAATAAGCTTGCTTCTCTTTCATGAAACAGCAAAAAGAACCGCAGTAAAATGCGGTTCTTTTTTTGCGCCTTTTTCAATTAGTACCATTGTTGGGACATAATTTGTGATTTAATAATGATGTAAAGATTGCGTAATTCAAATTTTGCTATGGAGGATAAAGATATGCTGTTTTATAAGGTTGAGGGTATGCTTATTAACACTGGCGCAGAAAACGAGGACAGCCGCCGTGCCCAGCGGGAAAATGCCAGAAGAATCTATATGAAGAGCGAAGACTACAATCACAAGCGCAGCCGAGATGCCTATTGCTTTGTATCAGAATCCTCTGATAGATTATTGACCGCTGGCATAATCACGGATCAGGCGGAGAATGTGCAGCGTCTTGCAGAGGTTTATTTGAATTATATTGGCTGCACTGCTGTTAAGAAGGAAGCTACAGCGGGAAATTATTATCCTAACATGTCCACTGGACGAAGAAACGAAAAAGAAATGGATAGGTGAAAACAATGGAATATTTTTCGAATCTTGCAGCAAAATATGTCCCTTATGAACACGATCACAGCTATCCCCCTCCGGAGAAGCAGCTGCTTTGGCGGTTAGAAGATCTGGAGGAGCGGCTTCATGAACTGACCACCCAGAAAACCGGAAAACGAGATGAAGGTGTTTGTTTCTCCGATGACAATCTGCGTTATGTCCTTCCTAAACATTTTCTGTCTGTTTCTGATGTGCAGAAAGCCATAGAATTGGCCGTCAATGATCTGGCAGAACGGTATGGCATCTACGTCCGGGGTAAACCCGTGGAGGAAGTTCCGGAGATGGACGAAATCACCGGAATGCAGATTTCTTTTCTGGATATTCTTTCTGTGCAAGCGTTCCGTAAGCAATCTATGGCATCGTAAATCAAGGAGTATTGAAGATGCAAAACAGCGTATAGAGCAAATGCGCCGGGATAGAGGATACCCCAGCGGATATAAGGATTTGGATAAATTGTGCGATTGGATTGGGATTATGCCACCAGACGTTTTGCAGAAAGACAACGAAGAAGCATTTGCAGGAAGAATCTTGGTTTGAATCCGTTCTCCACAAAAGAATAAAGACCATAGTGAATGTATCATTCACTATGGTCTTTATTGGTGCGGGTAGCAGGACTCGAACCTGTACGATCGCTCATTGGAACCTAAATCCAACGTGTCTACCAATTCCACCATACCCGCCTATTGGAACTTTCCTATTTTATCATGGAGAAATTTTTTTGTCAATGCACTTTCCACTCTCGAAAAGTGCTTGACAATTGTCTTGCATACGAGTACAATAATACTTGGTATAGTGTACGCTGGAAAAGTACGGCGTTTCATTCATAACCGGCATGAGCCGGGTAAAGCGTTTTGCGCCTCATGGCGTTGTTTGTTAGAGTTTACAGACCCTTTCCGGGTCGGATTTTCAATTACAAATTGCACATGGGACCATTGCGCCCACCCCCACACTGGCTTATGCTATTCTAGTGAAGGAGGTGCGCAGAAGACTATGGAATTGTATCAGGCAATTATTTATATCGTCGTTGGTACTGTCGCCGGTATCGCATCCGGTTTTGGACTGGGTATTGGATACCGCAAAAAGGTCGCTGAACGGGAAATCGGTTCTGCTGAAGCAGAAGCCACCCGTCTGATTAACGAAGCCATCCGCAGTGGCGAAAGCCGCAAGAAGGAAATGCTTCTGGAAGCCAAGGACGAAATCCATAAATCTCGCACAGAGTACGAAAAGGAAGTCAAGGAGCGCCGGGCGGAGCTGAGCAAAACTGAGCGCCGTTTGGAGCAAAAAGAAGCAACCCTGGATAAGAAGAGCGAAACCTTTGAAAAGAAGGAAGAAGAATTGGCCCTCAAGCTGCAAAAAGTGGCTGAAACCCAAGCTGAGGTCGACGCTGCCAAGGCAGCACAGATCAAGGCGCTGGAGGTCATTTCCGGTCTGACCCAGGAACAGGCAAAGCAGACCCTGCTGCAAAGCGTGGAGGAAGATGTCCGCCACGAAACCGCTGTGAAGATCAAGGAGATCGAGCAGCAAATGAAGGACGAGTGTGACGAAAAGGCACGGGAGATTCTCTCCATTGCTATTCAGCGTTGCGCTGCCGATCATGCCGCTGAGGCTACCGTTTCTGTCGTGGCTCTGCCCAACGATGAAATGAAGGGCCGCATCATTGGCCGTGAAGGCCGTAACATCCGCACCTTGGAAACCATCACCGGTGTGGACCTGATCATTGACGATACCCCCGAGGCGATCACCGTCAGTTCTTTTGATCCCGTCCGTCGGGAAATTGCCCGTCTGGCACTGGAAAAGCTGATCGCCGATGGCCGCATCCACCCCACTCGTATCGAGGACATGGTGGAAAAGAGCCGCAAGGAAGTGGATCGCACCATTCGCGAAGAAGGCGAGCGTGCCTGCTACGAAGCCGGTGTCCACAACCTCAATCCCGAGCTGGTTAAGATTCTGGGCCGTCAGAAGTACCGTACTTCCTATGGCCAGAATGTGCTGAATCACTCCATGGAAGTCGCCCATATTGCCGGTTTGATGGCCGCAGAGCTGGGTGTGGACGTTGCTCTTGCAAAGCGTGCAGGTCTGCTGCATGACCTGGGCAAATCCATTGACCATGAAGTGGAAGGCAGCCATGTACAGCTGGGTGCGGATATTGCCCGCAAGTACAAGGAAAATCCCGTTGTTGTCAACGCTATTGAAGCGCACCATGGGGACGTAGAGCCCAAGACCGTCATTGCTGTGCTGGTTCAGGCCGCTGACGCTGTGTCTGCTGCCCGTCCCGGCGCTCGCCGTGAGAACGTAGAGAACTACATCCGCCGTCTGCAGAAGCTGGAAGAGCTGACCGGTTCTTACCCCGGTGTAGATAAGGCATTTGCCATTCAGGCCGGCCGTGAGGTTCGTATCATGGTCAAGCCTGAGGTCGTTTCTGAGGACAACATGGTTCTGCTTGCCCGGGATGTGGCAAAGAAGATCGAAGCCGAGCTGGAGTACCCCGGCCAGATCAAGATCAATGTCATCCGGGAAACCAAGGCTGTGGAATACGCAAAATGATCACCAATGCCCCAACCACCCGGTTGGGGCATTTTTATGGAGGAATTATGTACAATACGACACTTTGCTATGTGACCCGGGGCAATGAGGTGCTGATGCTCCACCGGATCAAAAAGAAAAACGATATGAATCAGGACAAATGGATCGGCATCGGCGGCAAATTTGAAGGGGAAGAAAGCCCCGACGAATGTCTCCTCCGGGAAGCCAGGGAAGAAACCGGTCTTACGTTGACCTCCTGGAAATGCCGAGGTGTGATTACCTTCCTCACCGAGGGTAAATGGGAAGGGGAACACATGTATCTGTTCACCGCCGATGGCTTCGAGGGGGAACTGATCGATTGCAACGAAGGTGAGCTGAAATGGGTCAGCCGGGAATTTTTGAACGACCTGCCCAAGTGGGAGGGTGATCAGATTTTTCTGGATCTTCTGTGGCAGGATGCTCCCTTTTTCCTTCTGAAACTCCGCTATGACGGTGAAAAACTGGTGGAAGCCGTCCTGAACGGTGAAAAGATAAGATAAAATCAAAACCTTCCCCCAAGGGGGAAGGTTTTTTAGTTACCCAACAGCAGTGGCTGTATCTGTTTCCCCTCCAAGGCGCAAGCCAATGTTTCGGGGATTTTCTCAAAATCCGCCACCAAACTGGTAGGTTTATTCCATGCATCATCCTGCCCAAAGGGCACAAAATAGTAGTTTTTCCGTGCCAACAGTCTTCCGATATTCTCCGCTGCTCCGGCCAGCGCATCGTTGGTGGAAATTGCTATAATCACCGGCCGTCCGTTGCGCAAATGGCTCTTCGCCGCCATAGTCACCGCAGTATCTGCTGTGCTGTGGGAAAGCTTTGACAGTGTATTTCCCGTACACGGGGCAATGATCAGCGCATCCAGCAGCTTTTTCGGACCAAGGGGCTCTACCTCCTGAATGCTGTTCAGGGGCACAACCCCACAAATCTCCGTCGCCCGCTGTACATGACTTGCCGCTGTACCAAATCGGGAATTGATGCTGCAGGCAACGGGTGAAAAAATCGGCAGGATTTTGTGCTCCTGCGCCAGAAGCTCCATCACCGGAAACACCTGACTGAAGGTACAAAACGAGCCGCACATAGCAAATCCGATGGTCATACTACTCCCTCCTGCAAATACCGCAAAACGCCCCTGGCGATGCACTTTCCGGATTCTTCCGGAAGCATTTTCCCCGGCAGACCTCTTGCCCAAATCACATCGTCGCCGGCCATACCCAAGCAGGATGCCAGATCGATTTTGATTGCCTTACCCCCAACATCCAACACCGGTGCCGGCGCGGTATTGATGATGGCACGATAAGCATCGGGATCGATGTTTTTAATTTCCACTGCGCCATATCCAAGGGCCGTAAGCATGCCCAGATCTGACTTTTTTCGTGCCGCTACTGTGACCTTTGCATCCAATCCTTTCAGCATAGCTGCCAGACATTTTCCGATCCTGCCCCAACCGATAATCAGAATCGAACACCCACAAAACTGCACCGGCAGCTGATTTCCCAACAAGCGCAATGCGCAATCTGCGGTAATGGCGGCATTTTCCGCCAGATACCGGGGCTCTTGCAGCAGATCCACTTTGGTATATGTATCCGGAATTTGATCCAGATTTCCGCCAATTACCGTCACCCCGGGCGGTATTTCCGAAAGCGTGACCTCTTTGGCAGGTACATTTAACAGCACGTGGGTAACATCTCCGGTCAGTTCCGGAGCGATCTTTATGCCTTGCTTTTCCAAAATCTGTGCTGCATACTGAACAGCCTGACTATTCCCCATAGGAAAAATCATACACATCACCCTTTCCCTCCACAATATGTCGGCAACTGAGCAATGGTGCTTGATTTGTTGCACGTTTTGCGGTATAATATGGAAAGAGGTGATTCCCGTGCAACGACTTGGTTTTATTCATGATATGATGGATGTGAAGGTGCTGGTGCTGTTTGTGGCAGGGCGTGCCAACTATCCGTTGAACACACAAGAAATTTATGAGCTTTGCTATCAGGACGAGTGCCTGAGTTATTTTGATGTCTGCACTGCCGTACCCGAGATGGTGGACACCGGTCACCTGAAAGAAGCTGGTGACGACCGCTATGAGATCACAGAGAAGGGTCGGGAAACCGCCGCTTTGACCGAGGATTCCATTGCCTTTACCGTCAGACAGCGTGCAGAAAATGCCGTTTCCCGTTTCAATCGGCAAATTCGTCGCAGCAGTTTTGTAAAGACCCAGGTGATCAGCCGGGAAGGTGGCGATTATTCTGTTATCCTGTCTTTGGATGACGAAACCAGCAACCTGATGACCTTGGAGCTGATGGCCCCTGATCAGCGGCAGGCCGTTCGCCTGAGCCGGCTATTTGAGAAAAAGGCCGAGGATGTTTACAATCTGACCATGACTGTCCTTCTGGATGGGGAAGATGAACTGGACAACTAAAAAACCTCCCTCGAATGAGGGAGGTTTTCTTTTTACAATTCTTCCAGATATTGTACGCCTTTGATTTCGCGGATTTTCTCCAGCAGCTGATCGTGGTTGCCACGCTTTTTGGCTTTCAGGGTAGCGATCATGCCACGGGTATTGCTCTCCGTTGTGTTTTGCTCCACCTGAATGTTGCTGATCTCCAGTTCCAATTCCCGGATGCCGCGAATGAAATCGCCAATGGTGGTTCCATCGTTCAGTTCTACGTAGATTTCCGTTGCCCGTGCCTTGCTGTGCAGGTTATCATCCCAGCGCTGCAACAGCGTCATAACCACAAAAATGGCTACGCCTGCTACCAAAGCAGCTTCATAGAAACCAACACCCAATGCAAGACCCACACCGGCAGCCGACCAAAGACCGGCAGCGGTGGTCAGACCCTTGATCTGGTTGTGGCGGGTAACCACGATGGTACCTGCACCAAGGAAACCGATGCCGCTGACGACCTGTGCGCCCAAACGCATGGGATCACCGGCATTGCTGACCTGGAAAAGATATTGGTTGGTTAACATAATCAGGCAAGAGCCAACGCACACCAGCATATATGTACGCATACCTGCCGGGCGATGCTTCATGCCTCGTTCCAAACCCAATGCGCCGCCGCAAATGACAGCAATCATGATTCGAAGTGCAATAGCCAGAGGTGTAATTGCTCTTAAATTTGTAATGATTTCCATAATACACACTCCTTTTATATCATACTGTTCCGAAAAACATTCTATTTGTGAACATGTATTATAACAGATATGCGATGGATTTACAATGAACGGATTGTGAGATTTTTGTATCTCTATTTTGTAGGAACTGCCTAATTACCGGGATTCTGTAGAAAAAACGAAACAAGTTTCGCTTTTATACTGCTCTCCGGCTTTGGTCACCGGCTGCGGCCAGTGGGGATAATTCAGCGCATTGGGATAGAACTGGGTTTCCAGACACACACCGCCACGGCGGCAATAGGACACCCCGTCTTTGCCCATCTCGCCATTCAGAAAATTACCGGAATACAGTTGCAGACCCGGGCAATCTGTGGAAACCGCCATAGTACGTCCGGATTCCGGATCGTGCAAAATGGCGCAGGGATTGGCAAATACCTCGAAATTGTGGTCATAGCCGCTTTGCAGGCGCATAGGCTCTTCATTCTTATCAATATCCCGTCCGATGGCCTTGGGTGTGCGGAAATCCATAGCTGTACCTTCCACATCCCGTTTTTCGCCGATAGGAATGTAGCTTTCATCCGAAGGTGTATAAAATCTCCCCGGCATGGAAAGGATCTGCTCCATGGCTTTTTCCGGCTTATCGTGACCGGCCAGATTAAAATAGCTGTGGTTGGTGAAATTAAACACCGTATCCCGGTCGCTGATGGCCCGATAGGTAATACGCATCGTAGTTCCCTGCTCCAGCGTGTAGGTCACCTGGATTTGCGCATTTCCGGGAAAGCCCTGATCCCCATGGGAACTTTCCAAGTCAAAGGTGATGGTATTTTCCGTCACCCGCAGAACATTCCATATACGATTTTTGTAGAAATCAAACCCACTGTGGAGGTTATTTTTTCCGTTGTCATTCTTATCCAGCTGATAGGTCTTGCCATTCAGTGCAAAGGCAGCACCGCCAATGCGGTTGGCATTACGACCCACCACAGCGCCGAAAAATGTACCGCTTTCACAGTATGCCTGAGGATCGTCAAAGCCCAGCACCACATCTGCAAGATTGCCTTTCCGATCCGGAACATACAGTTTTACCAGGGTTGCGCCCAGATCGGAAAACACCGCTTTCAAGGGACCGCTTTGCACAGTATATAACGATGCAATTTTGCCATTGGGCAAAACGCCAAATTTTTCACACATTTTCAATTCTCCTCACTCGGTCAATGTGGCTATTATACGATAATTATGCCCGTTTTTCAATGGATTTCTTCTTAAAATTTCCAAAATTATCCTTTTGCATTTTGACGAAGGCCAGAAAATAAAAATACATTATTTTGTGTTTTTACCCTTGCAAATAGCACAAGATGTAGTATAATGGGTCGTACACGACTATTCTATACAGGAGAGAGAACTATGAAGATCATCAAGCGTAACGGTGCTGAAGTCATCTTTGATATTGAGAAGATCCGTGTTGCCATTACCAAGGCCAACGAAGCAGTGGAGGAAAAGGTGCGCATGACCGCCACCCAGATTGATCGCATTGCCCGGCAGGTAGAGATTTCCTGCGAGGAAATGGGTCGCAGCCCCGCTGTGGAGGAAATTCAGGATCTTGTGGAAAAGGCCATTATGGCCCATGGTGCATACGAGGTTGCCAAAACCTACATTACTTATCGCTACACCCGTAGTCTTATGCGTCACGCAAACACCACCGACGATCGGATTTTGTCCCTTATCGAATGCAACAACGAAGAAGTCAAGCAGGAAAATGCCAACAAGAACCCCACTGTTAACTCCGTACAGCGGGACTACATGGCAGGTGAGGTTTCCAAGGATATCGCCCGCCGTATTTTACTGCCTCAGGATGTGGTGGCCGCCCACGATGCCGGCATCATCCACTTCCACGACGCTGACTACTATGCTCAGCATATGCACAACTGCGATCTGGTGAACCTGGAGGATATGCTGCAAAACGGCACTGTTATTTCCGGTACCATGATCGAAAAGCCCCATTCCTTCTCCACCGCCTGTAACATTGCAACCCAGATCATCGCCCAGGTAGCATCCAACCAGTATGGCGGCCAGTCCATTTCTCTGACCCATCTGGCTCCTTTTGTCCAGATCAGCCGGGAAAAGATCCGCAAAACCGTGGAAAAGGAAATGGCCATTTACGGCATTTCCGTTTCTGAGGATGCTATCAACCAGGTTGTGGAACAGCGGCTACGGGAAGAAATTAAGAAGGGCGTGCAGACCATTCAGTATCAGGTCGTCACCCTGATGACCACCAACGGTCAGGCCCCCTTCATCACTGTTTATATGTATCTGAACGAGGCCCGCAACGAGCAGGAAAAGAAGGATCTTGCCCTGATTATTGAGGAGATGCTCCGTCAGCGCCATGAGGGTGTCAAAAACGAAAAGGGCGCATGGATCACCCCCGCATTCCCCAAGCTGATCTATGTTTTGGAGAAAGATAATGTCCGGGAAGGCACACCTTACTGGTATTTGACCCGCCTGGCTGCTGAATGCACCGCAAAGCGCATGGTTCCTGACTACATCAGCGAAAAGAAGATGCTGGAGCTGAAGGGTGACGTGTACGTGTGCATGGGTTGCCGTTCCTTCCTGACACCTGATCGGTTCACAGAAACAGGCGTAGGCAACATCGCCAATGCCGGCAACTATGAGCCGGGTAAACACAAATATTACGGCCGCTTCAATCAGGGTGTTGTCACCATCAATCTGGTGGATGTGGCACTGTCCTCCCAGCGGGATATGGACAAGTTCTGGACAATCTTTGATGAGCGTCTGCAGCTGTGCTACAAGGGTCTGCTCTGCCGTCACGAACGGCTGAAGGGCACGCTGTCTGACGCCGCACCCATTCTGTGGCAATACGGCGCACTGGCTCGTCTTGAGAAGGGCGAACCCATCGACAAGCTGCTCTATGGCGGTTATTCCACCATTTCTCTGGGTTATGCAGGTCTTTACGAATGTGTTAAATACATGACCGGTAAATCCCACACCGATCCCGAGGCAAAACCTTTTGCTCTGCAGGTCATGCAGCACATGAATGACGCCTGCAAGGGCTGGAAGGAAAAGCACAATATCGATTTTTCCCTCTACGGCACACCGCTGGAATCCACCACCTACAAGTTTGCAAAGTGCCTGCAGCAGCGTTTTGGCATTATCCCCGGTATTACCGACCGCAGCTACATCACCAACTCCTACCACGTTCATGTAGCTGAGGAGATTGACGCTTTCACCAAGCTGCGTTTCGAGGCCGATTTCCAGCAGCTGTCCCCCGGCGGCGCAATTTCCTATGTGGAAGTGCCCAACATGCAGCAGAATATCGATGCTGTTTTGGAGCTGATGCAGTTCATTTACGAGAACATCATGTACGCTGAGCTGAATACCAAGTCCGATTTCTGTCAGGAATGTGGCTACAACGGAGAAATTCAGATTCAGGAAGATGACGGCAAACTGGTTTGGGTCTGCCCCCAGTGCGGCAATACCGATCAGAGCAAAATGAATGTTGCCCGTCGTACCTGCGGCTACATTGGCACCCAATATTGGAACCAGGGCCGTACTCAAGAGATCAAGGACCGGGTGTTGCACCTGTAATTCCATAAAAAACCGCCCTGCGGGGCGGTTTTTGCTTTCCTTTTTGGCGCAATGGGTGTATAATGGTCGAAAGAACATCTTTGGAGAGAATCTATGAAGAAAATCATCATCGGTGTGGTGCTGATCGTGCTGGCGCTGGCCCTGTTTGCCGTTATGCTCATTGGTAAGTTGACTGCACCCACACCCACAACACCCCAAACCCAATTAGGAAGTCTGACATCTGAAGAAATCCCCACCACATTGCCTCCTCCCACCACCATTCCGGAGCCTACCTGGATGGTGCCTGCACCGGAGCGGGAAATCACCGCAAGTCAATATTTTGTCTACGATGTGGCGGAAGAAACCTTCCTGATTCTATCCGGCGAGGAGAATGAACGCATCTATCCTGCCAGCATCACCAAGCTGTTTACCTGCTATGTGGCCATGCAGTATCTGGAACCGGACACGGTTCTGACTGTGGGCGACGAAATGGAGAAGGTGGCATTGGGATCTTCTGTCGCACGGCTAGTCAAGGGTGATCAGCTGACGGTTGCCCAGCTGACGGAAGGTATGCTCCTGCCCAGTGGCAACGATGCCGCCTATGTTCTGGCGGTCAATGCCGGACGGATCATCAGCGGCAACCCCAATGCCAGCGTAGACGATGCTGTTAAAGCCTTCATGAACACCATGAACGAGCAAGCCAAGACCGTTGGCATGACGGGCACCCATTTTTCTAATCCTGACGGCATCCACCGCACCAAGCATTACACCACCTTTGCAGATCTGGCTTTGCTGGGAAAACTATCCTTGGAAAATCCCACCATTATGGAAATGGCGAAAATTGCCGAGGATCAGGTGGAATTTGTCTATACCGCTCCCCGAGAGAATGAAAAACCCGACACGCCGGCTCCCGGCCACTGGAAAAATACCAATTACTTAGTGGTTCCGGAATCGGAATACTACTGCCCCTACGCAACCGGTTTGAAAACCGGCAAAACTCCTGCTGCCGGCAACTGTCTGCTGACATCTTTCGACTATAAGGGCAGAATCTTATTGATTGGTGTCTTCGGTTGTCCGGAAAATATCGATCGCTTTGTGGATACCCTGCAGCTGTTTAACCAAGTCATTGAATCGCCAAAATAGAATCTATACGCCACAGTTTTAAAAGAAGCTGTGGCGTATTTTGTATATAAAAAATCATATACTTTTTTATATCACAGATGGCGAGGTGCGTTTTTTGAAAAAATCCGTAATTTTCTGGCAGACAACTGGGTTTCTTTTCACGGGTATCGTAGGAACATTGCTGCATTTTCTCTTTGATTGGACAAACAGCAGTGTCATCACCGCACTTTTTTCTGCGGTAAACGAATCGATCTGGGAACACCTGAAATTGTTGTTTTATCCTATGGTTGCCTTCGCTCTTTTGGAATATTTCTTCTGGGGAAAGGATATCGCAGCCTTCTGGTGTATCAAACTGCTGGGAATTTTGATGGGTCTTGTGCTGATCCCCGTAGTGTATTACACCTACACCGGCATTTTGGGCATCAACGCAGATTGGTTTAATATTGCGATCTTCTTTCTTGCCGCCCTGGCCGTATATTGGGCGGAAACCAAATTGTTTCAATGGGGATTTTCTTATCCTTTTGGCTCGAAACTATCCTTTATGCTGCTCTGCGTAATTGCGGTCATGTTCACACTTTTTACCTTCGCAACGCCCGAAATTCCATTTTTCCAGGATCCCGTGACCGGAACATACGGGTTTCAAAAATAGGAAAAAGCCGCCCATTTGGGCGGCTTTTTTACGGCGTGTCCACAAAATTTGCAGGAAAATGGACGGGCAATGGATAATAGAGTATACCCAGGAGGTGGGAGATTTGATTCCTGCGGTATGGCTGATGCTGGGATCGCTGTTGTATTCTCTGCAGCTTTCCTCCGGCAGCTTCCCCCGGCCGCTGACGGCCAAAGAGGAGGCATACTATCTGGATTTGGCATCCAAGGGCGACCTGGAAGCCCGAAATATTCTCGTAGAGCGCAATCTGCGTCTGGTTGCCCATATCATGAAAAAGTATTACACCCAAACTTCCGATCAGGAGGACTTGATTTCCATTGGCACAATTGGGCTTATTAAAGGTATTTCCACATTCGATGCATCTAAAGGCGCCCGTCTGGCTACCTATGCCGCCCGTTGTGTGGAAAATGAAATTCTGATGCATTTCCGGACGCAGAAAAAATCCAGTCAGGATGTATCACTGTCGGATTATATCGAAACCGGCAGTGACGGTGCAGCACTTTCTTTGATGGATGTGGTGGCAGAGGAGGAAGATCTGTTGGAAACAGTCAGCGCTCGGGAACGGATTGTGCAGGTGCGGCTGGCAGTGCAACAGCAGTTGGATTCAAGGGAGCGGCAAGTCATTGCTTTGCGCTACGGATTGGATGGCAATCCCCCGCAACGGCAACGAGAGGTGGCAAAATACCTGAATATCAGCCGCAGCTATGTATCCCGTATTGAAAAACGCGCACTGGAAAAGCTCCATCAGGTGCTGAAGGATTAAAAAAGCAGGGTCGAAAGACCCTGCTTCTTCTTATTTCAGTTTCAGGCAGTTGCGGCAGGTTTCCAATTCGTGATTTTGGACATAGTCCAGTTGCCGCAGTTTCCATTCCAAATGCCGCTTGTCGGTCATGTACAGCATGCTGGGTTCCCAACCGAGGCGGGAATCTGCCTCCACCAAGGGAATGGTATCCCGTACGACCTCCCGTTCTTCATCCAGCAGCTTTTCCATCTCGTCGTAAATCTCTGCCAGACCCTCCACAGTAAATGTGGCATTGGATTTTGCCAGCAATACGCTCCAATACTTGGCATTCAAGCCGGTTTTGACGCAGTTGCGGATGAAATGGCACAGATTGGTCAGTCGATCCAGATTTTCGTTGCGCACGGGCGCAGAATACAAAAGCTCCGTGCCCTTTTCCATGCAGGCGAGCATTTTCTTCAGGGAGTCGCACTCCTGCAAAATACGGGCAGACAACGGCAGCGTCCGGTACAGACTGCTTCTGGGGGTGCCGCCGGTGTAGAAATAGCGGTTTTCAACGATGTGGTTGCCAAAATGGGCGCCTTCGTCATTGGGAAGGAAGGAATCCCGGATCAGGCAGAAAGGAAAGCTTGGGCCCACCCGGAATGCGCCATACTGGTCGCAGTCGCTGGGCGTGTGGTGGGTGATGGCTTCGCTGACATACTGCATTGCCTCGTTCACAATGGCGTAGTTTTCTGCGCCAAATTCCGACACAAGGATTTTTTTCAGCACCTCGTTCAGATCTTCACGGGGTTCCATGAAGGCATGCTTGCCCAATTTGCTGATAAAGGAAGGATAGAAGCCGAAATGATGGGACTCCATAATGCCCTGCAGACCCCAATCATCGTGAGCCTTGCGCATAGCTTCAAACCGGCGCATCCACTGATAGGGCATGGGTTCAAAGGGGATCACGCCGATATCCCAGGTCAAACCACCGGAATTAGCCATGGAGTACAGAGGAATATCGTTCCGCTTTGCGGCAACCGCTTCACTCTTAAAATACTTGCCGGGGCCTTCAAATGCCAGAGTATAGTCATCACAACCGCCGATGGCGCCGTCGTAATTTCTCTGCTCATACATTTCAAAGGTTGCCTGCAGGCTGATATCTTTCGGCAGACTTTCAATGAGCTTTACACGGGCTTCTTCCGGTTTGCTGCCCCAGTTGTAGCTCCAGAATACAATGTCTGCTTCCGGATTGTACTTGCGAATGATCTTCTTAATGAAATTCAACCAAACCGGGTAATCCTCGCAGGGATACCAGCCGGAGCTGGGCTTGCCGGTGGGAATACCGTCAACCACGGTATCTTTCCAAGTTCCGGGGGAAACATGGGGGTCGGTGCTGGGAAATTCCACACTTTCTCCCACCAAGGTTACACCCTTCAAACCGGGACATTCCCGGAACAGCTTGCCGTAAGTACCTTCGTAATATTCTTCTGCCTTGGGATCCAGTGGGCTGACGGTGCTTTTCAGGTAGCTGTATGCATATACATCCAGACCGTATTTTGCCGCACGACGGATCAGATCGTTGAAATCCACATGGCCGCAGGGGGTCAAATTCACATCCTTGGCAAAAATGAGGATGGCATCCCGGCCCTCATGGGCAACCCGTGCCAGATATTCGTCGGGATATTCGTCCAGATAGTAGCCGGAGTGGATCATTTGGGGCGAAAACAGCGGCTTTTTGCAGATCGTGCCCAGTTCCACCACCGGAGCAGACGCAAACCGCATGAGATCTTCCAGATAGTAGAGTGCCTGACCGATGCCTCGGGCATCGTGGCCATAGACCCGGATACCTTCTGTCGTTACATCGATTTGAAAGCCCTTATAGGTAGCATATTCTCCCAGCTCCACGCCGGCATCCTTGGCCAGTGCAACCTGAACGGTTGCGTTGCTGTCATTGACAATTTTTGCAGAAAGACCCATAGAGGTTTTCAGAAAATCTGCAAAATCTTCTACAGCTGTGCGGATCACCAGATCGGCTTCTGCGGAGAAACCAACGGTCACCTGCTCAGGCAGACCGTACTCATTTTCCCGGGCAGTACGGCTGAAATCCCGCAAATTCGGCTCATGGATCACCAGCATGCGCTTTTGAAAATCATAGGCGTTCTCTTTTTTCATAACAGCACCTCTTTTTTGTTTTACTGCATTATATCGTGAAACTATTTGCAATAACATTATAAATCTAATCAAGAAAGATTGCAAATCTTTTCGCAGCTAACAAAAAAGCAGGGCCTTGCGACCCTGCTTTTTAACTTATGCAATTAGATTCTTGCAACACCGGAAGCCCGGGCAGCCTCAGCAACAGCCTTGGCAACAGCGGGGCCCACACGCTCGTCGAAAGCGGCGGGGATGATGTAATCGGCATTCAGCTCCTCGTCGGAGATCAGGCCGGCGATGGCCATAGCAGCAGCCATCTTCATTTCCTCGTTGATGTCAGATGCACGAACATCGAAAGTACCACGGAAGATACCGGGGAAGGCCAGAACGTTGTTGACCTGGTTGGGGTAGTCGGAACGGCCGGTGGAAATAACAGCTGCGCCGCCTGCCTTGGCATCCTCGGGGAAGATCTCGGGAGTGGGGTTTGCACAAGCAAAGACGATAGCGTCCTTAGCCATGGTCTTAACCATCTCGGTGGTCAGAGTGCCGGGTGCGGAAACACCGATGAACACAACAGCGCCTACGATCACACCAGACAGCTTGCCAGCCTTCTTCTCCAGGTTGGTAACCTGAGCCATTTCTTCCTTGATCCAGTTCAGACCCTCACGGCCAGCGTAGATGGCGCCGGTACGGTCAGTCATAATCACATTCTTGAAGCCTGCGCTCAGCAGCAGCTTAACGATGGAAATGGCAGCAGCGCCTGCACCGGAGGTAACGATCTTCACGTCTTCCTTCTTCTTGCCAACGACCTTCAGAGCATTGATCAGACCTGCCAGTGTAACGATAGCAGTACCGTGCTGGTCATCGTGGAAGATGGGAATGTCGCACTTTTCCTTCAGCTTGCGCTCGATTTCGAAGCAACGGGGAGCGGAGATATCCTCCAGGTTCACGCCACCAAAAGAGCCGGAGATCATGTAAACAGTGTTTACGATCTCGTCAACGTCCTTGGACTTGACGCACAGAGGGAATGCATCCACATCGCCAAAAGCCTTAAACAGAACGCACTTGCCTTCCATAACGGGCATGCCGGCCTCGGGGCCGATGTCGCCCAGACCCAAAACTGCAGTACCGTCGGTAACGACAGCACACAGATTGTGACGACGGGTCAGGTCGTAGGACTTATTCACGTCCTTATTGATTTCCAGGCAGGGCTGTGCAACACCGGGGGTGTATGCCAGAGACAGATCTTCCTTGGTGGAAACGGGCACAGTGGCCACAACTTCGATCTTACCCTTCCATTCGCCGTGGAGTCTCAAAGATTCTTTTGCGTAATCCATTTTTCAGTTCTCCTTAGTCCAGATATTCAGGCAGGAATGCGGTGGAGCCGGTGTACTCGGCAATCATCTGCATCTCTGCATAGGTTTTGTCATTCAGGTAAACGCCATTTGTCAGCACGCCATCACGAGCCTCGTATTCCTTTTCGCCGTGGATGTAGATGCGCTCCTGGCCCTCAGCCTTAGCGGAGTCACGAACTTCCTGCAGATACTTGGAGAGGCTGGCTTCGATAGCCTTCTTGTCGCCGAACATACCGTAATCCAGAGCGATGAAGCACTGTGCAATGTTGGAACGACCGGGAGTCTTGTAGATGTAGTTGGAGGTAGTGCCGCCGGACAGAATAGCGGTGCAGATTTCGCACAGCATAGCGAAGCCGTAGCCCTTGTAGCCGGAGGTCATCTCGCCGGAGCCGCCCAGAGGCAGAATGCCGCCGCCGGTCTTGGCAATGATGTTCTTCAGTACGCGGTCAGCATCATCGCTGTCCTGACCCTTCTCGTCCAGAGCCCAGCCCAGGGGCAGACCGTTACCACGCTTGACGTAAACTTCCAGCTTACCTCTGGGCACCACAGTGGTGGCAGCGTCAAAGGAGAAGGGAGTGGGATCAGCGGGCATTGCAAAAGCGATGGGGTTGGTACCCAGCATAGCCTGCTTGCCGAAGGTGGGAACCATGATTGCCTCGGTGTTGGTCATGGAAATACCGATCAGACCCTGATCAGCAGCCATGCGGGAGTAGTAACCTGCAACACCGTAGTGGTTGGAGTTACGGACGGTAACCATACCGAAGCCGGACTTCTTAGCCTTGTCGATGGCCAGCTGCATAGCTTCCACACCCAGAGTCTGGCCCATGCAATCGTTACCCTCGATAACAGCGGACAGAGGTGTTTCGAAAACGATCTCAGGCTTAGCGTCGATCTTAACCATACCACTGGTGATTTCCTTGTGGTAACGGATCATACGCTGTACGCCGTGGGACTCGATGCCGCTCAGGTCAGCCTCCAGCAGAACATCGGTGATCTGCTTGGCCTGATCTTCGTTGAAGCCATAGCCCTTGAAGGACTCGATGCAGAAGCGAACCAGCTTCTCATAATTAACGTGATGGTACTGCATAAACGTAACCTCCTTAAATTATACGCCCCAGTAACTTGCGAAGCCGCCGTCAACGGGCAGAACTGCACCGTTCACGAAGGAAGCAGCCTCGGAGCACAGGAAGATAACGGGACCGCACATTTCCACGGGATCGCCGTAACGGCCCATGGGAGTCTTGGCCAGAACACGCTCGCCACGGGGAGTAGCAGAGCCATCCTCGTTGGTCAGCAGGTAACGGTTCTGGTTGGTCAGCAGGAAGCCGGGAGCGATAGCATTCACACGGATGTTGTTGCTGTAGTTCTGGTTGAAGTGTGTAGCCATCCACTCGGTAAAGTTGTAAACAGCAGCCTTAGCACCGCAGTATGCAACTGTGTTGGTCAGGGGGTGGTAGCTGGACATGGAAGCGATGTTAATAACATTGCCGTAGCCCTGCTTAGCCAGCAGTTCGCCAAAGACCATGGTGGTCAGAACAGCGCCGGTAACGTTCAGGTCGAACACCCACTTGAAAGCGTCCAGATCCAGGTGGAAGAAGTCCAGATCCTTGGAGATGGTAGCCTGGGGCTTGTTGCCGCCTGCGCCGTTGATCAGGATGTCGATCTTGCCGAACTTGGCAATGACAACATCACGAGCTTCTTCCAGACTTGCACGGTCCAGAACGTTAGCCTTCACAGCGATAGCCTCGCCACCGTCAGCAACGATCTCGTCAGCGATCTTCTGTGCATTGTCAACAAACAGATCCAGCAGAGCGATCTTTACGCCCTTCTTAGCCATTTCCTTAGCCATGGTGCCGCAGATGATGCCGCCTGCACCGGTGATGACGGCCACCTGGCCGGAGATATCAAAATTTACATTGTACATGTTGTTTTCCTCCTATTTTTAAATCAGACCGTATAGCCTAGGTCTACCATTTCGATGTTGCCATTGGGGCAGCGGTTGAAGCACATACCGCAAGCCACACACTCTTCCTTGCGGATGTGCATGGTGTCTGCATCAATGACCTCGGGAGCGAAGTCGGTACAGATGGTCTTACACAGCTGGCAGCCTTCGCCACAACCACAGTTCAGGCAGCGAGAAGCTTCCTTCTGTGCCTCCTCCTCGGTCATCACACGCTCCAGATTTTCAAAGCCTGCAATTCTCTCAGCAGCGGGGGCATTCAGGTTCAGCTTGCCCGAATCCTTCTTCAGGTAGCCGGTACGCTGACGAACGATCTCGGGGTTGACAGTCTTGGTAGCGGGAACGCCCTCCAAGGTAGCAGTCTCACCGCGGATGTCCTTGTCGATGACAGCAGCAGCATTCTTACCGGCAGCGATTGCGGTGATCACATTGGCGCTGCGAACTGCGTTGCCGCCTGCGTACAGACCCTCGATATTGGTCTTGCCGTTTGCGATCTTCACAAAGCCGTTCTTGGTTTCCACATTGCCCAGAACATCGGCATCAGCAACATACTCGTTCGCAATGATAACCTGTGTGCAGGGAATGTTCATAGCGATACCGCCACGCTCCACAGCTACACTGTCAGCGGAAATTGCGGTAACATTGGCGTTATCCAGCAGGACGACGCCCTCCTCCTGAGCCAGCGCCAGGGTTTCCTGGTCAGCGCTGCCCTTGCTGTAGGCGGTGGGCCACAGCAGATTTACACGCTTTGCGCCCAGGCGGATAGCGGTACGGGCGGCATCCATCGCAGCGAAGCCCTTGCCGATAACAGCAACGGTTTCAGCCAGCTTGGGAGCATTGCCGGAATTGACGGATTTCAGCAACTCCAGAGCGTCCAGTGCATTTTCTGCACCGGAGATGGTGGAAGCAACCTTCTTGCCATTGCCGATAGCGGCGAAAACAGCCTCATAGCCGTCATTCTTCAGAGAATCAATGGTGAAGTCCTTGCCCAGCTCCTTGCCGAAAGCAAACTTGACACCCTGCTCGATAAGGGCAGTAACCTCGTCAGCCAGTACATTCTTATCCAGAACATAGTTGGGCATGCCAAAGGCCAGCTCGCCGCCGGCGGTAGCTTCCTTCTCGAATACAGTGACTTCATAACCGCCCTTGCGCAGTTCTGCAGCGCAAGCCATACCGGCAGGGCCGGCACCAATGACGGCAATCTTGTGGCCATTGCTTTCAGCAGCAGCCCAAGCGGGAGTCCAGCCCTGCTTACGGCCGTATTCCAGCACAAAGCGCTTCAGCTGGCGGATCTTCACGGGAGAATCGTAGGAGCTGCGGATACATGCATCCTCACAAGGATGGTTACATACCAGTGCGCAGATGTTCTGCAGAGGATTCTTACCGGTGATCAGATCAAAAGCTTCCTTGTACTCACCCTTGGCGATCTTCTGAATATAAGCCTGAGTGGGGACATGGTGGGGACAAGCGGACTTACAAGGAGCGGACAGATTGGGCTCCTTGACACGGGCATAGCCGGCAAAGATGGTCACGTCAGTTGCGGTACGCACCTCGGGAACCACCAGACCGCGCATTTGAGCCAGATCGGTGTAGCCATGCTCCTGCATGTACTTGTCCAGACCCTCGATCATGCCGCGGCAGATGTCGTAGCCGGAGATCAGAGTTTCAGCGCAGACGCCCAGCAGATTACCGCCGCAGAGGATCATCTCTACAGCATCACGCCAGTCGGTGATACCACCGGCAGCCATAATGGGAGCATCCATGCCGCAAACCTTGCGGATCTCGTATGTATCACGCTGTGCCAGAGGCTTCAGCCACTTACCGCAGTGGCAGCCCATGGAAATTTCTTTCTGCAGGTGATAGAAAGCCTTGCCGGGATCGTCAATGTCAATGGGGGGCATACCCAGACGGTTACCGGTGCCACCGACTGCATCAGCGCCAGCCTCGTACAGAGCCTTGGCGACCTTTGCGATCTGACCGCCCTCGGGGGTCAGCTTGACGAACAGAGGAATGGAAATTGCATTCTTGACGGCGCGGCAGATCTCTGCTGCAACCTCAGCCTGCTGACCCATGCTTGCGCCGGTCTGCTTCTTAGCGGAGCAGCCGCCGCCGGAGGTCATTTCCACGTTGTAGCTCATGTTGGGGCAGCACATGTTCAGCTCGATGATATCGGCGCCAGCCTTTTCGAACTCCACAGCCATGTTGACCCAGCCATCCACACCATTGTCACCGGCGTAGGTGATGTTTGCCATCAGCAGCAGGTCATGCAGGTGGGGCTTTGCATCCCGGATCAGCTGCAGACCCTCTTGGAAGGTCAGACGCTTTTCAGCAGTAAATGCCAAAGCGTCACGATCCTTGAACAGAGAGTAACGGGGCTTGCGGTTGATGTAGGGAGCAGGATCGATACTCAGCTTGATAGAAGCTGCAGCCCAGCCGGTACGCTCAATCTCAATGAGCTGACGAACCGACTTGGTGGTAGGACCGGAGGCCACAAAGAACGGGTTTTTAAAGGTAACGCCGCCAATAGTGACCGGGATCCTGATGTCTTTGGGTGTCTGTTTCATAAATCAGGCCTCCAGTTTGTCGTTCTTAACGTTAACGCCTTCCTTGGCAGATTTGTAGATCAGGTTGATAACACGCATTGCTTCCAGGCCGTCCACGCCACGCAGACCAACCTGAGCATCCACGCCGTTAACGGCGCATTCTACGAAGTGGTTGATTTCGCCGCAGTAGCCCAGCTGATACTTTTCGTCAACAGCCACATTGGACCAACCGGTGGTAACTTCAGCCTTTTCGATGGTGTAATCCAGGCCGTCGATGGAGAATGCCTGAACGGGGCCACGGAAGCTCAGGTCAACATGGATGGTGCCACGTTCGCAGTAGATGTCCATGATGTCTTCCATGCCGCCGATGGTGACATAGTTGGCTTCCATGGTAGCGAAGGTGCCGTCAGCAAAGCGGACAAATGCGCCTGCCCAGTCCTCACCCTCCATCTTGTGATGGATCAGGTTGTCTTCCAGACCACCGGAGGTCATAGCAGTCAGCTCGGACCACTTGTTATCCTTCAGTGCCAGCAGGAAGCAAACCGGGTGAACACCCAGGTGCACCATACAACCGCCGCCGCAGTACTTGATCAGCTGTGCGAAGGGGCTGTGGGAACCGGAGTGGCACTCACGGGCACGGATATACAGAGGCTTACCCAGCTGGCCGCTTTCCATAATGGCCTTAGCCTTGCGGAATGCGGGAGCAAACAGCCAGTCCTCAGCGTAGTAGATGTGCTTGCCCAGACGGTTAGCGGTGTCCACCATATCCTGAGCATCCTCAACAGTGGTAGCCAGAGGCTTCTCACAGATGATGTCCTTGCCGGCGTTCATAGCCTTGATGGCAACATCGTGGTGCAGGAAGTTGGGCATGCAGATGTCAACCAGATCGCACTCACACTCAGCGATAGCGGTGTTGTAATCGTCATAAGCGGTGTAGCCCTTGAAGCCGTAACGGTTTGCCAGAGCTTCAATGCGGCTCAGGTCCTTGTCGCAGATACCGACAATGTCAACCTTGTCCAGAATACGGCTGTAACCGTCGGAATGGAGATCGGCAGAAAATGCTGCGCCGATCAGAAGAACTCTCAATTTGCTCATAAGTACCTCTCCTTTTTTAATTAAACGTTGGAATTTTCACGCTGGTTATCCAGCTTCTTGTTACGGAAATAAATAGCCAGATCAACGCTGACCATGCAGAAGTTCAGAACATAGAAGAACAGAACATACCATTTGCTGCTAAAGTCAAAATGGGGATTTACAAACTTGGAAGCGACGCCTGCAATATAGCCCACGAGAATCAGGCAGAGAAATGCAGGGCTTTTGCCTTTTGCGGTACGGGCGATCCAAGCTTTTCTTGCATTGATAGGCCAGGAAAACCCGAAGCAAAGAAGCATTATAATTTCAAGGATTTCAGCCATTTTCTTTTCCTCTTACAGAATCTTGGAAGCAGCAGCCTTATCCAGATACAGACCGGCATTCTTGTGCTCACGCAGGATGGAAGCGGGGCAAGCGGTGGTCACGGGGCCACGGGTTGCGCCGTAAACAGCGTTGGCCTTACGGTCAGTGGGTACCACACAGATTGCGTTGGGTACGGACATGATGAAGGACATGGTCAGGCTCATTGCCTGCTTGGGAACATCGTTCAGAGTGGGGAAGCAGCCATCGTTAACCTGCTGCTGACGGCAAACGTCGTCCAGCTCCACAACCTTGATCATCTTAGGATCGTTGAAGTCTGCAACAGCGGGATCGTTGAAAGCCAGGTGGCCATTCTCGCCGATGCCCAGGAAAATCAGGTCGATGGGGTACTTGGTCAGCAGCTCGGTGTACTCTGCGCACTTAGCATCTGCTTCGTCAGCACCGCACAGCAGGTAGTGCAGCTCCATGAAGGGAACCTTGTCGAAAATAGCGCGGCGCAGCCAAGTGCCGAAGCCTGCAGGCTCCTCAGCGCTGATGCCAATATACTCGTCCTGATGGAAGCCGCGGACCTTGGTCCAATCGATGTCCTGCTTCAGCAGATTTGCCAGCAGATCGTTCTGAGAGGGAGCAGCAGCAAAGACCACGTTGGCAACACCGTTCTTGGCAATAACCTCGTTGATGATCTTGGCAGCATCCTCTGCAGCCTTAACGCCCATTTCTTCACGGGTGTTGAAGATGTACACGGGCAGATTTACAACTTTCTGGGTAATGATTTCCATAATGATTTACTCCTTGTTTCCATTTAATTTTCTCCCCCGATGTGGGGTGCGCGGGACGGTGCGATGGCTTTGAAACCATAGTTTCGCATCTTATGCTCCAATCATACCAAAAACAGCTGGATTTTTCAACCAGTTTTTTCTTGAAAAACGCAGTTTGACAGCGGTTTTTTCTCTATTTTTTCACGCAAGCGGGCATTCGCGTGCAAAAAGCGTAAAACAGCCGCTGACCGAAAAGTCAGCAGCTGTTGTGTTACACGGGTTCACCGAACAATGCGGCGGTATTTTTCCAGAGGATTTTTTCCCGTTCTTCCTCTGTCACTTTGGCCTCCAATACCTGCCCGTAGGAGCAGGCAAAGCCCACGGGAATATCCGAACCGAACAGAATACGATCCACCCCCACCAGATCGATGGCATGCTGAAGATCGTTGCTTCCCACCAGCGTACCGCTGTGGTCAATCCAGACATTTTTATATTTGGCAATCCCACGGATGCCATGGTACGGCTCACCGCCCAGGTGCGCCATAATGATCTTCGCCTCCGGATAACGCTGTGCCAGATTCGCCACATTCCGGGACGTGGACTCAAATTCCAGCTGATCCACTGCCTTGACAAAGGTGTGGATCAAAATAGGCTTGTCATATTCGATCATCTGCTCAACTAAGGGGAATACCAGCGGATCGTCACAATACGTAGCCACCCAAAGCTTCAGGCCGGACATTCCCTGCTCCTCGATACCCCGACGCACCACATCCAATGCATCATCATACCGGGGATTGGCGTATACATAGCCTCGCAGTAAATCCGGATATTCCTTCAAAAAATCCGCTAAGGATTGGTTGTCGATACGCACCTGCTCCTGGGTGGGGTAATAGCCGCCCTCCACATTGGACAGATAGTATCGGGTCACACCGTAGCGTTCTGCGGTGTTCAGCAATTCCCGGCGGTAAAACTCCTTGTCATAGATGCCAAAATGCGCATGAACATCAGTGATCATAGCTTAATACCGGGGCACTTTGCCAGGAAATCCCGGCCGTCACTTGCCCGTGCCAGTTCTTCCTCGTTCAGCTCACCTATTTCCATGTGCAACAAACTGCTCTTCAGACACAGAATACCGGACATGGAACCGTAAACAAAACGCTTGCGCATTTCTTCGCCAACTTCTTCCAGCGGGAAGCAGCCATGGCGCATACCACTGGGCTCAAAGAAGCAAGCAGGATGGGCAAGGATCTGATCCTTGTTGATGATGATATCCGCATAGGTAGAGCCACCGCACAGCAGCACTGTCAGACCGTGGTGGTCATCCAGCCATTTCTGCAGTTCTTCCTTCTTGATCAGCTTGGGGATCAGCAGATAGGTATTGCGGATATCCTCCAGATTCAGGGTCAAAAACAGCGGCAGACCCTTCTCCTGCAGCAACACACACAATTCTTCCAGGAAGGGATTTTCCAGATCATAGCCATGGTAAGTGGGCAGCACCCGAACACCGGCAATGTTCCAGTTTTCAATGCCATAACGGACAACATCCAAGCAAGCAGGGAACAGCGGATTGACGGTCATAACCTGTCGATAGGCAGTGCCCTTCAGGGTTTCAAACAGTTCCTTTTCGGAGTCAAAATAATCCCGGCGGAACATGGATTTCAGGCTGGATACAAAGCCGCCACTGATTCCATTTTCCTTATGCAGTGCCTGCAATTCTTCAAAGGTTTCCACAGCCAGTGGATGGAACGGCCAGGAGCCGATATAGCAGTTAAAATCAAGCATTTAGAAGCCCTCCCCAAACAATTCTGCGGTGTTTTTCCAGAAGATTTTTTGTCTTTCTTCTTCGGTCAGCTTTGCTTCCAGCACCTGGCCGTAAGCACCGGCATAGGTAATGGGCATATCAGAGCCGAACAGCACCCGATCCACACCCACCAGATCAATGGTGTGCTGCAGATCGTTACTGCCAACCAATGTACCGCTGTGATCGATCCAGACATTGTTGTACTTGGCAACATTGCGGATGGCATGATAGGGCTCACCGCCCAGGTGTGCCATAATGATCTTTGCCTCCGGATACCGCTCAGCCAGACGACCGATGTGGTAAGAGGTGGTTTCATGCTGCAGTTGGCCTACTGCCTTAACGAAAGCATGGAACAAAATAGGCTTGTCATATTCGATCATTTTCTCGAAAAGAGGATAATTCATAGGATCATCTGCATAGGTGGAAACCCACATTTTCAGACCGGACATACCCTGTTCCTCGATGCCCTTTTTCAGTACATCCAAAGCATTCTCATGACGGGGATTGACATAGACATAGCCCTTAATCAGGTTGGGCTGTTCCTTCATAAATTCAAAGGTCACCTTGTTGTCCATTTCAATGGCCTGCTCATCAGGATAATAATTGTTATCGATGGTGGAAATGTAATAGCGATCTACGCCGTAACGTTCTGCAACTTCCAGAAGGTTCCGTTTTCCGCCCTCAATGTTGTGCAGCATTATGTGGGCATGTACGTCTGTTACCATCAGGGATCACCCTTTCCTTATTTTTTCATTTTGCGGTTTTACCGTAAATCTTTTATAATCCATTTCCCACAAAAAGTCAACCATTTCCGGCTGCACTGCTTGACAAAATATGGCACAGGCCATAGAATTGTATGTATAAAAAATTGGCTTGATTTATATAAGGGAGGCATTCATGAAAATATCCTTTGCCAAAGGCCATAATTGGAAAAACAATCTGATTCAGGCCTATACCTTCCGATTCACCGAAACGCCGGATTTCACCCAGTTGGATGACTGCATCAGCACCGCTGTCAACCCCGATCATTGGGAGGGTTTTGACAATATCAGCCTTGTGAGCAAGGACCGTTATTATCCGGGCGTTTCCGCCACCTTGCGCTGTGCCTTTGAGGACGTGGGCTGCCCGGAAATCATTTTGGTGGAAGAACTGGAACAGTGTGACGACGGTGCTGTGCGTTACGGCGACTGTTTTGAGATCATTCCCTGGAAAAACGGCTTGAATGTGTGGCGGCACTATCGGGAAGCCGACGGCTGCTGCCATTGGAATCTGCGTCTGTGGATGACTTTCCCCGTAACGGAGCAGGATATCCACGAATTGACCGTGCAGGTGCTTGATAAGCAACTGCACATCACACTGGACGGACAGAAAACCATTTTGCGTACAGAGGATCTCTTTGGAAAATTCCACGTTGGTGTTACCGCCTGCGAAGGTATTGCCCGGCTGTACGATTTTGAAATTACTCCCTGCACGGAGGACATTCCCCGTACCAAGGATTTTGTGCCCAGCCGTCTGCGTTTAAAATAAAATGGAAAATAATTCTCCCGGGTGGTTGCGCCCGGGAGTTTCTTGTTGTATAATGTATGGGTAGAAATATGGGCCACGGCCCAAAATTTGGAGGAAAACTGTCATGTTTAATGCAATGATCGAAACTTTGAAGGCAAATCCCCGGAAAATCGTCTTCACCGAGGGCCACGATGCCCGTATTCTGGAAGCTACCGCTCGTCTGGTGGAAGGTGGTTTTCTGACCCCCATTCTGATTGGCAATGTGGACACCGTTAAGGAAAACGCTGCCAAGGGCGGTTTCAACATTGAAGGTGTTGAAATCCTGGATCCCGCTACTTACGAGGGTCTGGACGCTATGGTCGAGAAGATGGTTGAGCTGCGCAAGGGCAAGATGAGCCCCGATGAGTGCCGCGCCTGCCTGCTGAAGGGCAACTATTTCGGTACCATGCTGGTAAAGATGGGTTACGCTGACTCCCTGCTGGGCGGCGCTACTTACTCCACTGCTGATACTGTCCGTCCTGCTCTGCAGCTGGTCAAGACCAAGAAGGGCGCAAATCTGGTTTCTTCCTGCTTCATCATGGTTCGCGGTGAAGAAAAGCTGGCTATGGGCGACTGCGCCATCAACCTGAGCTATGAAGACAGCGTGGACAAGGAAGGCAATGTCACCGTTTCCGCTGCCCGCAAGCTGGCTGAGGTTGCTGTAGAAACCGCCAACACCGCTAAGGTCTTCGGCATTGACCCCAAGGTTGCTATGCTGAGCTTCTCCACCAACGGTTCCGGTAAGGGCGCAACCGTCAAGCTGAGCCACGATGCTACCATCGAGGCTAAGGCTATGGCTCCCGAGCTGGCAATCGACGGCGAGATGCAGTTCGACGCAGCTGTTGCTCCCGAGGTTGGTCAGCTGAAATTCCCCGGCTCTCCCGTTGCCGGCTATGCCAACACCTTTATCTTCCCCTGCATTGAGGCAGGTAACATCGGCTACAAGATCGCACAGCGTCTGGGCGGTTTTGAGGCTTACGGCCCCATTCTGCAGGGTCTGGCCGCTCCCATCAACGACCTGTCTCGTGGCTGTAATGCCGACGAGGTCTACAAGATGGCCATCATCACCGCTGCAATGGTGTAATTTCAAAATCATGAGCCCCCGGGGAAGTCATTTCCCCGGGGGTTTGTTGCATACACTCCCTCAGGAGGGGATACTATGCGCAAACAGGATCTGCTTTTTATTGCCATTGCCATCTGTACGGCCCTGGCCTTTGCCGGGCATCTGTTGGCGAAAAATATTTCCGCCACTTTGGCTGGCTCCTGGGGACTCAGCTTCCGGCAAGAAGGGTACGCACCCATTGCCCCGGCATCCCCAAGGGAGCTGGCACGGGTGGATGCGGCGTATCTTGGAGATACCACACAAAAGGTCATTTATCTGACCTTCGATGCCGGTTATGAAAACGGCTGTACCGCCAAAATTCTGGATATTTTGCAAAAGCATAAGGTGCCCGCAGCTTTCTTCCTGGTGGGCAATTATATGCAGACCCACCCGGATCTGGTCAAACGGATGGCGGACGAAGGTCATATCGTAGGCAACCACACCATGCACCATCCGGACATGAGTAAAATTGCGGATGAGGCATCTTTCCGCAAGGAATTGGAGGATGTGGAAAAGCTTTATAGGGAAATCACCGGCAAGGATATGCCCAAATACTACCGCCCGCCTCAGGGGGTATATAGTCAAAAAAATCTGGAAATGGCGCAAAAAATGGGGTATAAGACAGTATTTTGGAGCCTTGCCTATGTGGATTGGAACAACAATTCCCAGCCAACAGCAGAATATGCCTTCTCAAAGCTTCTGCCCCGTACCCATAATGGCGCTGTGGTGCTTTTGCACTCCACCAGCCAGACCAATGCGCAAATTCTCGACGAATTGCTGACCAAGTGGAAGGAAATGGGCTACACTTTTGCCTCCGTGGAGGAATTATTTACATGAGGAAAAAACTTGTTCTTCCATTGCTTTTATGTTATAATCCACCCGAAGGAGGGATACCGTGGAACTGAAAGAAGGTCTTATTTCTGTTGTCAAGGCGGAAAGGGAAGGGGATGTATATTGCCCCATTTGCCATAAGCTTCTCCATGTGGAGGAAGGTCAGGTAATCCCCCGTTGCTGTGGCAAGGTTATGGAAATGCTGGATTAAAAAAAGCGGCTCGCTTAGCGAGTCGCTTTCTTATTTTCTATCAAGAATTTCAGGCAGGTCATGAGCAAAACCGCCCAGCCGAACAGACTGATGATCCAAACCTGGGAACAAACTGCAGGTGTGGACACCAGAATCAGCAACCAATACAGAGCCAATCCCCATTCTGCCGATGCCTGAATCGATGCAAAATTCAGCAGGATCATCACCAATGTCAAGAACAGACTGATGAGGCTCAGATTGCGGATGCTTCGCAGAATTTTCGGTTTTTTCTCCTGCACCGCTGCGTAGATCAAACATCCCGGCGGCACAAAAAATCCCAAACTCAGCAACAAAAACACCACGAAAAGTGCAACAGAGTTGACGGGAAAGAAGGCACATACCGTGCAAAGCACGTATGCAGCCGCCCAAAGGATCCAAAATTTTTCCGTATTTTTCATAGAAATGCTCCTTTTTTATGGAACTATTCCTATTTTGCCCCAGAATCAGCTTGCTGTCAAGAAAAAATACTGGACAGCGCCTGACAACTTTGCTATAATCAGTGCATAATAACTCGAAGGGAGCTAAATAGTATGAGATGTCCCTTTTGCGGAGATTTTGAAAGCAAGGTCGTAGATTCCCGCCGTTCCGAAGAAGGCGATAGCATTCGCCGACGCCGGGAGTGCATTTCCTGCCAGCGTCGGTTTACCACCTATGAAACTGTGGAAAGCCTGCCCATTATCGTGGTCAAGCGTGACGGCACCCGTCAGAGCTTTGACCGGAATAAGATCCTCAATTCCATGGTCCGCGCCTGCGATAAGCGGAAGGTTAGTCTGACAGATCTGGAAAAGATCACCACCGAAATTGAGCAGAGCATCCAGAACTCTCTGGATCGGGATGTAAGTACCGACCGCCTGGGCGAAATGGTTATGGAACGACTGAAGCCGTTGGATGAAGTTGCCTATATCCGTTTTGCATCTGTGTATCGGAGCTTCCAGGATGTAAACGGCTTCATTCAGGAGATCAATCAGTTTCTGGAGAAAAAGTAAGGAGTTTTCCCTATGGAAAGTGCCGCAAGTGAACTGAATCTTGGTGCATTGATCCCGGATCTGAGTACCGTTATAGGCTGGATCGAGCTGGCATTCCGTATGGCTGTCATGGCCGGACCGTTGCTTTTGCTGGGCTTTGGTCTGGTATTTTTGCTTGCACCTCCGAAGGAAGCCAATTATGGTGTTGGCTATCGGACCCGGCGCAGTATGTCCAGCTTGGAGGCGTGGAAATTCACCCAGCGCCTTGCCGGCATGGTTTGGTCGGCTTTGGGTGCAGGTTTAACCATTGTTTTGGCGCTGATCTGCGCTACCTTCCGGGGTCTGGATCCCATGAAAATGGCTCGCCGTGCAGGCATTTGTCTGATTGTGGAGCTGATAATCATCGCCGCAGCCTGTATTACGATCAATGTTATGGTCAGAAACAAGTTTGACAAAGACGGCTATCCGATAGATGAAATATATGAATAAAGAAAACCGGCTGACGGATTCCATCAGCCGGTATTTTTTATCCCTGATTTCTTTTCTTCATCAGCTGGCGCATACGCTCAGCATGATCCAATATCCGCTTGCGGATACGCAGGCTCTTGGGGGTGCATTCCAGCAGCTCGTCGTCGGCCAAAAATTCCAGACACTGTTCCAAAGAGAACACCCGGGGTGTGGTCAGACGCAGGGCTTCATCCGAGCCGGAGGCACGCATATTGGTCAGCTGCTTGCGCTTGCAGACATTGACATTCATATCCTCGTTGCGGCTGCAGATACCCACCACCATACCGGGATACACCGGTGTGCCGGGGCCGATAAACAGTGCGCCACGTTCTTGTGCCGCAGCCAAGCCGTAAGTGACCGCTTCACCGGTTTCAAAGGACACCAAGCTACCCACCTGACGGCGCTCGATTTCGCCTTTCATAGGTGCATAAGAGTCCAAAACAGAGGACATGATGCCCTCGCCACGGGTATCGGTCAAAAATTCATTGCGGTAGCCGAACAAACCACGGGAGGGAACAAGAAATTCCAGACGGTAGCGGTTGCCCATGGGGGTCATGCCCAGCAGATCGCCCTTCCGGCGACCCATTTTTTCAATAACCGCGCCCATGCATTCTTCAGGTACATCCGCAACCATCCGTTCAATGGGCTCGCAGGTCTTTCCGTCGATCTCCTTGGTCAGTACGCGGGGTGTGGACACGGAAAATTCAAAGCCTTCCCGGCGCATAGTTTCCATCAGAATGGAAAGATGCATCTCGCCACGGCCGGCCACATTGAAAGCATCCGTACCCTGCTCGGTCACATGCAGGGAAACATCCTTCAAAAGCTCCTTTTCCAGACGATCCCGCAGATTTCGGGAGGTAACAAACTTGCCCTCCTTGCCGGCAAAGGGAGAATCGTTGACGGCAAAGGTCATTTCAATGGTAGGATCGGAGATCTTCACGAAGGGCAGGGGATCCACATTCAGCGGATCACAAAGGGTTCTGCCGATGGTGATGTCTGCCATACCGCTGAGCGCCACAATCTCACCGGCAGATGCACTCTGCACGGGAGCTTTGCCCAGACCGTCGAAGGTATACAGCGCAACAACTTTGCCTTTTTGCTTAATTTCAGGATTGTGGTAGTCGCAAATGGTCACTTCCTGGTTCACCTTGATGGCGCCCTGCTCGATGCGGCCCACAGCGATACGACCCACATATTCATTATAATCAATAGAGGAAACCAGCAACTGCAAAGGCGCAGTTTCATCGCCCTTGGGAGGATCGATATACTGCACGATGGTTTCAAACAAGGGGGTCAGATCGGTGCCCATCTCGTCGGGAGAGTAGCTTGCCGTACCCTGACGGCCGGAGCAGAAAACAGTGGGGGAGTTGAACTGCTCGTCCGTTGCCTCCAATTCCAGCAGAAGCTCCAGAACCTCGTCCATGACCTCATGGACACGGGCATCGGGCTTATCCACCTTATTCACTGCCACAATAACCTTGTGGCCCAATTCCAATGCCTTCTGAAGAACAAAACGCGTCTGAGGCATAGGGCCTTCCGCTGCATCAACCAAAAGGATGACGCCGTTGACCATCTTCAGAATACGCTCCACCTCGCCGCCGAAATCGGCGTGACCGGGGGTGTCGACAATATTGATTTTGGTATCCTTATAATATACGGAGGTATTTTTCGCCAAAATGGTAATGCCGCGTTCCCGTTCCAGGTCGCCGGAGTCCATAACCCGATCCTGGGTCGCCTGATTTTCACGATAAATGCCGCCCTGCTTCAAAAGCTCATCAACCAAAGTGGTCTTGCCGTGGTCAACGTGGGCAATGATGGCTATATTGCGGATTTTTTCTTGTGCCGCCATTTTTTCGCGCTCCTTTGCTGCGTAACTGTCTTATGATTTTCTTACCAACAAGAAAATATACCACAGTTGTTATCAAAATGCAAGAAATATACCGATTATCCCCTGATTATAAAAAAATAAAAAAATTTTTTCTAAATGAGAATAATTCCTATTGACAAATAGAAAGTGATGTGCTATGATGTGCTCGTAAACAAGAATCATTCTCATTTACAAGACAGGAGGTCATCATGGAACGAACATCGAAACACTTTCGTAAGCGTGACGCCATCCTGACTTGCCTGCGCCAAACCAAGGTGCACCCTTCTGCTGATTGGGTCTACGCCCAACTTAAGCCGGAAATCCCGGATCTGTCCTTAGGTACGGTGTATCGAAACCTCTCCCTCTTTAAGGAGCAGGGATTGATCCAAAGCCTGGGCACTGTCAAGGGTGTGGAGCGCTTTGACGGGGACACCCACTCCCATGTCCACTTTATCTGTACCGCGTGCGGATCTGTGCAGGACATTGAGGGTATGCCCCAGCTGCCAAGCCTTCAGGCATCGGCAGAGCATGACTTGGGCAGTCAGATTCAAGGCTGTCAAATAACCTTTTCCGGCTTGTGCCGGAACTGCATTGAAATCAACAAGGAGGAAGCGGTATGAAGAAGTATGTTTGCGTGGTTTGCGGCTATGTCTACGAAGGCGACGAACTGCCCGAAGATTACGAGTGCCCTCTGTGTGGCGTTGGCCCCGACCAGTTTGAAGAAGAAGTTTAATCTCATTTATAAAATATAAAATCAATTCAATTTTGGAGGAAAATATTATGAAAAAGTTTGTATGCCCCGTTTGTGGTTATGTCCACGAAGCAGATGTTATGCCCGAAGGTTTTGTATGCCCCGTTTGTAAGGTTGCCGGTTCCAAGTTTAAGGTAATGGAAGCAGGCAAGTTGGCTGCTGAGCACGAGTATGGTGTCTACGCAAAGACCGTCAAGAACAACCCCGATATCAGCGAAGAAGACAAGAAGTTCATCTTCGAGCAGCTGATGGCTAACTTTAACGGCGAGTGCGCTGAGGTTGGTATGTACCTGTGCATGGCTCGCATTGCACACCGTGAGGGTTACCCCGAAATCGGTCTGTACTGGGAGAAGGCCGCTTGGGAAGAGGCTGAGCACGCTTCCAAGTTTGCAGAACTGCTGGGCGAGGACCTGGAGCCCAACATGAAGGCCACCACCAAGGACAATCTGGCATGGCGTGTTGACTGCGAGTTCGGTGCAACCGCAGGTAAGTTCGACCTGGCTAAGTGCGCAAAGCAGAACGGCCTGGACGCTATCCACGACACTGTTCACGAGATGGCTCGCGACGAGGCTCGGCATGGTCTTGCTCTGAAGGGTCTGCTGGAGAGATATTTTAAGTAAGATGCACGTATAACAAAAGGGAGGCCTTGCGGCTTCCCTTTTATTATTTATTGTTTTCCCCAAAAAAGTGTGCTACAATGAAGAAAAAAGGAGGTATTTTCCTATGAAGCTCCGTAAACTGTTGTTTTTTCTTTTGGTGATGGCAACACTTTTCGCCTTTGCGGGCTGTGAGCTGGACCCGGAAGATACCGAGAAAGAAGCCGGCGAGGAAACAATTAACGGCGTCACTGTGTACGTTGTTTCCGAATACCGCGACAATCGACTGGTTAATAAATATGAATACGATGCTCAGGGTAACCGGACAAAGGCAGCCGATTTGAGAGATGGTGCGGAACATGCCCGTTCAGAGTTTTTTTATGACAGCAGCAATCGCATAACTCGAGAAGATTTTTATCGATCCAACGAGCTCATTATCCAGCGCAACTATATTTATGATGAAAAAGGCAATCTGATACGAGCAACTACCGATCTTAACGGCGAGGAGCGTTCCTACTTTGAATACACCTGCGACGAAAAGGGTAATGTGACGCTGTTTGTCAGCTATATTGAAGGCGAAGAGGATTCCCGGCACGAAACAACCTATGACGAAAATGGTAATATACTCCTTACGACCTTCTTTCAGGCAAAAGCACTGATCTCCAGGCAGGAATTTAAATACGATGCCCAGGGCAATAAGATAGAAGAACTCTATTACGACAATAATAACGGGCTGTCTTCTGTTCCCCAGCTGTTTTACCGGCATACATATACCTACGACGAAAAGGGCAATCTGCTTCGTTGCGACACCTTGTACTACCAGGATAATACAGAGGGCTACGAGAGCTATACGTATGACAGCAACGGAAAACTTCAAAATGAGGTTTCTTATCTCAACGGCAAGGAAATTTCCCGTTATACATATACCTATGATGATAACGGTTGCATGATAAAAAAGCATCATACTACCGACGACGGCTTAGATCGGGTATACACTTACAAATACACCAAACTGCTTCTGGAGTTGGAACGAGCCAAGGAGCTTGTCAAGATCTACGGTGAAGAAAGCGTAGTGATTGTAGAATAATCCACAAATGCAAAGCAGGTGAGCATTTCGCTCACCTGCTTTTTATGTCATGAAAGAATCACCAGCTCAAACAATGCCAAAATGATCAAAAATGCGAAATTGAAGGCAGAGAACAGCAGTACATAATAGCGGGTTTTTCCCTTATTGTTTTTGGTGTACTCCCGGAAGGTGATCAGACTTGCCAAAGATGCGATCAGTGTACCCACGCCGCCAATATTCACGCCCAGCAGCAATTCCTTATAATTTCCCGTAAATTGGGATAGCAGGATTGCCGAAGGCACATTGCTGATGACCTGGCAGGACAGCACTGAAAACAGCAGCGTGCTTTTCTCCAATAGCATAGAGAAAAGATTGCGCACAACATCAATCCGCGCCATATTTCCTGAGAAAATGAAGAAAAACACAAAGGTCAACAACAGCGGATAGTCCACCATTTTCAAGGCTTTGCGATCCATAAACAGCAAAACTGCCGGAATGATAATCAAGCCAACAAGATAATGGATTCCCCGAAACACGATCGCGATTGCCAGCGCAAACAGCAGCAGATAAATGGCTGTACGCCCCACCGGCATTTCCACTTTTTCGTTCTTCAGTTCCAGCGGCTCGGGTTTTACAAAAATCAGGCAGCACAAGGTAATCAGTACCACCGCCAGTACAAAAGGCGGTGCCATGATCTGCATAAATTCCAGGTTGGGAATGGCGAATTTCGTGTATAGGTACAGATTTTGCGGATTGCCGAAGGGAGTCAGCATACCGCCCAGATTGGCAGCAATGTTTTGCATGATAAATGTAAACGCCATATATTTTCCTTTTCCCGTGGAGGAAAGCACAAACAGTCCCAAGGGTAAAAAGGTCAAAAGTGCCATGTCATTTGCGATAAGCATGGAGCCGATAAAGGTGATATACACCAGCGCCAGAATGCTCATCCGGGCATTTTTGAATACTATGACAATTTTTCTTGCCAAGGTATAGAAAAAATTGATGTTTTTCAATGCGCAGACCACAGCCAGCACACAAAACAGACAAGTCAGCGTCTTTAAATCAAAATAATCCAGATATGCTTTATCCGGCGGAATGAGGAAGCAGGTCACCAGCGCAGCCGCCATCGCCACCAGCATTACCACATTTTTCTTAACAAAACCGGCAGCGGTATGATACAAATTCGGTTTTTTCATGCATTACCCTTCTTTCTGAACCCGGATTATTATGGTACAAAACAAGAGGTTTGTCAATAACCTTTCCGACACTATGTCTTTGACATAAAAACTATTGTATTTTCAATTTTACCATGTTATAATATATGTACCCTGTTGGGGAAAAGAAAAGAAAGGGGCAGTAAAGTATGAAAAATGCAAATACTGCAAGTAAAAAGGCTGGCTTCTCCAGACTGTTTAAGACCATTCTTTCTCTGGTAATGGTTTTCTCTATTCTGGTAGGCTGCAGTCTGATGTTTGTTGGTTGTTCTGACGCCGACGATGGCAAGAGTAAGAATCCCGCCAGCAGCACAAGTAACAGAAACGACCCTGCACAGTACGAGGGTCTGGAAGGTGCCGCATATCTGCAAAAGTTGGAAGCCAATAGTCTGGGTTCTCTGGTAGATACTCTGGGCGAAGCTTATGGCACCGCTTTGAAGAATATGAACACCAATATTACCGGTGTCGCTGCCAGCTCCAAGATGGATGTAACCCTCAACCTCAGCGATGATGTGCTGGATATGGTTTCCGAGCGGGTTCTGGGCGGCGCAGATCTGGATCTGTCCTTCCTGTCCAAGATCAACCTGTCCATGGACGTCAGCATTAAGGATCAGATGGAAAAGATGCAGATGATTCTGGGCCTGAACGGTCAGGATATCATCACGCTGAATGTTCTGATGGATATGGCCGATTACGTTATGTACATGGCCGCTCCCGATCTGAGCAATACTTATCTGCGTTTCGACATAAGCGACATGATGGGCGGCAACGCCATTGCATTGCCTGGAAACTACATGGAAATTGTGGAGCAGATCGCAAATATCCTGCCCGACGCAGATCTTCTGACCAGCGTTTTGAACCGCTATCTGGAAATCGCTCTGGCTGAGCTGGATAACGTTGAGCAGGCTGTCACCACCCTGAATGCCAACGGCATCACTCAGGAATGCACCGATCTGACCCTGAAGATCTATGAAGAAGATGCCCTCAACGCTGTAAAGGCTGTTCTGAAGGCTGCCAAGAACGACAAGGATCTGAAGAAGATCATTGAAGACGCTGCAGAAACTCTGGGCGACATGATGGGCCAGAACATCTCTGCAAGCGAAGCTTATGATGCTTTCAAAACCGCTATCGATTCCGCTCTGAGCAGCTTGGATAATGTTCCCACTGATACCGAGACCTACATCGAGTGGGTTACTTACGTTGACGACAATCACAACATCATCGGCCGTGAGCTGTCCATGCACGAGTATGGCTACTCCGAGATTCTGTTCTACTACTACACCGCTACCAGTGGTGAAGATTTTGGCTTTGTTGCAGCTGTTCCCGGTGATAACAACTACTACGGTGAGGACTTCAAGATCTCCGGCACCGGCACCAAAAAGGACGGCAAGACCAGCGGTGCATTTACTGTTTATGCTGAAGGCACTGATTACGTGGTCGTCACTCTGGAAAATGTCACCGCAGAAAGCGGCGCAATCACCATCGCTCCCACTGCCAGAATTGAAAAGGAATTGGGATTGGATGAAATCCCCTTCAAGAAGCTGGCTCTGCAGATTGAGTACAGCAGCAGTGGCGTTGCGCTGAATATTCTGTCCCAGAACAAGACACTGGTTGGTATTGAGCTGAAGGCTACCCCGTCCAACGGTCCCAGCCTGAGCGTTCCTTCCAATTCCATCGATGCTACAAGCAGCAGCGCTATGAACAACTGGGCAAACAACATCAAACTGGATACTGTGCTGAGCAACCTGCGCAAGGCCGGCGTTCCCAGTGAACTGGTGGATATGCTGGAAAGCATGATCTGATTGTAAGCAATAAAATTAACCGGTATTTGGCGCTGTTTACAGCGCCAAATACTTTATGCGGAGAAAAATTATGCAGATAGAAATTAAGCATATTGCGAAAAAATTTAAGAAAAAGCAGGTCCTGCGTGATATCTGCCTGACTGCGGAAAGCGGCACTTGCATCGGCATTCTGGGCGCCAACGGCAGCGGCAAATCCACTTTTCTGTCGATTTTGGCGGGTATTCAGGGCTGTGAAAGCGGCAGTTTTTTCTGTGAAGGCACAGACCTGCTGGCAAATGCCAAAAAGCGCGCGGAACTGGTGGGCTATGTTCCTCAGGGCACCCCTCTGATCGACGAATTGTCCGCCAAGGATAATCTTCTGCTGTGGTACGACAAAAAATCCATGGAGCAGGAACTTCAGGACGGCGTTCTTTCCCTCTTGGGTATCGGTGATTTTCTCAATGTCACTGTGTCCAAAATGTCCGGCGGCATGAAAAAGCGGCTGTCCATTGGCTGTGCCATGGCAAAAAAGCCGCCCATTCTTCTGCTGGATGAGCCCACTGCTGCACTGGATCTTTCCTGCAAGCAGAGCATCGCCTCCTATCTGCGCCACTATAAGCAATCCGGCGGTCTGCTGCTATTGACCACCCATGATGTCATGGAGCTGGATCTGTGTGATGCTTGGTACATCATTCGTGACGGCGTGTTGGTTCCTTTCCACTACGACGGAGATATTCAAAAACTGGTAGAGAGCTTGTAATATGAAAAAGTATTGTTATGTGCAGCTCAAGCGGCTGCTACGTCTTCTTCTGCCGGTATTGCTGGTATCAGCCATTTTGTTTGGCTGCTTGATGACTGCCTATGATGCCATGTCCAAGCTCAGTGAAGAATCCGAAGACACCACGAAATTTAAAATCGGTGTGGTGGGTACAGGCAGTGATTTTTATCTGCGAATGGCGCTATCGGCTATGGAATCCATAGATTCCTCCCGTTTTTCCATTGAAATGGTGGAAATGGATGAACCGGAAGCGGAAAAAGCTATGCGACGGGGCAAGATTGCAGCCTTTGTAGTCTTCCCAGAGGGCTTTTTGGAAGCTGCGTTCCGTGGGGAGATCATTCCTCTGCGCTTTGTCTGTACCGCCGGATCTGTGGGTCTGGTTTCCATGGTCAAGGACGAGTTCACCCGAATGATCGAAACCATGCTCATTGAATCTCAAAGTGGTATTTACGGAGCTTGGGATGCTTTGGAATCCGTGGGGCAGTTCAGCTCCAAGGTCATTAACGACATGAGTATCGAATATGCGGAATTTGTATTCCGCAGAGGCAATATGTACCAGGCTGTCATCTCCGAATCCTTTGATGGCTTGGGTATGGACGGCTATCTGATCACAGGTCTTTGCATCGTACTGTTTTTGCTGATCTGCCTGACCTTCTCTCCCATGATGGTTCGGCGGGATCACGCCTTGGGGCGGATGCTTTGCGCCCAGGGCCGGGGCATTCTCATGCAAGTACTTTGCGATTTTGCCGTGTATTTGCTGGGACTTTTGTCCATTGCCGGAGTCATTTTGCTGTATCTGGTGTTCTGGATGCAGGCGGATGTGGACGGCATGATGCTCCTGAAGGCACTGCCGGTACTGCTGAGCCTTGGCGCTATGAGCTTTTTGATGTATGAGCTTTCCACCAACCTTATCAGCGGTGTTTTGCTGCAGTTCTTCACTGCCTTGGCGCTGAGCTTCATTTCCGGCTGTATGTATCCCATCACATTTTTCCCGGAAACCGTGCAAAAACTGTCAGTTTTTCTGCCCACGGGCATGGCCCGGACGCAAATTGCCCATTGCATTCTGGAAACCCACGATATGATCAACACCTTAGCATTGCTGGGCTACGGTTGTGTATTTTGGGGATGCGCGTTGTTGATCCGCCGGATCAAAATTACCGGTGTAAGGGGGTGACGGGATGAAGCATTTAGGTAAATGGCTGCTGCTTTTGAATAAGCGGCTGTATAAGAAGCTGACCTTCCTGCTGATTTTAGCCCTGATTCCGGCGCTGGTGCTGGGCTATGGCCTGGTCGCCCAGGAGGAAAGCGGTGTGATGACCATCGCCCTGACCCAGGAAGGAAATGACCCACTGGCAGAAACGGTCATGCAGGATCTGAAGGAGAATACCAATCTGATCCGCTTTGTGTTTTGCGATTCCCCGGAATCTGCCCGGAAAATGGTTTCCGACAGTAAGGCGGATGCCGCATGGATCTTTGCCGCAGATATGGAGGCAAAGGTGTATAAATTCGTGCAAAATCCCGTCAAGGAAAATTCCTTTGTACGGGTAGTGGAGCAGGGTTCCAGTATTCCTCTGAAGCTGGCTCGTGAAAAGCTCAGCGGTACCATATTCGGGTATTGCTCCGCCACCATGTATCTGACCTACATCCGCAACAACGTTCCCCAGCTGGATGAAATGAGCGACGAAACGCTCATGGAATATTACAACAATTTTGACCATAATATCGACCTGTTTCAGTTCACCTATCTGGAGGGGCTGAGCGGCACCGAGGATGCGAAAAACGCCAATTATCTGCTGACTCCCATTCGTGGCATGCTGGCAATTATCGTGGTGTTGGGTGCACTGGCTGCGGCCATGTACTACATCCGGGATGAGCAAGCCGGTACCTTTGCCTTGGTTCCCCAAAGACGGAAAGCCTCTGTGGAATTTAGCTGTCAGATGATCGCCGTAGTGAACATTTCAGCTGTCGTGCTGATTGCCATGCTTCTGGCGGGTTTGGCAGGAAATATTGGCAGAGAGCTGCTGATCTTGGCGCTCTATGCCATCAGTACAGCGCTATTTGGTATGACCGTACGCAGACTTTGTGGTAATCTGGCCACTGTTGGCACGGCGTTGCCTCTGCTTGTGGTGGTGATGCTGGTGATCTGTCCGGTATTTTTCGATTTGGGTGTGCTGCGGGCTTTGCAGTATTTATTCCCGCCCACCTACTATATCAATGCAGTTTCTTCCAATCGTTTTTTGCTGCTGATGGTGGTGTACAGCGGTGTTTTGCTGGCTGTATATACTCTTTCCGGCAAACTGCTGCGCAGAAAATAAAAATAACCCCCTCCGGTTGGAGGGGGTTCCTTTTTTTAGATATGTCGACAATGGCGTAACTCTTTTTATCACAATTATCACTTGCTTTTGCCGGCAAAAATAGAATTATAACACTTCAAAAACTGCTTTTACAATTTGGTCTCTATCAGGTTCGTTCCACAATTTGTCGTTAATACGCTTCATTAAATCCGACTTGTATCTTCTTGCATCCCAGTTATCTACCAACGTATGTCCATCCGCATAAGTTAAAGTAATTTTCGCTTTCTTTTTGTTCAGAAGTTCTTTTTCAAATGCGTCAGGGTCATTCGGAATCAACTCAATACTAACAGGAGGATGCTTGCGAATTTTTCTAACTTTGGAACTTGTTTTTGAGGCAGTTCCAGCTTTGGAACCAGTTGTTTTGTGTACAGGCACACTTCCAATCTTTTTTTGCCAAAGTCCAATTGCATATTTTGCATCAATAGTTACATTTACTTCCTTTGGGTCGATGCAATTGCCTGTAGGATAAATTAAATCTAAGAACTCCGCATAGATGCTTTTTCCTGAATTGCCAAGGACATCTTTATATATATCCTTGATTTTTGCTGCAACATACTCAACCAGTTTAGAATATTCACCAATTTCGTTTTGCTCTTGACAACCATTGTCGTAATCGTGCCAATATATATTTGTTTTGATAATACCCGAACACTCATCTCTTGTGTTGGTTTTATTCGGCACTAAGAAATAGTTAATTGGATGTACCGTACGAAGAAAATGCGCCACTGCGAAGCTTCTAATTTTTTTAGCTTTTGCAACGTCATCTAAAAGAATAGGACGATAATGTTGTCCTGTCGGTAAAACATGGCGATGCCATTCATCCCTATCTCCTCTAGGGAAAACTTCCTTACAGAAATCTCCGATTTTTGCATACCCTACAGTATTGCTGTATTTTTCGCCAGCAGAAAAAATATGTGCAATTTTATAACCTTTGTAGCTTATTTCAGGATTTGTGCCTCTGTGATACGCTGCAAGTTCCTGTTCCGCACTTGTTTGTATAAAACCACAGGGGAATTCAAAATTATCAACTAATTCCTTAAACTCTTTCCAATCACTAGGGGCATACCCGTCTTTTGCCATAGAATAGAAATACGCTGGAAAAGCATTGTCAACATAAAATGTACTAAACGACTCGTGTCCGTTAACAAAAACCTTATTCAAGAATCCGCGTCGCAGCACCAAACTGTTTTCCTTTTTTGTACGACTTCCAAACCGTCTTATGCTAAACGCAACGTTCTCCTGTTCTACATAATCCTTTAAGACCCTATGCCACTGCTCAACTGCCGATTTAACAGGCAAATTAGGCTCAATTACCTTTTCCCACAGTTCATCCAAATCTTTTGCTATTTCTACAACAGGATATTCGTTTAACTTGTTAAGGGTTGATGTTCTTTTTATATCTCGCAATTTCTCTTGTAATGTCATCCTTTGTCCTCTTATCACACTATAGCATGACTGCCCTGAAGCCTTTTCGGGTTTCAGGGCAGTTAAAAGTCAGTTAGTATTATTCCCCTTACTCCCACTCGATTGTACCTACGGGCTTGGGCGTCAAATCCAACAGAACGCGATTGATACCCTCCACCTCGGCGGTGATGCGGTTTGTAATCTTGTGCAGAACAGCGTAAGGAATCTCCTCAACGGTGGCGGTCATGGCGTCAGTGGTGTTCACAGCCCGGATGATCGCCGGCCAACCCTCGTAACGCTTATCATTACGCACACCAACGCTCTTGAAATCCGGTACAGCAATAAAATACTGCCACACCTTTCCTGCAAGACCATTTTCAGAAAACTCTTCTCTGAGTATCGCATCTGCTTCACGAAGTGCATTGAGTCTGTCACGCGTGATTGCGCCAAGGCAGCGAACACCAAGACCGGGGCCCGGGAAAGGCTGACGATACACCATTTCGTCGGGAAGACCGAGAGCAGAGCCAACCACTCTTACCTCGTCCTTATACAAAAGCTTTACGGGCTCAACAAGCTCCATTTGCATATCCTCAGGAAGTCCACCAACGTTATGGTGAGCCTTTACTCCGTCACTCTCTAAAATATCGGGATAAATTGTACCCTGAGCAAGGAAGGATACATCATCTATTTTTGCAGCTTCCTCATCAAACACTCTGATAAATTCGCCGCCTATAATTTTCCTTTTCTTTTCAGGTTCGGCAACGCCTGCAAGTAAATTAAGAAAACGGTCTGTTGCATCAATATATATAAGGTTTGCATCAAGCTGATTTTTGAAAATCTCAATTACCTGCTCACTTTCTCCCTTACGCATAAGGCCGTGGTTTACATGCACACATACAAGCTGCTTACCGATAGCCTTGATGAGAAGTGCTGCTACGACCGAGGAATCAACACCGCCGGAAAGAGCAAGAAGAACCTTCTTGTCGCCAACCTGCTCACGCACAAGCTGAACCTGTTCTTCGATAAACTTATCCGCCAGAGCCTTTGTTGTGATACGCTCCATTGAATCGGGCCTTACATTTGTGTTCATAAATATTCCTCCTGTATGTTATAATTTAAAAATCAATCTTCAAAAAGCGGTGTTGAGAAATATCTCTCCGCTGTGTCGGGAAGCACGGTTACAACGGTTTTACCCTTACCGAGTTTCTTTGCAAGCTTGATTGCCGCCGCAACGTTTGTACCGCTGGAAATACCGCACATAATACCTTCCTTGGAGGCAAGGTCTTTTGCAGTCTGGATAGCTTCCTCGTCCTTTATAATACAAATATCACTGTATATATTCTGATTAAGTATGGGAGGGATAAGTCCATCACCGATACCCATCTGAATGTGTGTACCTATTGAGCCTCCTGAAAGGATAGCTGCATCCTCAGGTTCAACCGCCCATATAGTCATATCGGGGTTATGCTCCTTCAAAACTTCGCCGATACCTGTGATAGTACCGCCTGTTCCTATACCACTGCAGAATCCGTGGATGGGGCCATCAACCTGATTTATGATTTCCATTGCTGTGGCACTACGCTGAATAGCGGGATTTGCAGGATTTTCAAACTGCTGGGGAACAAATACGTTGGGATTTTCCTTCTGCATACGGAGTGCTGTCTGCAGACATTCCTCTATACATTCACCGATGTTTCCTGCATCGTGAACGAGGATTACTTCCGCACCGTAGTGCTTGACCAGTTTTCTTCTCTCCTCGCTAACCGAGTCGGGCATAATAATCTTGGTCTTGTACCCTCTTACGGCACCTACAAGAGCAAGTCCTATTCCCTGATTCCCGCTGGTGGGTTCAACAATGATTGTATCCTTGTTTATTTTACCCATTTTTTCAGCTTCAACTATCATATTGTAAGCAGTACGCGTTTTAATTGAGCCGCCTACGTTGAGACCCTCAAACTTGACCAAAATACGCGCGCTGTCATCATCAACCATGTGAGAGAGGCTTATTA
>JAZRRL010000028.1:0-99195 GCA_045650665.1 Faecousia sp. | reverse complement strand
AATCCCGCCTCCTTTTTGTATTTCCTACATTTTATAAGGAGCCCATCTCCTTTACATTTCTTGTTTGTTATACATGATGCACAATTTTGAGATATCCGTATTGTGCATCATGCAAACTATGCAAAAAAACAATAGTTTTTGGCAAATTTTTTGTCTTTTCTTTTATAGAAAATGTGTTATAATAACGTTGAGATTCCTTTATAAAAGGTAGCTTTAGGAGGTACATTTATGAATAAGATCAGTATCAAAAAGCGTGTTTTTTCGCTTATACTGGCCATGGTCATGCTGATGTCCTACATCCCGGTTACAACCTGGGCTGCAGACGCTGGCACAGACATCAAGGCGATCCAGCGCCCCACCGGTTGGGTGATCGTAGAAGACTACGATGACTACTTTGGTGACAACTGGTTGGAGAAGCTGGCACTTCCCGAAACCGTCACTATCACCTTGGCCGATGACACTACGGCAGAAGCAGCCGTCACCTGGGATACCACTTCCCTGGACCCTCGGACTCCCGGCTACTATTTCCTGCCCGGTCAGGTCACTCTGCCCGACGGTGCTACCAATGAACAGAATCTGGATGTTTCCATTACCATCCAGGTGCGCCAAAAGGTTAACATGTTTGCCAATGGTGATTTTGAAACCATCCTCCGTGCAGGCAATGGCGACTACGTGCCCGCCGGTTGGTATCTGAGTGGTGTTGGCAGCAATAGATATGTGGATGGTATGGGTCGCAATGGCAGTAAAGCTGCGATCACTTTGACCCCCACCGCTACAACGAATTCCCGCACCAGCTATAATACCGATAACGAAGACTCTGCCTCTAAGGTTGCCGCACGTATAGCTGCTGAAGGCGCAGGTCAGTACTATTTCGGTATTTATGCCCGCAAAGGTGCAAATGCTGCTGCAGTCACTGTTTCTACTCAGTTTTTGTATCGGTACGGTACGCAGACCAGCACTCCCAGCAATCAGCGTCCCACCGGTAACACCATTACCCTAACTGAAAATTACCAGGCATCTAAGAACATCATCGATCTGCCTGAAGGTGTTACATACGCACAGCTGCAGTTTACCAAGAAAAAGACGGACAGCACTGTTTCCTTTGACACCATCGGTGTTTATTTTGACGACGCAGAGTTGATCCCCCTGAAGGTCGCACTGAAGGTAGAGCCTGCAAATATCACTGAGATCAAAACAAAGATCCCTTCCCGATTTGTGGCTATAAACTATGACAAGTATATGGGCGAAAACTGGAAGGAAGCTCTGGGACTGCCTAAGACTGTAGAAATTGTTACTGATCAGGGCACCGTCGGTTCTGTAGGCGTTACCTGGAACTATTCCACTTTGGATGTTTCCAAGTACGGCATGTATACACTTACCGGCACTTTGGATGCAGAAGGATTCCCCAATCCTAAAGGCCTGACAGTTACACAGAACATCTATGTACGTAAAGCAGAAAACCTGATTAGTAACCCCGGCTTTGAAGAAGGCGCTTCCGGCTGGGGTTGGGGTAGCTCATTTGCTGTAAATGGCACACCTGCTGCGGAGGGCAAGTATGCTCTGCAGGTGCGTTCCTCTACCTCCAGCTATACATCTTATAATATGCTGTTTGTGGACAGCAACGAGCAAAAGGCTTTGGCCGCTCGTATTGCTGCGGAAGGCGCAGGTCAGTATTATTGGGGCGTACAGGTGCGGGATTATCTGTACAAGGACGAAATCGCACATACCGATGAACTGCGTGCTTTTATCGAACTGCGTTATAAAAAAGATCTGAGCGCATCCTCCTCCAGCCTCAAGGGTCAAACACAAGCCGTCACCATTTCCGACCAGAATTATGTGGCCGTCGGTGGTGTTTTCGATCTGACCGGCGAAGAGGTTTGGTTCCGTAATGATCTGTATTTGACCAGCTCCTCAAAGTTCAACAAGCAGTGGATTTTAGCGGATGATATGCAATGTATCCCCTTGAATGTCGAGATCCCCTTTGGTATGGAACCTGCAGATATCGCCGAAGTCACCGGCAGCATTCCTGTCCGTGCAGTTGTTGAGAACTACGATAAGTACGTAGGTGCCAATTGGAAAGAATCTCTGGGGTTGCCTGCCACTGTGGAAGTTAAGACCAGCAAGGGTCTGACTGCCGAGGTAGGTATCATCTGGGATTATACTCCCCTAAATCTGAATAAGGCTGGCAAATACACTCTGGTAGGTACTTTGGATAACAGCTTGTACCCCAACCCGAATAACCTGTATGTTACTCAGGTTATTTATGTCCGTGAATACAAGAACCTGCTGGACAACGGCAGCTTTGAGAGCGGCGCCACCGATTGGGGCTGGGGTTCTAACTACAAAACAAATTTGACCCCCGCATTTAACGGCAAGGTTGCTCTAGGTGTTAAGTCCTCCGCTAACAGCTATGCCTCCTACCATATTTTCTACTCTGTCAACACTGCTGCATTGGCTACCAAGGTTACAGAGGCCGGTGCCGGTCAGTATTATCTCAGCGCTCAGTTGCGGGACTACAAGGAAAGCGGTGAGGTTGCACACACCGATCCTTTGCAGATGTATCTGGATATTGGTACAAAGAATCCCGTCAGTGCTTCTACCATTACCAAGGGCAGAACCAATACCGTTACCCTGAACAATGCTTACCAGCAGGCTTCCAGCATTTTCAACCTGAACGGTGATGAAAACTGGATACGTATCAATTTCAACATAACTAGCAACACAAAATTTCATGACCAATGGATCATGATTGACCATGTTGAATTTGTTCCCCTGAACGTTACTGTGTACCAGCACGAAGGCGCAATGGAGCGGGTTGAGACTATCATTCCCACCCGTAATATTATTCAGAATTACCCCGATTACATTGACGGCTACACCACTGCTGATCTGCTTTTCCCCGAAACTGTGGAAGTCCGCAGCACCATCGGTGAGATCGTAAAGGTCGGTGTAAGATGGGACTACAGCAAACTGGATCTAACCAAGAAGGGCAAATATACTCTTGTGGGCGTTCTTGAGGATATGAAGCTGGATAATCCCAATGGTCTGACAGTAAGCCAAACTGTGAATATCGTCGATTACAAAAACCTACTGACTCGCGGTGGTTTTGAAGATGGTACCAGTGGCTGGAATTACAGCAATCAGATTTCTACCGCAATGAATGTGGCCACCCCCAAGCTGGAAGGCGACTATTCTCTGGAAATTAAGATTGGCCGTATGGACAATTACTCCAGTAATACCACCAAGGAAAACTGGCTCCAGGCCTTCTATACCGGTAACGTGGCAACAATGGGCCAGCGCATTACCCAAACCGGTGCAGGACGCTATTACTTTGGTGTTTGGATTCAGGGTGCTGAAAACTCTACTGACGTTGCGTTCCATACCAGATTGCTTTACAAAAATGTAGCCAACGGTGACACCACAACCTCTACCACCACCTCGCAGTATCATCTTTCCGCAAAGGAATTTATCCAGTCCAGCGGTATCGTCACAGTTCCCGGTGATGTCACCTGGACTCGTCTGGATATCTACTTCAATGGTTCCGTAAACGAAATGCGTCTGAGTACGCTGTACATGGATAAGGCTGAAATCGTTCCCTTGAACGTAGAAGCTCCCAACATGACGGACATTATCTATATGGAAGATCCTGCGAACATTTATGTTCACGAGGGCACTTCGATCGAAGGTCTGAAATTGCCTGAAAAACTGGAAGTTCTCTTGAAGAATACCCAGCGTTTTGATATCGATGTCGATTGGGATATCAGCAAGTTTGATCCCAACAAAATCGGCGAGCAGACCATCACCGGTTCTTTGGTGTTGGGCGGCAAATATAAAAACACTCAAGGCTTTATCCCCACTGTTAAGGTCACTGTCCGCGCCAAGGGCGAGGAGCTGCGTCAAACCATCTACATCTCCACCTCCGGTAGCGAGAGTAACGACGGTCTGTCCCCCGAATCCCCCAAGCTGGAAGTCAAGAATATCGCCACCTATCTGCGCCAGGGCTACAATGTTAAGCTGAAGCGTGGCGATGTCTGGTATCTGCCTACCGGTAGTATTACGTTAACAAATATCTACGGCACAGAAGACGCCCCTGTTGTACTGGGTGCCTATGGCAGTGGTGAAGCACTTCCCAGAATTTCCTATACGCTGAAGATTGAAAACAATGCTTGGCAGCTTGTGGACGCAAAGCGTAATGTCTACGCTGTGAGTGTTTCCTCTCTCGGCAACAGAAATGGCCAACACGTACACCGTTGCTTTGTGAATGATGCACCTTTCAATCACAAGAGCCGCACCAATTATGTTACATTGAAAGCCGGTGAATTCTGTTCCTATGGTGGCCAGCTCTATGTCCGTATGGCTGAAGGCGAAGCCCCCAAGAACGTGGAAGTTACTCCCTATGGTAGCGGTGGTAACCGTTTGATTATCAACAACGTTTCCCATCTGACCATCGAGTACATCCACTTCAAGGGCAGTAGTGCCATCAACACAATGATCACAGTATCAACACCTACAGAATATCTGAAATTCCAGTATTGTAGCATCACCCACTGCTTCTACTACATCATGGTATTTGAAGCAAGTGACGAGCGTGTCCACTACAAGCCCGAAATCAGTCACTGCTACATTGATTCGATGTTCAGTGAAGAAGAAGGCGCAAAGAACTATGACGGACACTGGAATGTTGGCATCACGGAAGGTATCACCATGCGTGATGGTGTAGATGGTGCGTGGATCCACCACAACCATATCCGGAATATGTCCCACGCTTTCATTGCTATCGAAAGTCTTGACAGAAGCAATGAATCCAAGACCAGAGGCGTGTTCAACTGTTATATTGAAGACAACCTGCTGGAGGCCGATACTGCCTTGTATGCCCGTGCCTTCAACATCAACGGCGGTTGGAACCTCTCCGGTATACAGATGTGCCGCGATAATACCTGGCGCCGCAACCGGTGCTATGGTATGACCACCTCCAGTCACCTGTTTGGTGAGGATAACCTGGTCTACAGTAACGTTTTCTCCTATACGCACTGTGAGTATGATGAGGATGGTAAACTGTTTGACGGTAAGAGTGCCCAGCCCTACGGCTTTGACGTTCTGACCTATGGTGACCACGGCTGTGTGGGCAATATCCTTGTAAACAACACCTTCTATGACGTCAGTAGTGCGGTTGCCATTTACGACAAGGGCGGCGCAGTGTATAACAGTATCTTCGCCAACAACCTGATCGTCAACTGGACCAGTGATCCCAAAGCTGTTTTCGGTAGTGCCGGTGCCATCTATGACAACACCAGCGGTTTGATCTATGTGATGAACAACGGTATTTATTCCTACGCAGGCCGAACTGACCACTTTGTTGTGGATGATAAGTCTTATTCGGCAGAGGATGTTAACACACAGATCATTGGTTACAGCGACAACATCTTCGCAAATCCCAAGTTTGTCAATGCAGATCTCTCCCTTTCCGGTAAGGATGTCCGTCTGGACTTCACCCTCAGTGGAGAATCTCCCTTCCGCTACGCAGGTTTGTCCATCAACTCCAACGTTTACGAAGGCTACTCTGCTTATCAACGGCTGAAGGCAGAATATACTGACTTGTACGGTGTTCCCTATCTGGCCGAATCCCCCAGTATCGGTGCAATTTCCTACTGTGAGAAGATTCGCGGTGAGGTTGCATCTGTCAGCAAGCTGGATGATATCATCGCCAGAACCGGCGCTGAGATCTCTCAGCTGCCTCTGCCGGATACCGTAACCGCCGTAAACGATCAGGGCATTGATGTGGTCCTGCTGATTGACTGGAGCGAAACACACTTCGACAGCTCCAAGCCCGGTACCGTGACTCTGACCGGTCAGCTGCGCAATGGTCCTCACACAGATCTGAATGTGACCGGCAAGACTGTATCTATTGACATTCATTTGAAGGAAACACTGAAACTGCTCAGCATTGCAGAGCAAGTGAAGGGCTTTACCACATTCTATAATACCTCCTTGGAGCAGGTTATTGCACAGCTTCCGAATACACTGAAAGTTGTTACTGAAACCGGCTTTGAAGAAAACTTGCCCATTACCTGGGTCTGCAATAACTATAATCCCACGGTTCCGGATACCTACTACTTCAAGTGTGTATTCCCTGATGACTTGATCTCCAACTCCGATGAGTTTGATATTGAGGTTGAGATCCGAGTCCTCCACGAGATAGGTCGTGGTATGGAGCTGCTCATCAACCCCGACTTTATCGACGGCACCTCCGCAGGCCCCTGGAAGACCGGCTGGGGTGAAGGCTCCTTTAAGGTAACCCAGGATCCCCAGTATCTGTATCCCGGTGAACCCGCCTCCGCAATTGTCACAGAAAAGGGTAAGTATGGTTCTCTGCAGCAGGATATCACCGGTCAGGTCAAACTGATGGGTGATGGTGTGTATCTCTTCCGTTGCTACATGCGTTCTTATCATCCCGGTATAACAATCGATAGTTCCTATGCAGCTGTACAGGTAGTCGGCAAAACCACTGATAACTATCGTTGCCGTACAAAGATCAATATCGGCGAGGAATGGGTAGAATATTATCAGTTGATGGATGTTAAGAAAACCGACGAGGCAACGCAGATCATGTTCCACACCTCCACCGGTAAGACCGCAGATGACTCCGGTAAGAGCTTTGTCATTTCCGGTTGTAGCTTCATCTTCCTGGGTACTACCGATGCAGAAGTGGAAGCCACTCTGGATTCCATCGGTTTGGTTTGGAATACCATCCGTGGTGAAAACGAGTTTGAAAAGAATGTTATGTCCGATCTGACTCTGCCCTCCACCACCGGCACAGGTTCTTTGGTGAAATGGTCTTCCAGCGATGAGAGCGTTATCAGCAACACCGGTAAGGTCACTATGGGTCGTGTTCCCAAGACTGTTGTCATGACCGCCACCATCACCTACAATGGTATTGAAACAATCAAGAAGTTTACAGTCACTGTTCCCAGAGATCCGGAACTGCCCACCTACAGTGCATCTATTTCCGGTCCTCAGGCAGTAACCCAGGGTGATGAATTCCAGGTAGTAATTTCCCTGAAGGGCAACAAGGCCGACACCTTTAACGCTTATCGTATCACCTTGTCCTTCAGTACCTCTAAGCTGGAATTTGTAGGTATCTCCGATCCCAATTCTACCGTTAACCTCGATGGCGGTAAACTGGAGATCTACGGCATTGGTACAGAGCGTCCCGTCACCGACACCTTTACCGTAACCTTTAAGGCAAAGAAATCCGGTGTCACCGATGTCAAGCTGGTTAAGCTGGAGATGGACTTGGATCCCAATGTTACTCTTGATAACCTGCCCACCATGACTGTCGCCAAGGGCACAGTTACCGTGGATGTAAAGAAGGTCGATGCAGACAAGCAGGATGACAGTACAACGATTGCCTCCAAGAAGGACAATACCGTTGTAATCTGGATCGTGATTGGTGCTGCCGCAGCGATCGTCGTTGCTGGTGCAGTGATCACACTGATCGTCATCAAGAAAAAGAAGAAAACTCCCACTGAAGAATAATCAATAAAAATCCGGAAGGGCCTACCCTTCCGGATTTTTATTTTTCTCATTCTATATTACAATTCCCGGGCCTTCTGTAATCGCCAAATTGCTGCCGATTCAATTCTAGGTATCTATAAACAAAAAGTGGCTGCCTTACAGCAGCCACTTTTATTATTACATGTTTTCCATGTCTTCCATGGTGATGCGGGTTGTACGCAATGTGTACTTCTTCCGAAGGTCAGCATACATCTGACGGATCTGTTCCTCAGAGCCGAAGAAGCTGCATTTGACGCAGCGGTAGATGCCGTCATACTTACGGATAACCACGTCATTTTCCCGGGCAAAGCACACCGGGCAGCGATAAGTAATTACTTTTTTCTCAGCCATAGTACAGTTCTCATTTCCTTTCCGCAGGTTACCTGCGCACTCTGACGCAGGGTGTAGTAGGGATTAAACAGATAGCCTTCCTCAGCCTCACAGCCAACGAATTTGCCTTCCTTTAATTCCAGACCCAGGACAGTTTCCAAAGCAGGAATTCCGGCAGTAGCAGCGCCAGCGGCCTCAGAGTGCAGGATGCGGCCTTCATAACCAAATACAACGCTCTTACCCGGCACAGCCAGCTCAATGCCGCCCATTTCCTCAGGATACTCGGTAGTACCCCAGCACCCCTTGCAATATTCGGTCAGCACGAAAGTGGCATTGGGATCAGAAGATTCTGCAATGTAGCGGATGAATTCAACAGAGGCATCCTTGCGAATGATGATGGTGGTCTTCAGCTTTGCAGTAACGCCGCTTGCAAATGCCAGATCAATGTCACTCAGTTCCAGATGGATACCGTCATCCTCACGGGTCACCTTGCGAGCGCGCACCGGGTAACCGGCCAAATCCAAAGTTTCATTGCCCAGTGCAACCTGTAAAGTGGTACGTGCGCCATCTTCAAAGTGATGGGCATTACCGGTGCGGTACTGGGAGTGAATCAGATAGGGGTTGGTGCCGATTGCCTTCTGAGGTGTATCTGCACCGGTGCAACGGGGCTGTCTTGCCACAAAGGGACGCAGGTCGCCAATACTACCGCCCTGGAACATATCAAAGAGCAGGCGCATATTGCTATCGCAATACCAGAAATAATCCTTACCAGAGCCGTAGAGAATCTCCTTGGCATCGTACAGATGTGCCTTGCCAATGGGTACATTGGCTTTGTACCACGCAGCAAACTCACTCATATACATACTCTGCAGCTTGCCTTCGTCACGCAGCTGAGCATAGTATTCCAGATACTCCCGGTACATGCCCTGGGTGACTTCGTCGCTGTCCTGTACATTGGGACTGCCGGACAGCCAGTTGGGACCGACAAAGACATTGGTGTAGGAGAAACCGTCGTTGAAACGTTCCTGATAACGGTAGATATCCAGCAGGTTCAGGGTGTAAGGCGCGATTGCACCTTCGTTAGCCATAGCACGCTGTACGTTGGCAGGGTGGCTTGCAAAGAAGTCGTTACGGCCTTCGTAGGACAGCGCCAGGTCACGGGACAGATGGGGTACCGCAACAATACCACACCAATCCTCCTCACCTGCTGCAGGACGGAGAGAATTTTCCTTAGCAGGATACCAAGGATTCCAGGGCATGCCCTCATTAAACAGATACCAGGAGTTATTGCAACCGTGGAAGACCTTAACGCCTTCCTCAAAGCAACCTGCGATGGAAATACGGATGCTGGGGCACATCTTATGCAGCAGTTCCAGAGATACTGCATCCATGTGATAGCCACCAAAACATACGGGCTCAGAGCCGATGGTTTCACGGAACTTATCCAGAACCGTCTTCAGGATCTTTTCCTTGCTTTCCCGGGTATGCAGCCACAGGAAGGGCTCCTTGCAAGGAACGGTTTCCTGCATTTTGCCACCGGTGAGCTCACCCATCCAGATACCCAACTCATCACCATAGGTGTCGTGATCAGCCTTGATATCTGCCATTACTTTGGCATCAAAGAAAAAGTCATAGGGAATCAGCAGCGTTACTTTCAGTCCCAGATCATGGGCGAATTTCTGCTGCAAACGGAACATTTCATACAGCCTGCCGCTGGCAGGACGATGAATCACGTTTACGACCATAAAATTTCTCCTTTTATTTAGAAATCTGCAGTTGTTGTCGCAATGCGACGAACTGTATTCCATGGATTAACCATCATTGGCAGACGAACCGCATCCAACTCTTCCAAGCAAGACACGTCTCCCTGCAAATAGGATCCAATGCGTTCACATGCGGTACGAATTCGGGATTCCATACCACCATAGTGATGGTCCAGCGTTTCCCACCCGAAGGGTTTGTGGGATTTCATCCACCATTTTTTATGTTGTGCGTGGCAAAGCTCCGTCAAAGCCAGTAATTCAGGCAACTTAACATTGCAAATATCCCTCAACACAACAGTGTTTTTGTTTTTGTAGGCAGGTTCCAGTTTTTCTGCGATCTCGCACTTTAGGCTGAGATAGCGAAATACTGTTTCAATATACGCATAATGTTCTTGCCATTTGGAAGACTGCTGAGCAATTTTCTCAAATTGCTGTGCCGTTATTCCATAAAACTGGCTCATGGGATTATTTTGCAGATATTCATCTGCCTGCCCCATCAGAACATCCTGCCAGAACAAGGTCTTACCACGGAAGAGTTCCATAAAATTATTGGAACGCTCTCCAAATTTGTATTTGCTTTGATAATTACTCATTGCAAGGAATGCATCCGCATCACCATCGGTGCAGAAATTGAAGCGCTTGGCAAGCCAGGCATCCTCCTCATGACCATAAGCATATTCTGCAGTATACTGCAATGTCAGCAGGCTATAAAAATGGTGACAGGACATGCCATCATCGTCTCCCCAAATGGTCTGCACAATGTCTTGGATACCATACTGTATACAAATCGGAAGTGCTTCCTTTGTCGCCCGTATTGCATACTCAGTATGGGGCAAATGACCGGACCAGGTCCAAGTGCCGCCATAGAAAATGACGCGACGGCTCAAATCCACGTGCTTTGGGATCATGTATTCATCACAGCCGGGTTCTTCTCCATAATGCCAATATACCAGTGCGGCATTTTGGGGAATTTTATCGGCAATTTCCGGGGGAATCACAGTGGATTTGGTGTAATATCCACCATCGGGGGCAGCCACACGGAAGAACATATCGCTGTCTATGCTGCACTCCAATCCCAGAGAATCTGTGATTTCAAACACCTTCGCCAGATGTCTGTAGAAAAGCACATCTTTTCGCACATAGCCGTTTTTATCCAGATATTTTCCAAGTCCCAAATTGTGGGTCTCGTCCATATTCAGGCAGACCTTATTCGTACGAAGGGGGGCCATAACAGCCTTGATCATATCCTCTATGAACTGATAGGTGATTTCACTATCAGCCATCAATTCACGGGCTGTATCTCGAACATCCGCAGCTTCATCCCATCGCAGGTACTGTTCCATGTGGCCCAAAACCTCAATGCTGGGGATCAGCTCCATATCGTAACAAGCAGCATAATCATCCAGCTCTTTCAGCTCGTCAGGCGTGTATTGTCCACGCATATAGCCGAAATACTTACGATTGGGCACGCAGTACATATCTTCCATGTACATATATAGCTGCCGATAACCCATAAGGGCCAGCATGTCCATCAATTCCTTGATGCTTTCCACACGCAGAGCACCATTGCGGGAGAAATCGATCTGCAAACCTAAATTTTCGAATTTAGGCACTTCTGTAATAGAAAATGCCTTGTCATTCAGGTGCTCCAAAAGCAGACCGAGGGCACGGAAATATCTTCCTTGGGGATATGTAATCTGTGCTTCGCCGTTTGCTATTTCTACACAAAGCACATCGCCGGACTTTACTGAAACGGGCATACCCGTTTCAGCCATAGCACAGTTTTTCAATTCCAAAAGCCGCCGGGTGCCCTCCATGAGGGCATCCGGCAGGCCGATGAAACGAAGTGTCATAAAACCACCCCGAAAAAATTTTTAAATATGGGTCATCACAGCAGCACGAGCCTTACCAACCTCGTACTTAGCAGGCTTGCCTTCCAGAATGCTGATCACATCATCGATAACGATGCGGGCAGCAGCTGCACGGCGGTCAGTGGTGGGGCCACCGCGGTGGGGAATCAGGAGGCAGTTCTCCAGGCCACGCAGGGGGCTGTCCATGGGCAGGGGCTCAACCTCGTAAACGTCCAGAATAGCACGGAAATGACCAGCACGCAGGTGGCGAGCCATTGCCTCTTCGTCAATCAGGCTACCACGAGAGGTGTTGACGAGCAGGCAGTCAGGACGCAGCAGGCTCATCAATTCGTCGCTGACAATGTGATAGTTCTTAGGAGTACGGGAGCTGTTAACAGAAATAATCTTACAGGTCTTGAACATCTCCTCCAGGGAAACCTTCTCAACACCCAGAGCAGCAGCTTCTTCGTCGGTGGTGTGGTTAGAGAATAGCTTAATATTGCACTGAAAGGGCTTCAGGTAGCTGATCAGGTGACGGCTGATGGTGCCCAGACCGATAATACCCACATTCTGCTCCAGCAGGGACTCGGTGCGCGTATAAACATGCTGCCAGCCTTCTTCTGCCATCTGGTTTACGGTCTGGGGCAGACGGCGCAGAGCAGCAATGATATAGCCCAGATTGCCTTCTGCAACACTACGGGCAAACTCCTCGTTACCGGTGAGGACATGAATGCCTCTTTCGTAAACCAAGTCTGTTGCAAAGTGGTTTACAGAGCCACCAACATAAGCAATGGTATGCAGCTTGTTAGCCTTTTCCAGAACAGTAGCATCAAAGGGAGGCACGCCCCAGCAGCAGAAGCAAACATCCACATCTACCAGAGCTTCCCGGAATTCTTCGGGAGTCAGATGACGATCATAGGGGTTCCAAATAACCTCACCCAGAGCGTTCATGCGCTCAACATTTTCGGGAGTAAAAAATGTATCCCGAATAATGCCAGTGGGGGTTTCAACGTACATTTTCATAATATATCCTCCATAAATTACAGGCTTAAAAGCGCCTGGTGTATACGTTCGAATACAAGAGCGTGACCATCATTCAGAGGATGCAGTCCGTCCTTGGTTAGGGGAGATTTTTCCCCGGGAATAGAGGGCCGCAGGGCTTCAAGAGTAAACATATCAACAACCGGCAGATTCCGGATTTGTCCGATTTGCTTTATAATGTCAACATAGGCCTGCACCGGCGCAACACGGACTATGCCGTCACGCTCAGGCCAAGTCTCGTCAAAACGAGGCAGAATCGTACACAGTACGACCTTTGTATTGGGATATCTTTCCAGGATATCATCAAGCAGCAGATTATAGGCGCCAAAAAAGGTATCGGCTGTCCGCTCCTCAGGTGTGCCAAGAGGGGTCACACAATGAAAATCATTGGTGCCACCAAAAATCACAATCAAATCTGCATCCGGTTCCATACGTTTGGCACGAGCACGCATGTCTTCGGAGCTCCATACACATTTATTAGAAACGCAAGATCCGCCAACCCCGTAATTGCGAATGGTTGCATTGGGATACTGGGTCTGAAAACGGCCTACATAGCTGGTTTCCTTTGTATCGGCATAGTAGCCTTCCGTGATACTATCACCTAAAAAGTGAATTGTTAAGTTACTTAATTCCATATTAAAGAATACCATCTTTCAGGTCTAAGAATTTAAGAAAAACAGCGGGCCACGGGTGTGGCCCGCTGTCGTGCAGGTTAGCTATAAATGTAATTACTGAGCGTCGTAAACGTTCTGGTAGATCTCCAGGACCTCTTCCAGACCCATACGGGTCAGCTGGTTCAGGTAGTTGTCCCAGCCGGTCTCGATGTCTTCCTGACCGGTGATGAACTTACCGTGCATCTGGGAGATATACTTTTCCATATCGGTCCAGATGTCAGCGAAATCGTCCTGCTCGTTGGTGGACAGAACCAGGTTGCTCAGGCCGGAGATTTCCTTAGCGTAAGGCAGAACCTTTGCCATGGTGCCATTGCCCTTCAGAGCCAGGCTATCGACAGGAGAGTACATACCCAAAACGCCGGTGTACAGGTTGTCGTAGTAGTTGCTGAAGGATGCGCCGGAAGTCCAGTTCTTAGCCTCGTTATCCATAGTGAAGTTCTCACCCAGAACGCCCTTAGACAGAGATGCACCCCAAACGGTACCATCCTTGTTCAGGGGGTTATCTTCAGGAGCGTAGAAGGAGTCCAGCCATGCCAGCAGGGTGTCCAGATCCTGGCAGGTAGCGCTAGCAACGCAAGCACGGAAATTGACCACGGGGTTCTTCATCCACTGCTTGGTGCCATTGTACTGGGAAACCAGGGGTTCCATAACCTCAACATCAACAACGCCGTCAGAGAAAGCGCTGGAGCTTGCATAGGTACCGATGGAGACAGCGCAGTTACCCTTCTGGATAGTAGCGCGGCTAGCGGTGGATTCCATGGTGTAGATCTCGGTACAGAAAGCGCCGGATTCCCACAGCTCATTCATGAACTCCAGGTAGTAACGGTACTGCTCAGTAGCAGCGCCCAGAACGACCTCGTTCTCCTTGTTAACGGTCAGACCGGTTTCAACCAGTTCACCGAAGGAGGGGAACAGAGCAGCAGACAGGGTGTTCATGCCTTGCCACTGCATGTAAGTTGCATTCTGAGGCATGAAAGCGATGAACTCGGGGTTGGAAGCGTACTTAGCCTGAGCCTGCTTCACGAACTCCAGCAGTTCGCTGGTGCTAGCAGGAGCCTTTTCCCAGCCCAGCGCTTCCATGATGTCGGTACGGATGTACAGAATGTTGGACTGATAGGTGTTAGACCAGCCGACCTTGGGCAGAGAGTACATAGCGCCATCGGGGTATGCACAAACTTCCAGGATCTCGGGGTACTGTCTAATCAGAGCGCACAGGTTGGGCATCTTTTCCAGGTGCTTACTGAAGTCCAGGAACTTGCCGGCGGAGCCGAACTCGTAAACCTTTTCCTTGGGGAAGTCCCAAGGCATAACGATGGCATCGGGAATGTCGCCAGCAGCCAGAGAGGTGAACATCTGCTCGTTGGTCCAGGTCAGGTTATCCAGCTGAACACCGGTAACCTCTTCCCACAGACGGGAAGCATCGGTGTCACCCAGGCCGTCTTCAGTGAACAGAACACGCAGAGTGGTGTTGGTCTGCAGGGGGTAGAAATCAGCATTGTTACGAACAGGAGTGTTCAGAATTTCCTCGGGAATGCTGAGGGTTGCTCTGGATTCTTCACCGACATCGGTAACACAAGCAGTCATGCTCAGAACCATAACCAGTGCCAGAAGCATAGCAAACAGTTTTTTCATTATATTTCCTCCTTAATTTTATATATAGCACGATGCAGCTGCATCGAAACTACCATACACGATTAGCCCTTAACAGAGCCAAGCATAACACCCTTCTCAAAATACTTCTGGATGAAGGGGTAAATTACCAGCAGGGGGACAGATGCGATAACAATGGTGGAGTACTTCAGCTGAGCAACAACCTTTTCATAGTATTCTGCAGCTTCGCTACCCTGCATAGCAGCCAGGTTAGCACGAGTGATAAAGCCACGCAGAACCATCTGCAGGGAGTGCAGGTCATCCGCACTGGGCTGATAGTACAAAGAAGAGCTATAGTCATTCCAACGAGCCACAGCATAGTACAGCAGAATAACGCTGAGCATAGCCTTGGACAAGGGCAGAACGATCATCAGGAAGGTCTGCAGGGGGCTGCAGCCATCAATTTCAGAAGCTTCTTCCAGTTCTCTGGGAACACCGCTCATAAAGAAGCTACGGGCAATGATCAGGTTGTAAGTAGTACATGCACCACTGAACAAAACAGCCCAGATAGTATTCAGCAGGCCCAACTCTTTCTGCAGGACGAAGCTGGGAATCAAACCACCGCTAAAATACATGGTAAAAACCAAAAGCTTCATAACAATACCCTTGCCCTTAACCTTGGGGTGAGACAGAGAGTATGCAGCAGGAATGGTCAACAGCAGGTTCAGTGTAGTACCTGCCAGAACATAGAACAAGCTGTTACGGTAACCAATCAGGATTTCGTCAGTACGGAAAGCTTCTGTATAAGCGGTGATAGTCAACTCTATGGGGTACAGCAGAACTTTGCCTTCTGCTACGATATCGGGGTGAGAGAAGGAGCTGATAAGTACCAGGTACAAAGGATACAAGCAGATCAGTGCAGACAGAATCAGCAATCCGTAAATAACACCGGTTACTACACGATCGCCAGGAGATTGTTTAATTTTCATATCTACATACCTCCTTAGAACAGACTGGTCTGGGTGACCTTTTCAGAGATCTTGTTCACAGTCAACAGCAGGATCAGGTTGACAACGTTGGTAAACAGACCAACAGCGGTCGCATAACCGTAGTCACCGCCAAGAAGACCGCGGTCGTAAACAAAGGTGCCGATGATTTCTGCGGTATCTGCGTTCAGGTCATTGAGCATCAACAGAACCTTATCGGTGTTGGAAGACATAATGCTACCCACACGCATGATCAGAGTAACAACAATGGTGGGCAGGATGGTAGGAATGTTGATGTGCCAGATGCGCTGCAGGCGGGATGCGCCATCCAAAGTAGCTGCTTCATGCAGAGCAGGGTCAACACTGGAAAGTGCCGCAACATAAATAATACAGCTCCAACCTAGGTTCTGCCACACATAGGACCATGTGTACAAATGGGGGAATGCATCAGGGCTGGTAAGGAACTGTGTCTTTTCTCCACCCAATGCAATAAACAGGTCATTAACCAGACCACCGTCTGAGAAGAAGATACGCAGCATACTGACCAGAACGACGGTAGAAATAAAGTGGGGAGCATACATGATGGTCTGCACGGTCTTCTTAAACTTAGCATTATTGACCTCGTTGATCATCAAAGCAAAGATGATGGGCAACGGGAAGGTTGCCAAGCCATAGAAGGACAAGACCAGCGTATTTTTGATAATAGTTTTTGCATAGAAGGATCTAAAGAAACTTCTAAACCATTTTATGCCGACCCAGGGACTTGCCCAAATGCTCTTTGCACCAGTGTAACGCTTGAATGCGATAACAATGCCGCCCATGGGTGCATAGCAGAAAATTGCATACCAAATCAGCGTAGGTACCACGAACAAATACAGCCAGAAATATGCGCGGAAATGCAGCATCAATTTCTGTCCTTTTGTCAGGGGGGTTGCGCCGCTTAACACAGCCGCTTGCTCCTTCAAAGAGGGTGTTTTCAAGAATATCAACTCCTAATATTATTTAATGCTGGTAATATAATACACTACAATTCCTGAAATTGCATCTTTTCTTTTTTGAAATATATCTCTATTTTTTTGCAGAAATAAGCAACATGCACATAATAAGGTTGTCGTATATGTGCAATATCGACAATATTTTACAAAAAGGCGCTAAAATTCATATCGTTATGATTTTACTGATATAGAAACCCTCATTTGATACCTTCCAGCATGTTATAAAGGATCGGACGGATGTGTTGTGCCATCCGATAGAAGCCTAAATCGTTGGGATGCGTGTGATCCACAGTGCAAGCATCCTGATCCTCATCACCAAACATGCCTACGCCATCCAGGTAGTATAGATTCTCGTCGCCCTCCGCCCAGGCTCTGGTGCAGGTTTCCATAATGATCCGATTTGTCAGGACAAAATCTCGCTGCTTCGGATTGTATTTACGCAGGCGTGGGAAGCCAGCACGGCTCATGATCAGAATCGGAATATCCGGATGATGTTCTCTCAGCCGGGCATAGAAGGGATAATGTTTGGAGCGGAACTCCTCAATATCGAAATTACGCAGTTCCAAATTGGTAACGATAGCGCTCACATCCAGAGAGCCGATAAAATCAGCCACCTCCAGCTCGCCCAGTGCGTTACCGGAGAAACCCATGTTGATAAAATCGCAATTCAGCCAACGGCAGACATGGTTGGGATAGTTGTTGCCGGGGCGGGAAACGCTGCCGCCATGGGTAATGGAGTCACCATAGAACAGAACCGGCTTTTCATATTTATAAGGAGCCGGGGCAAACAGTGAGCAACCTTCCTTAATGCCGATGCAGATTTTATTGACACCGTTAAACGTAGGAAGATTGATAAGTACTTCGTGTTGCTCATAGGGATCAAACGTGGAGAACCAGGTAGATCCGCTAAAGAATCTATCCTTATCCTCCTGAAACTGAGGCGGCACAATCGTCTTTATGTATTGGAAATTGCTACTCCCCCGCTCTGCTGTATACACATCCAGGCCGGAGTGCCCGGAAACCGGCATAAAGATGGAGGGTGTCACCTCGGACACCTCTACCATAACCGCCAAATAAGGAGAATCTGTTGCAAAACGTAAACGTCCGCCAACAGTATTATGGATTAACTGGCGCATGCCGGGATTCAGCGCTTCATTATGTACATAGGATTCCGGCATTCTCCAAAGTTTACCGGTTCTAATCGGATCATACAGTCCGCATACTTCAATGGGAGATTCATCATAATTATAATAGTGTACGTCGCTCACATTTGCCGCTTCAATCCGAAAGTTCGGATCAATTTTACTGATGTCCATATTTTCGCTCCTTATTAAATTCTTTTATTTATTCGATAGCTGTTCTTTTTCCAATGTCCGATACTTTGTCGGTGGCATTCCATATTTTTGCTTAAAAATCGTAGAGAAATAATTTGCATTTTCAAATCCGGACTCTGCAGAGATTTCAGCGATGCTCTTTTCCGTCGTGCACAAAAGTGTATGTCCGTACTCCAGACGCTTTTCTGTGACATAATCCTTAAAGCCCTTACCTGTCGTTTCCTTAAACAGACGGCTCACCGCATAAATAGAAGTTTTCAGGTAATTTGCCGCAATTGTCAGACACAAGTCTTTATTTTTGAAATGCTCATCTACAAATTCTTGTAACCGCCGCTGCATCTGTATATCTGTGATCTGTTCGTTATCAGCCACCTGATTGCAAGTCCGGTGTACAGACTCAGTCAACAGCACAAACAGATGATCCAGGCCGGTAAAGGAGAACAACAGTTCTACTTCCTGAGCCGAGGGGTTGGACGCATTCGAATTGATACTGGTCAGGTAAGAATTGAGCAGCTTAAAGCAGCAATACCGTCGGTGCCCCTCCCCCATGACCTTATTGTACAAAAATGTCTTGATTTTCTTAAGTTGGATCAAAGCTTCTTCCTTATCGCCAACATAAACACACTGAGACAGAACCTGCAGTTTTTTATTGAGCTCGTCGGAGTTTACCCCCGGTTCCGTCCGCATTGCGCATATGTCCGCTGTTACCGCACTGCGATAGGAGGAACGTAAATCACCAATGTCGGTTACCACATCACCCACGTAAATAGGACTGCCTTCTCCAAAGATTGCCGCAATGGCATCTGCGATTTGATCATGCAGTAATTCGGGTTCAATCGTGTTCTTTCCCAGGCAAATAATTACTTGGTGGGGACGGCTGGGTACGCCGGTAACATAAATATCATGGCCAGTGGTTTCTGTAAGCTCATTTGCCAGCTGGCGGGATTGGTTTGCTGTCAGCGCAGGACACATTGCCGTTGCCACCGCAAAGGCCTGATAGCTTCCTGCCGGGAAATACTGATCGACCAACTCCGGTTTTACCGTGTTGTCAAACAGCAGGTCACCCAGAATAAAATCTATCAGCAAATCCTTTTGGGTGGTTGTCTTTTTGTCTAATTCAAAGAAAGCCGCATCCAGTCGCTCAATCTCTGAATGGAAATCTTTTCCCCGCTCATCATCTGTGTGCTTCTTCAGCAGCTGGTGGATGGGCAGGTAGTTAATATAAATGGTGACAGCCAGCGCTATGCTCATCAATATCAGCATTACATACATGGAAATTCGCACCATCCGGGCAAACTCAACAATCTGCTCCTGGCTTTCGTCCTTGTCTACCGACAGCAGGAAGGTGCATTCGGATTCTGGATCCGTATATTTATAAAGGAGTAGCTCTTTTTCAGCTTTAACTGTATAAACGCTGTTACCGGAAGATAAAAAGTTGTTGAGGTCTTGTTCGCTGATGCTCTGCACAAAATCCTCGCCTTTGATCAGGACTTGTCCTTTCGCATCTACAATGGCAAAGCTGGATTGCAGTGCAACAGACGCCTGATAGCTTTTTTCCAGCATTTTTGCATCCATTACATAGAATGCAACCGCATCATTTCTTCCGGCTGCACCCAAGGAAATAGGATGGGCTGCATATAGGCTCTCGCCATCGGATGTTGCATAATAACGCAATCCATCCAATTCGAGGAAAAATGCTTCCATTTGTTCAGCAGCCAGTGCATCTTCCAATGCGATTCGCTGGCAGTAGTCTGCCAGTGTATACTTGGTAGGATTACCGGAGACATTGGTCAAAATATAGCCCACGGTCTTATAATACACACCCACGTTCACCACATGGGGAACCTCCAAGCCGTAATTCTTCAGTGCCTCACCCGCCACATACCAATCATAGTTCTCAGCAGAACGGCGCAAAGGCTTACGGATATCCTCATTCAAGCTGATACGTAGTGATGTTTGCGACAGAACCTGCTGTCTGGAATCAAAATTGTTGCTGCCTGCGTGCAAAACGGAAAGGTAGTATTCTTGGTTGTTCTTTTGGAACTGGCCGGTATACCGACCGATGACAAATATCTGCAAAATCAGCAGAGGAATACAGATAAATGCAAAAATTGTCAGAACCAGCTTAAACAAAAAGGCACGGGACTTGATTAACTTTTTTACTTTATCAGCAATTGCCATCGAGATCCCTTCCTTTCTTGTTAGTATTGTCTTTACAGCAAATTGCGCAGTGCCGCATCTATTCTGAGGCACAGTTGTTGATGACCGGCATCGTTGGGATGCAGACCATCTGCAGTATAAGCTTCGCGGATATAGTCAATATTGGGCTGCAAACCGCTGGTGGCAAACAGATCAATCACCGGAAAACCAAAATAGGTTGCGGTTTCTTTCAAAATGCGAACATATTCCCATAAGGGAGCTACCATTTGGCGTTCTTCACAAATTGTACCGTCTTCATTCAAGCGGTGCAGCGGGGTTGCGATTACGATCCACTTACCGTGGTATCTGCGCAGCAATTTATCAAACAGCACCCAACATGCACCATAGAAAGTATCATCGGTCTGGTCGCCCCACTGTCCCGGAGGACAGCAACAGCAATAATCGTTTGTGCCGCCAAAGACAACCACCACATCCGCATCCGGATCCATTTCGTCTGCACGTTCGCAAAAGCTTCTCACGCCCCACAAACATTTATCAGACAAGCAAGAGCCGCCGGCACCATAATTCCGAATGACTGCATTGGGATACTTTTTCTGCAGCAGGCTTACATAGCCGTTTTCCTTGCAACTAGCGTCCCGACCTTCTGTAATGCTGTCACCCAAAAAATTGATTTTCAGATTATCTAATTTCATATTGTTTTTACCTTAGAAATAGCTGTAGCCGAACTTCTCTTTGGACTCCATATAGGAGAAGGCCTTATTGAGCTCCTCCACCATCAGATCTGCAGTACGTTCAAAGATCTTTTCGCCCTTTTCAGCGGTAGCATAGCTGGGCTCGCCCCAAACACCGGTGGGACTTGCACGGAAGATGCTGCCATAGCTCAGGTAAGGACGGGAAACCTCAGTGGGAACAAAGTCTACAGCACGGTCCATATGTACAGATTCGGGATCAATAGCCAGAATCTTGGAAGTTTCACCTTCACCGGCATGAAGCTCGGTATTGGTCTCCAGCAGGCCTTCTTCATAAAGCTTGGGGCTGAACTGGCCGGAATATGCCAATGCAACCATCAGGTCAGGATTGTTTCTTGCATTCAGGTCACGAACCAGAGGGGTCATAATAAAAATACCGCCATGGCACTGCAGAATACCCACCTTCTTAAAGCCCTGCAGCTTCAAAGACATAACAATATCCGTCATCATCTGATAGAAAGTGACGGGCTCCATCCAAACACTGCCCTTCTTGCCCATCTGCTCACGGCAGGTGGATATGGGCAGAGCAGGCACCAGAAATGCGCCCATTTTTTCTGCAACACGCTTGCCCAGCTCAGCTGCAATCGCCCAGTCAGTCATGACGGGAAGATGGGGGCCGTGCTGTTCCAAAGAACCTACGGGGATGATCGCAACCTCCGGGTCCAAAGCTACAATTTCATCTGCTGTTTTCCGATACATAATATTAACCTCCTAATGTCTGATTAAGGATTTAGGACAGCATAGACTGCTTGTCCGATCTTCTTCAGTATTTTGGTATCCGCTGCTTTTTCTTCCACCACGGGGATATAGGTGATCTCTCGGGGATCTTTACCGGTAAGGAAGCCATACCAGGTCAGTGCAGCAGCATAGCGGCCATAGTCCCGGCTCAGATGGAAACCGTCCCGGTTTATAGACATGCCACCGGCCGCATAATCAAATTCCGGCACATTCTTTCGCAGATAGCGAACCATATCACCGCAAGGGATCAGTGCCATGCCGGTATCCTTGGATGCCTGGGCATAGGCCTCAATGGACTTTTCGTCCATAACCTTTTGGCTTCTTTCGTAATTGTCGTATGCCTGCAATGTGCAGTCGATCTCATAGCTCCATGTTTGATGGATATAGAGCTTTGCGTCAGGGCAAGCAGCCTTAACCTCTGCCACAAGATTGTTTAGATAAGGCTGATATGTAGTGTAATCGCCACACTTGGGACTGGCTTGCTGGAATGTAATAACATCCCACTTTTCCAGAGTCAGCGCTTCATTCACAGAGATCTTACGGACACATTCACCGTTGATTTCCAGCGCGTAATCAGGAATTTGATTTACAAAGCTATTCCAGTGACGTTCCAAAGAACAGCTACCGATATATAGGTTAACGGCATAAATGTCCTCTCCGCCATTTTCTGCGATCTGATGCAGCCACTTTTGTGCATCCTGAGAAAAACTGTTACCAATACTTAATAGTTTCATAATCATGCTCTCCAGTTAATCTTTGTATGTTCACTGCGATAATCATTTTTTGTGAATTATAGTCAAAACCATACAGCCATACCATTTTAAGTTATTCACATTATACACCAGAACAGCCAAATCTTTCAAGAGTAAAAATTTGACAAAATCAATTTAAGTTTTGTATTTATTAGCAAAGTTATTGGTTAGGGGGTTGACAATAACGACTATTCTTTACATAATAAATGTGCAATATATCCAAATTTAATAAGGAGGATTACATTATGCAACTTGGAAATTGGCGTTATTCTATGCCGTATAAAACACGCAATGTTTCCGTGGACATCAACGGGAATGCTCTGGGTGTGGACTTTAAAGATGAAAAATATACTGTTATTAAGTTTCTGCTGGATGTTACTGACTTGAAAAAACGGTATTACTACCGTTTTACCGCCCCCTTGGAAGTACAAGGCATGAAGTATCGTTTCTTCTATAATTGCTTTGATGCTGAAGGTGCTGAACAGCACAAGGGTCATTTGAAATCCGGTCAAAAGATCCTCATTCCCGAGGACTGTGAAAGGATGGAGCTGGAGCTGCTGCTGTTCAGCCACACCCCCGCTTCTGCCCGTCTGCCGGAATTCTCTCTGGTTGAGGAAGGCCCCTATGTCCCCCGCAAGGTGCGTCTGTGTGCGATTGCTTGGGATATGATCGACGGTCCCGGCTTCAAAACCTATGAAGAAAACGTCGCCAATGTTATGAAGGAACTGGATACGGTTGGCCCTCTGAAGCCTGATGTTGTGGTGCTGACCGAGGCGGTATACCAGACCCGCCGGGATTCCGCGCGACAGCCCAAGGTTCATTGCTCCCGGCTGGATGACGAGGATGTAGCAAAGCTCTGCGCCAAGGCAAAGCAGTACAATACCTATATTGCCTGCTCTCTTTACGAAATGCCCGATGAAGACGGCCCCAAGCGCCTGACCGGCATTTTGATCAATCGCCAGGGCGAAATTCAGGATATTTACCACAAGACCCATCTGACCATGGATGAGTTGGAGGGCGGTGCAATGCTGGAAACCGAGCTGCCCGTATTTGAAACTGATTTTGGCAAGGTTGGCATCCATATCTGCTGGGATCACTTCTTCCCCGAATGTTCCCGCGTGCTGGCACTGAAGGGCGCAGAGGTGCTGTTGGTGCCCACCCACGGCTTCCGCAGAGAGCGCAGCATGACCCGCGCGCTGGAAAATGGTGTCTATTTGGTCAGCGCCTATACCCTTAGCGAAGGTACCGTGGTGGTTTCCCCCAATGGTAAGATACTGGACGAAGCCGGTGACAAGGGTTACGCTTTTGTAGAAGCGGATCTGAACGAACCGATCTGGTGTCCCTGGATGGCTTGTTCTTCCAGTGCAGAGCCCCATCCTACCTATATGATGGAGCGCCGCCCGGAATTGTACAAACTGATTTGCGAGCCCATTGAATATTGATCTTAAAATAAAACCGGGGAAGCCAAACGGCTTCTCCGGTTTTTATTCATCTTGTTGCAAAGGGATGCCGCCTTGCTTATTGGGACTCTCCCACGGGCTAAAAACATGCCACCGGCATGTTTTCTTAACGCCCTTTCGAGTCCCTTCCAGTAAAAAAATTAAGGACACCCAAATGGGTCGCTTTTCTTTCCGCTTCACAAGCAGTAACAAGCAAGTCAACACCCCTACGGGATGCCGCCTTGCTTATTGGGACTCTCCCACGGGCTAAAAACATGCCACCGGCATGTTTTCTTAACGCCCTTTCGAGTCCCTTCCAGTAAAAAATTAAGGACACCCAAATGGGTGTCCTTAATTTTTGGTACGCCGGAAGGGACTCGAACCCCTGACCTACTGGTTCGTAGCCAGTCACTCTATCCAACTGAGCTACCGGCGCATAGCGCTCAAGCGCCTAAGTATATTAGCACAACGGAAAAGAAAATGCAAGTCCTTTTTTTCAAAAATTGAATAATTTTTTCCATAGCGGTCTTTGGTTGACAGAATCGCTGGGATTGATGTAGAATAATGACGAAAGGGTGAGCGCATGAACGGTGATATTTTACATGATCTTCCCGGGGTGCTGCTCCCCTGGTTTGATAAACATAAACGTGATCTTCCCTGGCGGCAAAATAAGCTGCCCTATCACGTGTGGTTGTCGGAAATTATGCTCCAGCAAACCCGTGTGGAAGCTGTAAAGGGATACTATGCCCGTTTTCTTGCGGTGCTGCCCACTATTTCAGATTTAGCCTCTGCTGACGATGAACTTCTGCACAAGCTTTGGGAAGGTCTTGGCTACTACAGCCGGGTGCGCAACCTTAAAAAAGCTGCTCAGGTGATTATGGACACCTATGGCGGTATTTTCCCTACCACCCATGCAGAAATTCGCTCTCTCCCGGGCATCGGACCTTACACTGCCGGTGCTATTGCATCCATTTGTTATGATTTGCCAACACCGGCGGTAGATGGTAATGTGCTGCGGGTTATTTCCCGCTTATGCAACGACCACTCCCCCATCGATATACCATCGTATAAAAAAGATGTGGAGCAGCAACTGGCTGCCATTTATCCCCAGCGTGCCGGTGATTTCACGCAAGCGCTGATGGAACTGGGCGCTACCCTCTGTGGGCCAAATCGGGCACCGGAATGCAAAAACTGCCCTTGTGCGCATTTGTGTCAGGCTTATACCTCCGGCACTGCCTTGCAGCTGCCCATAAAATCACCGAAAAAGGCAAAAAAAGAGGACGAAAAGACCGTTTTTATTCTTTCCTGCAATGGTCGTTATGCCCTGCAAAAGCGCCCGGATACCGGGCTGCTGGCAGGTCTTTGGGAATTTCCCAATGTAGCGGGTAATCTGGATATGAATCAAGGTCTGGAGATCGTAAAGGATTGGCGCTTACAGCCTCAGGAGTTATTACGTCAGGTGCAGCGTCAGCACATTTTTACCCATATTATATGGAAGATGCAAGGACTTTATCTGGAAGTCGCACAAACCAATAATACCTTTACCTGGCTGACAGCTGAAGAAATTGAGCAACATACAGCCTTACCCACTGCATTCCGTCAATTTTGGGAGGAACTACAGCATGTTTGATTATCATTTGCATACCACCGTTTCCTATGACGGTCACAATACTCCTATGGAAATGGCGCAGGCAGCAATCCGTGCCGGCCTGCGGGAAATTTGCTTCACCGACCACCTGGACTATCAGCAAAACAGCCAGCGGGATGACTATGCCTATACAAGCGAGGCCTACCGCAACGCCTATGGCAGCCTGGAAATTCCGGGTCTTACCATTCGCCACGGCACAGAAGTGGCCTTGGCACCGTGGAACAAAGCAAAGATTGAAGATGACCTTGCTGCGTATCCCTACGATTTTGTAATCGGTTCCATTCACTTTATTGACGATATTGACATCTACTTCCCGGAATTTTGGGAAGGACGTGATTTCATTGCCACAGAGCGGATTTATTATGAAGAAACCCTCCGCTGCATACAGCTCCATGACAATTTCGATGTCTTGGGTCACCTGACCTATATCAGCAAATGCAAAGGTCACCCCTGCCCCCGGATCATTCCTCTGGAAGATCATAAAGAGCTTTTCGTGGAAATCATGAAGACCCTCATTGCCAAGGGCAAAGGTATTGAAATCAACACCAGCGGTGTAGATCGCTGCGGTGATTTCCTGCCGGGAATTTCTTATCTCAAACTTTTTAAGGAACTGGGTGGACAGATCGTCACTGTTGGTTCCGATGCCCACGCTATTGACCGGGTGGGTCAATATACAAACGATGCCATCACCATGGTCAAAGAAATTTTTGGTCATGTATGCACATTTGAAAACCGCCAGCCTATTTTCCATAAGCTGTAAGAAAATTTGTGCATATTTCTTTTGTGCAAAGGCATTGTAACCCCTCCCATACTGTGTTATAATGCTCCTATCTGACAATTTTCGAGGAACTCACTATGAACATACAACCGCTTATTATCGATGCTGCAGACCTGCGCAAGCTACTGGGTACCACCAGTGGTGACGCTGCCCTGCTGTATCTGTATATCCGCAGCGGCAATGATCCCAAAACCGCTTGCGCACAACTGAATTTTACATCCACCCGCTACTGCTGTGCAGAAGCAACTCTGCGTCAGCTGGGACTTTGGCCGGAGGAACAGCATATAACCTTCGCCCCCGGTGAACGTCCTCAGTATTCTGAAAAAGATGTTTTGCAGGCCATGGATCAGGAGGCTTCTTTCCGTATGCTGCGAGGAGAGGTCCAACGTGTGTTGGGAAGAAATCTCAACACTGAGGATCTGAAGATCCTTCTGGGCTTTCTGCATTATCTGGGTCTACCGGCAGAAGTTATTTCGGTTCTGGTATCTTTCTGCAAGGATCGGGCAAGAAATCGGGGTAATCTGCGCGCCCCCAGCCTGCGTACTATCGAAAAAGAAGCTTACCATTGGGCGGAACAGGGCATCGATACCCTGGAATTGGCCGCTGCCTATATCCAATCTCAGAATAACCGTCATTCCCAGCTGCACCAGCTGACAGATGTGCTGCAGATTCGTGGCAGAAGCCTGACCGCAGCCGAGGAGCGCTTCGCAACTGCATGGCTGGAAATGAATTTTCCCACCGAGGTCATTTCTATGGCCTACGAACGCACTTGTCTGAACACGGGTGGTTTGAATTGGAACTACATGAACAAGATCCTCACCCGATGGCAGGAAGCCGGATTCAAAACTGCGGAAGATATCCGTTCCGGCGACCGCAAGGGTACCGGAAAGACCGCCCAGCGTCAGTTGGATGACGATGAAAAGGCGGCTATTGCAAGAATGTTGCAGGAGGTGTAAACCATGGCATATAGCAAAGAAGTCATTACCCGCGCCCGGGAACGCCTGGCAGGTATGAAGGCTGACAAGGAATCTTTAACCCAGCAGCGTTTGGCTGAGGCTTATCGGCAGATCCCCCGTCTGCGGGAGATCGATCGTCAGTTGCGGCAAACCATGGCTGCAACTGTCCAGTTGGCATTTTCCCGAGGTGAAGATGTGCAATCCGCCATGGAGCAGGTCAAGCTGGACAATCTGCGTCTGCAGGAAGAACGCAAAGCGCTGATCGAAGCAAATTTCCGTCTGGATTGGCTGGATGAAAGCCCCGTATGTAAGCACTGCGGCGGTTCCGGCTACATTGGCAGCACCATGTGCACTTGTTTAAAGGAATTGTGTCTGGATGAACAAAAGAAGGAACTGACCCTGCTTGCAGGCAGCGATGCTTCCTTCGATCAGTTCCGTCTGGAATACTACGATGATGTGATCGATCCCAAGCTGGGCATCAATATCCGTACCATCATGGCAAAAACCTTCGATATTTGCTTCCAGTATGCCCGGAATTTTGGAGCCGACTCCGGCAATCTGCTGTTTTCCGGTGATACCGGACTGGGCAAAACTTTCTTGTCCGCTTGTATTGCGAAAGAAGTGGCAGCGCAAGGTCTTTCCGTTGCATACGAAAGCGCTGTGCATCTGTTCACCAATATGGAGCGTGCCAAGTTTGAAAACGACGAAAACGCCCGTGACAAGGTGCAGAAATATACCGAATGCGATCTTTTGATCATCGACGATCTGGGTACAGAAATTGTGGGTCAGTTCACCCTGACCGCCTTGTATACGCTGATTAACGACCGTATTTTGTGTGGTAAGGCTACCATTATTTCCACCAATCTCACTACTGACGGCATCGCCCGCCGGTATAATCCCCAAATCGCCTCCCGGCTCAGAGGAAACTTCCGCCGTGTTGCCTTTGTTGGCGAGGATATCCGGCTGAAGCAGAGCCAGGGTCGGCTGTAACGAGGAGAATCAAATGGCAAATGAATTTTATGCTCTCATGGGACGTATGCGCAATATCACCCGTTGGAGCTTAATGCGCAATACTTTTTCAGAAAACATCCAGGAGCATAGCCACCAGGTAGCTATGCTGGCTCATGGTTTGGCGCTGATCCGTCGGGAAATTCTGCATCTGGAAGGTCCTGATCCCGATAAATGCGCTGTAGCTGCATTGTATCACGATGCCTCCGAAACTCTCACCGGCGATATGCCCACCCCCATCAAATACTACAATCCCGAGATCCGTGCTGCCTATAAGCAGGTGGAGCGTGTTGCAGCTGAGCGCCTGGTTCAGATGTTGCCAGAAGCACTGCAACCCATTTATGCACCGATTTTGATGGAGGACGATAAGGAAATTGAAATAATCGTCAAGGCAGCAGACAAGCTGTCTGCTTATATCAAATGCATTGAGGAACAAAAGGCAGGCAATACAGAATTTGAATCTGCCGCCAGCCAGACCATGGCATCCATGAAGGAAATGCACCGTGAAGAGCTGAATTGGTTCATTGACGAGTGTTTACCCGCATTTTCGCTGAATCTCGACCAGTTGTAAGACTTGACGGGTTATCAAAAATGTGATACCATAGCAACTGTTCCGCCGGTATGGTGAAATCGGTAGACACAAGGGACTTAAAATCCCTCGGAGTAACATCCGTACCGGTTCGAGTCCGGTTACCGGCACCAACAAATGCCACGGAGAATGGTACATTCTCCGTGGCATTTTTTCTTTCGTAGGGAGCGGACTCGAACCGTTCTAAATGCAGCGCGGACGAGCGCTGCCGGCGACGGTGATGCAGAGCGCAGCGAATCCATAGTCGAAATGATTGCCGGTGGCAATCATACAATAATTTATAGACGGAGCCGAACATTTATTTTGCTCCACTAGGAGCAAAATGCAACTCGAGTCCGGTTTCCGGCACCAATAAATACCACGGAGAATGTAACAAAAGCGGACAGTCACAACCTTGTGACTGTCCGTTTCCGTTTACTGCATACCCTGCTCGTAAGCCTCAATCATCTTCTTGACCATCTGGCCGCCGACGGAGCCAGCTTCACGGGAGGTCAGGTGACCGTTGTAACCGTTGGTCAGGTTAACGCCAACTTCCTGAGCAGCCTGCATCTTGAACTTGTCCATTGCCTCGCGGGCCTGGGGGACATTGATCTGATTGTTGTTCTTCATTTCCAAATACGCTCCTTTTTGCTTCTTTCGCGGTTTTCTTCCGCAAACATAGCATTGCCCTTTTGGAACGAAATATGATTGTTTCTTTTCGGAAATTCGGATAAAAACTGGAAAACTGTCATTATAGCTGCAGTGTGTTGAGAAATACCTTTGCAGCATCAGATGCTTCTTTTTTGTAATAAATATACGTATCCCGATAAATGCCGTTGTCAATACGAATCAAGCGCAGCCTTTCGTCGATCTGCTTACGCCAGGAAAGAAACGGAAAGAATGTAACACCCAATCCGGCTTTGACATATTCACAGATGTGGAACGGATCTTCTGTTTCAATGGTGATCAAAGGCGATGCTTTGTGCTTTTTATAAAAGCCATCCATTAAATCCCGCATGCCGCTGCCCCGGTGCTCACATACGACTTTTTCTCCGATAATATCAGAAAAACTAACTGTGGCACGTTCTGAAAGCGGATTGCTCGTGCTGACAGCTAAGAATATCTCTTCCCGCAAAAACGGCATCCGCTCAAGCAACTCATTATTGATGTCACGATCTGTGACAATAATATCAAATTCCTGGTAACGGCCATATTCCAGATAATCCTCATGCTGAATTGCCAGATCGATGTTCGGATATTCCTGCTTGAATTTTACGGCAACCTCCAGAATATTTCGCCGGTTATTCAGTGCAAGCATTTTGATAACACCGGACACACCCTTGGTTTGCGTCAGCATCTGTGTTGTGGCTTTCTTAAATTCCGCCTCAGCGTTTTCAAAAACACTGAGCAACGCTTTGCCGCTGGTATTTAGCTTGATTTTATTTGCACTTCGGTCAAACAGCTTGACTCCCAGTTCTTCTTCCAGTTTTTTTATCGCTACTGACACACTGGAGGGCGGAACACGAAAAATAGCTGCAGTTCTTGCAATATTTCCGATTGCAGCCGCTTTCATAAAGTATTTGATCTGCAAAATTTCCATTACATCATCTCCTCAGATATAGTATATCAGCTTTTAGCATATAATGCAATATACGCTAAACATATATTATTTCGTAATTTTCAAAAAACTTTCCTGATGTTATACTGAAAGTATCCATAAAAATGCAAGGAGTGTATCCAATGAAAAAACCTGAATTGAAGGATCTGACACTACGGGAAAAAGTAGCACAGCTGATGATTGTGCGTTTTTCGGATATCCTTATGGAGCCGGAAACCAATTACACCAGTATCCGTAGCGAAGAAGAGGCAAAGCGCCTGATGGAAGAAGGCCAGTTTGGCGGCATTTGGCTCAACGGCAATGTTGACATCAACGGTGTCAATGACTTTTACAACAAACATTTCCACTACACCTCCCAGACCAGCCGGGAACTGTATGATTGGGCCAATCAGACCGCAAAATACCCCCTTCTGGCCGCCAATGACATTGCCGGCACAGCTGGCTATTCCGATCTGTCTGCCCCCACTATGGGTCTGGCAGTCGGCGCAGCGGATGACGTCAACCTGACCAAGGAGCTGGGTTATTGTATCGGCATGGAGCATAAAAAAGCCGGCGTAAACTGGCTGTGGGATCCGGTGTGTGACCTGATCAGCTATCGTTCCCCCGGTGTGGTACGTGCTTTCAGCAATCAGCCGGACCATCTTGGCAAACATTGCTCCGCCTTTATCCGTGGCATTCAGGAAGGTGGTGTCGCCGCCTGCGCCAAGCATTTCCCCGGCAAGGACCGTAACGAATATCGTGATTCCCATGTTGTCACTACCCTTATGGGCTGCAGCTATGAAGAATGGAAGCAGACTCAGGGCGCAGTGTTCCAGAAATTGATCGATGATGGCGTATATTCCGTCATGGCCGCCTGCACCAGTTTCCCGGCAGTGGATGACCGCAAGATCAACGATCATTATCTGCCCGGTGCTTTCTCTGACCGGCTGATCACCAAGCTGCTGAAGGAAGAAATGGGCTTTGACGGTGTTGTCATCACCGATGACGTACAGATGGCTGCTTTTGTTTGCTTCTTCACCGGAAAGCGACTGTTCGCACAACTCCTCAACGCCGGCAACGATATGCTGTTGGGTGTGGGCTTGGATGCCATTGACGCTGTTCTGGAGGGTATTGAAGAAGGTCTGATTTCCGAGGATCGAATCAACGATGCCTGCCAGCGTGTTCTGAACATGAAGGAAAAGCTGGGTCTGTTTGACGACAACTATGTTAACGATGCCGTAGATTTCGACACCCAGCGCACCAAAACCGCTTCTCTGGAGGTCATGCGCAAGGGTTTGACCTTGGTATGTGACCACCGAAATTATCTGCCCGTAAAGCATCCCATTAAGAACGTGACCATCGTTGCTTACGCCCATATCGATGATATTTTGGAGCGTTTGGAGCCCATGGCAGAAGCATTCCGTAAGCGTGGTGCAAATGTCAAGGTCCGTGGCATCATTGAAGGCGCAGGAGATATGCATGAAATAGCAGAAACCAGTGACCTGATCATTTACGCAGGTTATCTGTATTTCCACGCTCCCATGGGTGCGCCTACCTTCCATGGTCTGACCTTCTGGTCCTTGCGTTTTGCCTTCACAGAGGGTGCTGAAAAGTCCATCGGTATTTCTCTGGGACATCCTTGCATCCACTACGAATTCATGGACGATCTGTCCCCCTTCGTAGATGCCTATATGCTTTCTCCGGAAGCACAGGAAGCCTTTGTGGAAGGTGTTTACGGCGAAATTACATTCCAGGGTAAATCCCCTGCCGAAGCATAAGGAGTAAGCTATGACAAAAAAGATCAAATGGGGTGTCATCGGCAGTGGCCGCATTGCGGAGCGCCGTACCATCCCCGGCATTCTGGAGGCCAAGAACTCCGAGCTGTGTATCATCATGGATACCAATGCTGAAAATGTGGAGCGTCTTGGCAAGCAGCTGAACGTTGCTTATACCACAGATATCGACGAGTTGCTGGGCAGTGATATTGATGCTGTATATATCGCAACCCCCGTCTTTTGCCATAAGGAGCAGGCTATCCGGGCCGCGAAAGCCAAAAAGAATATTCTGCTGGAAAAACCTATAGGCATGAGTACTGCAGAGGCAGACGAAATTATCCGTGTCTGCGAAGAAGAAGGTGTGAAGATCGCCATGGGCTTTATGATGCGCTATCACACACATCACCAAAAGGCCAAGGAGCTGATCGCCAGCGGTGAGATCGGTGATTTGGTTTCCATGCGTGGCCAATTCTGCAGCTGGTATCCCAAAATGCCCAACGCCTGGCGTCAAACCAAGGCCATGTCCGGTGGTGGAGCGCTGATGGATCTGGGTGTGCACTGCCTCGATCTTCTGCAGTATATCAGCGGGCAGAAGATCAAAACCGTTTCTGCACTTTGCTCTAACCTGACTTTCGACTATGAAATCGACGATTCCGCCTCTGTTTTGTTCCAGACAGAGCAGGGTGTCCACGGCTATGTGGATGCGAATTTCAATGTTCGTGACGACGTTTCCGACACCAAACTGGAATTCTACGGCACCAAGGGTAGCATTGTCTGCTACGGTACAGTTTCTCAGGAGGAGATCGGCAATACCAAGGTGTCCATCACCTTGAAGGGTCAAGGTTATGACATCAACCACGAAAAGGGCGAGCAGCAGGTCTACCAGCTGTCCCATATCAAGGAAAGTCTGTACAAAAAAGAGGTGGAATCCTTTGCTGATTCCCTTCTGAATGATACGCCTGTGCAGGTCACAGCCAATGATGGTGCTTATATTCAAAAGATCTGCGAAGCTGCATATGAATCCTCTGAAAAGGGAATTCGTGTAACGTTGTAACAAGAAAAGGAGCTATATATGAAGCTGACATTATTTCAGACATCCTCTCTGAATAAAACTTTTTTGGACAGCCCCACACCTCCGCTGGAACTGAAAAATCTCTCCTGTCTGAAGGGCGAGGAGGTATCCTACCAGCTGGTATGCCGGGTGGAGGAATACGATGATCTGAAACTTGTATGGAAGGTAAAGGTGGATTCTCCCCTTTCCCAGTACATCACCGTACGGGAAATCGGACAAGTTCCTTCTGAGTTGCCTGCCTATCTGAATCTGCCCAACGGCTATGACGACGATTATCTAACCTTGAAGCCCGGTCTGTTTCCGGATCCTTTGTATCCTTTGGTGAACGACACTGTGGAACTGATCCCCAACTACTACCGTGCCCTCTGGGTCAGCATTCAGGTTCCCAAGACCCTTGCTGCCGGTAAGTATCCTATTTCCATTACCCTGACAGAAAGGGATAGTGGGCTGGCAGAATCCACAGAATTTGAACTGGAGGTCATTGACGCTGTTCTTCCTGAGCAGGAACTGATTGTGACCCAGTGGTTCCATTCTGACTGCATTGCCTCCTATTATAAGATCAAGCCCCTTTCTCCCAAGCACTGGCAGTGGCTGGACAAGTTCATCAAAACCGCAGCGGACAACGGCATCAACATGCTGCTTACCCCCATTTTCACACCTCCGTTGGACACCGAGGTTGGCAGAGAACGTCCTACCGTACAGCTGGTGGATATTGCCTATGAAAACGGGCAGTACTCTTTTGGCTTCTCCAAGCTGAAAAGATGGATCCGCATGTGCAAAAAGAACGGCATCAAGTATTTTGAGATGGCCCATCTGTTTACCCAATGGGGTGCAAAGTTCACGCCTAAAATTGTTGTCAAGGAAAATGGTGTCGAGGTAAAGAAATTTGGCTGGCATGTGGCTGCAGATTCTGAGGAATATGTAGAATTTTTGCAGCAGTTTCTTCCTGCACTAACAGCATTTTTGAAGGCAGAGGGTGTTGCCGAAAATACTGTATTCCACATTTCCGACGAACCCCACGCCCCCGATCGGGAACAGTATCGCAAGGTACGTAACATTGTAAAGCCTCTGATTGAAGGATTCCGGGTTCTGGACGCATCTTCGGACTATCCCCTTTATGAAGAAGGTCTGATCGACACGCCTGCAGCCAGCATCACCAAAATCGGTCCGTATCTGGCAAACAAGGTAAAACCCTTGTGGGCTTATTATTGCTGCAGTCAATTCTCCAAGGTCAGCAACCGTTTCTTTGCAATGCCCTCCTACAGAAACCGGATTATCGGCCTGCAGCTATATAAATATCAGATCGAAGGTTTCCTGCAGTGGGGTTATAACTTCTACTATTCCCAGCTGTCCCGCAGCGTAATCGATCCCTTCGCCACCACAGATGCGAAAAACGCCTTCCCCTCCGGCGACGCATTCAGTGTCTATCCCGGTGAAAAAGACGTAATTGAAGCCCTCAGACTGAAGGTATTTAAAGAAGCATTGCAGGATATGCGTGCCTTGCGTTTGCTGGAAATGTATATGCCCCACGATGAAATTGTCCGCATGATTGAAGAATATACCAGCTGTGAACTGCGCTTTGATTCCTATCCCAAGGGCGAAGAACTGCTGCTGGGTCTGCGTGAAAAGATCAATGCATTGATCAAAGCCAACGTGATGGCAAAAGGAGAATAACGATGTATCTATATCAAGATCAACAAGCCATCAAGAAAGAGCAAAACGCAATGGGTGCGGATAAGCTGTTTTTAAATAATCTTGCTGATTTTGTTGGTAAGAATCCTAAACTGCGCACCTTTGCTCTGGCACAACTTAACCCAGGCGAAGAAGTAGCCTACCATTTTCATAAGGGCGAATGTGAGTACTACTATATCATCTCCGGAAAAGGTATTTATAATGACAACGGCGAAGATATTGAGGCCATTCCCGGTCTTGTTACCTTTACGCCTTCCGGCAGCGGCCACGGAATTAAAAATACCGGCGACAAAATTCTGGAATTCATTGCTCTGATCCTGCTGGATTAACAAAAGTAAAGGCAGACAGCATTACACTGTCTGCCTTTTTCTTATCAATAATTCTCTGCGTGGACTTCGAAGTAGCTCTGGGGGTGTGCACAAGTGGGGCACATCTCAGGAGCCTTGGTGCCAACCACGAGATGACCGCAGTTGCGGCATTCCCAAACCTTGACCTCGCTCTTTGCGAAGACCTCGGCAGTCTCCACGTTCTTCAGCAGTGCGCGGTAACGCTCCTCGTGATGCTTCTCAATAGCAGCAACCATGCGGAACTTAGCTGCCAGTTCAGGGAAACCTTCCTTTTCGGCCGTTTCAGCAAAGCCTGCGTACATATCGGTCCACTCGTAGTTCTCGCCTGCAGCAGCTGCGCCCAGGTTTTCAGCGGTATCGCCAATGCCGTTCAATTCCTTGAACCACAGCTTGGCGTGTTCTTTTTCATTGTCAGCGGTCTTCAGGAACAGTGCTGCGATCTGCTCGTAGCCTTCCTTCTTGGCCTTGGATGCAAAATAGGTATATTTGTTTCTGGCTTCGGATTCACCGGAAAAAGCGACCATCAGATTTTTCTCGGTCTGGGTACCTGCATATTTGTTGGACATATTGATTACCTCCAATAACAAAATCGATGGAAGATCCATCCTTGTTTTCAGTATAACACATTTTTTCACTCTTTCAACGCTTTTTTTATTTTTCTGTCCTATGCTTGCAAATTTTTTCCTTTCGTGATATGCTGTAAAAAGCAATGTTCAGGAGGTGGCATATGGCACTGCAGGAATCCGGTGAGATGTATCTGGAAACGATCCTGATCCTCTCTCGTAAGAACGGGCAAGTCCGTTCTATTGACATCAGTGAATATATGGGCTACTCCAAGCCCAGTGTTTCCCGGGCTGTGGGACTTCTGAAAAAGGATGGGTTCATCACAGTGGAAAAAGAAGGCTATATTTGTCTGACGGACAAAGGCCTTGCCCGAGCTGAAAAGATCCTTGACCGCCACACCATTCTCACACAAATGCTGATCACATTGGGCATCGACCAGGAAACTGCATCCAACGATGCCTGCCGCATCGAACACGTGATCAGCGATGTAACCTTTGAAGCAATCCGTAATCACATACAAAAGTATTATTCATAATTTGAGGAGGAAATGCCATGACGGCAAATGAAAAGAAACAGCTGCAGTGTCTTGCAGCAAAGGTCCGTATGGGTATCATCGAGTCTACCCACGGAGCCAAAGCCGGTCACCCCGGTGGCAGTTTGTCTGCCGCAGAAATGTTCACCTATCTGTATTTCAAAGAGTTGAACATTGACCCCAAGAATCCTAAAGCAGAAAATCGGGATCGTTTTGTCCTATCCAAGGGTCATACTGCTCCTGGTCTGTATGCCGCTCTGGCACACCGTGGTTTCTTCCCCGTGGAAGATCTGCCCACTCTGCGCCACATTGACAGCTATCTTCAGGGTCACCCCAATATGAACACCGTTCCCGGTGTGGATATGTCCACCGGTTCTCTGGGACAAGGCATCAGCGTTGCTGTTGGTATGGCACTGGGTGCAAAACACCAGAACAAGGATTTCCGTGTCTACACCCTGCTGGGTGACGGCGAGATCCAGGAAGGTCAGGTGTGGGAGGCTTGCATGGCAGCTGCTCACTACAAGCTGGACAATCTGGTGGTCATCGTTGACAACAACGGTCTGCAGATTGACGGCAATGTTGCCGATGTTATGAGTCCCTATCCTATTTTTGATAAGCTGGTGGCATTTGGTTTCCACACCATCGCCATCGACGGCCATGATTTTGACGCCATCGAGAAGGCACTGAATCAGGCTAAGAAGATCAAGGGCCAGCCCACCGCAATCGTCATGTCCACCATCAAGGGTAAGGATGTTTCTTATATGGAAAACGATGCCGGTTGGCATGGCAAGGCTCCCAACGATGCAGAGTATGAGGTAGCCATGACTGAACTGAAAGCCATTCTGGCAGAATTGGAGGGCAAGTAAGATGGCAGAAATGAAAAAAGTAGCAACCCGTGACGCCTATGGTGCTGCCCTGGCTAAGTTGGGCGCAGAGCACGACAATTTGGTAGTTTTGGATGCAGACCTGGCAGGCGCTACCAAGACCGGTGTTTTCAAAAAAGCATTCCCTGACCGTTTCTTCGATTGCGGCATTGCCGAGGGTAATATGATCTGCATGGCTGCAGGTCTGTCCACCACCGGTCTGGTTCCCTTCGCATCCAGCTTTGCAATGTTCGCTGCCGGCCGTGCTTTCGAGCAGGTACGTAATTCCATCGGTTATCCCCATCTGAATGTTAAGATCGGTGCAACCCACGGCGGTATCTCCGTTGGTGAGGACGGTGCAAGCCATCAGTGCTGTGAAGATTTCGCCCTGATGCGCTCTATCCCCGGTATGACCGTTATCTGCCCCGCTGACGGCGTGGAAGCAGAGGCTGCTGTCAAGGCTGCCTACGAGATGGAAGGTCCTGTATATCTGCGTTTTGGTCGTTTGGCAATTCCTCAGTTCCATGAAGAAGGCTTCAACTTCCAGATTGGCAAGGGTGAGATCCTGCGTGACGGCACTGACGTTGCCATTATCGCAAATGGTCTGTTGGTTTATGAAGCAATTCAGGCCGGTGAAATGCTGGCTGCAGCAGGCATCAATGCCATGATCATCAACATGGCTACCATCAAGCCTCTGGATGAGGATCTGGTTCTCTCTGCCGCCAAGAAGTGCGGAAAGATCATCACCTGCGAGGAGCACTCCATCATCGGTGGTCTGGGTGAAGCTGTTTCCGCTGTTCTGGCTGAAAAGCTGCCTACCATCGTCCGTCGCATCGGCGTCAACGACGCGTTCGGTCACTCCGGCCCTGCAGCTGCTCTGCTGAAGCAGTTTGGTCTGTCCGCTGAACACATTGTGGAAGTCGCCAAGGAACTGTGCAAGTAAAATAATTTCGGTGCGCTGCATTTGCAGCGCACCTTTTCTTGTCATAGTTGACTTTCTGTGATATAATGAGGAAAATGCGAAAAAGCGAGGTTTTTCCATGGCAAAGGTTATTTTTCAATTAGAAGGTGCCGGCATTGTAGAGATCGAAGCCAATATTGGTGACAATCTTCTGGAACTGGCCCGTCGTGCAAATGTAGCTATCGATGCACCCTGCTCCGGCAACGGCTCCTGTGGCAAATGCCGGGTTCAGCTGCTGGAAGGCAATTTGGACACCATCCCCTCCCGGCACATTTCTCAGGAAGAATTTGATGCCGGTTGGCGTTTAAGCTGCAACTGCAAGATCACCGGTGATTGCACGGTTCTGGTGCCGGATATTGCCTCTGCTTATCAATCCCGGATGAAGACCGCTGACCTCAGCAGTCCTCAGGAAATTGCCATTTTCGAAACCGCTCAACAAGAACTGAAAGACAGTGGCATTATTTTTGAAAATACATACCGCAGCGCTGTACTGACGATGTCTGCGCCTTCTTCTGAAGATACCATGCCGGACATTGAGCGCCTAAACTGGGCGATTCAGGAGACCTTTGGTGTCGAAAAAGCGGAGATTCCCTTTGCCGTCATGGTGAAATTGGCTGAAACCCTGCGAAAATTCGACTTTACTGTGGCCGTCAAGGGTAAATTAGAGGGCAATACTTTCCGTTGCATGGAAATCTGTGATCCCAAGGATACAGCTTTAGTCGGCTGCGCCATTGATATTGGCACCACCACTGTCACCATGGTGCTGGTGGATATGGAAAACGGCAAAATTCTGGCCAAGGGTTCTTCCGGTAACGGCCAAATCCGTTACGGTGCAGATGTCATCAACAGAATCATTCAGCAGAGCCGTCCCGGTGGACGGAAAAATCTACAGAAGGCCATTGTAGATGAAACCTTGAATCCCATTATCCGCAATCTGTGCCGCTCTGCAAAGATCAGCCCTGAGAGTATCGTCCGTCTGTCCGTGGGCGCCAACACTACCATGAACCACCTGCTGGTGGGTGTGGATGCGGACCCGGTGCGTATGGATCCCTATATCCCCAGTTTCTTTGGTTGGGAAGGCTTGCTTGCTGGTGATCTGAACCTGAGTGTCAATCCTCTGGCCAGCGTGGTCATCGCACCCAACATCGGCTCCTATGTAGGCGGCGACATTACAGCCGGTACTTTGGCAAGTCTTATTTGGGATAAGGACGAAATGAGTCTGTTCATCGATCTGGGTACCAATGGTGAGATTGTGTTTGGCAACCGGGATTTCCTCATGTCCTGCGCCTGCTCCGCAGGTCCTGCCTTTGAGGGTGGCGACATTTCCTGCGGTATGCTTGCTACCGTCGGTGCTGTAGAAGCCTGTGTGCTGGACAAGGAAACTATGGAGCCTACTGTGACCATTGTGGGCGATGCCGGTCAAAAATGCGTAGGCATCTGTGGCAGTGGCATCATTGATATCATTTCCGAGCTGTACCGCTGTGGCATCATCAATGCCAAGGGTCTGTTTGTCCGGGAAGGCAAGCGTGTTGGACGTGACCAGCACGGTATGGGCCGCTACATTCTGGCATTTCCCGAAGAAACCGAAACCGGCCGTGAAGTATCCATCAATGAGGTGGACATCGACAACTTTATCCGTGCAAAGGGCGCAATTTTCTCTGCCATTGATACATTGCTCCAGTCCGTTGACATGACCGTGGATTGTATTGACCATGTGTATGTAGCTGGTGGCATTGGCTCGGGCATCAACATGAAAAATGCAGTAAATATCGGCATGCTGCCCGATGTGGAGTTGGAGAAATTCAGCTATATCGGCAATTCCTCCCTCACCGGTGCGTATGCCATGGTCATCAGTGATCAAGCCATCGAAAAGTGTGCAGAGGTAGGCGCAAATATGACCTACCTGGAGCTGTCCACTTACCCCGGCTATATGGATTCCTTCGTAGCCGCCTGCTTCATTCCCCATACCGACGCAAGTCTGTTCCCCAATAGTAAACAGGAGTAAATTATGCAAATTGAGAATCACAAGGAAGAAGTACCTTTTTCCTATTATGAAAATCTGTTCCGGACGCTGGATCCGATGGAAACCGTCGGACGTACCGGTGTCAAATGGGACGGGAAAGAATTTTATGTAAACCTAATTGGTCGGGAGTACGCAATTTCTCATCCGCAATATGCCCTCCGTCCTCTGGATGGCGGCAAAGAACCTCCCCTACCCACGCAGACCTTCCTCCTGCGCTATCTGTTGGAGGGTAAAGCTGTGGCTGACGCGGGTACATGGCTGACTTTCCGGGAAATGCCCTGGGGAGAGCTGTATATTACACCCTATACCGGTCGTGTGCTAACCCGTGCCGCTTTCACCTTTGGTACAAGACTGGCTGCTTTCCGTGGCGCATGTGAAAAGATGGGCGCTACGCCCGTCAATCATGGTGATGCCGGTTTCCAGTTTGATTTTCTGGACGGCTATCGGATGCAGATCCTGATTTGGGAGGGTGACGACGAGTTCCCGCCCAATGCCCAAGTACTGTATTCTGACAATTTCTCTGAAGGCTTTGCCGCAGAGGACCGTGTGGTTGCCGGCGATATCCTGATCTCCGCAATCAAAGCGAATATGTAAAAAGAATTCCGGAGGTGCAATGCACCTCCGGTTTTTTTATTGCAAAAAGTATTTGCTAAAAATGTAGATTGGCACGGCTGACCAACCGTGGCACAAGCTGCCGGAAGCGTCAAAATCATTTGCGCCAACCTCTGTTTCCCAGAAGGTATCTGCGCCACTGAACAGCATTCTGCCCCAGATACGATCGATTTCTGCCAGCACATATTCCCGATATTGGTCAAATCGCTGCAGCAATGCTTCAAAGGCATAGATGGTCATGCTTATTGAGCAAGGCAGCAATGTTCCGCCGGTGATCAGCTCAGCTACCTTGTCTGCCAGAGTTTCAGGTGTAATCTGTACAAACAGCATCAACGCCTGCGTTAATGCATGTTTGGGCGCAGTATCTCCTAAACGCGTGAGATAGCCGCCGGTTGTCGGGTCATAAAAATGCGTATGGACAGCCTTAGCCAACGCATCTGCTGATTGCTCATAGCCATCGGCACCCGTTGCCCCTATCTGGCGCAAAATCTTGGCAAAACACCGCAAAGCATCCACCACAAAGGCGCACAGCAGTGCCTCATAGATTGCCCCCGGAGCCTCATTGTCCACGCCCAAATGTCCTTGCAGACCAGGTTGCCACTCGTAGAAATTCCACATCTTTTCCCCACGATACAGCGGCAACAGGCCGGTTTCATCCACACGGGACAAAAAGCCATCACAGATGGCGCGTAACACCGGCATGACTTCCTGGACAAGGGAAAGATCCTTTGTGTACTGCAGATATTCCCAAATTTCCCTGACATACACTGCTGTAAAGCACGGAATGTCCACCTCCGCCTTGCCGGGTGGGCACAACTCCAGTAAACCATCCGGGCGCAGGGATCGGGCCATCAGAGATAAGGTTGCCCGGGGAAATGCGTGTTCTTTAAAGGCATAATAGCCACAGAGAATTTGCACACGGCTATCCATAGCGTACAGCGATTGCTCCCGCCAGGGACAGTCCTCATAGTGTTCATGCATACAAAGGTGTAACGTCTTGCAGCCCACCTCCCAGATTTTCCGATGCAGCCGATCGGTCATGGGATTGGGTTGATAGGTAAGCGGATAGGTAGTTGGCCGCAAACCGACCCAATTTACTTTTCCCCTTTGGCTGTAAATATGTAGCTGAATATACCGCAGGCCAAACCGCTGGCAAGTGTGCGTAAAGATGTTTTCTCCTGCTTTGGCAACATAACGGAAGCAGAAGCTGCGACCGCCAATGCCACTACGTACCCGCAGATCCTCAAGATGCTCGCCAATGCTGATCAGCACCTCTGTGTCCTGGGGCACTTCTAGGGACAAGGAAAGCAAGCCTGCCATTTCTCCGCCCATATCTGCAACCATGTAGATGCCGTCTGCACCTTTCTCCTCAGGCAGATTCCAGACAAGCTCCTCCCCGCAGAAGAGTTCTTCCTGCCGGCTGGCGGAAAGATAGGCAGTTTGCATGCGATACGCCTTATTCAAGGTCTTGTCATTTTCCCGCAGTAAACCCTGGGCGACGATCTTACCTTCCACAAGGGGTTCAACGGTCAGTTTTTGAATGGGGCGGGGAAACAGATTTTTCTCTTTCCCCGCGAGGATGGAAGGTTTAAACGCCGGTTCAGGCAATGTGGAATTGTAGGAAAAGTTAAAGCCCAACTGCCAGGTGTATAATTCGCCATGATCTACATAACGCATTTCTTCACCGGAAAGTACCTCCGGTGTACTGGCAAATAACTGATTATCCTCATCCCAAGCTGCAAAGATCACACCGGGAATCAATACGGAACGGGTGGAGGTTTCCATGCCACAGACGTATTGCAGAATCCACAGTTCATTGTCACCGGTTTTGAGGTAATCGGACAGGTCAAGCGTATCATAAACCTGGTAGTCTTCATAATCGTCATACTGCCCGAAATTCACAAAGCTGCCATTTACATAGACCGCGTACTGGCAGTGCGCACTGATATACAGCGTTGCTTTTCCTTTCGGCGCATGCAAATTTGCTTTATAGACAAAATAGCGATCCCGGACCGGTTTTTCCACCCCATCCGCAAAAATCCATTGCGCATTTATAAAGTGTTTCATATCTACCACCTCGCTTTTTTAGTATAGCACAAGTAGTATAGCGCAAGCAATCAGCAAATACAATCCTTTAGGATACTGTTACACTCTTGCGCATAGCGGAAATTGCCCCTTTTTCCAACCGGGATACCTGAGCTTGGGAAATGCCCACAATATCCGCCACCTCCATCTGGGTCTTGCCATCGTAAAATCGCAAAGATAATATTTCCTTTTCCCGTTTCCCCAACGCATTAAAAGCATTCTGCAAAGTAATATGCTCCATCCAGTGCCCCTCAGTGTTCTTGGTATCCCGAACCTGATCCATCACCGTCAGTGGATCGCCTCCATCTGCATACACCGGCTCATACAAGCTCACCGGAGCGCAGACTGCATCCAGCGCCTCACTGATATCATCAATGGGAAGATCTAATTCCTTTGATATCTCTTCCAAAGTAGGCTCTCTGCCCAATCGAAGAAGCATGGCCTCTTTACACTGCAAAACCTTGTACGCCACATCCCGGATAGACCGGGAAACACGAATTGCGCTGTTATCCCGCAAATATCTGCGCACTTCCCCGGCAATCATCGGCACCCCATAGGTGGAGAAACGCACATTTTTGGTGGGATCGAAATTGGAAATGGCCTTGATCAGACCGATGCATCCTACTTGAAATAGGTCATCAGGGCTTTCTCCCCGTTTTTCAAATCGCTGAATGACAGAAAGCACCAATCGCAAATTCCCTTCGATCAATGCTTGCCGGGCATTTTCGTCGCCGGCATTGGCTTTTATCAATAATTCATCCATTTGGTCAGGTGGCAAAGTCTTGAGTTTTGCCGTGTTTACGCCGCAGATCTCTACTTTTCCCTGCATGGTGTATCCTCCTCTTGGCTTTGCTTCCATTATTTCCATTTGGCGCCGGATGATACCCAAAAATCTTTTGTATATTTCTACAAATAATTTTCACACATTCCCCCATTGTGCGTACTTTTTCAGACACCTATTTCAAAAAATCCAACTTTTTCAGCAAAAAAGTGCTGGAACGAATTTACATTTTACGTTTCCGTAACACGTAATAATTGCAACTATTTCATGGCTTTTTTCGGTAAAAAATACCGTTTTTTGTTTTTCAAAGGGCCTCCCGAAAACGGCTTTTTCGTTGTGTAGAAAGAGTTTTCCACATTTTCCACAACCTTTTCCACAGGCGCTTTTTAATGCAAAAAGTATAGGGTTTTTTCTTGCTTGTTTACATAATATTTTTCGACCATTTTCGACTTTTTCCTACTTTTTTGCATTGTTATTTTTTCACAATACGTTTTAAAAACGTTTCTATTTTATCCCCTTTTTTACACACATATCGCAAGCTGAGAATCCACGGGTCCTATATCCTTTTTAGCAGGTGAAAAAACATTTCAGAAAAAACTGTATTTTTTATAAAAAAGGGATTGATTTTATTGAAAATAAGCGTTATAATGTGGAACTGTATGAGATTATCACAAGGAGGTGGAACACGATGCCCAATATCAAGTCCTCTAAGAAAGACGTTATTTCTTCCAAGATCGCTTACGAGAAGAACAAGGCAAACAAGTCTGCTCTGAAGACCAACCTGAAGAAGTTTGATGCTGCTCTGGAATCCGGTAACAAGGCCGAGGCCGAGGCTGCATACAAGGTTGCCATCAAGGCTGTTGACCAGGCTGTCAACAAGGGTCTGCTGCACAAGAACAATGCAGCTCGCAAGAAGAGCGCACTGACTCTGAAGCTGACCAAGCTGGCCTGATTTCTCTGAAAATATCTCCTTCCGAGTTTAACTTGGAGGGAGTTTTTTCATGCCATTTTTACCTCTTCCATTCGTGGTGAAAATGGTGTATAATTTTTTTATTACGATTGTAGGAGTCCACTATGCGAATTTTGTTTGACAGCAAACTACCGGAATTTAAGACCCCATTTGGAACGCTGATTCCGGGACAAAGTTGCACGCTGCACATTCATATTCCCGAAACCGTCCCCACTACCAAGGTGGAATGTATTTTATGCAATCCCGACGGTAGCTTGTACAAGGCAGTTTTGATGCCTTTCCAGCGGCAAATCGGCGCATATCATATCTTCTGCGGTGAATTTTCCTTGGAAGATACCGGGCTTTATTTCTACCATTTTTATATCACTACCCGTGATGGCGGCTTCCGTCTGTTTAAATACGGCAACGACACCAATATGGAAGATGGCGCGCTATGGCAAATAAGCTGTGTGCCGGCAGATTTCCATACCCCTGATTGGTCCAAGGGTGCTACTATCTATCAGGTTTTTCCGGATCGGTTCTGCAAATCCGGAGATTGTGACCTCACCGGCAAGTTAGAACCCTTTACAATCCACGAAAACTGGGATGAAGATGTGGATTGGCGTCCCAATAACAAGGGCGAGGTTCTCAACAATGATTTCTACGGTGGCAATTTCCGGGGCATTATCGAAAAAATGGACTACATTGCTTCCCTGGGAACCACCATTTTATATCTGAACCCCATCAGCAAAAGTTTTTCCAGTCACCGCTATGACACCGGTGATTATAAGACACCTGATCCTATGCTGGGCACAATGGAGGATTTTCGGGAACTTTGCCATGCCGCCCATGCGCGGGGCATCAAAGTGATCTTGGACGGAGTGTATTCCCACACCGGCGCTGACAGTCTGTATTTTGACAGAAATCGCACCTTTGGCGGAAACGGTGCATATTGCACCCAAGATTCCCCCTACTACAGCTGGTATCAGTTTACAAACTGGCCGGACAGCTACAACTCCTGGTGGGGCTTTGACACCCTGCCCACAGTGAATAAACTCGACCCCAAATTTGTGGAATATATCATCACCGGAGAAGACAGCGTCATCGCCCATTGGCTAAAGGCCGGCTGTGACGGATTCCGATTGGATGTGGCAGACGAACTGCCCAACGAATTTTTGGTAATCTTTAAAAAGTATCTGCGAAAGCTCAACCCCAATGCGTTGCTCATGGGTGAGGTTTGGGAGGATGCTTCCAACAAATATTCCTATAACCAGCTGCGCCGCTATTTTGTGGATGGAGAACTGGACAGCATTATGAACTACCCCTTCCGTACCGCCATTTTGAATTACCTTCGTGGGCAGGATGATGGTTACGCTTTTGAAAACACCGTCATGACCATTGCGGAAAATTATCCGCCGGAAGTTCTGCACAGCAATATGAACTTGCTTAGCACTCACGACAGTCCCCGGATTCTGACCGCGCTTGTGGATGATTTTGACGGTAGTCGGGAAGAAAAGGCAAGTCGTCGCCTTTCCCCCGCCCAACGGGATATGGCACTGGAGCGGTTGCGCCTGGCAGCATTTTTACAATTCACATTGCCCGGTAGCCCCAGCATTTACTATGCAGATGAAGTCGAAATGGAAGGCTACAACGATCCTTTCAACCGCCGTACCTATCCTTGGGGAAAAGAAAATCAGGCACTGCTTGCCTTCTATCGTCAATTGGGTACATTGCGTCAGGAATGCGATGCCCTGCGATTGGGCGATATTCGTTTTTTTCATGCCAAGGAGCAGAAAGTCGGCTTTATACGGGAATATCAAGGTAAGAAGGTCCGGATTTATGTAAACCGCAGTTCTGGAAACTGGGAAATTTCCGGGAGCAACGTACTGTTTAGTTATAACGCACAATCCGTCGCTCCCAACTGGGTTTCCCTTGCACCCATGGGGCTGTGTATTACGGAGGCGTAATATGGAAAAAGAAATATTTTTAAGCGGCTACTGCCGCTGTATGGACGCCAGCCGCATGGTAGCCGTCACCTTGGAAGATGGTAACATCACCGATGTGGACTGCAATTTCGGTTCTTGTCCCTATGAAAAAAATTGTGTGCTGGCGCAGAAAATTCAAGAAAGCGCAATATAATTTCTCTATTTAAGCAAAGGAGGTGAAGCCATGGCCAGATTGACGGATCCCATCACCATATTAAAGGGCGTAGGCCCTACCAAAGCAAAGCAATTTGCTGCGCTGAATATTTTTACCCTGGGCGATCTGATCTGCCATTTTCCCAGAGGATATGAGGACCGCACAAAACTCGTCCCCATTGAAAAACTGGAAGCGGACACCCCTGCCTGTTTCCGAGCCATGGTGATGAATACTCCCCGCACTGCCCATATACGAAAGGGCTTGGATCTGACCCGGGTGCAGGTGGCTGACCATTCCGCACGGCTGACTCTGACCTTTTTTAACAACAAATTTGCCGCAGAGCAACTGCAATACGGCAAGGAATATATTTTCTACGGCGCACTGGCCGGGGATTTTGCCGGTTACAGTATGACAAACCCCGTGTTTGAAAGTCTGGATTCTGCGCCGGTGACCACCCGTCGGGTACTGCCCATTTATCCGCTGACCGCAGGTCTTTCCAACGCTGCCCTGCTCAAGGCTGTTCGTCAGGCGCTAAGCATCTGCGATACCCCCGCAGAGATCATTCCTGAATCTGTACGGCGGGAGTTTGGTATTCTGGATGCCGACCGAGCTTACTATGCCATTCACGAGCCTGCCAATATGGCCGAAGCGGAGATGGCGAAAAGGCGGTTGATTTTTGAAGAATTTTTCGTCTTTTCTGCAGGACTTTCTTTGATGCGGGCATCTCGGGCAGAAAAGAAAACCGCCATATACAAAAACTTGGACCTTGTATCTTTTACAAGTGCGCTCCCCTTCTCGTTAACCGGTGCGCAAAAGCGTGCCATCGACGAAATCATGCATGATTTTGCCGCCGGCAAACCCATGAATCGGTTGGTACAGGGTGACGTTGGCAGCGGTAAAACCATGGTGGCCGCGGCAAGTGCCTATGTTGCCATTCAAAATGGTCACCAAACGGCGCTGATGGCGCCCACAGAAATTTTGGCGGAGCAGCATTATCATTCCCTTTCCAAGATGTTTGCACCCATGGGAATCCGCACAGCTCTGCTCACCGGTTCTATGACCCCCAAGCAAAAACAGCAGGTGCGTACCGCCTTGGCTGATGGTCAGATTGACCTGGCCGTTGGCACCCACGCACTGTTGTCCGATGCCACCCAATTTGCAAATTTGGGTTTGGTAATTGCAGACGAACAGCACCGCTTCGGTGTTGCCCAGCGAGCCAAGCTCTCTGCCAAGGGCAATGACCCTCATTTGCTTGTGATGTCTGCTACCCCCATTCCCCGAACTTTGGCACTGCTGCTCTATGGTGATCTGGAGGTTTCCATCATTGATGAGCTGCCTCCCGGACGCAAGGCTGTGGATTCCTTCCTTGTGAACGAATCCTACCGTGCCCGTATCAACGCATTTATCCGCAAGCAGGTGCAGGAGGGGCATCAGTGCTTTGTCGTCTGCCCTGCTGTAGAAGAAAACGAAGATCTCGGCATCAAGGCCGCCACCGTTTGGGCGGATACCTTGCAAAAAACTGTTTTCCCTGATCTGCGAATTTTGCTGATTCATGGACAGATGAAGGGCGCTGAAAAAGAGGCCACTATGGCCGCCTTTGCCCGGGGCGAAGCCGATGTATTGGTGGCAACCACTGTCATTGAGGTTGGCGTGGACGTACCCAATGCCACGCTGATGGTCATCGAGGATGCTGACCGGTTCGGTCTGAGCCAGCTCCATCAATTGCGCGGTCGTGTTGGCCGTGGCGGGTATCAAAGCTACTGTATTCTCACTAGTCACAACCGGAATCAGGAAACCCTTGCCCGGCTGAAAGCCCTTTGCAAGACCACTGATGGCTTTAAGATTGCGGAAGAAGATCTGAAAATGCGTGGCCCTGGTGATTTCTTCGGCGCCCGTCAATCCGGTCTGCCCACATTCCGGGTTGCAAACTTAAGCATGGATCTGCAAACCCTCAAGGATGCCCAGGCGGCATCAGCCAAGTGGATCGACACAGAGGGCACCTCCAATACCCCCGAAGCCATTGCCCTGCGGGATCGGATCGGTATACTGTTCCAGCGAGCCGAAGGTACAATGAATTAAAAAAGACGCATCCGGTTGGATGCGTCTTTTTGTCATTCAGGCCCAAATTTCTTCTTCACGTTTCTTTCGTATCCAAAAACATACACCGCCTGCTGTGCCACCAAGGACAATCAGCACCACCGAAATGATCCAAAAATAAGACTTTGTTTCTTTTTCTTGTTCAGGCAAGTTTTCTTCTGTTCGCGTGAACGTCGTCGCCTGAGTAGTTGCTTCACTGCTTTGGGGTTCTGTAGGAACAGAAGGATCGGTAGGAGCAGCAGGCTGCGTTTCCGGGGGTATTTCCTCCCACTTGGCCTGCAGCTGCATATCCGCAACGACACAGGTATCGGCCGTTACCTGCCGTTCGTCCTCTGTGAACCAGCCAAGGAAGATCCACCCTTCCCGGACCACAATCGGGAGTTCTCCCAGATTCTTTCCTTCTTCCAGCGTCATGACAATATTTTTCGGCTCTGCAAGATAGGTAACTGTATAGGTAACCGCAGTTTTTTCGATTTCAAATGTGCAGCGATACACCTGTGCTGCCTCTCTGCCGGTGGAATCGGTGACATAAATCTCCAATGTGTGCGTACCGGGCGCCAATTCTGCAAAACTCAGTTTTTTATTCAGAGCAGTATTACGCAAGCTGACCTCCCGGACACCGCCGGTCCCCGACCAGGTGGCATATTGCTTTCCGTCCAAATAGCCCACAATGGTGCGCAGCGGATAGGTGGATGTGACCTTGCCGTCCAATCGGTAAGATGCCTGCTGCAAAACCATGCCGTTTTGCACCGTACAATCACCGAGTTTGATTTTGGATTCGAAATAACCTTGGAATGTCAAGGCAGATTTCGGTGCATAAACTGTCTTTCCATCTGTCAACAAGATCTCATACCAAGTCTGTCCCCAGCCGTTTACCACAGTTGCCTGCACGGAAACTGTCTGGCCGGCAGCGAAAACCGTACCGGAAGATTGGCTGTAGGGAATGGAAAAGCCCTGCGTTTGGGATGCTGTTTTGTAATTTCCCATGGCATCAATATCCCGCGTGGCTTTCCAGTCATACACATAACCGCAATCTGTACAAGCACCTTTGCTGTTGAACTGGCTATGAATACAACGGGGGTACAATTTCTTCACATACGCTACATATTCCTGGCAGCATGCACCAAAGGTAGTATGCAATTCTTCCGGCAATTCCAGCAATTCATTTATGTAGGGATCTACAGAATAGGTTTTTGAGGGAGATGTGCCACCGTAAAGAATTTCATAATCCAGATGCGGACCGGAGCTGCGCCCTGTAGAGCCGTTGGTGCCGATCTTTTCTCCCCGGGCAACGGACTGCCCGACTTTCACCGACACTTTTGACAAATGGGCATACCGGCTGTAAAGGGTGATCTGTTTTCCGTTTGACAAGGTATAGGAATGTTCTAACAGTACAAAATTGCCCCAGCTGCTGCAGCAATTTCCGCTTTTACCCCAGTTGTGGGTACAGCTTGTGAAAATATCGATTACCTTGCCTGCATAAGATGCCACCACATCCACACCCATAGGTGCAGCGATGTCCAGGGAATAGTGGCTGCGGTTATCCAAGAAACAACTGGACAAATTATACTGTCCGGGTACCGGCCACTTAAAATCACGCTGACCACCCTCTAATTTTCGTGGCCCTGCCTGGGATGGTGCAGCTGCAAAAGCCATGGAAACCGGCATCAGGCTGAGTATCAATAATGCACAGCACAACCGGATAAGAATTTTATGTTTTCGCAAAGGGGTTCCTCCAAATATGTTTTTCCCCATATTATCACAAAATCCGTCACAGAGCAATAGAAAAACCTACCATTTCTGCCATGGAAATTCCTATTTTCTTAATATTTCCGTAATATTTATTGGTATAGCTACCGAAAAAAATACTGGCAAAATTCCCCATTCTTTTCTTTATTTGGACAATTTACCTAAAACGAAAAAAATGACTTGTATCTTGCAGCGAAATGTTGTAGAATAGTAGGACTGGTAATATGCAATTCTCGGATGAATTCCGTTTTGGAGGTAAAGATAATCTATGGAAAAACCCATTGTACTGGTAATTATGGATGGCGTTGGTAAGGGCGACGGTGGCAGCGGCGATGCTGTTACTGTTGCAAAGACTCCCACGCTGGATAATTTGCTCGCAACCTGCCCCCACACCTACATCAAAGCTCACGGCACTGCTGTTGGTCTGCCCTCTGATGAGGATATGGGTAACTCTGAGGTCGGTCACAACGCACTGGGCTGTGGTCAGGTCTACTCTCAGGGCGCAAAGCTGGTTGGTGAATCTATCGAAACCGGCACTCTGTATCAGTCCGCCACCTGGCAGGATCTGATTGCCAATGCCAAGGCAGGCAAGGCTCTGCACTTCATGGGTCTGCTGTCTGACGGCAATGTTCACTCTAACATTTCTCACCTGATCGCCCTGCTGAAGCAAGCAAAGGCTGAAGGTGTCAAGAAGGCTTACTGCCACATTCTTCTGGACGGCCGTGATGTCCCTGCTACCTCCGCTCTGGAGTATGTGGGTCAGCTGGAAGCTGTTTTGGCTGAGCTGAACACCGAAGGCTGCGATTACGCCATTGCTTCCGGCGGTGGCCGTATGCAGGTAACCATGGACCGATACGAGGCCAACTGGGCTATGGTCGAGCTGGGTTGGAAGACTCATGTTCAGGGTCAGGGTCGGATGTTCGCATCTGCTACGGAAGCCATCGAGACCTACCGTGCTGAAACCGGTGTCATTGACCAGGATCTGCCTGCTTTCGTCATTGCCCGTAACGGCGAGCCCGTTGCCAAGATTGCAAACGGCGACAGCGTAATTCTGTTCAACTTCCGCGGTGACCGCGCTCAGGAGATTTCCCTGGCCTTTGACCGCAAGGATTTCAATAAGTTTGACCGGGGTGACTATACCGGTGTTAAGTTTGCCGGTATGCTCCAGTACGATGGTGACTTGAATATTCCCGAAAATTACCTGGTTCAGCCTCCCGTCATCAAGAACACGCTGACGGAAGTGCTGTGTGAAGCAAAGCTCACCGACTATGCTGTTTCCGAAACCCAGAAATACGGCCATGTGACCTATTTCTGGAATGGCACCCGCTCCGGTAAGGTCTGCGAGGAGGTGGAAACCTATGAGGAGATCCCCTCTGATGTTATTCCCTTTGAGCAGGCACCTGCCATGAAGTCCAAGGAAATCACCGAAAAGATGGTGGATGCCATGGCTTCCGGCAACTACAAGTTCATTCGCTGCAACTACCCCAATGGCGACATGGTTGGTCACACCGGTGTTATGGATGCCGTTGTATACGCCATGGAGTGTGTGGACAATGGTCTGAAGGCTATCCTGGAAGCTGCTGACAAGTACGGTTACACCGTCCTGAACACCGCTGACCACGGCAATGCCGATCAGATGACCGAAACCAAGAAGGGCAAAACCGCTGTCCGTACCGCTCACTCCCTGAATCCTGTTCCCTTTATCATCTATGATAAGGACAACAACTGGACTATCAAGGAGGGTGCTTACGGCCTTGCAAATGTGGCTCCCACCATCGTCAAGATGATGGGTCTGACCGCTCCCGACTGCTGGGAAGAAAGCATGGTTTAATTCCAATCAATATCAACAAGGAGGTACGATCTATGATCCGCCAAACCAACGAACAAGGCTCCGTTAATGTCAGCTCCAATGTCTACTCTGATATTGCAGGCACTGCCGCTTCCAACTGCTTCGGTGTGAAGGGAATGGCTGCACGCTCCGTTTCTGACGGCTTGTACCACCTGCTTCGCAAAGAATCCATGTCTAAGGGTGTCCGTGTGGAATTCCACGAGGACGACACTATTTCTATCGATCTGCACATTATGGTTGACAACGGCGTAAATCTGAACGCTGTGGGCTCTTCGATTATTTCCGAAGTGCGCTATGTTGTTGCCAAGTGCACCGGCACCGAAGTACGGGCCGTAAACGTATACATCGATTCTATGATGATCGGTTAATAATCGGAGGTGCGAACACTTTGAAGCAAACCATCCACGGAGGCAGTTTCCGCAGAATGATTATCAATGCGCCCGCCTCTATCGAGATTAACAAGCAAGCGCTAAATGATTTGAATGTTTTCCCCGTGCCGGACGGCGATACGGGAACCAATATGTCCATGACCATCAATGCTGCGGCCAACGATTTGCGCAAGGCAGAGGATCCCTCTCTGGAACAGGCCGCTGCTACTGCTGCATCTTCTATGCTTCGTGGTGCAAGAGGTAACTCCGGTGTTATCCTCTCCCTGCTGTTCCGTGGCATTTCCAAGCGTCTGAAGGGCTGCACTGCATGCGATGGTGTTCTGTGGGCCAAGGCGCTGCAGGAAGGCGTGGACGCTGCATATAAGGCAGTTATGAAGCCCGCCGAAGGCACCATTCTCACCGTTGCCCGTCTGGCTGCCGCTAAGGCACTGCAGGCATCCGAGGAGAATAATTATATTGAGTATGTCCACGTAGCTGCCATTGAAGAAGCCAAGGTGGCACTTGCCAATACCATCAACCAGAACCCCGTACTGAAGAAGGCCGGTGTTGTGGATGCCGGTGGTAAGGGCTGGCTGGTGGCTTTGGAAGCCATGCTGCTGGCTCTGCGTGGTGAGGACATCGTGGTTCCTGAAAATCTGGGCAACAACGAACCCAAGGAGCAGGCTGCTTTCTCCGATTTTAACGATGAGGAGATCACCTTCACCTACTGTACTGAGTTCATTATTTCTCGTGAGAATCAGAACGATCCCGAAAAGCTCCGGGATTTCCTCTCCAGCCTGGGCGATAGCCTGGTTTTGGTGGACGATGAAGAAATCATCAAGGTACACGTACACACCAACGACCCCGGTAAAGCTTTGCACGAAGCTATGGACTACGGTTCCTTCGTCACTGTAAAGATCGAAAACATGCGCCTGCAGCACACCGAAAAGGTAATGAGTGAGCAGGAGCTGGCTCCCAAAATTGCCGAACCTGAGAAGGCACTTGGTGTTGTTTCTGTGTGTGTCGGCGATGGTATCGGCGATGTATTCACCAATCTGGGTGTTGACGGCCTGATCTCCGGTGGCCAAACCATGAACCCCAGTACTCAGGATATTCTGGAGGTTGTCAATAAGGTTCCCGCTGAAACTGTATTCGTTCTGCCCAATAACAAGAACATTATCATGGCCGCTCAGCAGGTAGATGCGCTGACCCCCAAGAATGTAATTGTCATCGAAAGCAAGACCATTCCTCAGGGTATCACCGCTATGCTCAGTTTTAACCCTGATGGTTCTGCTGAGGAGAACACAGAAGCTATGACTGAGGCACTGGGCACTGTGGAAACCATGCAGGTCACCTATGCCGCCCGGGATTCCGATTTTGACGGTTTCATGATCCACGAAGGCGATTATCTGGCCATCTGGAATGGTCTGTTTGGCACAAGCCGGGATATCAAGGTGTTGCTGAAATCTCTGGCCGAAAAGGTCCGGGATGAGGGTAAGGATTACATTACCATCTATTATGGTGCTGACATTACCGAAAAGCAGGCACAAAAGGCTGCTGATCTGTTCAGCAATATCTGCCCCGACGCAGACGTGAATCTTCTGAAGGGTGGACAGCCCGTCTACTATTATCTGATCTCTGCAGAATAAGTTGCATGCCCCTGCTGAACAAGCAGGGGCATTCTTATTACGGAAATGTCCTTGTAGCAGGAGTATTTGGCGCTATAGTATTGACATTTTCCACCAAATTCCTTAAAATAACACTAGGTATTTATTAAAAGGAGGTATATCTATGAAGAAGATTATCATTCGTATTCTTGGTTCACTTTGCTTGCTGGCCGCTGTTGCTGCCATGTTTATGCCCGCATGGGTAAAGCTGGATTCCGACTGCCGCAAGGAGGTGCGAGAATTCACCAAGCTGGTCAGTTCCGATCTGGATGCAATTCAACAAAATTTAACCAGATTCGCAACTCAGGATGTAACCTTAGCACCTGATCTTTCCCAAAATGATAGCTTTGTATCGCCCGATTCTGATCTTGTCAAAGAAGAGTTGAAGGATAATGATCTGCCCCGCACCGAGATAAAAATCAGACGGCGCATTAAGGAAACCAGAGAACTTGTCAAGGATCTGACTGCAACCGAATTCTCCGTGAACGCATTAACCGGTATAACCTTTAAGGTTCCCCAATATATTAAAGATACAGAAACTGTTTTGTCTGCTGAAAATGTTTCGATGGTCGTCTTTGCTTCTGCATCGCTGGTAAGCATTGAAGACGCCGAGGAATTGATTGGTGATATTGCCGACTTTGGTTTTATATTCTATATTGCCGGTGGATTCCTGCTCTTCATGGTCGCCTTCGGTGTGCTGGCTGCAGTGACCCATTCTCTGAACAAGGCCCGTTTCCTGAAGTACATCTTCCTGGTATTCCTGATCATTATGGTAGTCGGCACCTGCGTTGCTCTCCCCTTCTTGGCAGAGGGTATTATGGATGATCCCTCCTTGGGAGAACATTTTGAAGACCTGGCTTTCAATATCACTGCCATGCCCTTTATTGCTGTTGCATTGTCCATCGTTCCCATTGTTCTGGACTGCGCCTTTGAGCGTAAAAAGGAAAAGGCAGCTTGATTTCAAGGCTAAAAACACTTTTGCAAATCGGTTTTGTGTCCACGTGGAAGAAAACTTTGCAAGTATGCTATTGACATTTGTGACAAAATAGCCTAAAATAACACTATGCGTGACGAATCCTGCTAAATATTCCAAAATCAGTATCCGTCGCAAACATCCATCTATTTTTAGGAGGTTATACTATGAGTAAATTCTGTACCACTTGTGGCCAGCCCATCGCTGATGATGCTCAGATCTGTGAAGCATGTGGCCAGCCCGTAATCACTCCCGAGCCCGTTGAAGCTCCCGTTGAGGAAACCTATGTTCCCGGGGGTGTCAACGCAGTAATCGAGAAGGCAAAGTCCTTCCCCCTGAAGAAGATCCTGATCGGCGCTATCGCTGCTATCATCGTGATCTTCGGTGCTTGGTTTGCAATCAACACTCTGACCAACAGCTACAAGACTCCTCTGGATAACTACATTGCTGTTCGCAACAACAAGAAGTACGACGAAGAGATCGATATGAAGAATCTGAACGGTCTGTTCAAGAAGGAATACAAGGAAATCCTCAGCATCATGAAGAAGTCCGAAGAATATGACAAGGACGAGCAGAAGGATCAGTTCAATGAGATGATCGAAGAGCGCGAAGAGATGTACGGCGAGGACTACAAGTACTCCTACGAGATCACCGAGAAGGAAAAGCTGGACAAGGATGACGTCAAGGATTTCCAGGATGAGCTGAAGGATCAGGCAAAGGAAACCCTGAAGCAGCTGAAGGAAATGGACGACTTCGATTCCGACGAATGGGAAGACTATGCTGAAATGATGGGTCTGACCACTTCTCAGGCTAAGAAGCTGATGAAGACTTACAAGTCCATCATGGAAGAGATGAAGAACGCAAAGGTCACCGCTGGCTATGAGCTGGAAGTTACCATCACTCTGGACGGCAGCGAGCTGGATGAGCCCGAAGAGAACGAAAGAACCGTCTATGTTTACAAGATTAACGGCAGATGGGTCTGCCTGGACTTCATCAACCTGGGCATGATGTTCTAATTTTATTGAATCCTGTTTCCCGGTGCAGAATTTCTGCACCGGGATTTTTTTGCGTTGAGGACTAGAATTTTTTTGGATTATCCTATATAATAAGTTGGCAAACTCATAGAAGGAGGATCGCTATGAAATACGGCTTTGGCGTTGACCTTGGCGGTACCACCGTCAAAATTGCATTCTTTGACGAAAATGGAACCTTGCTGGACAAGTGGGAGATCCCCACTGCAACTGTTGATAACGGCAGTCAAATCTTGCCGGATATTGCCGCATCTGTACAAAGCTATCTTAGCAAACAGGGCATCCCCCGGGAACAGATCATCGGCATTGGCATTGGCGTCCCCGGTCCTGTGGATGACAACGGAAATGTGAACCGTTGCCACAACCTTGGCTGGGATGTTTTCAATATTCACGATGTGTTAAACAAGCTTACCGGACTCCCCATCAAAGCCGGCAACGATGCCAATATGGCTGCTCTGGGCGAAGCCTGGAAGGGCGGCGCAGTTGGATGTGATAACATGGTGCTGGCAACCTTCGGTACTGGCGTGGGCGGTGGCATCGTTATCAACGGAAAACCCATTAACGGTGTCCATGGCGCAGCCGGTGAGATTGGTCATCTGACTGTCAACCGTGATGAAACCGAAATGTGTACCTGTGGCAAGTACGGCTGCGTAGAAATGTATTGCTCCGCAACCGGTGTTGTTCGATTGGCAAAACGCTGCCTTGCAAAGGATAATCGTGACAGTATTTTGCGTACTATACAGCCGCTGACATGCAAAGATGTTTTTGACGCAGGCAACCAAAAGGATGCCCTCGCGATGGAAATTCTGGAGCAGGTCTACGACTATATGGGCATGTTCCTGGCATCTGTGTGCTGTGTCACCGACCCGGAGGTCGTGGTCCTTGGCGGTGGTGTCAGTAAGGCCGGTACGCCTTTACTGGAGGGTGCTAAGCGATATTTTGATAAATATGTTTTCGATGCATCCAGTTCCATCCGCTTTGCGCTGGCGACACTGGGCAACGATGCCGGTGCATACGGTGCATTTAAACTCATTCTGGATTCCCAAAAATAAGGAGCATATTATGTACAATTACCGAAAGATTCAATCTGATCTGTTTTGGGTCGGCGCAAATGACCGCCGCCTGGCTATGTTTGAGGGCGTTTACTCCGTTCCCGATGGCGTTTCCTATAACTCCTATGTTCTGCTGGACGAAAAGACCGTTCTTTTCGACACTGTGGACAAGGCTGTTGCCAAAACCTTCTTTGAAAATGTTGCTGCTGTGCTGAATGGCCGCGATCTGGACTATGTATTCGTGCATCACATGGAGCCGGACCATTCTGCTGTTCTGGAAGATGTTGTTCTGCGCTATCCCAATGTAAAAATCGTGTGCAATGTTGCTACCCGGAACATGATCAAACAGTTCTTTGATTTTGATCTGGACAGCCGCTGGGTGGAGGCCAAAGAGACTGAGGTTTTTTCCACCGGCCGTCACAATTTCTGCTTTGTGAAAGCCCCCATGGTTCACTGGCCTGAGGTTATGGTGTCCTTCGATACCACTGATGGCATTCTGTTCTCTGCAGACGCCTTTGGCACATTTGGTGCTTTGAATGGTGCGCTGTTTGCTGACGAGGTGGACTTTGACCGGGATTATCTGGACGAAGCTCGTCGTTACTACACTAACATTGTTGGAAAGTACGGCCAGCAGGTTACTGCTCTGCTCACCAAGGCCGCTATGCTGGACATCAAGATGGTCTGCCCCCTCCACGGCTTTGTATGGCGCAAGAACATCGGCTATTTCATTGACAAATACCTGCATTGGGCATCCTACACGCCTGAGGAAACCGGTGTCATGCTTGCTTATGCCTCCGTTTACGGCAACACCGAAAATGCAGTGGAAATTCTGGCTGTCAAACTTCGGGAAAAGGGCATTAAGACCCGCATCTTTGATGTATCCGTGACCCCGGCATCGGATATTGTGGCTGCCGCCTTCCGCTACAGCCATCTGGTATTTGCATCTACCACTTACAATGCCGGCATTTTTGTCTGCATGGAGGCACTGCTCAGCGACTTGGTTGCGCACAACCTGCAGAATCGTACCGTTGCCCTGCTGGAGAATGGCTCTTGGGCACCCACTGCCGGCAACCTGATGCGCAATATGCTTTCTAAGTGCAAGAATATGAATATTCTGGACACCGGCTTGACCATTCGCTCCGCACTGAAGGAAAATCAGCTGTCTCAGCTGGATGCCGTTGCCGATGCACTTGCTGCTTCCATTCTGCCCGCAAAAGATACTGCACCTGCTCCCAAGGTGGATAACAGCGCTGTGTTTAAGCTCAGCTATGGTCTGTTTGTTCTCACCGCCAAGGAAAACGAGCGGGACAATGGCTGCATCATCAATACTGCCGGTCTGATCACTGACAATCCCAAGCGCATTCAGATTGCTGTAAATAAGGCAAACTTCACCCACGATATGATTCTGCGCACCGGAATGTTCAATGTGTCCGTGCTGAATGTGGATGCTCCCTTTGCCGTGTTCCAGCAGTTTGGTTTCTGCTCCGGCCGGGATACCGACAAGTTTGCTGATGTTTCCTATGATAACCGCACTGAGAACGGCCTGCGCTATGTTCCTGAAAATTGCAATGCTGTCCTGTCCGGTAAAGTAGTAGAAAGCTATGACTGGGGCACCCATACCCTGTTCATTGCCGAGGTCACCGAGGCTCATGTTTTGAATGATGTGCCCAGCATGACCTACCAGTATTACTTTGACCACGTCAAACCCAAGCCTGCTGTAAACGCCGAAAAGAAGGCCGGTTGGGTCTGTAAGATCTGTGGCTATGTGTACGAGGGCGAGGAACTGCCTGCAGATTATATCTGCCCCTTGTGTAAGCATGGCGCAGAGGATTTTGAAAGAGTATAAACAAAAAGCCTGCCGCTAAGCGGCAGGCTTTTTATATCATTTTACAATCTCTGGGAGTTTATGATAATCACATCTGCCACCGTCAGCAAAACATCTGAAAACAGTGCCATTTAGTTATCCTCATCCAAGAAAATAGGGTTAGTCCATGCTTTCTTCTCGTCTTTGTCCACCAATGTGATGCGGACATAGTCATAAAGGCCTGCCCAATGGTTTTCAATATCGAACTCTGCATGGGTAATGTTGCCTTCAGGATCTTTGATCATCAGCGTAGGGTGCTTATCGCAATGCAGACGCACCCGGGAAACGGGAGAGCAATCAATGATTGCCTTGCCGTCTTTTACATAGAAATCATAAATCTCCGGGCCGCAGGAGGAGTAGAACTCGCCATTTTTCAGTGCTTCCAGAATGGAATCCACATTTTTCTCCGCCTTGACCATGACCCAGCCCTTGCAAAGCTCATTGATGCTATGGGCATCATCGGTAGCTACGCCATACCAGCGCTTGCCCTGACCCAATATCTCATCCCAATATGCTGCATCATCGTCAGAATTGTTGAGAATGGCACAACCGCTGTTGTAGATCTCCATGGCGAAATTCCCTTGCTGGGTTTCAAAATATTTCGCACTGGTATTGCTCCATTGCGGATGGCACAAAATGGTCAGATTCTTTTTGGCATGAATCTCATCCAGCATGGGCTGATACGCTTCGGAATTTGGCTCATAGCCCCAGGGAAACTTGTCGTCCTGATTGAAACCATTGCCTTTTTCCTTCTCCGGTCCAAGGCAAACGGTATGAAAACAACGATAGCCTCGACCGCACTCCAAATCATTGGCATATTCCATGCCGGGAATCACCACAATGTCGGTATCCGGGGCATAATTTGTAAAATTATAAATTTGGTGGTCTGTCAGTGCCTGAAAATCATAGCCCTGAGATACAGCATAACGCAGTGCTTCCTCAGGCGTCAACTCGCCATCAGATCGGGTAGTGTGGCAATGCAAACCGCCCTTCAGAAATGTACCGCTTTGGGTAAATGCTTGTTGCCTTTTCATCATCCATTTCCCTTCCTATTGATACCCGTATTATAGAACAACCAATATTAAATATCAAGATTCACATCCATTTTTGATACAATAATCACTGGTGTTTTCGTGGCTGGATGCGTAAATTCCAAGCTTTTGGCACAGAGTAATTGTGTTGTTACATTGCACTTATCCGAAGCAGCAACAGATTCTACCGAGCCATACTGAGGATCACCCAAAATCGGAAAACCCATATAGGCGCAATGCAACCGCAGTTGGTGGGTACGGCCTGTAATGGGGCGTAGTTTAAGTTTACATAACTTTTCTCTGCGTTCCACTACCGCATATTCCGTCATCGACGGCTTGCCATCTTCTCGTATTTCTCTTAGCAGGCTGGGCAATGGCTTTCGTGCGATTGGGGCATCGATGGTGCCAGTATCGTCGGATGGGCCACCATAGGTGATGGCATGATATGTTTTTTGCAAACAACCTGCCTGCAAGCGGGCGCTGATATGGGGATTCTTCGCAAGAAGTACCACACCAAATGTGTCCCGATCCAGTCGGGTCAAGGGGTGGAATACGCAGTTTTGTCCGGTCTTTTCATAATATCCCAAGACGAGATTCGCCAGCGTACCGGTGTTTTTGGAACGGGAGGGATGGATCAGCATACCCGCCGGCTTATCCACTGCCAGAATATGATCATCCTCATAAAGAATGACCAGATCCCCCTGCTCTGCCGGATACTCAGCTTTGGGTGTATCCAGTAAAACGGTGATAGTATCCCCTATCTGCACAGCATAGTCCGTATGCTCCGGTTTGCCATTGACTAGGATCTTTTCGTGCCATTTCAGCCGGTTAATCAGGCCAGACGACATCGCCATTTCTTCCTGCAAGAAGGATGACAACCGTCCCGCCCGGGTTGCATGATGCTTTAATTCCATTTCTCCCCCTCCTTTCGGACAAAAACCCCTGCTGAAACCAGCAGGGGTTTTAAATGATTAGTTCAGAGCAGCCTTAGCCTTCTCAACAATAGCTGCAAAAGCAGCGGTGTCGTTGATAGCCATCTCAGACAGGCTCTTGCGGTTCAGCTCGATGCCAGCCTTCTTGACGCCATTCATAAACTTGGAGTAGTTCAGACCGTAGGGAGCGACTGCTGCGCTCAGACGGGCGATCCACATGGTACGATATGCACGCTTCTTCTGCTTACGGCCTTCGAAAGCGTAGTTGCCGGACTTCATAACGGCCTGCTTGGCCATCTTAAAGTGCTTGGACTTGGAACCCCAGTAGCCCTTAGCCAGCTTCAGGGTAGCATTTCTTCTCTTGCGCGTCATCATTGCGCCTTTAACTCTTGCCATTTGTCTATCCTCCTATTCTTACTTGTAGGGAATCATCTTCTTGATTGCTTCTACGTTGGTAACATCAGCGTAGGCAGTTGCGCGAAGATGACGGGTCCGCTTGGTGGTCTTCTTAGTGAGGATGTGGCTCTTGTAAGCGTGAGCTCTCTTAACCTTACCGCTCTTGGTCAGGTTGAATCTTTTCTTAGCACCGCTATGGGTTTTCAGCTTGGGCATAGTAAGTTCTCCTTCCGTATCTTTGGTTATTTTATTTACTGTTCTTAGGGGTAAGGAACATCGCCATAAAGCGACCTTCCAGCTTGGGGTTCTTTTCCATAGTAGCCGTTTCTGCACAGCTTGCGGCAAAGTCCATCAACAACTTTTCACCCAGGTTGGTGTGCGCCATTTCACGACCACGGAAACGAACGCTGACCTTTACCCGGTTGCCGTCTGCCAGGAATTTCTGAGCAGCCTTGATCTTAGTGTTCAGGTCATTGGTGTCGATGCTGGGGCTCATACGGATTTCCTTGATCTCTACGACCTTTTGGTTCTTCTTAGCTTCCTTCTCACGTTTCTTCTGGTCGAAGCAGAACTTGGAATAATCCATGATCTTGCAGACCGGAGGAACGGCGTTGGGAGAAATTTTGACCAGGTCCAGACCTCTTTCATCTGCAAGGGCATTGGCTTCCTCGGCAGACATAATGCCCAGCTGGGCACCATCCTCACCGATGATGCGAAGTTCCTTGTCCCGGATCTCCTCATTGAGCTGATGATCTAACTTTGCGATGGTAAGCACCTCCATTATGCGCAAAAAAGCGGATGCCAAAGCATCCGCACATTCACACAGAAATCCCCTATAGGGAAAGTGGAATATAAACCGTTTCGCGTTAGCTTGCGGTGAGGCGGATGTTCAGCCTTCTTCATTACCTGTGCATTCTAGCACAGTTTTTTCCCTTTGTCAAGGGTATTTTATTAAAAAAAATGTGTTTTATGCCTGCAAAAAACGGATAAATTTATAATAAAGCCTTTACGATTGTCCCAGGCCCGGGACGAAACGACGAAAGCACCTGGATCTGTACATTGTACGCCTTTGCCAGTTCCACACTGCGGTCATGCAGTACCTGTGCCCCCTGCCGGGCAAGCGTCAGCATATCATCGTAATCTATGGTATCGTAACGTACCGCATCGGGAAAAATTCTGGGATCCCGGTCATACACTCCATCCACATCTGTATAGATCTGGCATTTGTTCGCACCAAGAAAGGCCGCCAAGGCAACTGCCGTAGTATCGGAGCCGCCTCGTCCCAAGGTGGTGATATTTCCTTTTTCATCGATACCCTGAAATCCCGTTACAACCACGATTTTCCCCATTGCCAATTCCCGTTGAATGCGGTCATTGGTAAGTTTCTGTACCCGAGCATCCGTATACACATCGTCTGTTAACAGTCCTGCCTGCCAACCGGTAAGGCTGACAGCTTGTGCGCCCATGCTTTCCAGAGCCATAGCCATTAAACCGGCAGACATTTGTTCCCCGGCAGCCAAATATGCATCCAATTCTCTGCCAGAAGGCACTGTGGTAATTGCAGCCGCTGCCGACACCAAATGGTCTGTGGTATCCCCCTGCGCTGACACAACCACTACTACCTGATGGCCTGCTTCTGCCGCATGAATGGCACGTTTTGCCCCACGACGAATACGGTTGGCATCTGCCAGAGAGCTTCCGCCAAATTTTTGTACGATCAACATCTTATTCACCTCCACTTCATCCTACGCAATGCGGCGAATTTCGGTGCAATATGCAAAAACAGGCCTGCCGAAGCAAGCCTGTCTGAATTATTCTATTAACCGGCAATGATATCTGCCTTGATAACACCGGGAGCGTTGCCAAACTCTGCCAGGAGTTCTTCCAAAGATACCTCTACATCGGTCAACTCAGCAGAAATGGTAACCAAAGCATGGCCATTTGTAGGAATGATTGAGTTAATGGTCAACACGTTGGCCTTCCGCTTGGCAAACACCATCAGAAGAGAAGATAGTACACCGGGCTCGTCATGGAGCATCATCTGAAAAGTAATGATACGACCCTTCATCATATTCTGGAAGGGCAAAATGGCATCCCGATACTTGTAAAAAGCACTGCGGCTGATCCCCATCCGCTTAGCCGCCTCATTGACTGTGGACACCTCGCCGGTGGACAGCATACGCTTTGCTTCTGCAACCTTCAGAAAAATCTCTGGCAGTGCGGAGGTTTCGATAATGTAATACTTGGGTTGTTTAGCCATGAGAGCAGCCTCCTTCATTACGTTTGACATTTTGCAACGCATTTTTCCTATGCAACAAAGTCATTGTATCACAATTTTTATAAAATGCAACCCCCAGTTGCGGACTTTTGTCCAAGAAAGGAGTACACATGTCCTATTTTTCCCATCGCAAACTACCGCTTATTATCCTGATCACAGTTGGTCTTTGGCTGGCTCTGCGTTTTCTTCTGCCAATCGCTCTGCCCTTTCTTTTGGCTGCTTTGCTGGCTTTGGCTGCGGAACCTATGGTGCGCAATCTGCACCAACGACTACACTTGCCCCGGGGGCTGGCTTCAGCAGTTGGCATCACCACAGCCTTGCTGCTGACTATTTTGGCATTACTCTCCCTGTGTGCATTTTTAATCCGGGAATTAGGTGCACTGGCAGGGGTTTTACCGGATTTGGAAAATGCAACAACATCCGGTCTGGACTCCTTGGAGCGCTGGCTTTTGAGCTTGGCACAAAAAGCCCCGCAGGGCATCAGCCCTATTTTGATCCACGGTGTCGAAGGCATGTTTTCCGGTGGCAGCGCCATGCTGAACAGCTTGAGCACCACGCTTTTGAGTCTTGCCGCTTCTGTTCTAAAAGCCATCCCGGATAGTGCCCTGGGACTTGGTACCTGGATCTTGGCCACTTTCATGCTATCTGCCCGTCTGCCTCAGATCCGCAACTGGCTTCAGGAGAAACTTCCCAAAGCATGGAAAGAACAGTATGCGCCTTACCTGCAAACGCTGAAAAAAACTGTCTGTGGCTGGTTGCTGGCTCAAGCAAAGCTTGTAGGTATTACCTTTTGCATACTTTTTGCTGGCTTTTTTCTGCTGCAAATTTCGCATCCTTTTTTATGGGCCGCCGCCATTTGTCTGGTGGATATTCTGCCAATATTGGGTACCGGAACCGTGTTGATTCCCTGGAGCCTTGTGTGTTTTTTGCAGGAAGATACCGTACGTGCCTTGGGATTGTTGGGCATTTATATCGTGGTTACTCTGCTCCGTTCCATATTAGAACCCCGTTTTGTTGGAAAGCAACTGGGACTGGATCCACTGATCACTTTACTGGCAATTTATGCCGGATATCAGCTTTGGGGATTGGCTGGAATGCTATTGGCACCAATTTTGGCTGTAGTCGTCACCCAAATCCTTTTGCAGACAAAAAAATAACGCAGATTCTTTGGAGATTTGCCATAAAAAAGCAAACTTACTATTGTGCAGACGCATCCTTTTTGGTATAATATAAAGAAAAAGTTATAATGGATGTGTATTGCCTTGAAGTATGGAATTTGGAATGTATCGAACCCTGATGTGAATGCTGTTAATACGCTGGTGGGCGCAGGTTATTCACCCCTGAGCGCTATGATCCTTTCCTCCCGGGGAATGAACGATGCCGCTATGGTACGTAAACAGTTGGCTTGTGATATTCCCCTGCCGGACCCCTATTTGATGACGGATATGGCGCTTGCTGCCGGTCGGGTAGGCCTGGCTATGACCCGTGGGGAAAAAATCGCGGTCTTTGGTGACTATGACGTGGACGGCATCACCGCCACTTGCCTGCTGACAGATTTTCTGCGCCGTAACGGTGCAGACTGTCTCAGCTATATCCCCGGCCGTTTGGAGGAAGGCTATGGCCTAAACCCCATCGCTATCCACCATCTCCACGAAAAAGGTGTCAAACTGATCGTTACAGTAGACTGCGGTATTACTGCCGTTGCAGAAGCAGAGCTGTGTAAAGAACTGGGTATTGATCTGGTTATTACCGACCACCACGAATGTAAAGAACAACTGCCGGATGCCATTGCAGTGGTTGACCCCCACCGTCCTGACGGCGGCTATCCCCACATGACGCTTTCCGGTGTTGGTGTAGCATTCAAGCTGGCTGCTGCCCTGAGCGGCGATCAAGCTGCGGTGCTTCGTGATTATGCGGACATGGTTTGTCTTGGCACTGTCGCTGATGTCATGCCCTTGATTGGAGAAAACCGGGTATTTGTCGCCCATGGTCTGGAATCTATCCGCCATACGCACCGCCCCGGTCTTGCCGCACTGATGAAGGAAAGCGGCTGCACTGCAGAAAACGTGACTGCTACCTCCATTGGTTACATGCTGGCTCCCCGTATCAACGCTGCCGGACGCATGAGCCAGATTGAATGGGCTGTAGAGCTATTTCTGACAGACGACGAAGAGCGTGCCGGCCATCTTGCTAAGGCGCTATGCGATCTGAACCGTCAGCGTCAGCAAGTGGAATCTCAGATATATGAAGAAGCCGTGTCCATGCTTCCCGCCGGTCAGCCCCCGGAAGCAATCGTGTTGGCGGATGAAACCTGGCATCAGGGTGTTGTCGGTATTGTTGCCAGCCGCATGGCTGAAGAATACTGCTGTCCCACTTTCCTGATTTGTTTGGATGGTGACCACGGCAAGGCCAGTTCCCGCAGCTTCGGCGGATTTAATTTGTTTGCATCTTTGACAGCCCTTTCTGACCTGCTGGAAAGCTATGGCGGTCATGAATTGGCAGCCGGTTTTACCATTCACCGAAACAAGATCGCTGATTTCCGTCAGCAGATCTGCAAGCGTGCCGCTGAATTCTACAGCGATTCCGAAATTCGCACGGTGCTGGATATTGACTGTGCCATCACACCGGAATTACTTACCGTCAAAGGTGTCGATTCTCTGTCCGCCTTGGAGCCCTGTGGCAACGGTTGTCCCAAGCCTACGCTGATGATGCGAAATATGATCATTGATCGTATCAGCATGGTTGGCAATGGCCGACATATGCGTCTGCGCCTGCGTGCCGGACATCATGCTGTGAACGCAATTTATTTCTCCGCCAATCCTGAATCCGTTTCCATTGAACCGGGTGACTTGGTGGATGTTGCATTCCAGCCGCAAATTAACGAATTCCGCGGGGAGCGTTCTGTGCAAATGAATGTACTGGACATTCGCCCCAGCTGCGGATTTGAATGTTCCCCGGAAATGGGTGGCTACCCGCACATTGCTGCAGGCACATTGACCGCAGAAGATGCGGCATTCCTCCTGCCTGAGCGTTCTGTGTTGGGTGTTATCTGGCGCTATTTGGCCAGTCTGGATCGTTCCATCAAGGAAGATCCTCTGTGTCTGTGCCGTAAGATCGTCCGTTGGGCAAATCGTCCCCTGAGCCTGGGTCAGATGCTGACCTGCCTTGACATCTTCCGGGATGTAGGACTTTTGCAGTACACTCGCCAGCATAAAGACATTATTATCGAACTGACTCCCGGCGCAGAAAAGGCAGATCTGACCCAAAGTCAGACCATGCAGACGCTTCTGCGCGTGAAAGAGAGCTGATTACATTGGAAACTTTTGAATTTCATTATGCGCAAATGTGCAGCACACTCGCCAAGCATCTTCCCGGTGCGGATATGGCATTGATCGATCAGGCTGTAGAATACGCGCAAAACAAGCATATATCGCAAAAACGTAAGGATGGCTCTCCGTACATCATCCACCCACTGGCTGTGGCCAAGGTCGTTGCAGAAATGGGTCTGGATATCGATGCGGTTTTGGGCGCACTGCTTCACGACTGCATTGAGGACACTGATGCCTCCCACGAGGAAATTGAAAGACTCTTCGGTCAGACTGTCGCAGAGTTGGTAGAGGGTGTCACCAAACTGACCCGTGCCAATTTCTCCAGCACCGAGCAGGCACAGATGGAAAACCTGCGTAAAATGTTCATGGCTATGTCTAAGGATATCCGTGTTGTGCTGATCAAGATTGCCGACCGTCTGCACAATATGCGCACCATGCAGTATCAGACCCCGGCCAAGCAGGTATCCAAATGCCGTGAGACCATGGACATCTACGCCCCCTTGGCACACCGCCTTGGTATGCAGAAGATTAAGTGGGAACTGGAAGATATCGCCCTGCGGTATCTGGAGCCGGAAGAATATGATGGCATTATGTCCTATCTGAACGCCCACAAGGAGCAGGACGAGGCATTTATGCACACCATTCAGGACACTGTTACAGAGCGTCTGAGTTCTATGGGAATCCATAATAAGACCTACGGCCGTATCAAACACGTCTACTCTATTTACCGCAAGATGCAAGCCCAAGCAAAGACTATGGACGAACTGTACGATGTATATGCTTTCCGTGTAATCGTGGACACAATTCCCGATTGCTACAACGTACTGGGCCACATTCATGACTTGTTTAATCTGGTACCCGGTCGGTTTAAAGATTATATTTCCACACCTAAGCCCAATATGTACCAATCTTTGCACACCACTGTTATCGGTAAACAAGGCATCCCCTTCGAGGTGCAGATCCGCACCTGGGATATGCACGAGATTGCCGAATACGGTGTTGCCGCCCACTGGAAATACAAGCAAGGTGCCGGCAACGGCAATGAAAAGGACTTTGAATGGGTACGCCGTTTGCTGGAAAGCCAGCAGGATACCGATGCTGAAGACTATGTGCAGTCACTCAAAATCGATATGTTTGACGACGAGGTATTTGTCTTTACACCTAAGGGTCGGATTGTATCCCTGCCTGCAGGCTCTACCCCCATTGATTTTGCGTATGCCATTCACTCCGGTGTTGGCAACTCCATGATCGGCGCAAAGGTCAATAACCGGATTACTACCATTGATGCCACCTTGAAAAACGGTGACATTTTGGAGATTCTAACCTCCAAGAACGCCAAGGGTCCCAGCCGTGACTGGCTGACTATTTGTAAAAGCAACCAGGCCCGTACCAAGATCAAACAGTGGTTTAAGAAAGAAAAGCGGGAAGAAAATGTCATGCACGGCAGATCTTCCTTTGAAGCAGAAATGCGGCGTATCGGTCTGCCTCTGAGCTTGACCATTGATCCGGAACTTGGTCCGCAGTTGCTGAAGAAGCTTGCCTTCGATACTTGGGAAGATATGTATGCTGCTATCGGCTATGGTGGCTTGACTGCCGTTAAGGCCGTTGGCCGAATCCGTGACGATATCAACCGGGCGCTGAAAAATCAACAGAACGAAAAACTTGCACAGCCCTCTGTTTTGCGTAATGTAGGCGATCCCGAAACCGGAAAAACCAACCGCCACGCTGTCAACGGCATCATTGTGGAGGATATCGAATCCTGCATGATCAAATTCGCAAAATGCTGTACCCCCGTTCCCGGCGATGACATTATCGGTTTTATCACCAAGGGTTTCGGTGTTTCCATCCACCGCTGTGACTGTCCCAATACTGCACAGCGCCACGAGCCCATTCAGGCTGCCCGTTGGGTCAATGTCCGTTGGGCTAATCAGGATGCCCAGCCCTTTGATACTACTTTGGAACTGGAGTGCATCACCCGTGACGGACTTTTGCTGGACGTCGCTACTGCTATGACCACCAATCGAGTGCGTATGAAAGAGCTGAACGGCAAGGATCTGCCTGGTGGCAAGAGCGTATTTACTGTACGTTTTGAGGTTCGGGACGTGGCAGAGCTGGAGTCCATTCGCAATAAGCTGTTGGCTATCCCCGATGTCATCGGCTCCCGCCGGGGACAAAATTAAAGGAGGCTTCTCCATGCGCGCAGTATTAACAAGAGTCAACTCCGCCTCCGTCACCATTGACGGAGAGGTAGTAGGTAAAATTGGCAAAGGTTTTCTGATCTTACTTGGGGTCGGTCCCAACGATACAGAAAAGGAATGCCGCTATTTGGCAGAAAAGGCCCTGGGTCTTCGCATCTTCGAAGACGAAAATTGCAAAATGAACCTGGGATTGGATGCTGTGAACGGCCAGGTGCTGGTGGTTAGCCAGTTTACCCTTTACGGCAACTGCCCTAAAGGTCGCAGACCCAGCTTCGCCGAGGCTGCCGGCCCGGAACTGGGCAATGAATTGTACGAAAAGTTCTTGTCCATCTGCGAAGAATTGGGATATCCCCCGCAGCATGGTCGCTTTGGTGCAGATATGCAGGTGGAATCTGTCAACGATGGTCCTGTGACTTTGATTTTAGACACAGAAACATTGATGGATACCCCCCGTCGAGGATAAGTTATGCTGAATATCCATACTTTGGTTTTGGGAATGTATCAGGTGAACTGTTACATTGTCCACAAGGCAGATTCTGACCGGTGTGTGATCATTGACCCCGGTTATGAACCGGAAAAAATTTCCGCTTTTCTTGAAGAAAAGGGACTTCACCTGGAGGCCATTTTGCTGACCCACGGACATTTTGACCATGTGGGTGGTGTAAAGGCCTTGGCAAAGGATTGCAAGGTGTATTTGCACGAACTGGAGCATACCATGCCTCAGGCACTGACCGCCGGCGAGCTGTATGCAACCGATACCTATCCTGCCCGATTTGAAGTTGCGGGAATGGATTTCACCGTATTGCCCACACCCGGACATACTCCCGGTTCTGTGTGCCTGATCACTGAGGATGTCCTATTCAGCGGTGATACGCTGTTTGCAGGCTCCTGTGGCCGCACCGACCTTCCTGGCGGTGATTGGGCAACCATACAAACCTCCCTGCACCGGCTGGCTGATCTGCCGGGAGATTACCGGGTACTGCCCGGTCACGCGGAAGAAACGACTTTAACCCGGGAAAGGCAGTACAATCCCTATTTGAGGTAAGTTTATGAAACTGACACTCATCGGTCACGACGACCGATATGCTGTAGAACAACTGCAAATGGCGCTGTTTTCCACCAAGGAAGATGGCGAAGCCATCTCTGCCCTCCATCGAGGTAAAACTTGGCTCACTGCCACAGCCAAAATTACGGTCAATGGCAAGACTGCATCAGCTTCCCGTCGGCTGAAAGCAAACGAGGAAACTGTACGCCTGCGCCGCCGGATCCTGCAGCAGAGCTACTATCTTGCCGCAGTGCAGCTGTTGGAACAACCAAGCGCCTGGGGTGCATTGGCCGGTGTGCGGCCTACAAAGATCTCCACGAAGCATCTTTTGGAGGGTGGCACTCCCAAATCGGCAGAAAATTTACTGAAGCAGGTGTATTATGTAACACCGGATCGTCGGAAATTGGCTGTGGACTGTTCTATATCCACTGTAGATGCCATTTCCAAGTTGGAAAACACCGATATTTCTCTTTATATCGGCATTCCCTTCTGCCCTACCCGTTGCAGTTACTGCAGTTTTGTCAGCCGCACCATTGGCAAGCAAACAGACCTGATGGAGCCCTATCTGAAGGCGCTTTTACAAGAAATTGCCGTCACTGGTAAACTGCTTGAAAATTCCGGACAGAAAGTGCGTACTATTTACATAGGCGGTGGCACTCCCACCACTTTGACGACGCCGCAGATAATAACGCTGTTGGATGCTATCCGGGATGCATTTGACCTTTCCCGGTGTATTGAATTTACTGTGGAAGGCGGACGGCCTGACACTTTGGACGCAGAAAAACTGCAAGCCATTCGGGAGCACGGCGCCGACCGCATGAGCATCAATCCCCAAACTATGGTGGATAGCGTACTGTCTGCCTGCAAGCGCCCCCACACTGCGCAGGATGTACTGAATGCTTATCAGTGGGCAAAGGATGCCGGCTTTAAGGCCATCAACATGGACCTGATTGCAGGCCTGCCTACGGATAATTTTGACGGTTTCCGTCATTCTTTGGACACTGTCGCAGCTTTAAACCCCGCCAATATCACAGTGCATACACTTGCGCTGAAAAAGGGCGCAGATCTCTTTGAAGATCGGGCGCAGCTATCCCATACCGATCAGGTAGCCCGCATGGTGGATTATGCCAACAATCGCCTGCGTGATTTGGGTTACAAGCCCTACTATCTGTACCGGCAAAAATATATGTCCGGCTCTTTCGAAAATGTTGGCTGGTCCAAGGATAACCTGGACTGTCTGTATAACATCTACATGATGGAAGAAGTGCACACCATTCTCTCTTTGGGCGGTGGTGGCATGAATAAAGTCAATTTCCCCGATGGATCGCTCCAGCGATTCCATAACCCAAAATTTCCGGAGCAGTATATTGACATGCTGGATCAGGTTTTGGAGGATAAAAAGCGGCTTTTTGAACTGATGAAAGGAAGCATTTGATTTGAATACTTTGATTTCTAATGTGACCATCGTCACCATGAACGAAAAAATGGATGTGCTGTTTGGCGCATACTTAGGCATCGACGAGGGTAAAATCTCTTACTTAGGTAAAACCGCTCCCGAGGAGCAACCCCAGACCATCCTTGACGGCACCGGCATGGTGCTTCTGCCCGGTCTTGTGAACTGTCACACCCAGTTGGCTACCACCGTTCTGCGTTCTTATCTTGACGATCTTAGCAGCACAGAAGCGCTCCAGGAACAGCTGAAAAAAGAGGCCAAAATGGATGCCCGTGGCGCTAAAGCTGCTGCCCTGATGGGTATTGCTGAATGCCTGCGCTTTGGTATTACCTCCGTTTCCGACCTTTACTATTATCCTGATGCGACCGCTGAGGCTATCGCAGAAAGCGGCATCAAGGGCAATGTGGCACTGTCCGCCTATCGGTTCATTGACGAGAATGAGGAATTTGATTTTGATACCGATGAGCAATGTCAGGAATTGGTGCGTATCACCGAAAAGTGGAACGGTTATGATGATGACCGCATCAAGATTGATGCCGGTATTCACGCAGAATACACCAGCAATTATAAACTGTGGGAGAGCCTTGTGGGCTTTGCCGCAGAGAAAAAGCTGGGATTCCAGCTGCACCTGGCTGAAACCCAGAATGAAACTGATTCCTGCCTGGATCGTACTGGTTTGGGCGTTGCCGAACTACTGGGTTGCCACGGTATTTTCAATCTGCCGGCAACTGCGGTAGGTTGCGCTTGTCTTTCTGAAGAAGAACAGAAAATGCTGGGCAAAAAGAAAGCCACCGCCGTGGCTTGTCCCCTCACCGCTGCCAAAAAAGGCCAACCCGGCACACCGGTTCTGGAAAGTGTCCGCGCCGGTATGAATGTGGCATTGGGTACCGGCGGCGCATTGGATGCAGGCAATCTGGATATGTTTGAAACCATGCGTGGTCTTGCCATGTCTGTTCGCAGTGCCAATAACAATGCTTCTGCCCTGCCTGCCTCTGCTGCGCTGATGATGGCAACAAATTGCGGTGCAAGAGCCCAGGGTCGGGAAGCGACCTGCGGCATGATCAAAGTCGGTATGGATGCCGACCTTTGCCTGGTAGATTTCTCTGCACCTCACCTGATGCCCTGCCACAATGTTCCCAATGCGCTGGTATTCAGTGCCAAAGGCGGCGATGTAGCCATGACCATGGTTCGGGGCAAAATTCTGTATCAGAACGGTCAATTCCCCACCATTGATCTGAAATCCGTTGTGGAAGAGCTGACCAATTATGCCATTCCCCGTCTGTTTACCGGGGAGAATTGAGGAAATTGCCATGTCTGAAACACCGAAAAAACAATCTTTCCTCCACGGAATGGCCTTGCTGGCCATGGCAACTGCCATTGTAAAGGTCATTGGTGCATTTTATTCCATTCCTCTGAATGCCATAATCGGCGAGAAGGGCTTTAGCTACTACTCTACGGCTTACGAAATCTATACACTGCTGTTAATGATTTCCACTGCCGGTTTGCCGGTAGCTATGAGCCGTATGATCGCAGAGGCAAGTTCTCTGGGGCATTACCGCCAGGTACGGAAGATCTACACCGTTTCCCGGACGATTTTTCTGACTCTGGGTCTTGTGGGCACCCTGCTGATGACGCTGTTCTGCAAACAGCTTGCCCAGTTCCAGGAGCAACCGGATGCTTGGGCTGCCATCGGCGCGCTGGGCCCCTGCTGTTTCCTGATCTGTCTAATGAGCACCTACCGCGGTTTCTTCCAGGGTCAGGGCAATATGCTCCCCACTTCGATTTCTCAGGTTATTGAAGCCTTTACAAAGCTGATTGTGGGCATTGCCGGCGCTTTGTTGGTGCTATTCTACGTCAAAAGTGTTTCTCTGGCCGCCGGTGCCGCTATCATGGGTGTCACCGTCAGCTGCCTGGTATCTTCCATTTATCTCAATGCCATCTTCCGCAAGGCTTATAAGCAGATGCCTCAGTCCTGCGAGGAGGTTTCCTCCGGCAAGGACATTGCCAAGGGTCTGCTCTCTATTGCGATTCCCATCACCATCGGTTCTGCAGGCTTGCAGATCCTGACCGTGTTGGAGACGAAGATTTACATGAGCCAACTGTTGCAGACCTTGACCCAATCCCAGGCCGATGTGCAGAAAGGTATCTACAACTTCACCCAAAAGATCTTTAATATGCCCTGCGCATTTATTACTCCTATCACCATTTCCATCATCCCTGCCATCACCTCTCAGCTGACCTTGGGTAATCTCAAGGCTGCAAAGACTACTGAGGAATCCGCTGCACGGGTCAGTGCACTGATTTCCATGCCTTGCGCATTTGGTCTTGCATTGTTATCCCAGCCGGTTACACAGCTTTTGGGTGGTTACAGTGGTGAAAGACTGGTGCTGGCATCCCGGCTTATGTCGGTTTTGGGCATCTGCATTATTTTTAATGCCACAGTGCTGCTGACTACAGCCATCATGCAGGCGCATGGCCACGAAAAGCTGCCTGTAATCAACATGTTTGTTGGTGGCTTTGTAAAGCTGTTTGCCGTATTTATTCTCACAAAGGAGCCTGCCATCGGCATCCTTGGTACCCCCATCGGAAGCCTGCTGTGCTATCTGTGCATCACGATTTTGAATCTGTTTACCATGCGTCGTGTGCTGAGCGATCCCCCCGCTATTGTGAAGCACATGCTCCGTGCATTTCTGGCCTCTGCCCTGATGGGCGCTTGCGCTTGGGGCACCTGGAAGGGTGTCGTCAGACTTCTTGGAACGGATGTCAGTTCCCTGATTGCCTGCGCTGTTCCCATCGCTGTTGGTGTGGTTGTTTATGTCCTTGCGGCAGTAAAGTTCCGTGCAATCACACGAGAGGACTGTTTATTGCTTCCTAAGGGTGAAAAAATCGCAAATTTGTTGCATTTGTGATAAAAAAGCACTTGCAATCCGCTAAAAATTGTGATATTTTATTAGTGCTTTTAAAATAATAGAAAAGAGGTAAACAATTATGAATAAAACCGAACTGATCGCCGCTATCGCTGAGAAGGCTGGCCTGACCAAGAAGGACTCCGAGCGCGCTGTGAACGCAGCTATCGAGGCTGTTACCGCTGCCCTGGTTGCAGGTGACAAGGTTCAGATCGCTGGCTTCGGCAGCTTCGAGACCAAGAAGCGTGAAGCTCGCACCGGCCGTAACCCCCACACCAAGGAGACCATCCAGATTCCCGCTACCCGCGTTGCAGCTTTCAAGGCCAGCAAGACCCTGAAGGACGCTGTCGCAAAGTAAGATGCGTCTTGACAAGTACCTGAAGGTTTCTCGCTTAATTAAGCGGCGAACCATTGCCAATGAAGCCTGCGACAATGGACGTATCAGCGTCAATGGTCGTGTGGTCAAGGCCAGTTACGAAGTAAAGCTTGGCGACAAGATTGAGATCACCATGGGTCCCCGAACGGTAGCTGTGGAGGTTCTGCAAGTTGCTGAGGCCGTCCGTAAGGACGACGCAAGCGCAATGTACAAGGAAATCTAATAAAAAAGAGGGAAGCTTTTGCTTCCCTCTTTTTTATTAGAAGTTAACCTTTTTAATAACCCGCATCAACGGATGAAAACAAACAGAAACTGTCACCGCTGTGCAGATTACCTGCGGAATCAGCGTATATAGTGAATTATAAAAATACACAGTCGCTGCGTTTTTGCTGAAGCTGAATATCAGAGGCGTTATCACATCATCCAGCAGCGTAAACAAAACAGTAAATACCACAGCCGATGCAACCACGATAACTGTTTTTAGCAACGCATTTTTCCCAGTAAAATGCGTTCCCAGCCATCCGAAAAAAATCGCAAACAAGTTATAATATACCAGATACAGAATGATCACATTGATCTGGAATCCAAAAATAAAGCACCGCAGCAATGAAAATGTGGTGGCGACGGCAATGCCGTGACGAACACCATAGCAATAGCAAAAGCTCAGCATCATCACGGTAACAATCTCCACACCTGCCACACTGCTCAGTGCCAATTGTCCACCGATCAGCAAAGCAACACACATAGCTGCGCGGACGACAAATTTTGTTTTATTCATTACTTAAAAGGATTTGAATACCCAAATATAAATTTGGTCAGGCTTGATTGTCAAGGTTTCCGCACCGCAAACGGCAGAACCATATTCTTCTCCCTTGTATTCCACGATGCCCCAGGCGCTGTTGGCATTGTCTTCATCGCTGGTATAGAGCATCCAGCAGCTGCTGAAATTCTCAGGATTGTCAACGCCGTTGATAGATGTAATCATGCCGTCACTGATGGAAAATTCCAGTTCGCCCTTTTCCCTCATCTCTGCCATATAGTCGATCAAAAGCATATCGGTTTTGCCATTTAGAGATTCTTCTGTGGTCCGGATCACAATGCAGTTGTCAGAGACCTTAACTACCAGTTTTTCGCTTGTGTCATCCGGGGTGCTTCCTGTATGCTGGCCCCCGCTTTGGGGCTCAGATTCCTCAATTACCAACTTATCTTGTTGACAAGCAGGCAGCAGCAGGATACTGGCAAAGACCATCATTGCCAACAGAACGGACAATACTTTTTTCATTGTTTTTTTCATAATTTTTCCTCCTGAAAATGATAAGGCTGCGGCACCAAAACTGGTGCCCCAGCCGTTTTTCTGCGACAAACGCACTTTTCCGTAATCTCGCGGAAAAGGGGAGATCCATTCCGTAGGTCTTCTGACTCATGGCTTTTCAGTGCTGGGACACCTGCAGCGCTCTCTGCCTTCCCGGAATACTTCCAGTGACTGGCTTTCGCCAAAAGAGAGCACCATACCATATACAGCGGCGGTACCGTTCGGGATTTTTACCCGATTATCTTGTTCAGCAGCTAAGGTTCATCGCCTCAACTGCCACGGAATTTCTATCAAATTGTCGTAATCATCATAGCACTATGCAAACGGAATGTCAACAACAAAAGCACCCCGGACAACAGAAAAGATTTGCCAGCCAGCACAACAAAAAGCTTGTGCAGGGATTGCCCCGCATGGTAAAGCCACGGAAATTTCCCGCTTGCCGACGGTATTCTGAACCGCCGCTTTCGATATAACGAAGGGTCTGCAAATACATATAATTATCCGGTTCCATGGATACCGCCTTGCGGATATGTTCCAGGGCCGTGACCTGATTACCCAGGCCATCGTTGGCAAGGGCGCTGATATAATACCACTGGGCATTTTTGTTGGTGGAATTGCTGAGGATATTCAGCGCTTCCTGATAGCGGCCCATGCGCACATACTGATAGGCAGCATTCTGATACTGATCCCCGGTTTCCTGACGGGTGTAGGTTCTTTGTCCGTAGTAACCGCCAAAGGGATCGTAGCTGTAGCCTCCCCCCTGATTGGGCGCAGTCTTTTCCGGATTTTTGATCTGCTCATAAGCAGCATTGATCTCCTGCATTTTTTGTGCCGCTTCCGCATCTCCCGGATTCAGGTCGGGATGGTATTTTTTCGCCAATTTGCGATATGCTTTTTTGATTTCTTCGTCAGAGGCATCCGGGCTTACACCCAGTACCTTGTATGGATCACGCACTGCCATCCCTCCCTTCTTTCTGTTTACGGAAATTGCACCATACGCCACTATAGAGGATGTTATCCAATATGGGCTTGTCCTGCACCAGGGGCAATTTTTCAAATTCTGCGGTACATCTACCCATGGCAAGCACCAGATATTCTTCCCAGCGCATAGGATCCTCTCCGGTATTCATCGCAAGATAGGGATTGTACTTCCCTTTCCGCTTGTCCTTGCGATAATCCACCGCCGCATCTGCCAGATAAATAAACCGACCCAAAGCCATGCCCATTTTTCGCAAGGTAGGCGCCCACATATCCTCTTTGTAAACCAAAAGCTCCGCCATCAGTTCTCCAAAAATACCGGCAGGCAGATCCGGATTGTCACAGTTTTCCTTTTCCAGCGCACTGATTTTTGCAATACACTGGGCAATGGCCTTGCATTGCCGGGGATGGCGCAATGCGATGTGCTGGTAATTCTTGCTGAACATTCCGGTCTTAATCTTGCCGGAGAAAGACTTATCATCCTGCCAGTCATCCATAGCCTTATAATAGGCCAGCGCCACATTCATGTCTGCGGCATATTGGATGTATTCGTTATCCACCCAGGGCTTCGGATGGATAGGATGCAAATGACATGCCCGGTTTCCGGCAGTTTCCTCCGGTTCATACAAACTCATAAGCAGCAGGGCCAGGAAGGCCATGTCGTAGCTCAGCGCAAGCCGGGCAGACTGGGAAGCGCGGATGCGAATTTGCCGGCAGATGCCACAGTAGACCGCGTTGTAGCGTGTCTGCTGCTGCTTATTCAGTTCTTTTCCACTTGCCGTGACAAATCCAAACATTTCCATCCCTCCTCTTTTCATTGTATCATAAATAACAGATATGAACAGAGGATAAACGAAATAAATTTTATTCTTTCATCAGCAATTTATTCAGTGCGCCACCGCAAAACAGCAGACACAGACAAAAATACAGCCACAACATGCTCAGCGCAATGGCATAAACAGAGCCGTAAACATTGGCATAACCCGAAAAATATTCCACATAGAAAGAAAATAGATTGGAAAACAGCAGCCATCCGGCCGATGCCAGCACCGCACCGGGAAAGCTGTCGGAAAATTTGTTTTTTCGGTTTGGGAGTGCCATGAACATAGCACTGAACAGCCCCGTTTGGAGAAGTAGCAGTAAAATAAAACGTAAATCGATCAGTTCCGACATCAGTTCCCACAATGCGCCCCGTGCCGGTGGAAGCATCTGCAAAATGGATTCTCCAAACACATTCAGCACCAGTGTCAAAATCAGCACGATCAAAAATAGAAAGGTATAAAAAACACTGATGGAACGGGTGTAAAAATATCCCCGATCCTCCTGGACATCATAAATCGCATTCAAACCCGTCAAAAGTCCATAGATCCCCCGGCTGGCGGACCATAAAACACCCACTGCCGATACGGACACGATGGCAGTTGAGGTATAGGCATAGGTGGAAATAATCAGTTTTTCCGTCGCCGGCATCAACACCTCCGGAATAATCCCGGAAAGTAAGGACAAAAGATCCCGCGCATCCATACCGGTATAGCGCAGCAACCCCAGCAACAATACCAAGGTTGGAAACACAGACAAAACGATAAAATATCCGGCATTGGCTGCATGCTGACCAATGTGCATTTCCCTGATTTGCAGCCAATAGGACCATGCCGTTCCGATCAGTCCACCTTTTGGAATTTTCATTGGTTCCCTCCTTCCCATAGGCTCTTTTAGTGTATGCAAAAAATGGGAAGGTTACTACAAAGAACAAGCGGCCTGCTTACCGCAGACCGCTTCGATTTTAATCAAAAAGGCAGATGCTATTTTTCTGTAGTTGGGCGAGGTGTTTCAGGTCTTCCAATCCGATTTCCTTTGCCCCCAGTTGCTCCAGTTGTGCAGATGCGTCACTGCCATCCCGGAAGCAGAAAACGGGGCTCCAGTTTTCCTTTAAATTGCGCACCGTACCACTCCAGGTGCCGCCTTGTCCAAGGGTACACTGGGCAACAAAAACCTTTTCTCCAAGCCCATGGATCACCCGGTTGCGGCTAAGCGCCCGAACGGAGGAAAATGCCAGATCAAATCCATCCTCACTCAAATACAGTACATTGTTTTTTATTGTCCGCTTCACCAGTTCGTCGGCTACCACGCTGATAACCTGACCGCCGGCCTCCAGGCAGGCTTTTTGCGCGATGCGGTCTGCACCCCGGGCATTGCCGGAAACCAGCACATATCCCTGCCGAGCAGCTTCTCTGCCCACCATGGCAGCAAACTGCCCATTGGAATCGGCAATATCCCGGCTACCCACAAGAGATATCTTCGGCTTATCCAGTAAAGACACATCACCCTTTGCCCACAGCACACCGGGGCTTTCCAATCCCAGGCGTTTACGCAATACGGCAGGATATCCCTCACTGACCCGGGTAATGGGTATGCAATCTTCACGCCAGCCTTTGGCATGATACCTTCTCAGCAGCGGAAGATCCTCCAGCAAATCCAGAATGTGCTGTGCCATTTCCGCGCCATATCCCATTGCTGTCAAGTCCGCCGCTGACAAATCGCGGTCTTCTTGCGGACGATCCATCGCTGCCATTCGTGCAGCCAATGTGCGCAGCTGAGCTGTGGTAAGGGGTTTGCGATTTGCGTTTCCCAAAGTACTGCTCAGCAGCAGAAATCCTTCTTCCCGGGCATTCATCGGAATTTTCTCCTGGGCTTGGGGGCGACGGGCGCAGGTGCTTCCTCGGTCAGCGTGCCATCCGGCTGCAGAACCATGGGGCGAATAGTATAGCCGGAAAACTTTGCAATCTCATCCAGCTTTGCCTTCTCCGGGAAATTGCCAATCATGGAATAAGCGCTACCCTTCCGTCGTGCCCGGCCGGTACGGCCGATACGATGGACATAATATTCATTTTCCTCGGGAATGTCATAATTGATAACACATTCCACATCATCCACATCAATACCACGGGATGCCACATCCGTAGCGATCAGCACCGCCAATTTACCGGCACGATAGCGCTGCATGGTCTTTTCCCGCTGACTCTGCTTGATGTCGCCATGGATACACTCGCAATCCAATCCGGTTCGCTGAAATTCATCACACAGACGCTGACACATATGCTTGGTATTGCAGAAAATAATAACCCGTTCATAGCCTTGGGTGCGGATCAGCCGGAGGGTGGTCTCCGCCTTTTCCAAAGGTGTGACCGTCATGCTGTACTGGTCAATATCCGGCTTGTCTTGCTGCTTGGGTTCGACAGTGATCTCTACCTCGTTGCGCTGGTACATCCAGGAAACTGTCATGACCTCTTGGGAGATAGTGGCAGAAAAAAGGCCCAGATTTTTGCGATTTTTCACCTTCTCAATGATCTTGGTCACGTCCTTAAAAAAGCCCATATCCAACATCCGGTCTGCCTCATCCAGCACAACTGTCTGGATTTTGTCCAGGCGAATGGTCTTGCGATTGTAGTGATCCATCAAGCGGCCGGGGGTTGCTACGACGATCTGAGGATGCTTCTGCAGCTGCTGGATCTGGCCGCCAATGCCGGCACCGCCATACAGTACCGCCACACGGATGCCCTGATAATGGGTCAAAAGGCCACGCAATTCGTCGCCAATCTGGATGGCCAATTCCCGGGTGGGCGCCAAAATCAGACCCTGCACATCGGCACACTCCGCATCGATATGTTCGATCATGGGGATGCCGAACGCAAAGGTCTTGCCCGTACCGGTGGGGGCTTTGGCAATCACATCCCGCCACTGCATAAAGTGGGGAATCGCCTCAGTCTGAATGGTTGTGGGATAGCCATATCCCTTTTTCTCCAACGCCTTCAGCATGGGCTCGGACAAGCCGAGGTCAGCAAAGGTAATGTTTTCGTTCATATATCTATCGTCCTTCTGTAGGTTTTTCTTTATTATATCAGCTTTTGGAAAGGTTTGCAAGACAGCATAAAAGGCCTCTCTTTACAGAGAAGCCTTTTTCTTTTTACGCTGCAAAATGCAATATAGCAGCAAAACACCGGCGATCACGCCACTGCTGTCGATCATCACATCCACAACAGAAGGGCCACGGCCGGCCACAAAGCCTTGATGGAACTCGTCCGATGCTGCATACAATGTGCCAACACCCCACGCCCATAGCCAGGGCAGGCGCACTGCAGTGCGCTTTTGGATTTGTGCAATATGAAGCATCAGCGACATACCCAGCAGGGCATATTCCGTAAAATGAGCCGTTTTTCGAACGACCAGCCCCACAGTGCTGCGGATCGCCTCTTGCTTTTCTGCAGAAAAATCGCCAAATCCGGGTACGACCAGATTCAAGACCCATGTGGTGACCTTTCCGCTCATTTCACCGGATTCCTCTCCCGTCTGGGCGGAAAAGCTGTAGATCATTACCATCAGCGCAATTACCAGCAGCAAAGAAAGCCATAGGCTATGCTTTTGAATCCATTTTTTCATTGCTTTCTCCGTTCTTTCTTTTTTGGGTATTATATCAGCCTTTCAGAAAATATGCAACAACCGTAAGAATGTATTTACATTTCCGTACAAATGCGTTATACTGATAAAAAGCAAGGACAAAAAATGTCAAATTCATAGGAGGCTTTTTATGAAGCAGCTTACTGCCATTGTCGTTGGTTTTGGTGGCCGGGGCGCCGCGTATGCCAAGTACGCCATGGATCACCCCGAAGAACTTTCTATTGTGGGTGTTGCTGACCCGAATCCCATGCGCCGGGAAACCGCAGCACAGCGACACAATATTCCCCAGCAGCATTTGTATACTACCTGGCAGGATTTGGCTGCGCAGCCGAAAATGGCTGATTTCGCCATTTTGGCCACCCAGGATAATATGCACTACGAGCCTGCTCTGGCTTTGATTGAAAAGGGCTACCATCTCCTTTTAGAAAAGCCCATGGCTCCTACGCCCCGGGAATGCAAGGAGATCACCGAAGCAGCCGAGCGCAAGGGGGTAAAGGTCGTTGTCTGCCATGTGCTGCGTTTTACACCTTTCTGGCGTGCTGTCAAGCATATCATCGATGAAGGCCGCGTTGGCAAGGTCATGTCCATCATTGGCAGCGAAAATGTTGGTCACATCCACCAGAGCCACAGCTTTGTGCGTGGGCCCTGGCGCAATACCGCAGAATCCACTTGTATGATCATGGCAAAATGCTGTCACGACATGGATATTCTGCAATGGATCACCGGAGATAAATGTACCCATGTTCAGTCCTTCGGTCACTTGAGCTATTTCCGTAAGGAGAATCAGCCTGCAGGCGCTCCCGATCGATGCACTGACGGCTGTCCGCACGCAGACACCTGCCATTATAACGCCGTAGCTCTCTATCATAATGAAAACAGCGAGCTTTGGAATTGGGGACGGCGCGCTGCTGCCCGCACGGTGGACGAGCCCACAGTAGAGCAAGTACAGCAAGCCATCGAAAACGGACCTTACGGTCGCTGTGTGTACGCCTGTGATAACGATGTGGTGGATCACCAGGTCGTCAACCTGCAATATGAAAGCGGCTGCACCATTTCCTTTACCATGAGCGCTTTTAACCAGGGCGGCAGATTTGTCCATATCTTCGGCACTGAAGGCGAATTGGTCTGCAACCGGAATCAGAGCGAACTGGAGCTGTTCTCTTTCGACACCATGAAATGGGAAACCATCCCCGTTAACGAGTACGGAAATACCATTGCCTCCGGTCACGGCGGCGGTGACACCGGCATCATGGTGGATACCTTGAGCCTGCTTCGGGGTGAAACACCCAGTGATTCCATCTGCGAAGTACGTACATCCTACGAAAATCACATCACCGGCTTTGCAGCAGAACTGTCCCGTTTGGAAAACCGGGTGGTTTCCATCGCAGAGTACGAAAAGAATTTGTAATGCATAAAAACCTCGCATCCTTCTGGATGCGAGGTTTTCTTTAGTTTTCCATCTGACTGCCCAGGAAATTGGCAGCAATCTGTGCCAGCTTTTGATCAGATTCCTGCAAGGGTTCATCATGTTCCCCCAAAAGAAGCATAACGCAGCCCATCAAGTCACCCTGACATAAAATGGGAGATGCCACGCCCAGGTGGTATTTCTCCACCCCATCCGTCACCCGTACGGGAGTATCCCCAGCAGCATAACGGTAGTGCTGACGTTGTTCCATCAGTTTTTCCAATTCTTCGGAATTGGGTTTGTCCATGAGATCCCGCTTGGGAATACCCGACAGTGCAATGATGGCATCCCGATCCGCAACAGCCGCCATGTGGCCGGTTCCGGTACCGATGGCATCACACATCTGCGCCGCAAACTCCTGCAGATCCCCCATGGGAGAATACTTGCGGAAGATCACGCCACCATCCTTCTCGGTGTAAATTTCAAGGGGGTCGCCCTCCCGGATGCGAAGTGTGCGGCGGATTTCTTTGGGAATCACAATACGCCCGAGGTCATCAACACGCCGGACGATACCAGTTGCTTTCATATATATCTATCTCCTTTAATTTACAAATTACGATGCTATTATTTGTAAAAGGGGAAGATTTATACTTGCATTCCTTTTTGCAATATGATAAATTTATAGTATCAAAAGCTCGACAGGAAGAAGGCGTAGAAAGTGATTGTTTTTGGTGTTTTCTTGTGTATCTGTAGCGCACCCCTTTTGATTGGCGGTATTTATGTATTGATTACAAGCGCAACTTTGACACCAGCAGGCAAGAAAAATGCGTATGAACTAGCCGCAACACTCCTTGTATTGGGCATAGTTGGAATCTGCGTGGCGCTCTATTGCTTTGGTTGCTTCGACGCTATTAGTTTTGGCGGCAGTGACCGCGGTGGGGATGGTATAACAACCTGCAAAAACTGTGGTAAAAAGGCCTCCCTCGATGAATTAACAGGTTATTGCAAACGTTGTAACGAGAGTTTTTGGGAGTGGGCAGACGAAAACTATTTTTCAAAATAATCACACAGCGCAGTGATTTCACTGCGCTGTTATTCTTTGTGCCAAGCTATGTATCGCTATACAAAACCTGTCGATTGGTGTCAATGTTGTCTGTGAGGGGTAGTCGTTCCCTCCCCCAGTCAAAAATCAAAGATTTTTGACTCTCCCCTCGTCAGAGGGGGCCTTTCCCCGCGCCTGCAATTATTTTACAAATTACGGTGTTAGTATCTGTAAACAGGAGAAGATTATACTGACGGATTTACTTTTGATTATCTTTATGGTATAGTGCATTATATAATCTACTTGGAGGAATTTGTTATGTCATCAATTATTTCTTTGATCGGCATTGTCCTGGGCTTGTTTTTGTTAATCTTTCTTGCTTACAAGGGACATTCTATTATTTGGATTGCGCCAATTTGCGCTACTTTGGTTGCGCTTTTAGGTGGAATGGACATACTACAGACATATCTTGGCGATTACATCGGCGGAACAGCCGCCTATATCGTGTCGTGGTTTCCTGCCTTTTTCTTAGGCGCGGTTTACGGAAAAATTATGGACTTGACCGGATCTGCCCGTTCCCTTGCTAACAAGCTGATCTCTCTGATCGGCTCCAAATATGCGATCCTTGCGGTAGTTTTGCCCTGCCTGCTGATGACCTACGGTGGAATTTCCCTTTTTGTTGTGGTGTTTGTGGTTTATCCCATGGGTTATGCCATTTACCGCGAGGCAGATCTTCCCCGTACCCTATTGCCCGGTGCTATCGCTTTCGGCGCCTTTGGTATTACCATGACCTGTATCCCCGGCACACCCCAGATCCAAAACATTATACCCACCTCTTATTACGGCACTACCGCCACTGCTGCACCGATGATGGGCTTGATTGCAGCAGCGCTGATCGCCGTACCCGGATACATCTACTTGGAGTGGCGTGCAAAAAAAGCGAGAAATAAGGGATTGCATTTTGTGGAGGATCCCAAACATAAGGAGTCTCCTGCCACCACCCGGGAACAACCCAAATGGCACTGGCTTTGCGGACTTGTTCCGCTGTTGGTTGTCGTACTTATGCTGAACGTACTGCCGGTCCTGCTGAAAAAATACAGTATTGCCGACTGGTCCTCCAGCCAAGCGATTGTTGTAGCCCTACTGGGCGGCATCGCAATAGCCTGCTTGATGAATGTGCATCAGCTGAAGGTTCTGCTTCCTGCAGTCAACGAGGGTGCTAACGGCTCTCTGCCCGCCATTATGAACACCGCCTGCGCAGTGGGTTTCGGCTCCGTGGTCAAAATCGTGCCCGGATTTGTTTTGCTGAAGAATGCTATGCTTAATATGCCCGGCTCCATTCTGTTTTCAGAGGCAGTAGCTGTCAATGTGCTTGCCGGATCTACTGGCTCAGCATCAGGCGGTATGTCCATTGCATTGGAAGCCTTAGGTCCCCAGTACTTAGCGAAAGCAACCGAAATCGGTCTGAATCCCGAGTATCTGCATCGTATTGCCTCCATTGCCTCCGGCGGTCTGGACACACTGCCCCACAATGGAGCAGTGCTGACCCTTTTAGCGGTTTCCAACTGTAAGCACAAAGAATCCTATCTTGACATTTGTATAACTTCCTGCATTATCCCGGTGTTGGTTTCTCTTGTGCTATCCTTTGTATGGGGCTTATTTATTTAATAGCAACAGCGAGGTGGATTTCACCTCGCTGTTGCTATGTATATTCTTGGTGTTATTATAACACCAGCATCCACCCGACGTACAATACCTATAGCCTTCATAGTATAAACAAAACTATTTACAAACAGTTGACGCATGTTATTATACTTGCTATAATTGTCACAAAATGGAGGGAACTCATTATGGATTTACAATTATTCTATAATAAAACCTATGCGTACTTAGTTGATCGCGCCAATGAACACAATATTGATAGCGCAGCATTAAGCACTTACTTTACTCCACAAACCGGAAACGGTGATTTTTTCAAATTGCGGCCTGAAAAGAATTTGAATAATTTACTTTTCAGATTTGCCTTTCATGCACAAAATGGTGGACAAATCAGCAAGGTGATCAAATTCCCCACAACCAATTCTACAGCCGATATGGTGCGCAGCCAGTTGTTTGCTCAGATTTTTTATAACTTCGATCCTATGGCCGTTTTAAAAAATTACCAAACTACTGACGATCTGTTTGAGATTTTTATCCAAGAATTAAACCTGCCAAGAGTAAGCGCCAACAGCATTACGCAGGATTACAAAAGGAGCATGCCTTATAAATATTGCAAAAGTGTCTTATCTGCCGCTGCTTTTTTGGCACAGTTTGAAAATTACGAAAGTGTGATAGCCAAGCTAAAGTCTTTGGGAGATATGGCACCGATCTATTTAACCTATGAACTGTATGGTTTTGACATTGCTCTGGCTTGCGATTTTATGAAAGAGCTTGAAGAAGAATTTAACGACTTCCCCAAGCCGGATACGCACATTATGAAATTGCTGTTTGCCCTGGGCTTGATCGACAAGGACGCCGGGCCGGAAGCCGCATATAAATCTATCCGAAAAATGAAAGACCTTGCCAAAGACTTTCAGCAATTTGATTCTACCATGACTGCCTACAAACTGGATAAAATTTTCTGGCTGATTTGCTCAGAAACCTTTTACAATCATGATAACATTCGCAACAGCGGCGACACAAAGAGAAAGAAATTTGTCACTTATATCCAAGCCGAATTAGGCTTATAAAAAACAGCGGAGTGAAATTCACTCCGCTGTTTTATTCTTAATAAAGTCCAAACAGAGCCATCACACCGCCAAGCAACACACCGCAGGCAGATATTGCGAAGAGCTGAATGAACATCTTGTTCCGTGCCTTTGCGTCCACGTTTTCGTCAGAAGAATATGCGGCCAACATCAGGCCACCACAGCTGGAAAGCGGACTCAGAGCAGCCATATGCGCACCGATGCACAAGCTCACTGTCAGCCCCAATGCGGTAACGCCGGAAAGTTCTGCTACCAAGCCAGGCACTGTGGGGATCAATGTGGGCATAACAACACCGGAAGCAGAGGAGAACCAGCTCATCACACCGGCAAGCACGCACATGATCGGGCCGGCAGTCACATCATTCATCAGTGCAGACAGCCAATCAGTCAACAACTCGATGCCTCCCAATTTCGTAACCACACTGATCAGCATACCCACACCGGTAATCATGATCAGCGTGCCCCAGGGCACTTTTTTCAATGCCGCACCTTCTTCTGCCGCACCGATAATTGTCAGCACTACGCTCACCGTAATGCCTACCAGACCAACATTGATATCCAGTAGCACTGTCAGCAGCGCTGTCGCTACAATACCAACCAAAGTAGCCCACTGTTTCCAGGAAAATGCCAGAGTCTTTTCTGTTTCAGTAGAAGCAGCACCCTTGATCTTGTGCCACTTAAACACAAAGAAATAGAGGATCACACCGTACAGCGCAGTGGTTAGCGCCATTTTCCACAGCAGCGGCCAATCCAGACCAGGAATCCCTGCTTCCGCAGCCTTGGTAACAGCAACGATACCGGAAGGTGTAATGGCGGACAGACCACCTGCGAAAGCGCCTAATGTAGCAAACGGCAGCAGCTTAATGGGATGTATACCCGTCTCTTTTGCCAGTGCAACAGTCATAGCCGCCATTAAAGCTGTAACGGAGATAGGGCCGGGGCCAATGCCTGCCAACACAGCTGCCAAAACGAACAGCAGCGGTGGGAACAGCTGCACCTTGCCCTTACACAAGGCAAGAACCTTTTTCGCCAACAGATCCAGCGTCTTATTTTCTTGGGCAATGCAGAACAAGTACATAACACCCAAAAGCATAATAAACATTTTGCTATCAAACATACCCAGCAGTGCTTTGTCCGTAATGCCGGCAAAACGTGCCACAATCAGCGATGCACCCACCGCCAGCAGACCGGTATTGACTTTGCAGACAAATGCCACAACGATCACTGCTACAAATACCAGTAATGAAATCAGATCCATATATGTATCCAACCCTTTCTATTTTTCTATATTGTACTACTTTTGTCTACAAATGGCAACTGCCTATGTATGGATTCCACTTAAATATCCAGCAAGCAAGTAACCTCTTGATTTTGTGCAAGAATTTCTTTCAGACAGTTCAGGAACATTGTGCTGAGGTTGTCCAGCTCGCTTTTTGCCGTATGCAGACAGTAACCCGTTCTTTGGGGAAGCTCAAAATCTGTTTCCAATCTGCGGATATCCCCGCCCTCTATAAGTCCCTTGGCGACGCTGGCCGGAACCATCGCCCAGCTGTTTGTTTTTTCAACAAAGATTTTTAATTGGGACATAATATCCAGCCGAAGCTGAGGGGAGGCATTACCAAAAACCGATGCATGAAATGCCTCAAATCCATTAAACCAGTCCACGTAAATCTCATTTTTTACATTGAGCATATCCGCTGAAACCTTGTCCGGATAAGCAGATTGCTTGGCACAAATCAGTGTAAAATCTTCCGAAAAAACCGGCAATGCAGCTATTCCCTCCGGCACTCGGTTGTCTGTATTGAATGCAAGATCTGTGTTGCCCTGCAAAATACTTTTGCAGGCTTCACTGAATTCATAATCCTGGATCACCAGTCCCACATCAGGATGCTTCTCCATAAACAGTTGATAGCTCTCCGGCAAAATATATGCGCCCAGACTGTTCAAAGAGGAAACCCTGAGCTTTTTCTCATGTTCCCGGCGCATTTTCTCGATTCTCTCCATCACTTTTTCGTAAGCCAAGGCAATTTCATAAAATTCCTTACCACTTTGGGTTAAAGCAATCTCCCGTTGACCTTTTTTTCGCAACAAAAGAGTTGTTCCCAGTTCATTTTCCAGAGATTTCAGCCGCACGCTCAAAGAGGATTGGCAAACAAACAGTTCCTCTGCCGCACGGCTTATGGATTTTTGCCTGTAAACTGTCAAAAAAGCTTCAATTCCACTGTGTGTAATCAATTTTCTCACCCTTGTTTTTGGAATAATTATAGAGTATACTCTATAATATACTGCAAAACATTCCACTTTACAAGAAAAATTTCCCTGCTATAATAAGATTATCTATTTAATAACAAAGGAGCGATAAGAATGATTATTGGTGTTTTGAAAGAAATTAAGCCTAATGAGTATCGCGTAGCAGCAATTCCTGCTACTATTAAGGAGCTCGTTGCACACGGTCATCAGGTTCTGGTGCAGAAAGATGCCGGCATCGGAAGCGGTTTTACCGACGAAGAATACGCAGCAGCCGGTGCTACCATCATTGAAACTGCTGACGAAGTCTATACCAAGGCAGACTTGTTCTACAAGGTCAAGGAGTTCTTCCCTCAGGAGTACAAGTACCTGAACAAGGACAAGATTCTCTATACTTACATTCACTCCAACGCACACCCCGAGGAGACCGATGCTATTCTGGACAGCCATGTCACCGCAATCGCATACGAGGACATCACCGACAAGAACGGCGGTTTCCCCCTGCTGAAGCCCATGAGCATTCTGGCCGGTAAGGGCGGTTTCCTGGCGGCATGCCAGCATCTGCAGGCTGTCAATGGTGGCAACGGCACTCTGTTGTGCAACGTTTGCGGTGTGGAAGCTCCCGTAGTCACCATCATCGGTGGTGGCAATGCCGGTCTGGGCGCAGCTGAGCTGGCCGTTGCATTCCAGAACAATGTCCGCATCCTGGACATCAACTTCGACCACATGGAGCGAATCAAGGCTCAGCTGGGTCCCAATGTTTCCTGCATGTTCTCCAACCGTGAGAATCTGGTTAAGTGCATCAAGGAAAGTGATGTCATTATCAACTGCATCATGTGGCCCAAGCACCGTAAGGATCACCTGATCTATCGGGAAGACCTGAAGATGATGAAAAAGGGCGCAATGATCGTAGACGTTGCATGTGACGACGAGGGCGCAGTGGAAACCTGCCGCAGCACCTCTCACGACGATCCCGTTTACTACGAGGAAGGCGTAAAGCACTACTGCGTGGATAACATTCCCTCCGCATTTGCCCGCACTGCTTCCATTCTGCTGTCCGCAGCAACCCTCCCCTTCCTGCTGAAGATTGCTGACAAGGGCGTCAAGCAGGCACTGAAGGAAGACGCAAACCTGCGTAAGGGTCTGACTGCTTACGACGGCATGCTCACCCTGAAGGAAACTGCACTGAAGCAGAACCGTGTTCTGACCGATGCAGATGAGCTGGTCAAGAGCTTCTAATTAACATGAAAACACCCGGTATTCCAAGTGAATACCGGGTGTTTATTATCCTTTGCGGTGTTATGCGCACCGCAAAATTTCTTGGACCTGATCGCCCAACAGCGTCTTCTCTTTCATCAGGCAGGTAATGAGCGTCTCCAGCTTATCTTTGTTCTCGATCAAAAGCTGCCGGGTCTGAGCATAGTAACGGGACATCTCCGCTGCAACCCGGGCATCTCTGCGCGCCAGCAATTCATTGGAAATCTCTCCGGAAAATACAAACTGGTCAAAGCCGTAGGAGCAATAATCATCCACAAAACGGTGTACGATATTAAAAGCACGACGCAAATCCGAAATCGTTCCGGTATCGACCACACCATAGCAGATCTCCGTTGCCGCCTTTCCTGCCAACAGACACATAACCCGGTTTTCCATGAGCTTTTTAGAGGTGAAATAGCAGGCATCCCGATAAAGCGACGTCACACCTGCTGCTTGGGAATCATGAGCCAGCACCGTCACCAGATCCACGCTGTCCGGTTCCAGCAATTCTGCCACCAATGCATGACCGGCTTCATGGCAGGCGATTACCGGCAGGCTGCGTTCATCCGCATTGGATTTCTCAGGCGCTTCAAATACGATGCGCAGAATCGCTTTGATCATATCATCCATATTGATCTGCTGTCTGCCATCAAAGGCGGCATAGGCGCCTGCCTGGTTTACCACCGTTTCCAGTTCTGCGCAGGATCTGCCCTCCAAAAGCCTTGCAATTCTCTTCTCGTCTAATGCTGCAACAAAGGACTTTTTGGCAAGGTAGTGGGCAACAATCGCCTGTGCCTCCTCACCGGTGGGACATTTGATCTCCAGAACATGGTCAAATCGACCTGCACGGGTCAAGGAATCAGGAAGCTTGCGGATATTGTTGGCAGTTGCAATCACGAACACCTGCTTGTCCTTCACCCGATCGATGCAGGACTGTACCGTTACATACTCCTCCGCATCCCGCCGGTGCTCGTCCTCATTGGAATACTTGTCCACATCATCCAAAAGGATCACAGAAGGTGCTGCAGCTGCTGCTTCTTCAAATACATTGGAAATTTCCTTGACAAAATCCCCATTCGGCTTGTCCTTGCGGCAAACAAAAATATTTCTTCCGCACGCTTCGGCAAAACAGCGGGCAAAGGTACTTTTGCCCACGCCGGGATTGCCATAGAGCAAGACGCCATGAGGTTCCGTCACCCCAAGTGCCGCATACTTCTGCGGATCTACCAGCTGATCCCGAATCCGCATCAACTCCAGCTTCACATCTGCATAACCAACAATCGCCTCAAATACTTTCTTTTCCATGCACTATTCTCCTTTTTATTATTTGGTATATGCTTATGATAGACTATTTTACGTCCCAAAAATGACGCATTGCTTCTGGGAACTTCTGATTTTTATCAATTTTGATTAGCTTTTATGAAGCCAATAACCGTAATTCTCCCAGTAAGCATCCTCTGTGCGGCAGTAAGCATTGTAAAGTTTTTTAAAGGGTTCGGTCAATGTAGGATCCTCAAAAACCAAAGTGCCGTTAGATATAGGATCTCCACTGTTGCACTCACAGCAATAATTTTCATGGTATCCCCGTGCGTTGGGCTCAACTGTAACCACCTCAATATAAGGTGCAGTAATTTCATCCAGCTTGTATCTTCTCTTGGTCTTCGGATCTACCACTACCTTACCGAGAAAATCCTTCAGGGACGTGGGCTGCGGTGTTGCGGCCTTGCAATGCTGCTGAAACGCCCGAAACTGTTTCAGTGCAGAAGTGTACGCATTGTGGGAATTGACGTTAATATTCTTCAAGCGACCAGTTTCAAACAGATGAATATAAGGATCAATGTTCTCATGGATAAGGACATCCAACGCTTTTACTTTGCGAATCCGCATAATGTAGTCGTTGGCGGTACTTTCCTTCAGTCTGGGAACCATGTAGTTGTAGAAAGCCTGCTCGGTGTGATTTGTAAATTTCATCATGGTAGTACGCTCCTTTGTTTTGATAGTATAAAGTACGACTAAGCTTAACAACGCCTAAAACATTGTTTTCTCTTATACTATACCATGTTTTTCACTTTTGTAAAGGGGTGTAAGTGATTTTTCTCTTTTATTTTTGGATTTTTATTTGACTAACCTTTTCCTCCTTGCAACAAAATATGTTCTTTGCGCCGAATTACCTCTTTTTTGTGGATTTTTCCGGCAGGGTGTACTATAATGAAATATATCGTGGCATTTTGTCAAAATCCCCCGATAATGAACTAGGATAGAAAAGGAAGATACATATATGGCCAAAACTACGGTTGAAAAGCAGATCCACTCCCGAAAGATCACTGCCCCCAACGCCATCTACAATATTCTTGGCACAGTATGGCGTCTTTTTATGTACAAGAAATATAATGTGCACTACACTTTCAAAAAGGATTTCCGGAAAGAATCCGGGCCGTATTTCTTTATCAGTAATCACGCTTCCCGGCTGGACTATATTTTCACCGGGGTTCCGTTGCTGCCGGTGCGTATGAATTATGTGGCAGGTTACAACGAGTTCCACCGCTCCCATCTTTCTTTGGTTTTCCGGCTGTTGCGGGTGATTCCCAAGAAAAACTTTACCCCCGACCTCTACACAGTCAAGCAGATCAGCAGCGTCATCCGTTCCGGCGGCAGAGTATGCATTTTCCCGGAAGGCATGAGTTCCATTTCCGGTGCCAATCAGCCGGTTGCGCTGGGTACCGGCAAGCTGTTCAAGCACCATAAGGTGCCGGTGTATTATTCTGTGATCCGGGGCGGCTATTTGACCAGTCCCAAATACAACCTGCGTGACCGTTGCGGCAGAATTGAGGTAGAATTTGATCAGCTGTTTACCCCCGAGGATCTGGAACGCATGACCCCTGAGCAGATCGAGGATATCATCAATCGTGCAATTTATCATGATGATTATGCATGGAACAAAATCCACCAGCACACCTATGATATCGGTGAAAACGGCGCAGAAGACTTGGAAGATCTGCTGTTCTGGTGCCCCAAATGTGGCAAGCAGCATACTATGACCACTAAGGGCAATACGATCTTCTGCACCAACTGCGGCAATGGCGCAACGCTCACAAACACCTATGAGCTGATTCCCTTTGACGATACCTGCGTGATTCCCGAAACCCAGACCCAGTGGTTCAACATGGAGCGAGATGTGGTCCGTCAGGAGATAATGCAGGAGGACTTCCTGTTGGAAGAACCGGTAAAGCTGGGTATTCTGCCGGAATATGCTCTTTTGAAGAATCAGGCGACCTCCGAAATCGTGGGCAGCGGTATCCTGCGGCTGGACAGAACCGGACTTTCCTATACCGGTACGAAAAACGGCGAGCCATTTACCTTCCACATGGAAAGTCACGCACTCCCCACCTACGGCATGTGTACCGACCTGAGCCGATTCTACACCTTCCTGAACGGCCAGTTTTTGGAATTCTATCCGGAGCATCGTGTGGTGGAAAAATTCTTCCTGGCTACAGAAGAGCTCCATCGACTCAACGGAGGAAAATGGAAAGCATTTTCCTTGGAGCAAGAACCTGCTGCGCAGTGATTGTAAAACATACATACCAAACCACAAAAAAGGCGACACCCCAAAGGGTGTCGCCTATATTTTAGGGATAATCCTTGCCTCCATTTGGAGGACGGCAACGCAATAAGCGCCGAACGCCTTTTACGAAACCGCGAAGTAATCCATATTTGTTTACTGCCAGAATCATGTACTCCGAGCAACTGGGTTCAAATACACATTTTAGCCGAGTGGCATCGGATGCCTTATTCTGATACAAATGCACCAGCCAGATCAGTGTCCGTTTTGCGATCAGCGCAAAATACACCACTGACCACCCTACAAAAAACCAAAAAAGATCACACAGCAGCAGCACCACTGTAACCACCAACCAGATCGCTGCAGCGATGATGGGTTTGCGGTAATGGATCTCGGGTCTGTGCAGTGGGTTGTAGGGTGTTGGCGGAAGGGTGGAGAAAATTACCGGTGCACCTTCCACGCGAATTTCAACATCGTCCATACGCTATCCTCAAGGAATGATCCGGCAAAGCAAGTTTGCTTTGCCGGATTAGATTATTTCATATACTTCTTCTCGCGGATCATTGCCTTAGCGGCCTGAATGCTCTGCTCGATGGTGTCAGAGTTACGCAGAGAGAAGGTATAGGTTGCACCGGGAACGATCAGCTCCAGAGTGTCGACCACATAGTGGTTCTTGGTAGTGGACTCGGAGGACAGACAGCCCTTACCGGCAGCGATGTCGATCTTCTCCTTAACGGCACGCACAGTGCTGAAGCAGGTAACATCGGTGTAGAAGAAATCCTTGGTGATTTCCCAAGTGTTGTCGCTGGTGGTATCAAAGATGTACTTATAGGTGTACATCTGGGTTGCGCTGAAGAAGATCCAAGTGATGCTGTACTGGCTGGACACAGCAACATTGCTGTCAACGCGGATCAGGCAATCATCATCATATACAAAAGAGCTCAGCACGATGGGTGCAATTTCCTGAACCTGGCTGGGATCCAGACCGATCTTAGCCATTGCCTTATCACGCAGATTCAGTGCCTGGCACTTTCTCTGCACCAGCTCCATATAAGCCTGCATAGTCATATCGGAACTACCACCCAGGCAACCGCAACCACTGCTACCAGCTCTGAACAAAAAGTCGATAACCTTCTTCTGTTCTTCGGTCTTGCCTTTCTTCATTGCTTCTCTTCTTGCGGTTTCTGCAGCTGCCTGCGCAGTTGCATTCATAATAACGCCCATGTTTCTTCCTCCCAAATAAGTAAAATTAAATTTATCAAAACATTTGCAATGTTGTGATCTTTCTTACAGACCTGCGGGTCTTTGTGTGCCCAAAACAGCAAAAATTACTGATCCCCTTTCTTAAAAATATACAAAATGAAACAACATCTCTCCGGCATATAGGCCGGGGAGATGTTGTTTATTGGTTTCGCCATCGGGAGAGTGTGGTACCCATGTATCGGTGGAAAATACGAAAAAAATAGAGCGGATCATAGAAACCGGAACGGAATGCAGCCTCTGACACGCTAACACCCTCATAGCGCAGAAAGTTGGCAGCATACTCCAATTGAAGGCCGGGATCTGTATTGTGGCGCGCATAGTCCGCCTTCCCATCATTACCAATATGGGTTTGCTTATTCCCGTTTGTGCTGGTAGAATTGGGCGGTCTAATGTTGCTAATAAATAGCGGGCATTGCATGTGCTTTCTATTATGGAAGCCATTGTAGAAGGCAGCGAAAAACGTTGCTTTGTGCCGGTTAAGTATTGATAAGCCTATATAGTTAAAAGCACCGGATTTCTTTACGAAATCCGCTGCTTTTTGGAAGATGACAGAACTGCCCCTTTTAGGCCTTAACATGTTTAGCAATATTCTTGTTTATAATCGCGCCTTTGACCTTATTATATATAATTGTTACCAAAAGACTCAGTAACAGAACGATAACAAAGGGCAAAATTGTTTGAATAAAATTTGTCGTATCATATGCAAGGAACTTTACACTTTCAGAAATACGCTCATAGGTGGCCCTGATTACATCATGCACGGCCATTATACAGAAAGAATTACGGCCGCAATATGTAAAAAATTTGTTCTTTTGCAGAAGTGCGCTTATTACAAGTACACTTAACGAACCCACTATACCGGTTATGTAAAAAACATAACCATTACGCAAGATTTTAGAACCTAGTGATACATGTCCATTAGGGATTGCAAGGATCATAGTAACAGCAAGTCCAACAATAGCCAAAGCGCTTCCTATCAGGTAGGAATAGTCCTGTTTTAAAATCCAGCGGACCATTTGATTTAAGCGGTCTGCCGACAAATTACCAATGGTGAAGAAGCCTAACGCAAACATTGCTGAATCAATACTCCAAGGCAACAAGATATTATACTTTCGCACAATATATGTTTCAAACAGCCAACCTACTAAAACAAAAACCGCACTTATGAGTACAACGATTACCTTTTTATCAATTTTGGAAATAAAATAATACAGTATTTCAACCGTAAACAAACATAAAACAAACCAAAGCGGAGGGCTAATCACCTTTGCCGATCCTTGAGAAAGGAACATCTGCAAAAAATGTTCGCCCATAACTGCTACATTAAATTCTGAAAGGCCACTGCCTAAGTATCTACTGACATAAAAATAAATAAGTATGAGTGTGTAAAACAGAACATACGGACAAATTAGGGTCTGCAGTTTTCGCTTTACAAACATCCGGAAAGAGGTGTATTTGTTTTTGTTGAACAAGATGCCTGAAATAATAAAAAATAAAGGCATATGAAAAGAATAGATTGTGTCAAGTATCGCGCGTGTATAGTTGACATGTGCAAAAACAACCAAGATTATACCAATACCTTTGGCCACATCAACCCAACATAAACGCCCATCTGAACCAACACTTTTTTCGTTACAATGTGACATGATTCCTCCTTCGTTATCAGTACAATATTAAAGTATAAATTTCACAAATAATAATAGCAAATATTCTATGATAAATCAATAGCTTATACTTTGAATGATCTTGCTGATCCGCTCCGGCTCAATTTGGCGCAGCATTTCATGATAGCCTGCCATAAACCATTCCTTTTGGCCTTTAGGGTACATAACCCAACGCTTTTTGCATAAAAAAAGCCTCGCTATCGTGAGATAGCAAGGCAGATATAGTAAAACAAAACAAAAACCACCGAAGGTAGGAGTTTCCAATCTCCATTCAATCAGTGGTTTTTACGGCAAGTTGCACCGATTTAGATATCGGTTGTTCCTTTAAATTTAGTTCTTAAAAAATGCCACTACAACAGCACCCGGGCCAGCGTGCGTGCCGATAACGCTACCAAGGGTTGTAAAACGCACTTCATCGAGATTACCTTCCCAAATATGACGGCTATCTTCAATATATTTTAACAGAAGTGCATCAGAAATTCCACTATAACCGAGCAAAACAGGTTTACTAAAGTCAATGCCACCGGCTTTATCTATTTCTTGAACAAGCAAGTTGTTGCCCATCTTGGATCCACGCGCTTTGCCGAGCATCCCGATCTCTCCGTCAATAACAGATAGTACAGGTTTAATATTTAACACTCCACCAGCAAATGCTACCGCTTTAGAAATACGACCGCCTTTCTTAAGATACTCAAGGGTATCCACCAATGCAACAATTACAATCTTTTTCTTTTCTTCCTCAAGTATTGCCACAATTTCTTCCGTACTTTTTCCTTCGTCCAAAAGCCTGAACGCTAATTCTACCAAAATGCCACTACCCATAGCTGCACTTGAACTATCTACTATGTAAATATTTTCATAATCTTCCGCAGCAATCATTGCGCTTTGGTATGTGCCGGAAAACTTAGAAGCAAGCGTAATAACAACTGCGGCCTCGCCGGCCTCTTTCGCTTTTTCAAACTCTTTCATAAAAGCATCTGGTGTTGCCTGACTTGTAGTTGGAAGCACATCACTTTCAACAAGCTTTTCATAAAAGGTTTTGTGATCAATGGTAACCCCATCAACATATTCTTCATTGCCAAAGTGAACAGTAAGCGGAACAATATGCACACGGTTTTTAAAATCAGGTGTTAAATCTGCTGTGGAATCCACAATAATTCTTGTTTTCATAAATATTTCTCCTTTATTCGTTTCTTGCAACGATTTCCAAACTATCGCTTATAATAGATAAACTGCGGTAAAAAGCAACTCGTTCATCTTCGGTAAGACCGCCGCTTATGGTTTCAAGAACATTATCAATTTTGTTAGCTATCTTTTTGCCAACTTCGTTTCCTTTGTCAGTCAAAATAAGCGGACTTTTATATCTTTTAGCATTTTTTGATTCACAAGTTAAATAACCATTGGTTTCAAGATAATCAAGAGCGCGAGAAATGGTTGCTTTATCTTCTTCGCAACGTTCACAAAGTTCGGTTGCCGTTGTGCCCTTGTTCGTGTAAAGATAATACAAACAGGAAATATGAACGCTTCTTAAATTGTATTCCGCCATTTCTTGATTTTTAATCTTTCGAATATTACGACTGATTCTGTTAATAAGAACTGTAAAAGTTTCAAATCTTTCTCTCATATCATAACCTCCATCAAACTTGTTGAAATCTCAACAAGTATTCAGTATAACACAAACTTGTTGAAATGTCAACAAGTGTCAAGTTTGAAAGTATAATATCAATTGAGATTAAGTTTCACCAAAACAAAAAACCACCCTATTGG
>JAZRRL010000027.1:0-10129 GCA_045650665.1 Faecousia sp. | reverse complement strand
TTCTCTTGGGGAAATTGAGCCATGTATGGAAGATGCTCTGCGAATTTTATGGAAAGAAGTCCGCATCGCACTCTGTGTCAGTGTGGTGCTGGCCAGCGTCAACTTCCTGAAAATTGTTCTGATTGATCAGGAATCCGTTCCGATTGCCCTGACCGTAAATCTTTCCATGATTCTGATTGTCACCTTCGCAAAATCTCTGGGCGGTATGATGCCGCTGGCGGCCGAAAAGGTGGGTCTGGACCCGGCGGTTATGGCATCGCCCTTCATCACCACCATTGTGGACGCCCTGTCCCTGCTGGCCTATTTTGCCGTGGCATCGGCGCTGCTGCCCCTTTGATAAGACTGAAAACCTCCCCAAACGGGGAGGTTTTTTATTTATAAAATCCTGCATCCAGCAGGCGCATGAGGGCGGTGTTGACTTCCTCATCGGTAAAGAGTGCGGTGAAGCGCTTATCGGTGGCCAAGGCTTCCAGACTCAAGTCCAGACGCTTGGCTGTTTCCAAGGCGGTAAAGCCGTCACTTTCCCGATTTCCGGAGAGGGCGCGATGGGCGGTTTTCATGGCATCGGCATCTGCCACGGGGCGCATGCGAACACCCAGCTTGGCGGCATCTTCCCGTGCCTTTGCCCATGCGGCAATGAATTTTTGTTCCATCTTATTTCTCCAGAATGATGGGGCCGTTATTGGCGGACAACGTTGCCTTGATGTGCTGGGCAGCCTCTGCAGGGGTCAGGAGCAGCTGCTCACCGGTCTGCATATTCTTCACGGCACATTTGCCGGCATTGATCTCATCCTCACCCATCAAAATGGCGAAGGGAACACCGATTTTGTCTGCGTAAGACATCTTCTGTTTGAATTTCTTTTGCTCGCCATACAGCTGCACCTTCAGACCGGTGCTGCGCAGTGCTTCGGCCACAGCAATGGAAGGTGCGGCATCCACGGTCATGGGCAGTACCAGTGCATCGCAGGGGGCGGTAGGCAGGGCGGGATTCAAAAGTCCCTGCTCGTCCAAAACATAGAAAAGTCGGGTCAGACCAATGGAAATGCCGACACCGGGCAGAGCCTTATCAATATAGTAACCTGCCAGGTTGTCGTAACGACCGCCGGAACAGACAGAACCGATCTCCGGGTGATCCAGCAGAGTGGTTTCGTAAACAGTGCCGGTGTAGTAATCCAGACCGCGGGCAATGGTCAGATCCACAGCAAAATTCTCCTCGGGTACACCGAAAGCAGACAGATTCTGGGTCACAGCCTTCAACTCGCTCAAACCCAGATCGAACAGCTCATTCCGACCTGCGTAGCCTTCCAGAGCGGCCAAAACCTCGGCGTTGGTGCCGCGAATGGCAATGAATTTCAGAATTTCATCAGCCTGCTGGTCGGTCAAACCGCAGTCGTCCAGCAAAATGGTCTTAACCTTTGCAGGGCCGATCTTATCCAGCTTGTCCACAGTGCGCATGATGTCGCCGCTCTTTTCAGCCAGCTCCAGCATCGCATAGAAACCGGTCAGGATTTTGCGGTTGTTCACACGAATTTGGAAACGGTTTAGGCCGAAACCACGGAAGACCTTATAAATGATGGCAGGAATTTCAGCTTCATTAAGGATATCCAGCTTGCCATCACCAATGATGTCGATGTCTGCCTGATAAAATTCACGGAAACGGCCGCGCTGTGCCCGTTCGCCACGGTAGACCTTGCTGATCTGATACCGGCGGAAGGGGAAAGCCAGCTCATTGCAGTGCAGTGCCACATATTTTGCCAGGGGCACAGTCAGGTCAAAACGCAGAGCCAGATCACTGTCACCCTTCTGGAAACGGTAAATCTGCTTCTCCGTTTCGCCGCCGCCCTTAGCCAGCAGGATTTGAGCATCCTCGATGACGGGGGTGTCCAGCGGGGCAAAGCCATAGCTGCTGTAAGTATCCCGCAAAATGGAAAGCATCCGCTCAAACTGCGCCTGCTTTCCGGGGAGTAATTCCATAAAACCGGACAATGTCCGAGGCTTAATGATATCCATAGTAGGTTTCCTTTCAAACAAGAATATCTCGCATAATAAGCGTGACAGCCCCCTTTACACAAGGGGGCCTTGGAGTATTTTTTAATAACGAGGCTTGGAGTGGAGCATTTCACGCCAATCCAAATCGCCGCGCTGCAGACCCATGATCAGCATTTCTGCGGATGCCAGATTGGTGGCAATGGGGACATTCTGCTTGTCGCAATGGCGAATGGTTTCGATCATCTGGGCATCATCCCAAGGATCAACAGTGTTGGGGTCAGTGAACAACAACACCAGATCAATCTCATTATAGGCGATGCGGGCATTGATCTGCTGGTGGCCGCCCTGCTTATGATTCAAAAGCAGCGTAATGGGCAGGCCGGTATTTTCTGCAATCAGCCGACCAGTGGTTGCTGTGGCAAAGAGATCGTGCTTGCTCAGAACACTCTTGTAGGCAGTGCAGAATTGCACCATCAGCTCTTTTTTCTTGTCGTGTGCCAAAAACGCAATGTTCATACGCGAACTCCTTTAATCAATTTACCGGAGATCAATGGATACCGGCAGACCCTGAATTCTTTTTGCAATACGCTTGCAGGCAGCGGCTGCACCCTTGCGGGTATATTTCAGCAGGGGAGCTTCAAAAGCTGCCGCCAAGGTTACATTTTCATCCTCCGGCACCACGCCCAGCAGAGGGAGACCGGATTCGTCCATCACATCGTCCACGGTTCGCTTGGTAACATCCAACAGCTTGGGGCGGATGCGGTTGACAATGATGCGTACGGAATGTTTTTTCATCAGTTCCAGCTTTTGACCGGTGCGCGCGGCATCTCGAATTGCAGAAGGCTCAGGATTGGTGACCAGAATGATCCGATCTGCATGGGTGGCGCAGAGGGTAAAGCCTGCATCCAAGCCGGCAGGAGCATCCAGGAAAATGTAGTCAAATTCCTTCCGAGCCTGACGGAGCATGGCGGCAAATGCCTTTGCATCCACATTCTCAGCAAGGAGATTTACCGGTGCGGTCAAAAAGGAAAGTTCCGGATAAAGGTCGTGCTTTGTGGCTTGGGACAGGCTGTAGCCGCCCTTGTACACATCCACAAAACTCAACGCGCCGCTATCGCTGAGCGCAAGGGAAATATCCAGATTCCGAAGGCCAACGTCGCAGTCGATACACAGCACTTTTTCGCCCATTTGTGCCAGTGCTGTGGCAATTCCTGCGCACAGAGAGGTCTTGCCGGTACCGCCTTTGCCGGATAGTACAGCAATCAGTTCACCCACAAAAAAACCTCCTTTGCCCTTGATGTCGTTATTATAATGGAATATCGCACAAAAAGCAAGGGAGCAAACCTAAGTTTTTGGAGTTTTTTTCAACATAATCACCAAAAGAACGCACATCTATCCATTTTTTGGTCACAATGAAATATTCATAAAAATTTTACGGAAAAAGCAAATTTCCTCTTGCTTTTTTTCAAGTTTATGATATGATAGTTTAGCACTCAGAGTTAAAGAGTGCTAAAAGAGAGACAAAGGCAGGCAACCCCTGCTACTACGAATAAGAATTTGGAGGCAAAATTATGAAGCTCAGACCCATGGCAGACAATGTTCTGCTGAAAGCACAGGAAGCACAGGAGACTACCGCTTCCGGCATCATCCTGGCTACTACTACCAAGGAAAAGCCCGCTATTTATGAGGTAGTTTCCGCTGGCCCCGGCACCAAGGATGTAGAAATGACTGTTAAGGCAGGCGACAAGGTTGTTGTCAGCAAGTTTGTCGGCAACGACATCAAGCTGGACGGCGAAGAGTACAAGTTCGTCAAGCAGGATGACATCCTGGCGGTTGTCGTCGACTAAGGAGGAGAAGAATTATGGCAAAGATGATTGTTTATGGCGAGGAAGCTCGCAGAAAGCTGCAGGCAGGTATTGACCAGCTGGCAGATACCGTTAAGGTTACTCTGGGTCCCAAGGGCCGCAATGTGGTTCTGGGCCGCAAGTTCGGCGCTCCCCTGATCACCAATGATGGCGTGACCATCGCCAAGGAAGTGGAGCTGGAAGACGCTTTTGAGAACATGGGCGCACAGCTGATCCGCGAGGTCGCTACCAAGACTAACGATGTTGCCGGTGACGGCACCACCACCGCTACTGTTCTGGCCCAGGCTATCACCCGTGAGGGTCTGAAGAATCTGTCCGCCGGTGCAAACCCCATGGTTATGCGCAAGGGTATCGAGAAGGCTGTTGAGGCTGCTGTTGCTGCCATCAAGGAGCATTCTGTTCCCGTTAACGGTTCCGACGATATGGCAAGAGTCGGCACTGTTTCCTCCGGCGACGAGGCAATCGGCAAGCTGATTGCTGAGGCTATGGAAAAGGTCGGCACCGAGGGTGTTATCACCATCGAGGAGTCCAAGACTGCTGAGACCGGTCTGGATGTGGTTGAGGGTATGCAGTTCGATCGGGGCTACATCTCCCCCTACATGGTTACCGATACCGACAAGATGGAAGCTGTCATTGACGATGCTTACATTTTGATCACCGATAAGAAGATCGCCTCCATTCAGGAGCTGCTGCCCATCCTGGAGCCCATCGTTAAGGCTGGCAAGAAGATGGTCATCATCGCTGAGGATGTGGAGGGTGATGCTCTGGCAACTCTGCTGATGAACCGCCTGCGCGGTAACTTCAATGTGGTTTGCGTCAAGGCTCCCGGTTTTGGCGATCGCCGCAAGGAAATGCTGCAGGACATCGCAGTGCTCACCGGTGGTACTGTTATCTCCAGCCAGCTGAACATGGAACTGACCGACGCACAGCTGGTTGATCTGGGTCGTGCCCGTCAGGTTGTGGTCACCAAGGACAACACCACCATCGTTGATGGCGCAGGTGACAAGGAAGCTATCCAGGCTCGCGCACATCAGATCCGTTCTTCCATCGCAACAACCACCTCTGATTACGATCGTGAGAAGCTGCAGGAGCGTCTGGCAAAGCTGTCCGGCGGTGTTGCTGTTATCAAGGTCGGTGCACAGACCGAGGTTGCCATGAAGGAACAGAAGCTGCGTGTTGAGGACGCTCTGAATGCGACCCGCGCTGCTGTGGAAGAAGGCATCGTTGCCGGCGGCGGCACTGCACAGGGCAATGCCATCGCTGCTGTTGAGAAGCTGGTGAACACGCTGCACGGTGACGAAAAGACCGGCGCAAAGATCATCGCCATTGCTCTGCAGGCTCCCATCCGTCAGATCGCTGAGAATGCCGGTGTGGACGGCAGTGTGGTTTACGAGAAAATCCGGTCCTCCAAGAAGGTCGGCTACGGCTACAATGCTTACTCTGAAACCTATGTGGACATGATCGCTTCCGGCATCGTGGATCCCACCAAGGTGGCCCGTTCTTCTCTGGAGAATGCCGCATCTATCGCATCCTGCGTGCTGACCACCGAATCTTTGGTCGTGGATCAGCCCAACCCCGCTGCAGATGCAGCTGCTGCCGCTGCTGCTCAGGGCGGTATGTACTAAGATATCTACCCACCCGGGGGCACGAAAGTGCTCCCGGGTTTCTTTGTAGGGACATCAGTTGACACACACCCAAATTAAGGCTATAATTTAGTAAAATGGGGGTGAAGGCGATGTTTTTACTGTGGGAAGCATTGGACGGCCGGGATGGCCATAACGTCGGCAGAGAACTGCTGGCAAAGCTTTATATGCAGACCACCGGAGAAAAGTTGCCTGCCATTGCGGTTACGCCCCGGGGAAAACCCTATTTTCCGGAAGAAAATTGGCATTTTTCCATTTCCCATACGGAGCATTTCGCCTTTTGTGCCCTGAGCCGGAAGAACATCGGTCTGGATGCGGAGGAAAAGGGACGGAAGGTTTCTCCCGCGATGATAGAAAAATTCACGTCCACCGGCGAAAAAAGTCGCTTAGGCACAGACTCGCAGGACGCATTTTTACGTCTGTGGGTACTGAAAGAGGCGCAATCCAAGCTTACCGGACGGGGGATGGGAAATTGGCTGAAAGATACAGATTTTGACCCATTCGACCAAAGAATACAAGAAATAAACGGCTGTTATGTTGCCGTTTTGGAGGAAAACGATGCTGTTTGATACCCATGTGCATTTGAATGATCCCTGCTTTGACCCGGATCGGGCAGAATTGATGGCCGCATTACCCCAAAAGGGTTTGACCTTGGCGATGAATGCCGGCTGTTCTCTGGAAAGCTCCAAGGATGCGCTGAATATGGCGGCACCCTATGATTGGTTGTATTGCTCGGTTGGCTCCCATCCGGACTCCTGCGATGAGGTTGATGATGCGGTGCTGGAGGAATACAGAAAGTTATGTAAACTAAATCCTAAAGTCAAAGCCATTGGTGAGATTGGTTTGGATTATCATTATGAGGATATCCCTCGTGAAATTCAGAAAAAGGCCTTCCTTGCGCAAATGGAACTGGCACGGGAACTGGATATGCCCGTCATTGTCCACGAACGGGATGCCCATGAGGACGGCATGAACATCATTCGGCAATTTCCCACAGTTAAGGGCGTATTTCATTGCTATTCCGGCTCTGCGGAAATGGCAAAACAGTTGGTGAAGCTGGGGTGGTATATCGGTTTTACAGGTGTGCTGACCTTTAAAAATGCCCGCAAGGCGGTGGAAACTGCTCAGGCCATTCCTTTGGATCGGATCGTTATTGAAACGGATTGTCCTTTCATGGCCCCTGAACCCTTCCGGGGCAAGCGCAATGATCCGTCGTTGGTTTACCGTGTTGCGGAAAAACTGGCGGAAATCCGGGGAATTTCGGTAGAGGAAGCCCAGAAGGCAACCTTTGAAAACGGCAAACGGCTGTATCGGATTGTGTGACGACACCTCTCGATAAGGAGTAATCTATGAAGAAACTGATCAAATATATTCTGTTTATCCTCGCTGCTGTGGCGCTGGATCAATGGACGAAATGGATCGTTGTGAATAACATAAAGCAGTTTGAGCGGGTGGAGTTCTGGCCCGGTGTCCTCAGTTGGACATTCACCAAAAACACTGGTGCGGCATGGTCTATACTGGAAGGTCAGCGGTGGCTGTTTGTTCTGATTTTTGCAGTGCTGACAGTGCTGTTGCTGCTGGAGTATTTCAAGTTCCACATGCCCTTTACCACCCTTGAGCGCTGGCTCATTGCAGCGGTGTATGCCGGTGGTCTGGGCAATATTATTGACCGGGTGCGGCTGGGCTATGTGGTGGATATGATTCACACAGATTTTATGAATTTCCCCGTTTTCAATGTAGCGGATTGCTTCATCACCTGCGGTTGCATTGGTTTGATGCTTCATCTGATCTTTTTTAACAAGGAATTTTGGAAGGAAGAGAAAAAATGACCCTTCGTCCTGACATCCCCGGCGAGCGTTTGGATGCATTTTTGGCTCGGGCAGTGGAAGAACTGACCCGTTCCGGCGCACAAAAGCTGATCGAAGAAGGCTGTGTGCAGCGCAACGGCAAGCCGGCGAAGAAAAACGATAAATTGAATATGGACGACGAGATCGTTTTGACCATTCCTGAGCCAAAGGAAGTGGATATTGTGCCCACGCAGATGGCGTTGGATATCGTCTATGAGGACGAGGATCTGCTGGTACTGAACAAGCCCAAGGGCTTGGTGGTGCACCCCGCTGCCGGCCATAGTGACGACACATTGGTCAATGGTCTTCTATACGCTCTGGGCGATCAGCTTTCCGGTATCAACGGGGAACTGCGGCCCGGCATTGTCCATCGCATTGACAAGGATACCTCCGGCCTTTTGGCAGTGGCAAAAAATGATTTTGCCCATCGGATTCTGGCATCCCAGCTGAAGGATCACACTATGGCGAGAACCTATGAGGCTATTGTCTGCGGTTCTTTCCGGGAGGACAGCGGTACAGTCAATGCGCCCATTGGGCGGCATCCGTCGGATCGGAAGAAAATGTGTGTCACAGAGCGCAATTCCAAGGAGGCGGTAACCCATTGGGAAGTGGTGGCTCGTTATCGGGGCTATACCCATGTGCGGTGCCGGCTGGAAACCGGGCGGACACACCAGATCCGTGTACACATGGCCTACATTGGGCATCCCATTTTGGGAGATGTGGTTTACGGACACAAAAAACCGGAGCTGGGGCAGGACAGCCAATGTCTGCATGCAGGCGCATTGTGTTTCCGGCATCCCCGGGATGAACGGCCGGTGATGGTGTTTGCACCCCTGCCGGAATATTTTACCCAAGTGATCGAAAAATTGGAGAGAATGGGATAATGGCACTTTTTTCTGATATTTTATTGACAGTGGATTATGACCGTACCATGACGGATCAAAACGGACAGTTGCCCCAGCGAAATCTGGAGGCGATCCGCTATTTCATGGAGAATGGCGGTGCATTCACCGTCAATACCGGGCGGAGTCTGCCGCAATCAGCGGATGTCCTGCGCAATGTGCCTATGAATGCGCCTTTTTTGTGCTATAATGGTGGCCTGATTGTGGAAAAAGGACAGATTTTGGCGCAATGTCCCATTGAACTGCCTTTGGAAGAAACCTTGCAGGCAGTTTGCAAGGCATTTCCCGACCTGAATGTAGATCTGCATGGTGTGGATGCGCATGTGGGCTTTCAGCCGGTGGGCTGCTGGGAAACCTATTATGCCGCCCGTCAGTGCAACTACTATCTGGCAGGCGAGGGCAAGGATTACGGCCCGTTCATGAAATTCAATGTGTATGGCGAGCTTCGTGACGATACCTTTTATCAGGTATTTTCCGGAACGCCTGAGGAGATTGCCCGTATCGACCAGGCGGAGCAGTGGCTGCGGGATACCTATGGGGATAAGCTGACGATTTTCCGTGCCGGTGCCCGGGTTTTGAATGTCCATGCCCCTGGTGTGTCGAAATTAGAGGCTGCCCGGGGACTGCAGAAGCGTCTGCAAAGAAAAATTCTGATCTGCGCAGGTGATGCGGAGAACGATGTGCCCATGCTGGAGGGTGCGGATTATGCTTTTTGTCCCTGCGATGGAACAGTTGCTGACCGATTTGAGAATGTGTGTTCCTGCGGTGAAGGCGCAGTGGCAGATGTGATTTATAACAAAATTCCTGAAATTTTGAAAGGCTAACTATATGGCGTTATTTTCGGATATACTGTTAACGGTGGATTTTGACCGGACCTTGACTGCTCCGGATTCTACAATTCCGGCTCGAAATTTAGAGGCTATTCGTTATTTTATGGACAATGGCGGTACGTTTACCATGAATACCGGACGTAGCGTACCGATGTCCGTGAAAAATATTTTTGGTATCGTGCCTACCAATGCGCCTCTTCTGCTGTATAACGGCAGCGCTGCGTATGACGAGAAAACGGGACAGATGACCCGTTTTGCACCCTTGGATTTGGATCCCGGAGAAATCCTGCCTTTTTTGCAGGAACGTTTCCCTTGGTTAAATGTGGAAGTGCAGGCCATCGATGCCCATTATCTTATGCGTAAGAATCCACAGTGGGAGGATTACTGTGATCATAACGGCTGTCCTTGGGGCTATGCCGATCCTGCGGATATTCCCGGCCCGTTTATCAAATTCTCTTTTTATGGGGAATTTCGGGAAAATACGGTGGCGGGTATGTATCAGGCAACAGAGGAGGAACTCCGTCAGTTTGATGAGATGACTGCCTTTATGATGGAGCATTACGGGGATAAGATCGAAATCTTCCGTGCCTGCGCCCGAATCGCAGATATTCATGCCAAAGGCGTGTCCAAACTGAATTCTGCCCGTCAGCTGCAAGCGGAATTGGGCAAGAAAATCCTGATTTGCGTGGGCGATGCGGAGAACGATCTGACTATGCTGGAAGGGGCGGATTATGCCTTTTGCCCCTGCGATGGTACGGTTGCTGACCGATTTGAGAATGTGTGTTCCTGCGGTGAAGGTGCTGTGGCAGACGTGATTTATAAAAAGATACCGCAGATACTGGAAAATAAGGCTTGACAAATGCTTTTTCGTATGGTACGATTTTATGGCTGTAAACGGCCAGGTAGCGTATGTGCGGGTGTAGTTCAATGGTAGAACACCAGCCTTCCAAGCTGGATACGCGGGTCCGATTCCCGTCACCCGCTCCATAGAAATGCGCCAGTAGCTCAGTAGGATAGAGCAACTGCCTTCTAAGCAGTAGGTCGGGGGTTCGA
>JAZRRL010000026.1:0-70513 GCA_045650665.1 Faecousia sp. | reverse complement strand
ACCCGCCATCATCTCCTACAGGCATTGGGGCGCGAACCGACAGTTCAGGAGATTTCCCGGCAGACAGGGCTATCGCCCGAAGAAATTGCCATGGCTGAAAATGCCACTGCCGCCACGGAATCCATCCAGAAGGAGGCCGGGGAAGAAGGGTTTTCTCTGGAGCACATCCTGACGGATACGGAATCGGAAGAGAAAATGGTGGAACGGATCGCTTTGCTCCAGGCCATGGAAAAGCTGCCCGAACGGGAGAATCTGGTCATCAAGCTTCGGTTCTTCCATTGCCTGACCCAACAGCGGGTGGCGAAGGTTCTGGATGTGAGTCAGGTACAGGTTTCCAGAATTGAAAAGAAAGCGCTGGGGCATTTACGGGAACTTATGTCTTGAGTTTTGCGCTGAAATGAAGTAAAATAATCGCATCTATACGAACAAGGTGCGAGCTATGAACGAATCCTATGAAAAGCGATTTTTGATTGCCCGGCGGAAGTATATTGCCGGGCAGTTTTCCAATTTAAATCCCATGCAACAGCAAGCCGCTCTGACTACAGAGGGGCCGCTTTTGCTGCTCGCAGGTGCCGGTAGCGGCAAGACCACTGTTTTGATCCACAGAATTGCCAATCTTATCCGATTTGGCGCAGGCAGTGATCCTACTGTTAACGATATTCCTGATACAGTTACGGAAGAAGATGTGTGCTTTCTTGAAAATATCAGTGCGGCTGGGACGGATTATGAGCACAGCCGTGCAGAATATTTGTGTGCCCTGCGCCCTGCGCTGCCCTGGAGCATCATTGCCATCACCTTTACAAACAAGGCGGCCAGTGAATTAAAAGCCCGTCTGGGCGCCATGCTGGGGCCTGAGGCAGAGGATGTATGGGCAATGACCTTCCATTCCGCCTGCTGCCGCATCTTACGGCGGGATATTGAACGTCTTGGATATAGCCGCAGCTTTACGATTTACGATACTGCCGACTCGGAACGCATCATGAAGGAAATCGTCAGAGATATGGGCTTGGATGACAAGACGTTCCCTGCCAAATTTCTCCTTAGTGTCATTAGCAAGGAAAAAGACCGGATGGTTTCTCCGGATGATTTGATGGAAAGGGCAGAGGATAGCGGCGATATGCGTCTTGTTCCTATCGCCAAAGCCTATAAAAAATACCAGACAAAACTGAAGGAAAACAATGCCGTCGATTTTGACGATATTATTCTGCTCACAGTAAAGCTTTTGCAAGAAAATGAGGACATTCGTACCTATTATCAACGGAAATTCCGGTATGTTTTGGTGGATGAGTATCAGGATACGAACCATTTGCAGTATCTGCTGACCTCTTTGCTTGCCGGTGGATATGAAAATATCTGTGTTGTCGGTGATGACGACCAGAGTATTTACCGATTCCGTGGCGCTACCATCGAGAATATCCTCGACTTTGAAAAGCAGTATCGTGGCGCCCGCACCATTCGCCTGGAGCAGAACTATCGTTCTACCCAGTCCATCTTGAATGCTGCAAACTCCGTAATTGTCCATAACCGAGGTCGCAAGGGAAAACGTTTATGGACGGCAAACGGTGTTGGCCAGGCGGTTACAGTCTATGAAGCTCCCGATGAACGCATGGAAGCCAGTTATGTTGCAGGGCAGATAATCAATAAATCCAAAGGCAAAAACTTTAAGGATTATGCAATTCTTTATCGTACCAATGCCCAATCCAATGCCCTGGAATATGCGCTTAAACGCAGTGGCATACCGTATCGTGTTATTGGTGGTACCCGATTCTTTGACCGTGCAGAAATCAAGGATATGTTGGCTTATCTTTGCGTGATCAATAATCGTGCTGATGATTTGCGCTTAAATCGTATCATTAACAACCCTCCCAGAGGTCTTGGCGCAAAATCCTTGGAAACTGCCCAGCGACTTGCCGATGCGGAAGGTATGCATTTGTACGATGTGATCGCAGATGCCAGATCCTATGCACCCTTGGAGAAGATTGCACCCAAGCTCCATGCCTTTACATCCATGATCGAGGAGCTGGATCAGTTACTGGCTGATGGTATGTCCCTTCCGGATTTCTATGAGGAGCTGATGCTGCGCAGCGGTTATGTGGATATGCTTCAAAAGAAGGATACCGAAGAAAACAAAACACGTTTGGAAAACGTACGAGAATTGAAATCCAGCATTCTTTCCTATGAAGAAAATGCCGAAAATCCTACTTTGGCAGGATTTTTGGAAGAAATTGCGCTATATACCGACATTGAGGAATATAATGACGGCGACGATGCTGCTGTCATGATGACCATGCACTCCTCTAAGGGGCTGGAATTTCCTCATGTATTCCTTGTTGGCTTTGAAGACGGTCTGTTCCCGGGCATGAAAGCCATTGGTGATATGGAGGAAATGGAAGAAGAACGTCGGTTATGCTATGTGGCAATCACCCGTGCCAAGCAGACATTGACCATCAGTTATGCCCGACAGAGAATGCTTTATGGGCGTACAAACGCTTCCTTGTCCTCTCGTTTTCTTCGTGAATTGCCGCAGGATGAAATCGAACGCAAAGGTAACTATGTTGCACCGCAAACCCGTCAGGACTTTGGTGGTTACAGTTCCCAATTCCGTCCCAAGCCGGCAGGGGAGTGGGCAGCTTCAAAAAATCTCTATACGCCGCCTATATCCACTTCAACACCCATGCTGGAACTGAATAAGGGCGATATGGTTAACCACGCCGCATTCGGCAAGGGAATGGTGCTGTCTGTGATGAAGATGGGCGGAGATGCCCTGCTGGAAATTGCGTTTGATCAGATCGGCACGAAGAAACTGATGGCAAAAACCGCATCTGCACACATGAAAAAACTGTAATATTTCGTTATTTCACGCATACAATGCCGAGAGGTGATGGTATGCACCGCTGGATTCGAAAAATACTGAGGTTTTTGATTTTTGCTGTTGTCATCAGTTTGCTTATTTTGATTCTATTTCGGGTCAAATTTCACGGAACAATCCGTTCTCTTGCAGAAACGCAGGTGAAAAATACAACCTCAGATTTGATCAATGATGCAATTGATCGACAAATCGATGTTGGAAATATTCAGTACGACCGGATTGTTTATTTTGAAAAGGATCTCAATGGGAAAATTACAGCGCTCAAAACCAACATGAGCGAGGTAAACCGGCTGAAAACCAGCATTCTGAACATCATCAATGACGAGATTTTGGCTATGGATACCACAGATATGGGGATTCCTGTGGGAAGTCTGATCCTGCCCGAAATGATGGCAGGCAGAGGACCGCATATTCCCATACAGATTCTTTCTATCAGCAACTCCGATGCTAGCTTTGAAAGTCATTTTACGGAAGCGGGCATCAACCAGACTTTGCAAAAACTGACCATGGATATCAGTGTGGATGTAGCCATACTGGTGCTTGGTAAAACAGAAAATTTTACGGTATCCAGCCAGGTGGTAGTGGCAGAAACCATTATCGTCGGCCAGGTGCCGGATACTTTACTACAAGGCGGAGGCTACTATGGAAGCAAGACAGAGAATTGAGGAATTGACAAAAATCCTTTCTGAGGCGAATTATCTGTACTATGTACAGGATAATCCCAGTATGCCGGACTTTGAATATGACCGCTTGCTCCGGGAACTGGAGGAGTTGGAAGCAGCAAATCCAGATTTGGTGCGTCCGGATTCTCCCACCCAGCGCGTTGGTGGTGAGGCACTGAGCAAATTCGAGAAGGTTACCCATAGCGTGCCGTTAATGAGCCTGCAAGATGTGTTTTCTCCCGAGGAACTTCGTGAATTTATTGAAAAAACACTGGAAGCATATCCTGCATCTGAGTTTTCGGTAGAACCCAAAATTGACGGCTTATCCGTTGCTTTGGAATATGAAAACGGTTTGTTTGTCCGGGGTGCTACCCGTGGGGATGGTGTAGTTGGCGAAGATGTTACAGAAAATCTGAAAACCATCCGTTCGATTCCTATGCGTCTGGAGAATGCGCCGGGACGTCTGATCGTTCGGGGCGAGGTGTTCATGCCTAAAAAAAGTTTTGAGGAACTGAATGCCCGCCAGGAGGCTGAAGATAAACCTCTGTTTGCGAATCCCAGAAATGCTGCAGCCGGCAGCCTGCGACAGTTGGATTCCAAGGTCACAGCACAGAGAAAATTGGATATTCTAATTTTTAACGTGCAACTGGCTGAGGGGGTTACTTTTGAAGACCATCAGCAATCCCTGGACTTTTTGCGCAGCCTGCACTTTAAGGTGATTGACAATGCGCTTCTTACTAATGCAGATGCCATTATTGATCATGTAATGTCCATCAATGAAAACCGGGAATATATGACTTGTGATATTGATGGTGCAGTTGTTAAAGTTAATGACCTTGGTCAACGTGATCGCATGGGCAGCACGGCCAAGTGTCCCAAGTGGGCCGTTGCGTACAAGTATCCACCGGAGATCAAGCCCACTGTAGTTGAAGATATTGTGGTTCAGGTTGGACGTACCGGTGTTTTAACCCCCAAGGCTGTTGTGAAACCCGTTCGTCTGGCTGGTACAACTGTAACAAATGCAACATTGCATAATCAGGATTTCATTTCCCAGCGGGATATCCGTATTGGTGATACGGTTTTGATCCGCAAGGCAGGGGAGATCATCCCCGAAATTTTGGAGGTCGATTTCACGAAGCGTCCTGCTGATGCAGTTGCCTATCAATTGCCGTGCAGCTGCCCGGTATGCGGCGCACCTACCGCAAAGGATGAAGACGGTGCATTTCTTCGTTGTACCGGCGCAGAATGTCCTGCACAGCTGAGCCGAAACATCTCTCACTTTGTCAGCCGGGATGCTATGGACATTGAAGGCTTCGGAAGTGCCATCGTAGACGCTTTGATTGAAAAAGATCTTTTAAAATCTCCTGCGGATATTTATTATCTCAGCCTGGATGAGATGAAAAGCTTGTGGCAGAAGGGGGAATTGGCTGCCACGAAATTGCTCTCTGCGATTGAAGCAAGTAAGGAGCAGGATCTTGCCAAATTGATTTTCGCATTAGGCATTCGTCAGGTTGGTGCTAAGACTGGTAAGGTGCTTGCTAGCCGCTTTGGTACGCTGGATGCGCTGATGTGTGCCACTGAGGAAGAATTGACCGAGGTGCAGGATGTGGGTGCTGTTACAGCTAAGAATATTGCAGATTGGTTCGCACAACCCCAATCCCAGCACATGATCGAAAAGCTCCGTGCAGCCGGTGTAAACTTTGAAAGTAAGCGTGCAATCACGGACACACGTTTCGCCGGTATGACCTTTGTTTTGACCGGTGCGCTCAGCAAATTTACCCGTGAAGAGGCAACTGAGAAGATCGAACTATTCGGTGGAAAAGCATCCGGCTCTGTTTCCAAGAAAACAACCTATGTGGTTGTTGGCGAAAATGCCGGTTCAAAGGAACGCAAGGCCAGAGAACTGGGTATTCCTATCTTGTCTGAAGATGATTTTCTGCAGATGATCCAATAATTTGAAGGCGCATCAGTTTTGATGCGCCTTTTTTCTCCATTTGTATTGACTTTGAATAGTGCTTGGAGTATACTTAAACCATCAGAATTTTCCAGTAAATTCAATATTTTTAAGGAGAGTAATGATCATGGAAAAACCGATTCTGAATCATTTTTACAACTATGAAGAAATTTGTGCGTATCTCCAGAGTGCATTGAAGGATCACTCTGATGTCATGACCTTGGAATCCCTGGCAAAGACTGAGGGTGGCCGTGATATCTGGGGTATTACACTGTGCAAGGGCGGCAAGCCTGAAGATAAACCCGCTTTTTATGTTCAGGGCGGTATTCATGCACAGGAAGGTATGGGTATTACTTGCAGCCTGAATTTCTTGTGGACCGTGCTTGAAAAGAATACGGAGATGCTCGATAAGCTGACAGTGTACATTTTGCCCTGCGTCAACCCTGATGGTTCTGATGAGTGCGTCCGTACTGATCTGGGTATTCGCTCCAAGATCGAGGTCATTCCCGGTACTCCCAATGGTGTTGTTCCCAAGGATCTTGATGGTGATGGCAAGATTTTGTCTATGCGTTGGAAGGATCCCGCAGGCCGCTACGTTTGCTTGCCTGAATGTGGTGATTTCATGGTTCCCAGACGCCCCGGTGATAAGGGCCCGTTCTACAGCCAGATTACAGAGGGCGTTGTTGAGAATTATGATGGCGGTCCTTTGCAGCTCGGCTATCGCGCACTGGATTTCAACCGTCAATACGCAAGTGAGTGGAAGAATAATCCCAATGGCGGTGATTTCCCCGCAAATCATATCGAACCCCGTACGATCATGAAATTCTTGTCTTCTCACGACAATATCTTCATGATTATGGACGTTCACTGTGGCACTCGTGCATTGATCTATGGCACACCCAATAACCAGGCAGATGCTGAGCTGTTCACTACCATTGCGAATATGTGTACGGAGATTACGGATATTGAAGCAATCTCTCATGGCAACTATAGCCGCCGTACCGGTTCTCCTCCGTCCAACCTCAAGGGTCATATTGATGATTATACTTATGAAGCATTGGGCATTCCTGCTGTAACTGTCGAGCTGGGTAATGGCTATAACTCCATGGGTATGACTGCACAGCAGGTTTTTGATGGCGAGCTGTATGGTCGTGAACTGATGGCTGGTATCGTTGCTATGCATGCAGCAAAGGGACGTGTTATCGCACAGTCCTGGAAGCCTTTCAAGCACCCTCAACTGGGTGATGTGGAACTGGGCGGTGTTTACAGCCATGGTGCATACTTTATGGATCCTGACGATATGCTGGTTCTGATCCCGAAGGTTGCTGACTATTTCCTGAAGGTTGCTGAAATGGTTCCCGTTCTGACATTCGCAGATCTGAAATGTGAAGCAATGGGTGGCGATATTTACCGCATCCGCGCTAAGGTTCTCAATGATAGTGGTCTGAACACCAGAATACTCTATGGTTCCACCGGCTTCCATGCTACAAAGGATAACATTCAATTCTGCGTAGAAGGCGTTAAGGAAGTTCTCAGCATCAAGGGTGCACCGTCTGTAAAGTCTTTGGACCCCATGGGAACCGCCAGCGCCGAATGGTTCGTTCGTGCAAATGCCGGTGATGAGATCACTGTTAAGGCTGTATTCCCCAAGGCTGTTAATGCCGAAGCAAAGATTATTGCACCCTGATATATCTTTATAAAATTAAACATCCGCCTATGAAATAAGGCGGATGTTTTTTTATTTAATAGGGGAGTTATAGACTGAAATCTTCTTCGTCGTACTGCGCAAAATTTAATGCTTTTGGCTTTGACGGAACGCGCTTAATGGGGTCATATTGGAATTTGCGACATTTCCGATCGGCCGCTACGACACCCTTTTTGGTGCAGAGAACCAGATCTTCATCCAATTTTGTGCCAAAGCGGCAATAGGTGCAGGATTTTTGAATTTTCTTACGAAACAGCATGTTGCCGCCTCCTTTTGTCTATTTTCGCTTATTATACACCAACAACTTCAGGATTTCTACCCCTAATTTTGATTTTTGCGCAAATCAGTACAGCAGGCAATATAATAATTGGAATATATAATAGAATAGAAAAAGGTATATCCAGTTGTTGTTCAGAGGGAAAAAGAAAATATTGGGCAAGGATACTAAGACCTATGCTGAATAATGCTTGCATAAGTTTCCCTTTGATGTAGGGTTTTAACTCCAGCGTTCCGATCACTGAGGCCGTTTGCATGACTACACAAATACCACCAAAGGCCAGCAACGCGCTGCATAGAACAAAGCGCAGGCCTTCACAGCCTACCATATGCAATGCACAGCAACCGTTTGCGAGTTCCAAAATACCATATATACTGACACGGAAAGCAGAAGGCAACAACCATAACACCCAGTTATCTAAAAACGTCAAAATAACACGATATATAATAACCCAGCCGCAGATGTAACCCATTGTTTTAACGGCGTGCTTCAGAGCATCTGTAATTGTAATTAAGCGGTTATGAGATACATGTTGGCAGTTGGTGTTACCACCAGGCGTAATCATGCCAACCAGCAATGCAGATAGAATATGAATTGCCCATAAAGGCCAGGCGATCCACCATGTGGAGAACTGGCCTGCCAGTATGCCAAAAAGAAAAGACGGCCCTGCATTGCTGCAGAATGCAAGCATTCGATTGGCGTCCTGCTTGTTGATCTGACCACGCTCCCACGACTGATACACTGCAAGGGCCCCGGTTGGATATCCACCTAGAAGTCCCGTGATAAAAATACCTTCCGTACCTGCAGGGATTTTTAACAATCTGCCAATTGGGCGCAGAAAACATAAATTTGTTCCCATTGTGACCGATGTCAACATTCCTGACAGTACCAGAAATGGAAAAATTGAGGGAATAATGCTATGTGCACACAGCCTAATTGCATCTTGTGCTCCTGAAATTGCTGTACGGGAATCCAATATCAGGATTGCGATTCCCAAGAAACTGAAACAGCCGCTGATTATTCTCTTGTTCATATACATCACCTTGGAAGAATCTATGCTTATGATTGCAATTTCATAACAGTGCGATCATATGCTTTTCCAAAAGGAGGGGGTTGTATGCGAAAGTCAAAAGGCTTCTTAAGCAACCTAATTTGGCAAGCAGATCTTCCGGATGAACCGATTCCGGGACGACCTTTAATTGAAATCATGGATAACAGACGTGTTCTGATCGAAAATTACATAGGTGTTACAGAGTATGGAAGGGAAATGATTCAAATTAAGGTCAAATTCGGTTGCGTATGTGTTAGTGGAAGAAATTTAGAGCTTGCACGTATGTCAAAAGGACAATTGGTGATCAGCGGCACGATTACGCATATTGAACTGTGTGGGAGGTAAGCAGATGAATTTGTGGCAATCTCTCAGTGGAATGGTTCGTATAGAAATTGTTTCAGCAGATACCGCTGCAACTCTTTTTACGATACAGGAAAATGGAATTTTATTGCACCATATTGAAAGTGTAGATGAATTAACGCTCCGCTTTTCTGTAAAAAAAGCAGATTTAAAACCATTGCGTATGATTGCACATCAACGACATGAGGACATTAAGATCCTTGCTCGAATGGGTTTTATCTGGCAATTCCACGCTTTACTGAAACGGCCAATTTTGACGATAGGTATATTGGTACTCTTATTCTTGACAGTATTTCTGCCAAGCCGAACATTGTTTTTTCGGGTAGAGGGGAACCAAATTGTTGCATCTGCAAGAATCATAGAATTTGCATCCCAACAAGGTATTCATTTTGGCGGCAGACGGCGTGCTGTGCGCAGCGAATATGTTAAAAATGCGCTATTGCACGAAATTCCGGAATTAGAATGGGTCGGAGTCAATACTACGGGTTGTGTGGTTACGATTTCAGTACGGGAACGGAAGAATTCTGATCCTCCGCAAATGCAGGGGGTCAGCAGTATTGTTGCAGCCAGAGATGGCATTATTCAGGAGTTGACGGTTACAGCAGGGAGCCCGCAATGTAAAGCTGGGCAAGCGGTCAAGGCAGGCCAGGTACTGATTTCCGGCTATACAGATTGCGGACTCAGCATTCGCGCGCAGCGGGCAGAAGGTGAGGTTTATGCTATTACAAACCGGCATTTTTCCTTTGTTACACCCGAAATTTCCAGTGTGCGGAGCTTATTTTCAAATCAAACGCAAAAATATGCCTTGATTATTGGAAAAAAACGCATAAATTTCTATCAAGACAGTGGAAATTTGGGTGCGAGTTGTGTTAAAATGTATGAGGAAAAGTATATGACGCTACCAGGCGGTTTTCAGCTGCCTATTGCAATTGTCAAAGAGATTTGTATTTCGTACGATCAGAGTGCCCCAACAGCCATATCTGAGCAAGAAAAAGATATGCTTCAATCCTTCGCAGAACGATATCTGCCCAGTCAAATGATTGCCGGCAACATTCTGTCTAAGGAAGAAGAAATCCTGCAGCAGGAGGGGCTTGTGTGCCTTCAAGGTGAATATGTGTGTTACGAAATGATCGGACGACAACGAAACGAGGAGATTATTACACCATGAGTTATGCAACAGAACGTATTGTCAGTGTTGAACGTGTGGAAGACTTGATTTCTGTCTTTGGTTCTTTTGATGAGAACATCAAACGCATTGAGGAAGCACTGAATGTAAATATTGTCAATCGTGGTAACGAACTGAAAATTACCGGTGATACAGAATCCGTCGACAAAGCAGCCCGGACTTTGGAAGGTCTACTTTCCTTGGCTGGTCGTGGTGAAACTATCGATGAGCAGCGGGTACGCTATCTGATCACCCTTGTTCAGGAGGGAAATGATGCGCAGGTTTCTCAGATGGCCAAAGATGTTGTCTGCATTACCGCGAAGGGAAAACCCATTAAGGCTAAGACCGTCGGTCAGCAGAAATATATGAAGGCAATTCAAGCCAATACGATTACCATCGGTGTTGGCCCTGCGGGTACAGGCAAGACCTATCTTGCAGTTGCAGCGGCTGTTGCAGCCTTCCGGGAACGTACAGTCAATCGCATTATTTTGACCCGTCCCGCGGTCGAGGCAGGGGAGCGGCTTGGCTTTTTACCCGGTGATCTGCAAAATAAGGTTGACCCCTATCTTAGACCCTTGTACGACGCTCTGTATGACATGCTGGGACCGGAAACCTTCCAAAAGTACCAGGAACGTGGCTCCATAGAAGTAGCGCCCCTGGCTTATATGAGAGGCCGCACACTGGATGACAGCTTTATCATTTTGGATGAAGCTCAAAACACCACCCGGGAACAGATGAAAATGTTTTTGACCCGACTGGGTTTTGGCTCCAAGATCGTTATTACCGGTGATGTGACGCAGATCGACTTGCCGGATGATAAGGTATCCGGTCTGAAGGATGCAGTTCGTGTTCTTGAAGATGTGAAGGATATCGCGATTTGCCAGTTGACCAGCGCCGATGTTGTCCGTCATGCATTGGTACAGCAGATTATTAACGCATACGAAAAAGCAAACAAGAAGCAGGAAATGAAAAAACCTGCCGCAAATCAGAGGAAACGCTAATGAACAGAATTAACATAAACTATGATATCTTTACCGTTAAAAAGCCGTTTGTGACAGCTATTATTCGCAAGTGCATCCAATCCACCTTGGCTGCTGAGGGAATCGATGTGGATTGTGAGATCAATGTACTTGTCACAAACGACCAAGGCATTCGCACCATCAACAATGCCAGCCGGAATATTGATAAAGCCACGGATGTGCTGAGCTTCCCCATGTTTCAGCTGGAAGCCGGTAATCCGCCACAGAATTGGGAAGAATATCTTGATGCCGAAACGGATTTGTGTCCCTTGGGAGATATGTGTATTTCCCTGGAGCGTGCAACTGCTCAGGCAAAGGAGTTTGGTCACAGTGTTAAGCGTGAGGTAGGGTATTTGACGATACATTCCATGCTGCATCTGCTAGGCTATGACCATCTGGATGAAGGTCTGCAGAAGAAACAAATGCGTGCACGGGAGGAAGCCATTGCTGCCACCATTGCAGGTATGCAAAGAAATTGAGTGAGGTTTACAAATGAAGACTAAAACCGCTATGATTACGATTGCCGGACGGCCCAATGTTGGCAAGTCCACCTTGACGAACTATCTTGTTGGTGAAAAGATTGCCATCGTTTCCAACAAGCCCCAGACCACCCGCAACCGCATTTGCGGCATCGTGACCAAGGAAGATACCCAGTTCGTTTTTGTGGACACCCCCGGCTTCCACAAGGCCAAGACAAAGTTGGGCGATTACATGGTCAATACTGTCCGGGAGTCCATCGCCGATGTGGATGCCACTGTTTTGGTTGTAGAACCTATCGCTTCCGTTGGCACCCAGGAGCAGATGCTTTTGGAACAGCTTTCTGCAAAGAAGAGTCCCGTAGTACTGGCAATCAATAAGATCGATACCGTTGAAAAGGACACTCTGCTGGAAGTTATCGCAGCATATTCTCAGGCATTTTCATTTGCGGCGATTATTCCTATTTCCGCAAAGACCGGTGATGGTGTGGACGCTTTGCTTGCTGAATGCGAGAAATACGCCCAGGAAGGCCCATTCTTGTTCCCCGAGGATCTGACCACCGATCAGCCGGAACGGCAGGTGATGGCCGAGATTATTCGTGAAAAGCTTTTGTGGTGTCTGGATAGGGAAATTCCCCACGGTACAGCTGTTGAGATTACAAAGTTCTCCGAGCGTGACAGTGGTATCATTGACCTGGATGCGACTATTTACTGCGAAAAGGCCAGCCACAAAGGCATTATCATTGGCAAGCAGGGCGCTATGCTGAAGAAAATTTCAACCATGGCTCGTACCGATTGTGAAAAGTTTATGGGCACAAAGGTATTCCTGACCACTTGGGTCAAGGTTAAAGAGAGTTGGAGAGACAGCGACTTCTTGATTCGCAATTTCGGTTACAGAGAGTAATTTCCAAGTTTATTTTTCCCGCAGTTGCAAACCCTACCATTGGAGGGGATGCAAATGAATGCGGCAAATTATTGGCAGTTATTTTTAGAAACCGGTGCGCCGGAGATGTATTTGCTCTATCATCAGGCGCTGAAAACGGAGGAAAAACATGTATCTGACCATCCAGGCAATTGTCCTGCGGGTCACGGATTACAATGACCGGGACGCACTTTTAACTGTATTAACACGCAATCATGGAAAACTCACCATCAAGGCACGAGGATTGCGTCGCAAGAACAGTCCTTTGATTGCTCCCTGCCAGCTATTGGCTTTTGGGGAGTTTACATTATTTGAATACCGGGGTATGTACACCATCAACGAGGCACATTCTCTTGAATTGTTCCAGAATCTGCGGCGTGATTTGACAAAACTCTCTCTGGGGACGTATTTTGCTCAAGTTGCTGAGGTTATATCTCAAGAGGATACTCCAAATCCAGAATTGCAGGCGCTTTTGCTCAACAGCTTATATGCACTGTCTGCGCTGGATCTTCCTGAAAGTCAGGTGAAGGCTGCGTTTGAGCTGCGTGTTGCCTGCCTTGCCGGTTATACACCGGATTTGCATATATGTCATGCCTGCGGTGCAGAGAATCCGGATCGTTTTGATCTGTCAGCCGGTCAGCTGTCATGCGCCAGATGCAGCAGGGGAGAAAGCGGTATACGTATGCCTATCAATCCCGGTATTTTGAATGCAATGCGCTATATCAGCATGTGCGATGCCAAAAAGCTCTTTGCTTTTACATTAGGCGAGGAAAATATGGCTGCACTTTCCGCCCTGACGGAAGCGTATCTTGCTACACAGCTGGAACGAGGATTTTCTACATTGGATTTTTACAAATCGCTACTTATTTAGGAGTAAACCATGTCTGAATTATACGAAAAATCACTGGTGAAGCTTGAGCTTCCGCTGGTTTTAGAGCAGCTAGCTGCCTGTGCAGGCTCTCAGGGCGGCAAGGAGGCTTGTTTGCGGATACAGCCAACCTCTGACTTGGAGGATGTAAATCTGCTTTTGGAGCAGACAACAGCAGCTTCTGAGCTTTGTACCAGAAAAGGTAATCCTATTTTCGGGGATGTGACGGATGTTTCTGCATCTCTGGAACGGGCAGATCGGGGTGGTAGCCTGCAGCCCATCGAGCTTTTACGCATCGGTGGTGTGCTTCGTTGCGCCCGAAATATTAAGGGCTACGTTGCAGAAGACGAAAAAGCTACTGTTTTGGATAGTCTTTTTGGCGCTTTGACTCCCAATAAATACTTGGAAGATCGCATATTTGGCGCAATTCTAAGCGAGGAAGAAATTGCAGACAATGCATCTGCTGCACTATCTGACATTCGCCGCCACATGCGCATTCAGGCGGGCAAGATCCGGGATGGTCTACAGAAGATCATCTCCAGCCCGTCCATGTCCAAGTATCTGCGTGAGCCCATTATCACCATTCGTCAGGGGCGTTATGTTGTCCCGGTAAAGGCCGAGCATAAAAATGATGTTCCCGGTCTGGTGCACGATGTTTCTGCAACCGGTTCAACATATTTTGTGGAACCCATGAGTGCTGTGAATGCTAATAACGCATTGCGGGAGCTGGAACTGAAGGAAAAGAAGGAAATTGAGCGGATTCTGGCAGAGCTTTCTGCCGATGCAGCTGCGCACAGAGATGACATTAACCTGAATTACTCCATGCTGGTGCAGTTGGATGTGATTTTCGCAAAGGCAAAGCTTGCTTATCGGATGCAGGCGTGGCCCCCCGTCATGAATGACAAGGGTAGGGTAGAGCTTCGTAAGGCACGTCATCCGTTGATCGACAGCAAGAAAGTTGTGCCGATCTCACTTCGTCTTGGATCTGATTTCGATACAATGATCATCACCGGCCCTAATACCGGCGGTAAAACCGTTACACTGAAAACCATCGGTCTATTGACACTGATGGCGGAGTGCGGATTGCATATTCCTGCCGGTGACGGCAGCATTTTGTCCACGTTTGATGCGGTGCTGGCCGACATTGGTGATGAGCAATCCATTGCCCAGAGCCTTTCCACCTTCTCCAGTCACATGCGAACCATTGTGGATGTGGTCAATCAATGCGATGACCGCACCTTGGTGTTGTTCGATGAATTGGGTGCAGGTACAGATCCTGCTGAGGGCGCAGCCCTTGCGATTGCGTTAATAGAATTCGCACGGAAGATGGGTAGCCATGTTGTTGCAACTACCCACTACGCTGAGCTGAAGCTGTATGCTATGCAGACCAAGGGTGTTATGAACGCTTCTTGTGAATTCAATGTAGAAACTCTCCAGCCTACCTACAAGCTGTTAATCGGTATTCCGGGTAAATCCAATGCCTTTGCAATTTCCCGCAAACTTGGATTGTCTGAGGAGATATTGAAGGAAGCGGATGATCTGGTAGGGAAGAGTGACAAAGATTTTGAGGATGTTCTCTCCCAGTTGGAGCAACAGCGTCAGCAGATGGAGTCTGCCCGCCATGAGGCAGAACGACTTAAACAGGAAACTGCACGGATCAAGGAACAATCCGAACAGATGCGTGCTGAGCTTCAGAAGGAAAAGGACAAGGCCATGGAATCTGCCCGTCGTGAAGCCCAGCGCATTATTGAGGATGCCCGTACCGCTGCGAACATTGCTTCTGAAGAACTGAAAGCACTTCGGAAACAACTGCATGATCATGCAGATGTTACCAATCTCAATCAGCGCCAGGCGGACGTCCGCCGCAGTCTGAATGAGATGGAGGATAGTCTGCGTTCCGCACAGCCCAAAAAGGAACGGCCCAAGCCGTCCCGTGGTGTGCTTGTGGGCGATACGGTCGAACTTTTGAAACTCGGCACTAGAGCAAGCGTCATTGCAATCAATAAAGATGGCACTTATCAACTGCAAGCAGGCATTTTGAAGATGACCGCAAAGCCGGATGAGGTGTATCTGCTGGAGCAGGAAAATCCCTATAAGGAGAAAACTCGTCCTGCACATTCCGGCAGAGAAATGAAGATGGATGCTACACCCATGGAGGTGGATCTGCGCGGTATGGATGCAGTGGAAGCAATCTGTACACTGAGTCTTTATCTTGATAATGCCATGCGTTCCGGTATGAAAAATGTCCGCATTATCCATGGTAAGGGTATGGGCATTCTCAGAAATGCCGTTCATCAGGAACTTAAGAAAAATAAATTTATCAAAACTTATCGCCTTGGTGTATATGGTGAAGGTGAGGACGGCGTCACAATTGCAGAATTTCGTTAAGAACTTTTGCACAGAAAACGTCTAAATGTTTCCAAATACTAGAAAAATACCAGAAAACTGTTGACATTTTCCCGTACTTTGCTATTATATACAAAGTGTTCATTTCCACCGATTAGGAGTTGTTATTTATGATAAGTAAGAAAATTATCGTTGCTTGCCAATCCGGTCTGCATAACAAGCAGGCTACATATTTTGTGCAGAAGGCAAACGAATTTGAATCCAGCATTTATCTGGAATCCGACAACCGCAAGATGAATGCCAAGAGTTTACTGGGTATCATGTCTTTGGGTATTGTAACCGGTACAACCGTTACGCTTTCTGCTACCGGCGCTGATGCTGAGGCTGCAGTTAACGCACTGGAATCCCTGCTTGCCCGGGATGTTTTTTGATACATGATGTGTCTGATCCGCCTCAATGCTATCTTCATGCATTGAGGCGGTATTTATTGGAGGAAATATGACCTACGAGCAACTGAAGGAAAAAGCACATAGTCTCCCTTTGGAACCAGGTGTATATATCATGCGCAACAAGGATGACAAGGTCATCTATGTAGGCAAGGCGAAAAAACTGAAAAACAGAGTCAGCCAATATTTCCTGGATATGGCTTCCCATAGTCCAAAGACCCGTCTGATGGTCAGTAAGATCCATCATTTTGATGTAATCGTTGCTGCTTCGGAGTTCGAGGCGCTGGTTCTGGAATGCTCTTTGATTAAGCAGTATATGCCTAAGTACAATATTCTGCTGAAGGACGATAAGGGATATCCCTATCTGCGGCTGGATATGAAAACAGCCTATCCCCGCATTACAATGGTTTCCAAGGTTTCCGATGATGGCGCTGCCTATTATGGCCCCTACGGAAGCCGCAGCATCACGCAGGATGTGTTGGAAACAATTCAGCTTACGTTAAAGCTGCCAACCTGTAATCGCCAGTTCCCGCGAGATGTCGGAAAGGGAAGACCTTGCCTGAATTATCACATGAATCAATGTGCAGGCTGGTGCCAGCCGTCTATGAGCATAGAGGAATACCGCACGCGAATGGAACTGGCAAGACAGTTGCTGCAGGGCAACTACAAATCAGTGGCTTCGGAGATACGGCATCAAATGATTGCCGCATCTGATGATCTGAATTTTGAATTGGCTGCAAATTTGCGTGACCGTTTAAACGCCGTAGAGGCATTAAGTCAGAAGCAACTGGTCACAGCCGGCAGCACTGCTGATACAGATGTAATCGGATATGGCGAAACGGAAGCCAAAGCTTGCTTTGCTGTTTTACATTACTCCGGTGGCAATTTGATGGATAAGGAATTCCAGGTAATTTCTTTGCCGGATAATAAGAAAGAAGCAGTCAGCAGCTTACTGAAACAATTTTATCTGAATCGGGGGCTAATTCCCAAACGGGTTCTTCTTCCGTTTGATGTTGATGATTCTGAGCTGTTCTCTCAGCTGATAGAACAGCAATATGGCCGCAAACCGAAGCTTCATGTCCCGCAACGTGGTGACAACGTTCAAATGGTAGAGCTCGCAAATAAAAATGCCTTTGAAGAAGCTCAGCGCGTCACAGATAAAGAGGAACGGATCTCCGGAATATTGACTCTTTTGGGCAAAATGCTTTCTATGGAGCCACCCAAACGGATCGAATCTTTTGATATTTCCAATATATCCGGTACGGATATAGTCGCCAGCATGGTGGTATTTCAGGACGGAAAGCCCAGCAAGCAGGATTATAAGCGGTTTAAACTGGAAGGCTTAGCCAATCAGGACGATTATGCATCCATGCACCAGGTGCTGAAGCGAAGATTTGCCCACTATAAAGCAGGGGATAAAGGCTTTGAAGATGCGCCGAATCTGCTGCTGATTGATGGTGGTATAAATCATGCCAATGTGGCAGTGCAAGCACTAAATGAGCTGGAATTATCATTTCCGGTATTTGGTATGGTAAAGGATGATCGCCACCGTACACGGGCATTGGTGACGCCACAAGGCGAACAGATCAATATTGATAGCAATCAAACAGTTTTCTCCTTTATTGGCTCGATTCAGGAGGAAACACATAGATTTGCTGTAACCTACCATAGACAGCTGCGCAGTAAACGGCTGAAATACTCGGCACTGGATGATATTCCCGGTATTGGTCCAAAGCGAAAGCAGGATCTACTGAAGAAATTTAAGTCTATTACAGCAATTCGCCAAGCAACACTGCCGGAATTGGAGCGTTATTTGCCGAAAAATGCTGCAATTGCAGTTTTTGAGCATTTTCGTACTAAAACAGGGGAGGTAGAGTAATGAGAGTTATCTCGGGTAAGGCCAAAGGCATCGTTTTAAAAACCCCAGATGGTTTACAGACTCGCCCCACAGCTGATCGAGTCAAGGAAGCCCTTTTCAGTATTCTGCAGTTTGATCTGCCCGGTACCCGCGTGCTGGATTTGTTTGGTGGTACGGGACAACTTGGTATTGAGGCGCTGAGCCGTGGCGCAAAAAGCGCTGTTTTTGTGGATGCTAATGAAGCGCCGTGCCGATTGATAAAGGAAAATCTCCGACGGGTAAAGATGGAAGGGGAGGGGCGTGTCATCCGCTCTGACTATATGCAATTTTTGTCCCAATGCCGTGAAACCTTCGATATTATTCTTCTTGACCCGCCTTATGCAGAAGTTTTTTTAGAAAATGCAATAAAAAAGATATCAGAAATTGACATTTTGCAATCTGGTGGTATAATAGTAGCTGAACGTCCCATAGAAAAGGCTCTGAATTTGGAAATTGAGGGTTTTTCCCGGTCGAAGGACTACAAATATGGCAAAACGTTCATAACACTATACCGTAAGGATTAGGGTGTGAGGGCAGTGAAAATTGCTATCTATCCGGGGAGTTTTGATCCGGTAACCAGCGGACATCTGAATATTATTCGCCGTGCTTCACAAATTTTTGACCGTTTGATCGTCTGCGTAATGGTCAATGCCGGCAAAAATCCCATGTTTACCTTAGAGGAACGTGTTGCTCTGATTCAAAAGGTTACAAAGGATCTGCCGAATGTGGAGGTTGATTGCTCCAACGAGCTTTTGGCGGAATACGCAAAGCAAAAAGGTCGCTGTGTCATTGTAAAAGGGCTACGTGCCGGCTCAGACTTTGAGAATGAGTTTACAATGGCTATGATCAACCACAAGATCAATCCGGATCTTGATACCATGTTCCTGACTGCCGAACATGAATTTATGTATATGAGTTCCAGTACTGTCAAAGAGCTGGGTGCATATAATGTTGATCTTTCCGCATTTTTGCCGGAGGAGATCATCCCAGAATTTAAAGAACGTATATCCACTATCCATCAAGGAGGAAAATAGAAATGAACGAGAAACATATTGAGGATATTATCAGCGCTCTGTACGACATGATTCAGGACGCACGTGCACTCCCCCTGGGTGCAGACAAGTGCATTCTGGAGCGTGACAAGGTTCTGGATATGCTGGATGAGATCATCGCCCAGCTGCCTGCTGAACTGAAGCAGTCCCGTACTATCGTTGAATCCCGCAACGAACTGATCGGTCAGGCACGCCGTGAGGCTGAGGGCATTGTCCGTCAGGCACAGCAGAAGGCTAAGGAGCTGGTCGCTGAGGAGGCTATCTATCTGGAAGCTCGCCGTCAGTGCCAGGAGATGTTTGCCAAGACTCAGTCCCGTATCGCAGAATTGCGCAAGGCAAGCAACGATTACATGGATGACGCATTGCGTCGTACCGAGGAGGCTATCAGCTTGTCCTTGGGCCAGGTTCAGGACACTCGTGCTAAGTTCCGTGCACTGGCTGAATCTCAGGAGAATCGTGCTGCTGAGGCTGCTGAAGCAGAGGCTTAATGAAAAAATAGAAACAGCTCAAATATAATTTGGGCTGTTTTTTTATGGAGGATACAATATGTCTTTTGAAGAATGTTATCAATACTGGATGAATGCACAGCTGCCCGAGGATGTGAAGGCAGAGCTGCAAGGCATTGCCGGTAATACAGAAGAATTAAAGAGCCGTTTTGGCGGTGATCTGCAGTTTGGTACTGCCGGTATGCGCGGTATTATGGGCATGGGTAGTAACCGTTTGAACCGTTATACTGTTCGCAGAGCTGCCCAAGGCATGGCCGCTTGGCTCTCCGGCACGGATCTGCCTAAGGTTGCGGCAATTGGTTATGATTCCCGTCATAATTCTCGTTTGTTTGCAGAGGTTTGTGCCGTTGCACTGGCAGAAGCCGGCATTCATACTTGGTTGTATGACCGCTTGGCGCCTACACCTATGCTGTCTTATGCAGTTAGAGAGTTGGGATGCGGATGTGGTATTGTGATTTCAGCCAGCCATAACGCAGGCGCTTATAACGGCATTAAGTGCTACGGCCCTGACGGTTGCCAGATGACTGATGAACCAGCAGCAATCGTTACTGCTAAGATTGCTGAAATTCCTTATTTTATCCCTGAAAGCAAATCTTTCGAGGCATTTATGCATGAGGGTTTGATCTCTTATATTGGTCAGGAAATCTGGGAAAAGTATTATCAAACCGTCCTTGCAGAAGCCGTAGAGCCTGAAATGATCCGTTCTGCCGATCTGAATCTGGTGTATACCCCTTTGTGTGGCACCGGAAATGAGCCTGTACGTGAAGTACTGGGACGTCTTGGCGTAAATATCACTGTTGTGGCCTGCCAGGAGCAGCCTGACGGCGATTTTAAGACCTGCGAATATCCGAACCCGGAGACAGATGCCGCGCTGAATGAGAGTTACAAGGTGGCTCGTGATGTACCTTGCGATCTGATTCTGGGCACGGATCCTGATGCTGACCGTGTTGCCATCGCAGTTCCTTGCGGCAATGGCTTCCGGAAACTGTCAGGTAATGAGCTTGGCTGTATGCTGATGGATTATATTCTGAAAGCACGCAGCGCAAAGAAGGATATTCCTGAGGGAGCAGAGGTAGTTCGTTCTATCGTTTCTTCGCCTCTGGCTGATCGCGTTGCAGCCAGCTATGGGGTGGAAATGAAAGCAGTTCTTACCGGCTTTAAATACATTGGCGGTGAGATCCTAGCTTTGGAAGAAAAGGGCGAAGAAAATAAGTTTATTTTCGGCTTTGAAGAAAGCTGTGGTTACCTGAAGGGAACCTATGCCCGTGATAAGGATGCGGTTGTAGCATCTATGCTGGTATGTGAAATGGCTGCTTCTCTTAAGAAAGAAGGAAAGACCATTCTGAACGCTTTGGAAGAGCTGTATAAGAAGCATGGTTATTACCTTGCTCAGGTCAAGAGCATTGAACTTACCGGCGCTGATGCCATGCAGAAGGCTGCTGCTATGATGTCTGGCCTGCGCAGTGATGCTCCTGAGGTAATTGGCGGTGTTAAGGTAACGAAGGTGAACGATTACCTGATCAGCTCATCGAAGAATCTGATTTCCGGTGAGGAAACGAAGATCAACCTGCCAAAATCCAATGTTTTGGAATTCATTATGGGTGACAAGGGGAGTGTGATCGCTCGTCCCTCCGGTACAGAACCGAAAGTTAAGTTTTATTATACCGCTGTTGGTGAATCGATTACAGACGCACAACAATTGCTGGATGTAATAATGGCGCAATTGCCTTAAAATAAGATAATAACCGGGATGGGGTTTTGCTCCATCCCGGTTCTTTTTATATTCGCTTATGAATACGTTGTAGTAAAGGAGGGGTAATATGAAAGGAATGAAAAAGGTGAATGGTACAGCCATGAGTATTTTCGGAGGAATAGGTCTTGGCTTATTAACCAGCATGGTAATTACGTTAGCTGGAGCAGCGGTTGCTGCATGGCTTGTTACAACGGAGAAAATAGGGGAGGGAACAATTGGGTATATCGTAATGGTGATTATCGCATTGTCAGCGGCTGCAGGAGCTCTGATGGCCTGTGGCTTTATCAAGCGTTTGCGCCTGCAAGTCTGTATGCTATCGGCATGTAGCTATTTCTTAACCTTGCTTGCTATGACTGCCATGTTATTTGGAGGGCAATATCAAGGTGTGATTGTTACTGCGGTCATAATATTGATTACATGTGTAATTACAGCCTTTATACCAAGCGGAAAGAGCAGAATAGGGAAACGTGGAAAAAAGGCCTATCGTTAAGTTGTACAAATTACACAAAGAGGTAAGTGGAATTTACCCGATTGCATATTTTTGCAGGAACGCTTGCAAAAGACAACATTTAGTGTCTTGCAGTTTCCCGAAACGCAACATCTACGAAAAAGCATAAATATACAGCGAAAATGTGGTTAGGTAGTCGCTGCAGTTAACATAATCATGTTGACATAAAAAATTGTCATAATCTACAAAAAACGTAAAAATAGCCAAAAACCCTTGCATTCTATTCATTTTTGAAGTATAGTATCTATGTATTTGTGATCCTTAGGGTTTACTATGCTCTTTTCTATACTTTCCTCCATCTGAACGGCTGCTGTGTTGTTTGGCGGAGAAGAAGGGTGGAAAAGGATATGTCAACCACTTTTTGGAGATTACAATCTCGACAAGAATGCAAGCTAAACTGGCATTTACTTGCGTTATGCAGCATTCTGTCCGCCGGTCTCGGTGTACTTTTTGCAGCCTCTGCAGGAGATTTATATGTTCTTATGATGCGCACGGCAACACAGTACCGTGTGTCGATCGTCAGCTCTGCAGTTGTGAATTGGTTGCCTTTTTCTATTTCTTTGTATCTCATCATTCATTCCAAGCCCAGGCTTGTTTATGTTATTATTGCGATCCATATTTTTTTGTTGTCTGCCGCTGGTCATGCTATAGCGTGTTATTATTTATCTGCAGGCTGGCTGGTGCGGATATTTCTTCAGTTTTCGGAATATTGTTTCATTCCGGTTCTTTTGATTGTATCCGCTTCAAGACACAGAATCTCGGTTCGAAAAAGCGTATTTTGGTGCTTAGTAACCATAGCTGCCGTAATTGGAATGTTGGATGCTCTTTTGATTTCTCCATTCTTGGAGGATCTTATGGAATCTTACAAAATACTAGAAAGGTACTCGATTCATGCTGGACTTGATTGGCGCTTATGAAAATTACCTGACCAAGGTAAGACAAGCATCTGCCAACACAATAGCTTCCTATATGCGTGACATTCGGCAGTTTGCTGAATGGCTGCAGCAGAATGAAACATTGGGTGTTGTTGATGTAAAACAAGTGAATATCAGCCGGTATCTTTCTTTCCTGGAAAGCGACGGACGATCTGCGGCGACCATTTCCCGCAGTTTGGCAAGTTTAAAGAATTTCTACGGCTATGTGGTATCCTCTGGCTTCATGGAAACCACACCGGTTTCCGATATTCGGGTAGACCGAGGCGAAAAGAAGTTACCTCAGATTTTGACCGGTCGTGAAATTGAACTTCTGCTGGCACAGCCCGTCTGCAGCGATGCAAAGGGTTTCCGTGATAAAGCAATGCTTGAGGTCATGTATGCCACCGGTATGCGTGTTACGGAGCTTCTGAGCCTGAATATGGATGATGTCAACTTGGATTTGGGCGTTATCAAATGCTCCGGCGCTAAGAAGACACGGTCTATTCCGCTGTATCCTGCTGCATTGCGCGCTTTGAGTGTTTATATCACGCAGGTTCGCGCAGGTATGCTGGCATATTCTGACGAAACAGCCTTGTTCGTCAATATAAACGGTGTGCGCATGAGCCGTCAGGGCTTCTGGAAGATCCTGAAACATTATCAGGATACCGCTCATATCGAAAAGGAGCTCACACCTCACACACTGCGTCACAGCTTTGCAGTGCACCTGCTGGAAAACGGTGCAGATTTGGGATCTCTGCAGGAACTGATGGGGCATAGCGATATTTCATCTACCCAGCTTTACACCCAAATGGTCAATCAGAAGCTAAAATCTGTATACGAAAAGTGCCATCCAAAAGCATAAATGCCAACTGCGTAGTTAAACACAGTTGGCATTTTTTATATAAAATTTAAAGGGTAGGGGAGTTACAGACCGGTCATTGCAGCCAAAACGTCTACCTCAATCTGTTGAATGCTCTTCTGCATAGAAAGCGCTTCGTCGATATCAATATCCGTAAAACTGCCGGCATTTGTGCAAACAATGCGGTTCGTTTTACCGGCAAGCAGCAATTCAACTGCAAGGTAACCCATCTTTGTTGCATTGATACGGTCACGTCCGGTAGGAACGCCGCCACGCTGAATATGACCCAGAACAGTAACACGAGGATCCAGATCCAGGGCTTCTTTAATCTTAGCGGCAACGTCAGATGCCGGAGCTGCACCTTCCGCAACAACGATCATATAATGGCTGAAACCATTAAAGCGAGCCTGGCGGATCTTTTCAATCACATCACGATTAAAGTCAATGGGCTTTTCAGGCACCAAAACAGCAGTTGCACCCACTGCAAGCCCCACATACATGGCCAAAAAGCCTGCATTGCGACCCATAACCTCCACAACAGAGCATCTTTCGTGAGATTGCATGGTGTCACGCAGCTTATCAATGCATTCAATAGCAGTATTGGCAGCAGTATCAAATCCGATGGAGTAATTCGTGCAGCAGATGTCATTATCAATGGTTGCAGGAATACAGACAACATTGATGCCGTGCTTACTCAACGCACGCGCACCACGGAAAGTACCGTCGCCGCCGATAGCAATAATGCTGTCTAAACCCAGGAATTTGCAGGTAGAAACCGCTTTTTTCTGACCATCTTCATTAAGAAATTCCTTGCTGCGAGCAGTATAGAGGATCGTACCACCACGATTGATCGTGTGCGAAACACTTTTTTCATCCAGTTTGAAAATGTCGCCATTGATTAGGCCATTGTAGCCACGGCGAATACCATAGCATTCAATACCATGGAAAGTAGCAGTACGGACAACTGCGCGTACGCAAGGGTTCATGCCGGGCGCATCACCGCCGCTTGTAAGTACACCGATTCGTTTGATGCTCATATGAAAACCTCCGGAAGGATAATATTTATAACTATATTATAGCTGGAAAAGTAGAACTTGTAAAGATATTTATAGTGTCTTGACGCAAATAAAATGGATGATATACTTATAAGGTGAATTTGGAGTATTTATCCTGAAATCTTGTTAAAATCGCACTATTATATTAAATATACTGAAAATACACTTTAAACGCAACAAAATTTTTATTTTGTTGCGTTCGGTTTATTTATGTGTTATAATATCCAAGGTATATTCCCTATCTCAAGTTATGCAGCTTTCTGCCATAATGGCAAGCCCCCGCGACTATATACTTATTCTATAACTACTCCATTATTAGGCGTCGTTCGGTTTATCGCTTAAGTTGGCGTCTGTATCACTTAGATTACTCTTATCACCGGCTGTATCTACCTGATCTCTTTTCATTTCCTTTGCAATGCATTCAGCAAGATACCCGTAATCAAATTCCCTGGCATTCATCTTCGCCTGATATTGACATATTAGCCGGATAACCAAAATGAAAATCGCAATTACCAGCAGTACAAACAATATTTTGACTACGATAAGGCCACCGATAACATTTATCATATTATCAAATAAACCCAGCGTTATCAAATCCATCTTGCTCCCTCCGAATCTGTCGTTTCTTGACTTTATACCCTGCTATGGTATAATATTTTCATAAAATTGTCAAATTTCACTATGCAGGATTTCCTGCATTTTTGCAAGAGGTGTTTCTATGCAGCGTTACTATGACTGCCCCCAGGTTGTGCGAGATTTTCTCGTATATCACGAAACCATCAAAGGACAATCTCAGCGCACCATATCTGAATACTATCTCGATCTTCGGATGTTCTTCCGTTTTATGAAGCTCATGCGTCATGATATGCCCATTCATACTCGCTTGGACGATATTCCGATCAAGGATGTTGATTTGCAGTTTATTAAGGAAATTACCACATCAGATATCTATGATTTCCTCTCCTATCTTGCAAATGATCGTACACCCGATCCAGATGCAGCCGTACCAGAATACGGCATTTCCCCTACTGCCAGAGCTCGTAAATTGTCTGCATTGAAGTCTTTTTATAAGTATTTAACGGTGCGAACAAAGCAATTAAGCGAGAATCCCGTTGCGGATCTTGAATACCCAAAATTACGCAAAAGTTTGCCAAAATACCTTACTTTAGAGCAATCTTCTGCACTTTTGCAGGCAGTTTCTGGACAAAACGAGAAACGTGACTATGCAATTTTAATGCTATTCCTGAACTGCGGTATTCGTCGAAGTGAATTGGTTGGATTGAATCTGTCTGATGTTTATGAAGATCGTATTCGGGTAGTCGGTAAAGGCAATAAGGAAAGAATCGTCTATTTTGGCTCGGCTTGTCGCAAAGCAATTGACGCATATCTGGAAGAACGCAATAAGAAGGTACTTTCTGACAATCGTGCGCTCTTTGGTTCCCGTGATGGCAATCGAATCAGCGTAACTGCAGTTCATCGTCTTGTCAAAAAGGCGCTGTTGCAAGCGGGTTTGGACTCTACGCAGTTCTCAGCGCATAAATTGCGGCATACTGCGGCAACCATGATGTTGTCCGGTGGTGTGGATGTAAAGACCGTGCAGGAGGTTCTGGGCCACGAAAACCTGAACACCACTCAGATCTATACCCATATCGAAAACACCGAACTGAAGCTTGCTGCAGAGGCAAATCCCCTTTCTAAACTTGACTTTACAGACAAGGATTAACTATGGCAAATATTATTGAAATTACAGATATTTCGTTACCAGAATTGGACGTTTATGCCCGACTTACCCAGGCACAATTACGTAATCGAAAAGAGCCGGAAATGGGAATCTTCATTGCAGAGAGTCCCAAAGTGATCAATTTGGCATTAAAAGCGGGCTGCACTCCCCTTTCCTTGCTTATGGAGCGCAAGCACATCACTGGTGACGGTGGAAAAATCATTGAAATTTGCCCAGATGTGGCAGTTTATACTGCCGATCGTGAGGTACTTTGCGCACTGACCGGTTATGAGCTGACGCGAGGCGTGCTTTGTGCGATGCGTCGCCCCACTCCCCTTTCCTCTGCACAGATTTGTAAAGATGCAAGGCGTATTGCTGTTCTCGAGGGGATTGTCGATTCAACAAATATTGGTGCTATTTTTCGCAGTGCGGCTGCGCTTGGAATGGATGGAATCCTGCTCACAAAAAACTGCTGTGATCCCTTAAGCAGACGGTCTGTGCGTGTTAGTATGGGTACTGTTTTTCAAATCCCATGGGCATATTTTAATGGTGATACCCCCGATTGGCAGAGTTATTTAAAACAATTTGGCTTCAAAACTGCTGCTATGGCATTGAATGAGAAAGCAATTTCTATTGAAGATCCGTCACTGGCTTCAGAAGAAAAGCTGGCCATTGTACTTGGTACAGAGGGCGATGGACTGACATCAAAAACCATTGAAAACTGCGACTATAACGTGATCATTCCCATGTATCACGATGTAGATTCACTAAATGTTGCTGCCGCAAGTGCTGTTGCGTTCTGGCAATTACGAAGGAAATAAAGAAACCCGTGTGTCTGTATTGACACACGGGTATTTTTTACATTGAAACCTCGATGGCCTCACGGATATTGCGCACACGGTAGACAGTTAAACCTTCCGGAATATCAAGCTTGTCAGCGCCATATTTGGGAATGATGACCTTTGTAAAGCCAAGTCTTACAACCTCAGAAAGACGCTGATTCATATTGGAAACTGAGCGAATTTCACCGGTCAAGCCAACCTCACCAATGGCTACCAGATCGTCAGCAATTGCACTGTCCCGATAGGAAGATGCGACAGCCAACGCAACCGGCAGATCTGCACCGGGCTCGTCCAAACGCAGGCCACCAATTACATTGATGTAGGCATCAAACAAGTTCAGCTGCAATCCTGCTCGTTTCTCCATTACGGCCATCAGTAGTACTGCACGGTTGAAATCAAAACCATCAGATGCGCGACGAGGTACATTAAAACTGGTTTTGGTCACAAGCGCCTGTACCTCAGCAAGTAACGGGCGAGTTCCCTCCATGACACATGCAACACATGTACCGCTAGCACCCTGAGGGCGGCCCTCCAGGAGCATCTGAGAGGGGTTTGGAACTTCCTTTAAACCGGTATCAACCATTTCAAACACACCGATTTCGTTGGTGGAACCAAAACGGTTCTTAGCAGCTCGCAGCAATCGATACGATGTATTGGGATCGCCCTCAAAATACATCACGCAGTCAACCATATGCTCCAGAACTTTGGGGCCGGCAATATTGCCATCTTTATTGATATGACCAACCACAAAGACAGTCAAACCTTCTGACTTACTCAACTGCAGCAAGGCCATGGTGCAGTCCTTCACCTGCGAAATGCTACCGGGGGCCGAGTCATTCAGCTCGTTATATAACGTCTGAATGGAATCAACGATCAGAATATCGGGTTTTAAAGTCTCCACTGACTCCAAAATGTCGGAAAGTCTTGTTTCTGAAAGAATGTACAATCCATCCGGGCTGACCTTCAATCGTTCCGCCCGAAGTTTCAGCTGACGTTCGCTTTCCTCGCCGGAAACATACAACACTTCCCTGCCCTGACACAGACTGTTGCAGATCTGCAGCAAAAGTGTTGATTTGCCAATACCGGGTGCGCCGCCCACAAGCACCAGAGAGCCTGCTACAGCGCCTCCGCCCAACACCCGGTCAAGTTCTCCCATTCCGGTAGAAAAACGCAGCTCGTCGCCGCTATCGACCTGAGAAAGGCTTTGAGGCTTACGACTGACGCCAACCGGTGCGGATTTTGCCCGTCCAGGTGACACTGGCTTTTCAATATGCTCCTGCATGGTATTATATGCACCGCAACCGGGGCATCGTCCCATCCATTTCAGGGTTTCATAGCCGCACTCTGTACAGAAAAAGACGGATTTCGTCTTAGCCATGTTCTATCTCCTTAATGCTTTTCAATCCACTGCTTATACCAGTAGCCGGAGTCTTTAATGATCCGCTCCTGAGTCTCGTAATTCACAAAGATCAAACCAAAACGAGAGTTATATCCGTTGGTCCACTCGAAATTGTCCATCAGCGACCAAGCGAAATAACCACCGATCTCTGCGCCGGCATCTGTAGCCTTCTCCAGCTCCAGCAGATAACGATGAAGAAAATCGATACGATTCGGGTCATGTACCTTACCATCCATAGAAATCTCATCATGGGCGGACATGCCGTTTTCAGAAATATAGATTGGCAGACCATAACGTTCATACAGGAATCTGGGACCCCATTGCAAGCACTCGGGTGTAATCGGCCAACCCAAATCATTTCTGGGAGAACCCAAAGGTCTTTCCTGAACCTGAGGGTTGCCGTCAGCGCCCATAATGATGGACTTACCGTTATAAATATTCTGGCAGTAAAAATCGATGGGCTGATTGATCAGCTTCATATCTTCTTCTGTGATCTCAGGAAGATAATCCTTGTACAGTTCCAGACCGTCTTCAGGATATTTACCGAAAATTACCGGATCGCTCCACCAGGAAACATTCCACATTACACGCTTACCAAGCTCAGGACATGCAAACAGATGCTTACGCGCGGCCTCAATATCCTCAGGTTTTTCTGTTGCAGGATAAGAAGCAGAGCAGGTCGGTGCATAGCCGAGCTTGATGGGACGAGATGCAGCTGCACGCATTGCAATTACTGCAGCGCCATGGGCCTTCATAACATTATGTGCCATTTGGAAAACATCACGATATGTAGACTGATGGCCAGGAGCATTAACACCCATAAGACAGCCATGACCAATAAAGACCTGGGGTTCATTGAATGTAATAAAGTTAGTCACTCGGTCTGCAAATCGTCTGGCCACCTCAGCAGCATAGTCAGCAAACCATTTAACACTGTCACTGTTCAACCAGCCGCCTTTTTTGTGCAGCTCATAAGGCAGATCCCAGTGATACAGCGTAATATAAGGCTCAATACCATTTTCAAGCAGACAATCAATAAGCTCTGAATAGAATTTTACACCCTTCTCATTAACTTCACCAGTTCCCTTCGGAAAGATCCGAGGCCAGCTCAAAGAGAAACGGTAGGCTTTCAGCCCCATTTCCTTCATCAATTTTACATCTTCACGAAAACGGTGGTAGTGGTCGCAGGCTACATCACCGGAACTGCCATCTTCAACAATATCGGGTTGATGGGCATAAACGTCCCAAATACTCAAACCCTTTCCATCTTCATTCCAGGCACCTTCGATCTGATAGGATGAGGTTGCCGCACCCCACGCAAAATCCTTACAAAAAGCCATATTGTCCTCCTAAGTAGAAAGCATATTTTAATTATATCAAGCATCCGGAGCGTAGTCAAGTATTTAAATAAGCACTTACAGACGCAACAATGATGCCGCAAAGGTATTTTTGATACATTGCATCTCTCAGTAATGCTTCTTCTTCCGGATTGGTCACAAAACCGCATTCGATCAGGATCCCAGGACAAGTAATGTGCTCTAAAAGATACACCCCTTTTGCCGGCTTTGATTTGCGCTGACTACCGGCATTCAATACAGAAACAAAGTTCTGTTGCAGGCTTTGGGCAAGTTGCTTGCTTTGCTTATCATTCGCGTAAAACACCTGGGCACCACGATACCGGCTGTCAGGATAAGTATTCTGATGAATGCTTACTAAAATTGCGTTGGGTGTTTCATTTGCAATTCGTGCACGCTCTTTGAGGTCTGAGACCTTTTGCGCAGCAATGGTATTTCCTTCTGTGTAAATGGATTCGTCTACCCTACGGATCATTTCCGTATCGTATCCAAGAAGGTGGAACACATCTTCCAGACGCAGAGCAATTTGCAGATTTATGTGGCTTTCCAATACACCGGTACAGGAGGTGGCTCCCCCATCGATCCCCCCATGACCAGCATCAATAACAATTATGTTTTCCCGTTCCACTGCTCTGCGTTGATGAATGGTTGTGACGGACCTGCTGCCAATGTGTGCAATCAAAAGAAAAACTGTAACAACAAGTAGATAAAATGGCATATATGCGACCCAAGTTCCTCGTTTCATGGACAACACCTCACCTTATTCCTATGCATTGCCGTCGCTGAGCAGAACATTTGGACACAATGCGGCATAGTATGACCAGGAACGACAGTTCCGACACTGCGTTAATAGGAGGAATGAATGTGGATCATAAGCAAAACATGGCGAAAGCCGGTGAAGGTCGGCTGCCTACAATGGCACCGCTGGCGAATCCCTATGTGCCCTTTCAATTAGAATGCCCTCCCAAGTACGAACCTCGAAAAGCTTTGGTCAGAGGTACGCTGTTCCCCGGGCTTGATCTTCCCTTTATGGGCATGGTCAATCAAGAAGAGCAGCCCATTACACCCAAAACCGAATTACAGACCTTGGGGTTTGTACTGCAAGAGCTGGCACTGTATCTTGACACACATCCTAACGATAAAGAAGCGCTGGATCTCTATCGGGAATACCAGAAAATCTATCACAAAGGCATGATGGAGTACAACGATTGCAATCCACTCAAGCACGGTATGCCCACGCAGGGCGACAGATATCGTTGGCTGGATGATCCATGGCCCTGGGAATATGCGGCCAACAAGGAGGGCTGAGTATGTTTGTATATGACAAGAAGCTGCAATACCCTGTAAAGATTGCTCGTCCAAACCCACGGCTGGCCTCCATCATTATCAGCCAGTACGGCGGTCCGGATGGCGAGTTGGGCGCTTCCATGCGTTACCTTTCCCAACGATATTCCATGCCCTTTGATGATCAAAAAGCCCTTCTCACAGACATCGGCACGGAGGAACTTGGACACCTGGAAATGGTGGCGGCCATTGTGCATCAGCTGACCCGAAACCTGAAGGAAAAGGATATCGAAAACACGCCGCTGGAAGCCTATTTTGTAGATCATACTGCTGGTGTATATCCCACTGCTGCATCCGGTTTCCCTTGGACAGCTGCAAGCATCCAAGTGAAGGGTGATCCGATCGCAGATCTGACAGAAGATTTGGCCGCTGAACAGAAGGCACGTGTGACCTATGATAACATTTTACGTCTTTCCGATGATCCCGATGTAAATGATGTTATTAAGTTCCTGCGTGAGCGCGAGATTGTTCATTTCCAGCGCTTTGGCGAAAGCCTGCAACAACTTCGTGAACGTCTGAATCAGAAAAATGTGTACTGTATGAATCCAGCATTTGACATGTAAAAATAACTGCCCCGAATTATCGGGGCAGTTTGTCTATAATTCTTACTTTTTCAGCAGTCCGAAAGATTGATGGAACTCCGTTCCAGAGAAAAATGCCTTTTTAACGGTTGCGGCAAAAGAGGATAAAACCGGCGCATATTTCAAATTTCTTGCATGGGTATTCCACTTGAAGACATATCGCAAAATTGCATTTGACGCATCACTACCAACATTGACAAACATCTTCTGAAAACGGATTATGTTACTGTTTTCATCCAGCAGCTCCTGCAATGTGGGATCCAGCAGCCAAGAATGGCAGGTAAAGTACTGATACGCATAATCAGGGTAGTATTTTGCAAAGAAATCCCGAGCCATTGCAAAGGACTCCTGGCAAGCTTCAACCGTTAAGGGCTCACCTGCAGGAATATGCACCTCGATAACCGGATCTCCCTTCTTTAAATCATAATCAGGCAGATTCTCTTCACAGCAGCCAAATGCAAATTGCAATCTTCCCAGGCGGAAAATTTCCATATTCAGGTGGCGCTGCAGCCATGCCAATTCACCAAGGTACAATTCGCCCTTCAGTTCAGACCAGATATCCAGCCAGATAACAATATCCGAGAGTGTATCCAACAAAATATTCTCTGGTATTCCCTTCTGGATGTATCGCTCCTTCAACGCTTCGCACATAAATAAAGCAGACAGCAAATTGCGTTTTCCATCAGGTTCCTCAACATTGTATGTACCGATCTCAATGGCATCAGAAATCGGGATCTTTGCAAGGGCCATCTTGAAATCACACAGATATTCTTCCGGGAGCGCCAAGCGTTCATACCAATTTCGAATGATGCCCTGAACTTCAGGATTTTCACAAGACCAAGCATTTGCGTCGTCGCTTTTAGGCGCATTATGTACAATGGTTTCCGATGTGATTCCAAGGAATCGCATAAGATTGCCATAATATACCTTTTCACGGATTCGTTTTGCAACCCCCAGCTTATCCATGATCTTACGGTCGGTGTACAACCAGTTACTTGCCCAATCAACGGAATAGGAATCCACAATATTATCCGTGCCGAACATGACATTGTTTTCTACATCATACCCCAATGTAAAGAGCTTCTTCAGCAGCTCCTCACGGTAGATCTCCGGTGTACCGGGAGTAAGATCAAAGAACATCTCCGCATTGTTTGTATTATAATTGTAGGCATTCATGAATTTGCCATAAAGGGCGATGCATTCATCAATCCAGGGCCAGGAGCAATGACCCATGGAAAAACGCAAACCTTCAATCTTCAGCAGAGATTCAAAGTTCATGGGACGGTTGTACTGGGAGGAAACCTCACCATCCCACAGAATACCTGTATGGAAAATGACCGGCTTGTTCAATGATGCGATCAGGCGCATCATTTCAAGGCATCTTTCCTCATAAATGAAGAAATTGTTGCAGATAATCTTATAGCCACAAATTCCTTTGTTTGCAGCAATTTTGATCTTCTCCAGTACATTTTCTTCATCGGGATGTATCCACAGAATCGGAAACAGGCGATCACTGGCATATTGGCAGCAATCCAGCACCTGCTGAAGACGACGCGCAAAGTCCAGACCAAGCTTTGTGCTGTACTCAATCGGAGGTTTGGACATGATTGCTGCACCGAAAACACCGGATTCATTTAACCGTTGCATCAACATCTCCGGATTGGGCTCCGTTTCCCAAATATGAACATGCATATCAAAAATTTTCATATGTATCTCCAGTGCAAAATTATTCTTCGATAATATATGCAGCAACGATTTCTGCATAATAGGCATAGTGAAAATCACGTTCGCCATTTTTCTCGGGATAATAGCGATCAAGGATTGCCTGAGGAAGCGAATCGGTAGGCTGCGGATTTCTGTAAAGCACCTTACATTCCAATGTAAGCGGCAATTCCCGAATACCCGGAACGGAAATATTCAGAGGTTCTTCCAAATGTAGGCCCAGATCCTGGATTTTATTCAAATCCCGGCCGGATTTTGTACCGCAGAAACCAAGGATCTTTCCGTCGATCTCCCCTATTGGGCAGTTGATCGTAAATTCAGGATTTTCATGCAGTAATTGGTGTGTATAACGACTACCTCGGACATAAGCTACAAAAATAGGTCTGCCCCACTCAATGCCAACTGTGCCCCAACCGATTGTCATTGTATTAACTCCGGTCGAGCCTTTTGTCGTCAATAATATACCACGATTCATGTGTTTGGCAAACTGGCCTGCATAATCAAACGGGTCAATGGTTCTTTTCACAGAATCCCCTCCTATTTTGGATGTGGAAATTATAACATACTTTTCAGAAAATTTCCATACTTTCTTGACGGATGTAAAAAGAAAAAGTATAATATATACAAACTTACATGAAGGTGACTGCTCATGATACTTGGTATAATCGCAATTTCAATGATCATTGTAGTACTTGGCATTAGTCTTTATTGCTATTTTGTCTGCTTTTATTCTTCCAATAAGAAACAACGTGATCCATACGGTCCCTTGCGTAGCGAACAAGCTCAGGCACTAAAGGAAGACATTTACAGCTGCACACGTCGCATGGATGAAACACCCTACGAAGAGGTCTATATTCAGTCTTTCGATGGTTTAACTTTATATGGCAGATACTATCATATAAAGGATGGTGCACCCGTACAGATTATTTTCCATGGCTATCGAAGCATGGTGGTGCGGGATTGCGCCGGCGCATTTGCACTGGCTCAGAAGATGGGCATAAATGTTTTGGCTGTAGATCAACGGGCGCATGGTAAAAGCGAAGGTCATGTCATTACTCTTGGCATCTGGGAACGGCGGGATTGTCAGTCATGGATTCGTTACATAAACGGTAGATTTGGTTCAGAAACACCAATCATTCTTTCCGGTGTATCCATGGGTGCCGCAACTGTGGTTATGGCCACAGCACTTCCAATGCCTACCAATGTACTGTGTGCATTGGCTGACAGTACATATTCCTCCCCTATCGACATCTTGCTAAAGGTAGCAAACGATAAACTCTTGCCTTCGTTTCTTGTCTATCCATTCTTGCGCTTTGCCGCCCGGGCATTTGGCGGATTTCATTTAGCCCGTGCCAGTGCAATTGAGGCTGTAGAGGTATCCCCTATTCCCATTCTCCTGATTCACGGAGAGGACGATCGACTCGTTCCCATTGAAATGAGTGAGATCATGCACTATGAATCCAACGATTGTACCAGATTGGTAACCTTCCCGGAAGCCGGTCACGGTCTGAGCTATATTACCGATCCTGAAGCGTACGAAAAGTCTGTATGTGATTTTCTCATGCAATTTCCTGTTCTGCGGGACTATGTAAATGCAGCCTTGGTTTGAGCTACAATATTTTTATATTCGCATAAATCAATCATAAATAAGGAGAATCTATTATGAAAAAGACTATTATTACTGTTAGTCGTCAATTTGGCAGTGGTGGCAGAAGCGTCGGCCGGCAAATTGCTGAAAAACTAGGTATCCCCTTTTATGACAAGGAATTGGTAGAGCAAATCGCACTGGATTCCGGTTTTGCTCCCAAATTTGTTGAGGAACATGGCGAACATTCTCCAGGTAAAAGTATTCTGTCTTACGCTTTTGCATCCGGTGGTGTACCCGGTGTGATGAACGGACTCTCTACCTCTGATTTTCTTTGGAGCATCCAATGTAATGCAATTTTGCAGTTAGCTGAAAAAGGTCCCTGCGTCATTGTAGGCAGAAATGCGGACTATATCCTCAAGGATCGCAAAGACGTACTGAATGTATTTATACATGCGGATATGGAATTCCGCGCAGATCGCATCGTTCGACTGTATGGCGAGTCCGAAAAGAGTCCGGTTGCCCGGTTGCAGGAAAAGGATAAACGGCGCAGTGTTAACTATCAGCACTATACCGGTCGTACCTGGGGTGATTCGGAGAATTATGACCTTTGCATCAACACAGCAAAGATCGGTGTAGACGAAGCTGCAGATATTGTCGTATCCGTCGTTAACAATTCCAAATAATAATACGGCGGCGTGCAAAATGGCACGCCGCCGTTCATTTTACTTTTCAGTTGCTTTTCCCTTTAATCCCATTGCAAAACATCCAAGAGCCAGCAATGTGCTCAATACAGCCAATTCCTGGACCCATGTAATAAGACCGATACGTCCCAAATCGAAGACTATGAAACGAACGGCAACAGGAGCGAAGAACATCAGTGCAGCAAACAACCTACCCGGAAAGCGGCCACTGACTGTGAGCAATAAGATATTTGCAGCTAGAAAATACCAGACAAGTGCCAAAATGATTCTGACCAAGTTTCCGCCGAAACATGTCAAAATAATGATCAAAAGGCAGTGAATTACACCAATAATGCCATACAATCCAGGGGCGTTTTTCTGCATACAGATCAGCCACACAACAACACATCCGCACAGTGCAATTCCAGCAATACCGAATGTAAGTAACTCAATGATTCCTACGTCCCGAAAACTCTTTAGACCGAAATAATAAACAATCCGCAGGAAAAAGGATAGGCCCATGAAAACACCAAAGGATTTTGTCCAACTGCTGTCAAAATCCATATGAAAACGTGTGTAAATTTTCTGAAACATTTCTCTTCCTCCCTATTATACAGGAATTGGTTTACCATCCTGAATATTGATCGTAACACCATTTACCTCAACATCTTCTTCAGCATTGATCAGGATGTATTTTACGCCGCCAATCACCCTTGTTTCGATCAGATCCAGGCGGTCAGGAGCAACTTTGATGGAAACATCCGGGGTCTTGACCTCAAATTTCTTCTCATCAATGATATTTTTGGGGTGTACCGGTGCCTCAAAGCCAAAAATCTCATCATAATCTACGCTGAATTTCGCAACGTGGTCGTCGGAAATGCCGCAGCCGGTAAGAACATCCTTCACATCGTCCTTGGAGATCAGCAAGGTTTCAGCCACCTTGCTTTCCTTGTGCAGTGCAATACGCTGAGAAAGCTGTTCATGAACAGACTGTATAACATCCATACTGCATTCATCAGCCAGTGCATTCCCAAGTATCGCCTCAAAGGACTTCTTTTGCGTATAGGCGGGCTTTGGAATGGGCGTATGGAAGATGGTGTCGACAAACGTTTCGTGGCTCTCCTTGACGCTGTGGGTGTAATAGAGGGCATTGTAGATATTTGTAGTGCGATCATCGAATGCCGGGAATAGGAATCCCAGTTCCGGATTGCTCACCACATTGGTGATGCCGCCGTCATGAAAGAGTTTCTCCTCCGGAACGTAGTGCAGTGTTGCCTTTGTCAGCTTAACAGGACAGATGGCACACAGAAGAAATTTGAAGGTTTCTTCACAACCTTCCTTCTTAAAAGGCACATCATAGCTATCACAGCCCAGCAGGATTAGATAACCCTGATCCAGGGAAACAGATTCAATTACTTTGCGGTAGAAAGACATTCTTAATTCTTCGTCATCAAGGCTGGTTCGACGCAGGTCCATCAGCAGTTTATGTTCAGGGGCCTCCATTACCTGCGCAGTTTGAAAACGAATGTCAATCAAATGCTTACCAATAGTGCCGGACAACGCCTTACGCATCAGCGAAAAGTATTTATCCCCCTCGTTTTCGGACATCATGCCGGTGCTGCTGCGAAACTCGGAAACGATTTCTTTATTGTCATTCACATAACAGCCGTAAATTGCGGTCATATTGCTACGGTCACGTCGAACGTGGCGACGTATCTCTGCAACTTCTTTAATGTTCATACTGTTACCTCTCAAAATGTGTTTGCAGATATTGTAGCACATTGGAATGCAAATGTCGAATAAAAAAATCCGGAGCACTAGCTCCGGATTTTATGCTTAATCCCAAAGGCATTTCCAATTTTGTACAAAATACTCTATACCGGAATAGATCGTCGTAACAACGATAACACCAATGATGATCCAGGTCAAGAAAGCAATACCGGGAAATGCCATCCAGACGCACAGACTGACCATAGTGCTGGCTGTTTTGACCTTGCCACTCCAGCCGGCAGCAATAACTTTTCCCTTGCCTACTGCGACCAAACGAAGACCCGTTACTGCAAACTCTCTGGTCAGTACAAGCATCAACGCCCAAGCAGGCATCTTGCCCCACTGGCAGAACATGCACATAACGGCAATCACCAGCAGTTTATCTGCCAAGGGATCCAAAAACTTGCCAAAATCAGTGATCTGATTGCGGCTTCTGGCAATATGGCCATCAATAAAATCGGTTACACTTGCCAAAATAAACAGTGCAAGTGACAGCCACATCCAGATATTTGCGTTGCCGCCGCTTAATGCCATCAGCACCATTACAACCGGGATAAACGCAACCCGCGCTAAGGTAATTTTACTTGCAGTTGTCACGATCATTCCTCCAATACATAACCGGAAAGGTCACCATCGATAATACCATCGAGTTGTACCTTCACAAAGTTTCCCTCTGACAGATCGTCTTCACACGACAGCCATACTCTGCCATCGATATCCGGCGAGTCCGCATAAGTTCTGCCAAAATACTGCTCATATTCCTCGTCATAACCGTCTATGAGCACCTCAACAGCCGTACCAAGCATTTTCTGGGCATAATCATCCATGATCCCAGACTGGATGCCACTGATAATTTCAGCCCGTTTCTGCGCCACAGAAAGCTCCACATGCTCCATCTGGGCTGCAGGAGTTCCCTCCTCCGGAGAGAATGCAAATGCACCAACACGCTCAAGCCGTTGCTCTTTCAGGAATTCACAAAGCTCTTCAAACTCTGCTTCTCCCTCACCGGGCAAACCGGTAATCACACTGGTGCGTAATACCAGTCCGGGAATTTTGCTGCGCAGCTTTGCAAAGAGCTCACGAAGGAACTCCCCATCGCCGCGACGATTCATCTTTTTTAAGATGCCGCTATTGCAATGCTGAATGGGAATATCCAGATACTTGACGATCTTGGGCTCAGATGCCATAACATCGATCAGTGCATCATCTACCTCATCAGGATAGACATAATGGATACGGATCCAATGCAACTGCTCAATCTGACACAGCTGACGCAGCAATTCCGGCAAAAGTCGCTTTCCACCGGGCAGGTCCACGCCATAGCGGCTGGTATCCTGGGCTACAACGATCAATTCCTTTACACCGGATGCGGCCAAAAGCCGAGCCTCATACAAAACATCATCCATCTGACGGCTGCGGAATTTACCACGCAAATACGGGATAATACAATAACTGCAGCGATTATCGCAGCCCTCTGCGATCTTAATAAAAGCATAATGCTCCGGCGTGGTGAGGATTCGACCGGTTTCCTGCTCCGGCGCATCAATAGAGCCGAAATCACGAACAGTCTGATCCGCCAGTAATTGCTCAATAGCAGGAACGATCTCGGTATAGCTACCAGTGCCCAAAATACCATCAACTTCTGGCATTTGTGTCATGATCTCGTCCTGATATCTTTGTGACAAACAACCGGTAACCAGAATCTTACCAACAAGACCGTCCGCTTTCATAGCGGCTGTATGTAAAATAAAGTCTATTGCCTCTGATTTGGCTGAATCAATAAAGCCGCAGGTATTGATCACGACCACATCACTGCCTGCAATATCTGCTTTGACAGTGTGACCGGCCTCTTGCACCCGGTACATCATGCGTTCACAATCTACCTGGTTTTTTGCACAGCCAAGAGAAATAAAACCAATATTTGCCATATTAGCCCTCCGAATAATCACTTACATCCATTGCCATTTCGTTCATAGCACGGCGGATGTTGCCATAGGAATGTCCACGTCGTAACAAAGCATCTATTGTGCGCTTTACATTCTTATCACTGGTATCGTCCTTTAGGCGCTTATCCAGAAAATCCATGATCTTGTCAATCTGATCCGGGTAATCCGTTAAAACCTCATCCCAGAGCTCCTTAGGAATACGTTTTTCATACAACGCCTGCTTTGCACGGACAACACCAAAGCCTTTTGCAATACACCGAGCCACTATCTGCTGTGCCGTTTTGCGGTCGTCCAGCAAAGACATTTCGCTCATCCAAGCAACAGCATCCTTTGCATTTTGCGGATCCTCGCCCTTCTGAACCAAGCGCTGTTCCAGATCACGCTTAGATACGCTGGATGCAGCTACAATGCGCACTGCACGCATTTTGGCAGACATTTCTCCTGCCACAATCCGTAGCCGCTTTTGTTCCTCGTCGGATAGTTCCAGACCGGCATACAAGCCAAAATCCTCCACTGTCTGACGATACAGCCGCATAACAGAATCGTCCTCAAATACCAAGCGATAACGCCCGGAACGATCAGGCGTACCGGTTAAGGATTTAATCCTCATCGTTGAAATCGTCTGCGCTTACAGCAATGGGACGCTCAGCAGCCTTTGCAGGAGTCTTCATTCTTGCACTGGTGTGGTTCATCAGGTTTTCACGAACCTTCGCTTCCACCTGCTCAGCAATATCCGGGTTGGAGATCAAATAATCCTTTACAGCGCTGACACCCTGGCCAATACGCTCCTCACCCATGCTGAACCAGCTGCCGCTCTTCTGAATGATGTCCATCTGCACCGCCAGATCCACCAATTCGCCCCATTTGCTGATACCCTGACCATACATGATATCGAAATGAGCTTCACGGAACGGAGGAGCAACCTTGTTCTTCACAACCTTAACACGGGTCTTGTTGCCGATAACATTGCTGCCTTCCTTAATGGATTCAGTGCGACGCACATCCAGACGGACTGATGCATAGAACTTCAGCGCATTACCACCGGTTGTGGTTTCAGGATTGCCGTACATAACGCCAATCTTCATACGCAGCTGGTTGATAAAGATAACGATACAATTTGTCTTGGAGATCGCACCAGCCAGCTTACGCAGCGCCTGGGACATCAGACGAGCCTGAACACCAACAAAGGCATCGCCCATCTCACCTTCGATCTCCTGCTTGGGAACCAAGGCCGCAACAGAGTCAACAACGATAACATCAATGGCGCCGGAGCGAACCAATGCGTCAGTGATCTCCAAAGCAAGGTCACCATTATCAGGCTGGGAAACCAGAAGGTTGTCAATATCGACACCAACGGCAGCGGCATATACGGGATCCAGCGCATGCTCAGCATCCACGAATGCAACCTCTCCGCCTCTCTTTTGTGCTTCTGCCAGGATGTGCAGAGCCAGCGTGGTTTTACCGGAGGATTCCGGTCCATAGATCTCAATAATACGACCCTTGGGAACACCACCAATACCCAGTGCAGCATCCAAAGCCAAAGAGCCAGTGGGAATTGCCTCAACATTCATTTCGGGACGATCGCCCAAGCGCATAACAGTACCCTTGCCCAAATCTTTTTCAATTTGAGCCAGTGCGGTTTGCAATGCCTTCTTCTTATCAGATGCAGGGGTAGGTGCTTCGTAAGCAGTCTTTTTAGTAGCCATAGTTAATCTTCCTTCCTGTTAAGCTGTGCAATCACTGCACGCTCAATATCGTTATAATCTCTGGTTCGTTCCAGGATGGTATACTGATTTTCTTCCAAAATGCGACAAACATCATCTCCCTGACCCATGCCAAATTCAAAGCACAGATATCCACCGGGCTTCAGGACGGTCGCATAATTTTTAGATATTGCTTTATAAAAGTCAAGACCGTCATTGCCGCCAAACAGCGCCAAATGGGGTTCAAAATTGCAGACACTGTTGGGAAGTTCCCGCATTTCCAAATCGGTGATATAGGGTGGATTGGAAACAATCAGGTCAAATTTACCTAAGAATGCAGACGGTTCTTGCATGGCATCTGCCTGAATGCAGGTTACACGCGCTGATAAATGATTCCGAACAATATTTCTCTTTGCAACAGCCAATGCTTCCTTGGAAATATCTGCCAGTGTCACTCTTGCATCCTTGACACGGCTTGCAACAGCTAATCCGATGCAGCCGGAACCGGTACATAGATCCAATATTCTCGGATCCTTTCCCATACTCAACGCTTTATTGATTGCCAATGTGGCAACTGCACATGTGTCATCTCTGGGAATAAGAACATTCTTATCCACATACAGCGGCAATCCGTAAAATTCCCATTCACCTAAAATATAGGCCAGTGGTTCATCAGCAAGCACCCGAGCTGTAAGCTGTTCCATCAGCTGAATAATCTCATTTGATGCATACATCTCGCGATTGGCAAGGATCTGTTCCTGTGACTTGCCGGTTACATGGCACAAAAGTTGCCGAGCCAACATACTCGCTGACTGCATATCCTCAGTTGCCATGAGCGCCTTGCGGGTATCCAAATATAACTGAGCGTAGGTCTTTACCAACGGTCTGCCCCCTCCTCATCAGGAAGAACTGCTTGTACCGCAGCGATACCAATCTCAATCATAGAATCGTCAGGTTCATTTGTGGTTAGGTTCTGCAGCCACATACCCGGTGCTGTCAAAAGCTTCGTAAACCGATTGTCATGGCGGCCAGCCCAACGGTTGATTTCATAAGTAATGGAAACAACCAGCGGCAGAAGGAGCAATTTGCAGAAGATCATGATCAATCGATACAAAAAGCTACCCTTCATAGCTGCCAACCCAGGAATGCGCAACAGCAACGGAGATGCTGCGGAAAAGACCAGAATGGAAATGACCATAATGATCAGCAGAAAGCTGGTGCCACACCGGGGATGTAAGCGTGTCTGAGCGCGAACATTCTCCACAGTCAAAGGCAGACCTGCTTCGTAACAACGAATCGTTTTATGCTCTGCACCATGATAGGCAAAGACCCGCTTCATGTCCTTCATCCGGGATACCAACAGCATATAGCCCATAAATATGCAAATACGCACTAAGCCCTCAAGAAGGTTCAGTACCAAGGGACTTTCTATCAGTCCATCAAAGAAACCAATGATCACTGCAGGCAGCAAAAAGAACAGCAAAATGGAAAGGCCAAGTCCCATAAAAACAGCAATGCCAACAATGAGTTTTTGGAAGCTCTCATTTCCGAGCTTCTTTTCCAGCCATGCATCCAGTTTGGAGGGTTCTTCCTCCTCGACACTATCAGGGGAAAGATCCGCAGAGCGCATCAGCGCCTTCACGCCAGCGACTTGTGAATCAAAAAAGTTAACTGCACCACGGATCAACGGCAAGGATGCAAACGAGTTTTGGGGACGTACCTTTCTCGGTGTAATCTCAAGGGTAATCTCGTCACCTGAACGGATTGCAATTGCATCCTTTTCAGGTCCTCGCATCATGATCCCTTCGATCAATGCCTGACCGCCGATGCTTGTTTTGAATTTTTCGCTCATGATATACCTTCCTTATTGGGAAACGGGCAAAGCTATGGTCACAATGGTTCCTCCGCCCTCTGCATTTTCAAGGGTCAATGTTCCTCTATGCATATCAACGATTTCATCGCACACGGCAAGACCGATACCGGTACCACGCGCCCGAGAACTACCCTTGTAGAATTTCTTTTTAACCAAAGGAAGCTCGTCTTCCGGAATACCGGGGCCGTAGTCCCGAATCCGTACAACAACGTACTCCCCTTCCAGATTCATGGATGCCTCGATCCGTTGACCGGAACTGCCATGTTTTGCCGCATTATCTAAAATGTTGAGAAATACCTGACGCATACGTTCCGGATCACACATAATCTCGGGAATATCGTCATCATTATCTAAATATTCCAGAACGATGTCATCCTGAGTCAGACGATTGGAATACATATAAACGGTATCCTCAAATTCTCCGCGAATGTCAGACTCCTGCATATTCAGGGTCATGCGGCCATCCTGAATGCGGGTAAAGTCCAGCAATTCAACAACCATTTCCGTCAAACGCTTTGTTTCCCTGGAAATAATCTTCATGCCACGTTCTGTTTCCGGATCCAGCGTATCCCCTGCCAGTAATGTTTCGCTCCAGCCGGCAATGGCTGTCAGCGGTGTGCGCAGCTCATGAGACAGTGAGGAAATAAAATCTCGTTGAATCTTCTCGTTTTGGCTAATCTGCGCTGACATTTCATTGATCGTTTGCGCCAGTTCGCCGATCTCATCATCGTATTTCGTTTGAATCTGCATACCGTAACTACCGCTGGTAATGCGCTTTGCCTTCTTGATAATAGCATTCAACGGCAACAAAATGGTACGAATATAGTAGTTACTACTGAATAGCACAATGACCATGATGATAGCGAGAACACAGAGTGCAAGGGCACCGATTTTAAGGATCTGGATATCCAGAAGCCGTGTCGAAGTAACATAGCGCATGACACCGATAACCTCACCGTTGCTGTAAAAAACGGGATTGGATACCGCAATAATACGCTCTCCGGTAGCAGGATCGCGATCATCAAATGTCTGGATTTGGCGTGTTGTGATTGCATCCTGAATATCCGATGTTGTCGGAGACTCCTCCGTCCAGAAGCCATAGGAGGATGCAACAATTTCACCCTGAGCATTTATAAACTGCAGCTCAATATTATTCTTTTCTTCAAAGCCTTTTACGTAATCCACGCAAGCTTGATAATATTCCTTGTAATTTTGATTGAGATAATCGTCAAAAAATGCTGCAGTGGTTTGTGCACGATACTTCAAATCAGAGGTCATGCTGGCATAATAGTAAGCAGAAAAAACCATCGTAACGACAAATACGCAGACTAATCCCAAGGCACAAATCACGCCAACGGTATTGGTGAGCCAACGTCTGCGAAGGCCGTACTCCTTTTTCATGGTTTTTCTCCTTTCTCAGTCAGTCATGTGCCCCACTTATAGCCCAAGCCCCAGACTGTAGTAATGTAAGTGGGATTTGTTGCGTCGTCTTCGATTTTAATACGCAGACGACGAATGTTTACGTCAACAATTTTAAGCTCGCCCTCATATTCTCTGCCCCATACAGCGGCCAGGATGTCTTCTCTGGACAATGGACGACCGGGATTTTGCATGAAGAGCTTTACGATGGCATATTCCACCTGAGTCAGCTTGATACGGTTACCGTTCTTTTCCAATGCATGATTCTTGGTGTACATGACAAAGGGGCCATGTTTCAGGACGTCCTGATTGATCGCAACATCTCCGCCCAAACGACGGAACAGCGCATCAATACGAGCTGTCAGCTCTGCAGGTGAAAACGGCTTTGTAACATAATCATCTGCACCGGTCATCAAACCGGTGATCTTGTCCATCTCCTGGGTTCTTGCAGTGAGCATAATAACGCCCATTTGCTTATTGGTAGCACGGATTCGACGGCAAACCTCAAATCCGTCCATATCCGGCAGCATAATGTCCAGAATTGCAACGCCTACGTCCGGATTCTGCTGCAGCAGATCCAATGCATCCTGACCGGTACCTGCCTCAATAACATCATAACCTGCGCGGCGCAGATTGATGACGACAAAGCTGCGAATATTGGCTTCATCTTCAAGGATCAATACTTTTTTCATCATGAGCTCCTTTACATATCTCCGTTGATCAAATCATGGGTAATTAGGTGGAAGGCACTAATCAATGTTTCTTGCGTCATATCATATGCAGCCGACAACACCTCTAGATGTGCAGCATAAACGGTGGACTCCGTGCGATGCAGTACAAATCGGTTGTCTGCAACAGCCTGTTCTTCCCGCTCTTGACCGGTCAAAACATAGATCGTCATCAATCTTTGATAATTGCCTTCATTATTTCGAATGTTAAATTCGTAGCCATTACCATACTGAAATACCGCAATATTGTTTGCAAATGCATCGTTTAATTCCAGATACCAGCCACCGGGGAAATTGTGATAGGTATATACCTTGTCGGTTTCACTGCCATCAGAGTTCATGGCGTACCAACGGATTAAATACTGATTCGCATAGGTGCTGTCATCCGGGTTATCCATAGGCAGAAGATTCGGAAGTTCCAGACCGCCATCGCCATCCATATCCACCGCATAAACATAATAGTTACGCAATGTCTGGACGCTGGTACCCGACTCATTGGAAAGACTTACATTGGTGAGTGTATTGTCCAGCAAAGCATAGACATCCGTAACAATCGCACTGCCGCCTACATCACTGGCTACATACACAGCTGTCGGACCATCCTGAAGCTTGCTGATCATGATCCTTTTGATCTTATCTGCAGACTGGGACATGGTCACTTCATGAGAACGCTCCCATACCCCATCATTCAGGCTATACAGCTCTGCAATACCATTTGCTGCAGGGTCTTCACCGGGACGCAAAACCATCAATTCGCTTTTTCCATCTGCATTTAGATCCGTAGTAACAAAACGCGTGTATTGGGTAGTTAGAATCTGCGACATTTTTCCATCGACCATTGTGTAGACAGAAACCGGTCTAACCAACTGATCACTTAACTGACGGCCAATTACGAGATCGCAGCCTGCACGTCCACTAAAGGAAACGTATTGCACCTGATCGAACACAGTACCATTGTTTTCCAATATGTCAGTTAAAACAAATTCGTCATCATTTTGTGAAAAGATCAGGATCTTCAAGGGCTTTTCGCCACTACCTTTTGCAAAAACAAGGCACTCATCGATCTCATCACCGTCAAGATCCACCAATTGAACGGGTTGCTGATGGTCGCCAGAGATGGGTGCGTGATAAGCAAGTCCGTTCATGGCGCTGTCCATAACAGATTGGAGATTCAGAAAATTCTCCGAGCGTTTAGGAAGGCAATACATCTGGTCAATGGTGCTCATGCTGCAGCCTGCCAGTAAGACAGTAACCATGACCATCAGGAAAAATAATATTCTGTTGCGCTTCATGGAACCATCTCCTTTCGACAGATTATTATAGCATAAAAAACGGAAAAAGAAAAGTTATTTCAAGACTACGTTGGATTCGCCAAGGATATTTTTCAGCTCAGATAGCATTCTTTCATCAAATGCTGCCTGAGTACCTCTACGCGTACGTGTATCAGCGAAAAATACAACAACCTGCCCGTCACCGGGGAACATATTTAGAATCGCTTTAATCTTTTCATAACGAGAATCGTTTTCTCCCGTCAATTGCAGGTACAGCTTGCTGTTTTGTTGTGTAACTGTTACTTTCTCCGGATCCGGAGTTGTTGAAAATTCATTGGCATAATCCGTAATAGGACGGGCACGGTTAATGACAATCTGCGATTCTTTGTCATCCCGGATGGAAAGGCGTCCGGTAATCACAACTGCACTGTTTTCCCGCAAATAACCGCCATACTGGCTCAAAACATTTGAAAATGCAAGCATTTCAATGGATGCAGTATCGTCCTCAACTGTCACATAAGCCATCATGGAGTTATTCCGCGTGGTCTTCATTTTCACATTCTGAACAATGCCTGCAACACTAATGATGGAGTCATCCCGATAGGGGTTCTCATCGCCCATCAAAACACCGATGGGCACTACATGCGTATTTTTCAGCAAGCCGCGATAGTCGTCCATGGGGTGACCGGAAATATAGATACCGGTAGTTTCTTTTTCCATGGTCATCATATCCGCTTTGCTGAGCTCAGGCAAAGTAGGAATAGGATACTCTGCAGCGCTATCATCAGCCAGCATAGCAAACATGCCCATCTGCCCTTCCAGATTTTTCTTTCTGGCGGCAGAAACGCTGTCCATCATACTGTCATATACCGCAAGCAGTTCACTTCTGTGGCGGCCAAAGCAATCCATAGCACCACACTTAATGAAATTCTCGACAGCACGTTTATTCAGTTCTCCCTCTCCCATTCTCTGAAGGAAATCATCCATGGATTTAAAAGAACCATCTGCAGTGCGTTTGGCAGAAATGGTACGTATCAAGTTCCGACCGACATTCTTCACTGCGCCAAGGCCAAATCGGATGGAATCACCCTCAACTGTAAAGTGATCCTCAGAGTGATTGATATCCGGCGGAAGAACCGCAATTCCCAATTCCTTACACTCAGCAATATAACCGGATATCTTTGTTGCAGAATCCAGCACGGAGGTCATCAGTGCCGCCATGTACTGTTGAGGATAGTGGCATTTAAGGTATGCCGTCTGATAAGAAACAACTGCGTAGCAAACAGCATGTGCCTTATTAAAGGCATAGTTTGCAAAGTCAACAATCTCATCATAAATAGATTGGGCTGCGGCCTCGGAAACTCCTTTCGCAACTGCGCCCGGGATTCCCTGAGAAGGGTCACCATAGACAAAAACCTTGCGCTCCTCCTCGATGACTTTCATCTTTTTCTTGGAGATAGCACGACGGATATTATCTGCCTGACCCATGGTATAGCCGCCCAGAGCCTGGAAAATTGCAATAACCTGCTCCTGATAGACAATACAACCGTATGTAACCTTCAGGATAGGCTCCAACAAGGGTGTCTTATAGCGAATTTTCCTTGGATCCAATTTATTGGCAATAAATGTCGGAATCGAATCCATAGGGCCGGGACGATAAAGTGCCACAATAGCCGTCAGATCTTCGATAGAAGTCGGCTGCATATTCACGCAAACACCGGTAATACCGGCGGATTCCAGCTGAAAAACGCCTTGCGTCTTACCCTCAGCTAGCATTGCAAAGGTAGCAGGGTCATTATCTGGTACTTGACTAATATCGAAATCCGGATTCAGCTTTTGAATTTCCTTTTGGGCATCCTCAATAACCGTCAGATTTCGCAGACCCAAAAAGTCCATTTTCAGCAAACCAAGCTCTTCAATGGTTGTCATGGTGTACTGCGTAACAATGGTATCATCATTTCTGGACAGCGGAACATAGGTATCCACCGGATCTGCGGTAATAACGACGCCAGCAGCATGGGTGGAAGTATTACGAGGCATACCTTCAAGACTCATAGCTGTATCGATCAGCAGTTTTACCCGCTCGTCGCCATCATACATCTCCTTGAGCTTGGGGCTGACCTCCAGGGCTTCTTTCAAGGTGATGTGCAAAGTCGTCGGCACAAGCTTTGCAACCACGTCAGTTTCTGCGTAACTGAAATTCAGGGCACGGCCTACGTCACGAATTGCACCGCGGGCAGCCATCGTACCAAAGGTAGCGATCTGTGCCACATGGTCAGCACCATACTTTCGCATAACATATTCTATGACCTCAGGACGTCGCTCCTGACAGAAATCCGTATCAAAGTCAGGCATGCTGACACGTTCCGGATTCAGGAAACGCTCGAAAATCAATGCATACTGCATGGGATCCACTTCGGTAATGTGCAGGCAGTAAGCAACAATGGATGCTGCGCCTGAACCACGACCGGGACCAACAGGAATCCCCTGCTCCTTGGCATACCGAATGAAATCCCAAACGATCAGGTAGTAGTTAACATACCCCATCTTGCTGATAACACCAATTTCATATTCAAGACGATCCACATATTCCTTAGGAGGATTTTCATATCTTTCCCTGAAGCCTGCATAGCAGAGATCCCGGAAATACTGTTCATTGGTCACTCCTTCAGGTACTGGGAAAGACGGCAAATGGTACTCGTGGAAGGTAAATTCCAAATTGCACATTTCGGCAATTTTTGCAGTATTTTCAAATGCATCCTCGCAATTGGGGAACAACTGACGAAGTTCCTCCTCGCTCTTGAGGTAGAACTCCTCTGTCTGGAATTTCATACGATTGGCATCGTCCACTGTCTTGCCGGTCTGGATGCAAAGCAAAACATCCTGCATGGTGGCATCTTCTTTACGCAGATAGTGGGCATCATTAGAGATAATGGTAGGCAGTCCGGTTTCCCGTGCCAAACGCTGTACGCCTTGATTGACTGCGATTTGCTCTTCAATGCCATGATCCTGCATTTCCAGATAGAAATGCTCCGGGCCGAAGATATCTGCCATTTTCAGCGCATAATCCTTGGCTGCTTCATAATCCTGTTCCAAAAGATACTGTGCAACACCGCCAGCTAAGCAGGCAGATGTGGCAATCAGTCCTTCATGGTACTGACTCAGCAATTCCAAGTCCACACGGGGTTTTCCGTAAAAACCGTGGGTAAACGCCTCGGATACCAGTTTGCAGAGGTTCTCATAACCCTTTCTGTTTTCGCACAAAAGTACCAAGTGATAGGGGTCATTATCAATTCCATGGACACGATCTTCCATACGCCGGCGGGTCACATAGACCTCACAGCCAATGATGGGCTTAATGCCTGCTGCCTTTGCAGCCTTATAAAAATCAATGCAGCCATACATAACACCATGGTCTGTAATGGCGATAGCAGTCTGCCCCAGTTCCTTGACACGCTCCATCATTTTGTCAATACGGCAGGCACCATCCAGGAGGCTATATTCTGTATGCACGTGCAAATGTACAAAACTCATGATGTTGCCTCCTTTGCAAGTTCTACGATTTTCTTTAGTCTGTGGTTCATTGCAGGCTTGCTGATGGCAGGCTGCATCAATGCAGCCAATTCAGTCAGAGAAGCCTCCGGATTCTGTTCGCGGGCAAGAATAGCTTGCTGGAGCTTAACGGGCAGGTTTTCCACCTTCCCATGATCCCGAAGGATTCGAATTGCCGAAAGCTGTTCCTGGGCTGCTTCTACAACCTTTGATGTATTAGCATCATCGCAATTACAACGACGATTGACTTTATTATTCAATTCCTTTTCCAGACGTGCTTCCATAATACCCATTGCGGCAATGGGCGCACCCAGGAAGGTCAGGAAATCGGATATCATTTCACTTTGTTTCAAATAAAGAACCTGACCGCCGCTGCGCACTGCAGCCTTGGGAGAAAATCCCATAACCTCATGAATCAATGCATCGGTTTCCCGGGCAACACTTTTATGGGTAGTTGTGATTTCCATGTGATATCCCTTAACGGGATCGGTCACACTGCCACCTGCCAAAAAAGCGCCACGAAGAAACGACGCTTTACAGCAATCGTCTTCTACGACCGGCAGGTTAACATGCAGCGCAAGGGTGTCATCAATGTCGAAGCCATAAGCGTTCATAACCGCTGCCAATTTGCAACTGTCCGTAATCTGGAAAATCAGTTTTCCTGGAGCATCTTCATCAGGAATAACATCGAAGGAGATTCCAAATGCTTTCTTAAACAGTTTCGGCAGGCTTTGGGCAAATACCCGGCTCTCCGTGATAATACGGATTCCCTTGAAACTAAAACTATTGCAATATAACAAGATACCAAAACACTGCGCCAGAGCACAGCACTTTTTTTGCGGCACCAAACGGCATATCTCTGCCTTGGTGGCGCTGGAAAACGAGATAGCCATTGCGTACCTCCTCTCTATCTTACCAAATACGAACCTCCGGCTCTAAACGAATACCGGACATATCAAATACAATATCAGAAACCTGAGTAAACAGCTGCTTCATATCGGTAGCAGTTGCATTTCCAAGATTCACAGCAAATCCGGCATGTTTTTGGGATATTGCAGCATCGCCCACTCGATACCCCTTCAGGCCGGCTTGATCGATCAAAGCAGCAGCATAACCACCGACGGGTCGTTTAAATGCAGAGCCGGCAGAAGGCAGATCCAACGGCTGAGATGCAGAGCGCTTTGCCATCAGTTCCTTCATTTTAGCTTTAATTTCCGCCTGCGGTCTAGGGACCAAGGCAAAAACAGCGCTGATAACAATGCCACCTTCGTCCTCAAGAATGCTGTGCCGATAGGAGAATCTCATCTGTTCAGTAGTCAATGTTCTGACATTTCCGTATTGATCCATAACATCTACACTTTCGCAAACCTGACATATCTCGCCACCATAAGCACCGGCATTCATATAAACACCGCCGCCAACTGTGCCAGGAATGCCATGGGCAAATTCCAAGCCCGAGAGTCCCAGATTAGCAGCAAAGACTGCAGCACGTGTCATGGTAACACCTGCAGCTACACAAATACGGACATCGTCCAGCTGTTGAATCCCGTCCAGTGCATCCTTCAGGCAAATAACCAATCCCTTTATGCCATCATCAGGGGCAAGGACATTTGTTCCTGCACCCAAAATCGCAGGTGTAACTGCCAACTCCTGACAAACACGTAAAATATCAGACAATTCCTGCGTATTTTTCGGAAATGCCATCACCTCAGCCCCACCGCCGATGCGGAAGGACGTGTGCTTGGACATGGATTCCCCAAAGCGCAGGTCAATATCCGGTAAAAAAGTTAAGATTTTCTGTTGAAATACAGTCATTTCCATCATAAACGCCTCCGGGTGTATGATTGGTTACAGTATATCACAACTGCGTTACTTTTGCAATCATTTCCCGTGTCTTTTTTGTAACCTTTTTCGTATTATCGAACATCTGTTTACATCATATTACACGACACTGCTTCTGTCAAGAAAAAAGAAAGAGGCAGCCGAAGCTGCCTCCTCATATTAGCTTATTTCTCAACGATCTCAAGGATCTCCATGGGACAAGCCTTGACACAAATACCGCATGCAATGCACTTGGATGCAGTGTTGCCTTCCTTCAGGACCATGACCTTCATGGGGCAAATCTCAACGCACTTGCCACAAGAAACACACAGTTTCTTATTGATCATATACACGCCCGTCTTGGGATTCTGCGTAATGGCGCCATGTTCGCAAACCTTTTCGCACTTACCGCACTGAATGCAGGTCATGGGCTTTGCACCGGTTCCCTTTGCAACCACCTGAATGCAGGAATAGTCAGGATTAAATTCCTTATAAAATGCATTGGAGCAAGCACGGACACACTCTAAGCATGCCATACATTCTGTACCTTTTTTAACGGTGAGCTTCTTCATAACTGAGGATTCTCCTTTATGTAATCTTTTATCGCAACTATTATAACGCATTTTTTAGAAATAGCAATGGTAAAATTAGAAATAATCGAAAAAATGGAGTATTTTTCCAGTCTAATTTGAATTTACGGGGAAATAATAACGGTGTAATCTGATTAACAGGAGGTAACACCGTGAAAAAAATTGCAATTTTTGCATTGTGCTTTATTCTTGGTCTTGGTATCTTGACCGCATGTGGCGGCGGTAACAGTACTGATGAAACTGCAGAGCCCAGCACTGATGCTTCCACAAAACCTTCCACAGTGGCCACTACAGCGCCCACAACCGCACCGACCACTGCTCCCACAACCACTTCCGGTAGTGGTGCATTGCAGGATGGTATGATTGACGGTAACGGCGATGCAGCCGGCAAAGGCGGCAACGTAGATAGAATCCCCTAACAGTCAGGCATTCGCCTGACCTACATAATTACAAAATGGAAATATAACGCAGAAGATTCTTCTTCAACCTTTCAACTGCCTGCAGTGCGCATTCAGTATAATCTTCACCAACGCAGCCATCAGTATCCTTCCATGCAGCTGTTACAGTAGGACCGGTAGAGATCACTGCACCATAGCCAAATTTGTCAAAGGCAAGACTGCAGTTCTTCATATTTCCGCTGGGATAATCCAATCCATCGACCAGCACAAACATGTGCTTATACTGCATTCTCAAATTTCGCAGGCTGTCCGGTGCACCGGCACTGCTTACTGCACAGATGCGGGAATAATTGCATTTGGTGAAAATAGATTCGCCAAAACGGTTCACCAACTCTGCGGCAGCGCCCTGAACCAAACGCTTACCGGTAAGCAGATCCTGCAATTCAGATGCAGATTTATTGGCAGAGCGTACTACGATAAAAAGATCCTTATCGCCCTTGGCACAGCAAGGAACAAAAGGCTTGATCGCATCGCTGCCGATGTACGGACTGATCAGCATACCTTGGCATGGATATGCATCATTCTCCAGAAGTTCAGCTGCACGATCAGCAGCCCAGGGTGAAAGGATCTGTGGGCCGTCCAACAGCGTATAAAACCCTAATTCTTCAGCTCTGGCAAGCAATTTCCTCAGTTCTGACAGACCTTCTTCACCCAAAAGTGCGAAGGCATCAAAAGAAAAACGCACGCCGGGAACAACACCAGCCATTTTTTCCAGAAGTTCCCCGCAGAAACGGAAATATGCCTTGGAAAAGCTCCCCTCCTGCTCCAGCAGGTGCGGCGGCAACAGTTTTTCGGTGATACTCATATCCACAATCAGCGGATTCTTCAGTTTTCTGATTTTATCATGTAAAAAATCAATGGACACTGTATTCCCTCCTTGTCTTTTTTTCTTATTATAGCATATCCCACATTGCTCCACAAGTCTGAATTTTACAACGAATTTCGATAAATTTCAGGGCATACTACTAATGAAAGGGGTGATCGTATGCAAGTGAAAGGATGGGCACTGACCATGGGGCTCGGAGCTGCAGTTGGCGCAGTTGCAGTTGCCATGCTTCCGAAGCAAAGCAAGGCTAAAAAATTGGTGGACAAGGCAGCATATGCAGTGGAGGATACTGCACAGGGCGTCGCAAACAAGCTGTCCAGAAAAATGGACATGTAAAGAAAGCCGGGAAGACTTCTTCCCGGCTTCAATTATTTGGTTTTTACCACAATTTCATCGTTTTTAACGGAAATACTAATGGAAGAAATGGGGTTTTCAAAGGAAGCAATGATCTTCTCAGAAATCGGATCTTCCAAATCGTGCTGAATGGTACGCCGCAAATTACGTGCACCATAGACTACAGAAAATGCCTTCTTCACAAGATATTCCACAACATCATCGCTGAACTTGAACGTTAAGCCACGGTCAGCTAAACAATCAGAAAGTTCTTTCAGCATGATCTTGGCAATACCACGGAAATTCTCCTCCGTCAGGTGATTGAAGGAAATAATCTCATCCACACGATTGATGAACTCAGGCCGCAGGAACTCTCGCAAAGCACTCATAGTCTTTTCTTTGACCTGATCATTTTGCGTACGGCCAAAGCCAAGACCGCCCACACGGCCCTCTGAGCCTGCGTTGGAGGTCATAACAATGATCGTATTCTCGAAATTCACCACACGCCCCTGGGCATCGGTGATACGGCCATCGTCCAGTACTTGCAAAAGAATATTCAGTACGTCCGGATGAGCCTTTTCGATCTCATCAAACAGCACTACGGAATAGGGCTTGCGTCGAATCTTCTCCGTCAACTGACCTGCTTCATCATAGCCGATATATCCGGGAGGAGAACCGATCAGCTTGGAAACAGTATGCTTCTCCATAAACTCGGACATATCCAAACGGATCAGGCTGTCAACAGAGTCAAACAGATCGTTGGCAAGACACTTAACCAATTCCGTTTTGCCAACACCGGTCGGTCCCACAAAGATGAAGGAAACCGGACGTTTCTTGGGAGAAATACCCACGCGGTGACGTCGAATTGCCTTTGCGACAGCATCCACTGCCTCATCCTGACCGACGATATGCTGGCGCAGACGGTCTGCAAGACCGCTGATCTGTGCATACTCCTGCGCCTTGATCTTGGATGCAGGAATCTTTGTCCAAAGCTCAATAATGCGAGCAAGGTTTTCAATGGTCACAGCCGGTGGCGGCACTTGCTCCAGCTTTTCGATTTCCGCTGCAATCTGACACAGACGGCTACGCAAATGGGCAAGGCGCTCAAAATGCTCATTTTCCGTATCATCTGTGAGCATTTGCAGTTCCAGTTCATAGTCATCCCGCTCTTTGCGCAATTCGGCAAGACGAGATATTTCCTTGCAACGCAGATTCAGGTCAGAACATGCTTCATCAAGCAGGTCAATAGCCTTATCCGGCAGGAATCGGTCTGTAATATAACGTTCAGACAGCACCACACATTGACGGGCAATTTCAGGAGAAATGGTAACGCCGTGGAATTCAGCATATTTCTGTGCAATGCCCTGCATGATCTGGCTTGCTTCTTCAATGGTAGGCTCTGCAACCGTAACAGGTTGGAAACGACGCTCCAAAGCGGCATCCTTCTCAATATGCTTACGATATTCATTAAAAGTTGTAGCGCCAATGACCTGGATTTCACCACGGGAAAGCGCAGGCTTCAGGATATTAGCGGCATTCAAAGAGCCTTCCGCATCACCTGCACCAACCAGATTATGCACCTCGTCAATGACCAAAATGATATTGCCGCATTCCTTGATCTCACCGATCAGGCTCTTCATACGGCTTTCAAACTGGCCGCGGAACTGGGTGCCGGCAACCAAGGCCGTCAGATCCAGCAAAAAGACTTCCTTGTCCTGAAGCTTAAAGGGCACATTTCCGGCAGCGATCCGTTGCGCAAGGCCTTCTGCAATGGCAGTTTTACCCACACCGGGCTCACCAATCAAACAAGGATTGTTCTTCTGCCGACGATTTAGAATCTGAATCACACGCTCGGTTTCAACATCACGACCGATTACAGCATCCAACTTACCTTCACGGGCACGACCGGTTAGGTTCATGCAGTAACTATCCAGGAATTTGTGCTTCTTATTCTTCTTTTTAGCAGGTTCTTCCCCACCCGTTTCGTCTTGCTGTTCCTTACGCTTTGCAGGAACGATTCCATCACTCTGAGAAGGCAGATTTCCAGGGCCGAACAGCTGATTGAGCATGGGAAATGTGGCGGTGCGACTATCCATATCGTCGTCATCACCGTCACCCTGATCGATTTGTCCAAACATATTGCTCATCTCATCGCTGAGGCTATCCAAGTCATCCTCAGAAAAACCCATATTTTTCACGGCCTGTTCGATCTGTGGAATTCCAAGACTACGGGCACATTTCAAACAATAACCTTCATTCATTGTAACGCCGTTTTCGATCTTTGTAATGAACACAACAGCGATATTCTTCTTACATTTTGTACACAGTTTCGGCTGCATAGTCATTCACTCCTTTCCAAGCAGTATAACACATCCGGCAAGGGAAAAATAAAACATTTTATAAACAAATCAGGTGCTGCTGCACTCAAATTTTTCCACTCCATCGTCATACCACAAATGGGTCATGTAAAGACCGCCAGCCGGCACCGTAGGCCCAGCAGCAGTCCGGTTGCCGGAATCCAGAATCGCACCGATTTCTTCCGGCTTGATCTTACCCTCAGCGGCATAGACAACAGTTCCTGCCATTGCCCGTGCCATATTGTAAAGAAATCCGTTGGCACAAACACGCAGTGCAATCAGATCACCATCACGCTCTACCTTGTAATAGTATACCGTTCTGACCGTAGATTTTACATCCGTTCCAACACTTCGCACTGCTGCAAAATCGTGGGTGCCGACAAATTGATCTGCCGCTGCCTGCATGATCTTCTCGTCCAGATGCTTGGGATAGAACCACGCTCTGTTCACATAGAAGGGATCTTTGACACGGGAATTATAAATCAGATAGGTATATTCCTTCCGAGCGCAGGAACCAATAGCATTGAAATCCTCATGGACATCAAAAGCTTTCGTTACCACAATATCAGCAGGCAGATGAGTATTCAGGGCATAAGGAAGTCTTTCCACCGGGATGGTCGAATTTGTGCGAAAATTCGCAACATAGCACTTGGCATGAACACCGGCATCGGTGCGGCCACAACCGGTCACATGCACCTTTTCACCGGTTAGCATGCCAATGGCTTTTTCCATTGTTTCCTGCACAGTAGGCAGATTCTTCTGCATCTGCCAGCCGTGATAATCTGTACCAAGATATTTAAGAAAAACTGCAATATTACGCATATTGACCTCACAAGGCAAATCGTGTCAGGATAATCACAGCAGCCAACAACAAAATTCCAATGCCATAAGTGCCAAAATCCCGACGCTTATAACGCAGGAGCTTCATTTTTGTGCGTCCATCACCACCATGGTAACAACGGCACTCCATGGCGGTTGCCAGTTCGTCAGCACGGCGAAACGCACTGATGAAAAGCGGCACAAGAATCGGTACTAACGCTTTCACCCGTTCCATCAGCTTACCGGATTCAAAATCAGCGCCACGCGCCTTCTGGGCAGACATGATCTTGTCGGTTTCCTCAATCAACGTGGGAATGAAGCGCAGAGCAATGCACATCATCATTGAAAGCTCATGAACAGGTACTTTAATGCGCTTCAGCGGGTTCAGGAGGGATTCCAAACCATCAGTCAGTGCAATGGGTGATGTCGTATAGGTCAGCAAAAATGTGCCAGCAATCAGCATCAGGATCCGTACCATCATGTAAACGGCACGCATTACACCCTCCAGGGTAATCGTAATACGCCAGAAGGAAACCAAAACTGTTTCACCCTGGGTGAAAAACAGATTCAAAATGCCGGTAAAGATTAAAATAAACACCAACGGTTTCATACCACGCAGAAAAGCCTTTCCGGGAACACCGGATATTCCGATAGAAACCAGCAGGAAAACCAACATCAAGCCATAGGAAGCCGGTCCACCTGCAAGAAACAGTGCTACGATGTAGACCACCAGCATAACCAGTTTGGTTCGGGGATCCAGTCGATGAATGATAGAATTTCCCGGGAAATACTGACCCAAAGTAATATCCTTAAGCACCGATGATCCCTCCTTTCAAGGCATCAACGGCCTGCTCCAGTGTATAAACCTGGGGTAATTTAAGTCCTAGTTTCTGCAATTCAAGGAAAACACGGGTAACCTCCGGAATATCCAGACCCATTTCAATAAGATCCTGGGCATGGTCAAATACCTCAGTAGGTGTACCGTCCATAGCAAGATGTGCTCCATTCATGACAAGCAAACGATCCGTTAACAATGCCACATCGTTCATAGAATGGCTAACCATCATAATGGTGGCATTCTTCGCCTGACGATAAGCTTCAATATTGGATAGAATCTCCGCACGACCAGCAGGATCCAAGCCTGCGGTGGGTTCATCCAAAATCAGCACCTCCGGCTCCATTGCGATCACACCAGCAATGGCTACACGACGCTTTTGGCCACCGGAAAGGTCAAAAGGAGATACCTCCAGCTGTGCATCAGTCAAGCCGACAAAGCCTGCCGCTTCACGGACACGACGATCAATTTCTTCCTTGGAAAGACCCATATTTTTGGGGCCAAAGGCAATATCCTTATAAACAGTTTCTTCAAAAAGCTGATACTCCGGGTACTGGAAAACCAAACCAACACGGAATCTGGCCTGACGGGTCAATTTTTTGTCAGACCAAATGTCCTTGCCATCCAGCAAAATCTTACCGGATGTGGGTTTCAGCAGGCCGTTCAGATGTTGCATCAAGGTGGATTTACCGGAACCGGTATGACCGATAATACCAATAAATTCACCGGGATTTACAGAAAAAGACACGCTTTCAAGCGCCGTGTGCTCAAAAGGAGTACCGGCGCTGTAAATATGTGTTAAGTTCTGTATTTCAAGAATAGGCGTCAATTATCTCTACCTCCAGCGGGTCAGACCTTCCAATTCTTTAAAAGTGTCTGCGCGCATTCTTTCGGGGTTAATTTGTCAAGGGGCAAATTTGCACCCAATTGATTTAATTTCCAACAAAGCTCTACGGTTTCAGGGGCAGCAAGACCCATGTCATGTAAAAGCTGAACTTGTGAAAACACTTCCTGCGGCGTGCCATCGGCAGCCACTGTGCCCTTGTTCAGAACAATGACTCTCTGGGCGCGGGCAGCTTCATCCATGTGATGGGTAATCAGAATGACTGTGATTCCCTTCTCGCGATTCAGCTTTTCAATGGTTTCGATGACCTCTTTACGGCCTCTCGGGTCCAGCATTGCAGTGGGTTCGTCCAACACAATACACTTAGGCTCCATGGCAATAATACCGGCAATAGCAATACGCTGCTTCTGACCGCCGGACAGAAGATGCGGCGCATGCTCACGGTACTCATACATACCAACCTGCTTCAGTGCAAGATCTACCCTGCGGCGAATTTCAGCGCTAGCAATGCCTAAATTCTCCGGACCGAAGGCAACATCTTCTTCCACAACATTTGCAACGATCTGGTTATCCGGATTTTGGAATACCATACCCGCAGACTTGCGGATATACAGCAACTTTTCCTCGTCCGTAGTGTCCATTCCATGAACATAGACCTTACCGCCACTGGGCAGCAAAATGGCATTAAAATGCTTTGCTAAAGTGGATTTTCCGCAGCCATTTCCACCCAAAATCGCCACAAAACTGCCTTCTTCGATCTGCAAGGACAGATCCTCAAAGACTGTGACACCGGGCGTGTCATCCACGCCCGGATAAGTATAAGCCAATTTTTCTACATTGATTGCAATGTCCAAATGACATTCCTCCAAATCAGGGTGTCCATCGACCGGTAGAGCCGCAAGGCAGCATAATACCCGTAGACTTAACCGGCAAGCCCAACTCTCCTACCATTGTCTTACCACCATGTTCTGCACCAAATACAACATCAGATGCATATCCAACAGCAGACGGTGCAAGACCGGTAGTATAGGAATTGATAATGACAAACAAGGGATTATCTGTCAGCAATTTAGCTGTTTCCAGCAGGAACGGATAGAAGCTGGTTTCCATCTTCCAAATCTCACCACTGGGGCCGCGGCCATAGCTGGGAGGATCCATGATGATACCATCATAGCGACGGCCGCGTCTGATCTCACGCTGAATAAACTTGCCACAGTCGTCCACAATCCAATGGATAGGACGGTCTGCAAGGCCGGAGGCCTGAGCATTTTCCTTTGCCCAGGCAACCATGCCCTTAGAAGCATCAACATGATATACCTCTGCTCCGCCGGCTGCAGCAGCCAAGGTGGCGCCACCGGAATAGGCAAACAGATTCAGCACTCTCACCGGGCGACCTGCATTGGCACACTTTTCCCGGATAAAATCCCAGTTTGCAGCCTGTTCCGGAAATACACCGGTGTGCTTAAAATTCATCGGTTTTACATTGAAGGTCAGATAATCCTTGTAGCGAATCTGCCAGCGTTCCGGCAAATTGTGATCAGACCAGTGACCACCGCCGGTATTGGAGCGCAGATAGCGGGCATCGTACTTTCTCCAGCCCGGATGCTCTTTCGGGGTATTCCAGATTACCTGAGGATCCGGACGAACAAGCAGGTATTTACCCCACCGCTCCAGCCGTTCACCATCAGAGGTATCCAAAACCTCATAATCTTTCCACTCATCGGATAACCAAATCATGGCAATCTCCTTTTAATCAATCAATATGGGTAATTCCGGTTTTGCCTTGTGGATATAGCAAGAAACATACGGCAGCGTAAGACCATAGTTCTTATCTCCGTTAAATCCATAGAACGGTACGGGATTGCCCTGCCTGTCCACCAGATAAATATAATTCTCTCCACGGCAGGAATTCCAAAGACCAACATTGGATGCCTGAATAATCTCATTGACCTTGGATTGGGTCATCTTGACCAGAGAGCGCTTGGTAACATGGGTACAGCCACTATTGGCAACAGCCTTACAGTCAAGGCAAAAGTCAACCTCTACATGGCAGTCACAAGATGCAGTCGGCACATCCTCTGGATATACCAACACAGTTTCCACACGTCTCAGACCATGCTCATGGGTTCTGACATCCATGGTACAGGCCGTAGTGGCCAATTTGCCGCAATCCAGACAAATCTGTGTAGACACAAAATTTTCGGAATTATACAAGCTCTTTGATTCCAAACCTTGATGCAAGGGTTCCATGACTTTTCTCCAAAGATTACGAGCCGCCGCACTACCGCCTGCACCGCTGATGGCCTCAGGTATATCATATCCCGTCCAGACCGAAGCAGTGTAATGTCCAGTAAAACCGCAGAACCAGCGGTCCTTTGCGCTTGTAGTCGTACCGGTCTTACCATAAATCGCATATTTAGAGTCAAAGCTGAAGCGAATATCATCCGCAGTACCGCTTTTAACAACTTCTGCCAAACAGTAGTTCATATAGTCAACGGTCTTGGCGCTGAGTATCTGTTCGGATTTCTGTTCGTTATGATATACCAGCTTGCCGTCACTGTCATAGATCAGCGTGTAGGTCCGTGCGTCACGATAGATGCCATTATTTGCGAAGGTTGCATAAGCGGTACACATATCCCGGACAGTGACACCCACAGTAGGAGCACCCAGTCCCAATGGCGCCCAGGCTATATCAGTAAAGATCTTGCCATTGGAGTTAGTATACTCTTTCACCAACGTGGAGAGTCCGAACTTATCCTTCGCAAAGTTAAAGGAATACTCCCGGCCCATAATGTCCAAACCCTTGATGGCGCTGGCATTTACAGAATCCTTGACGGCGCTTACAACAGTTCTGGAATAGGAATACTGTCTATTGGAGTTTCTCGGGAAGGGGCTGTTATCAACATAATAGAAAGGAAGGTCATCTAGTACTGAACCAGGATTCAGGACGCCCAACTCGAAGGAAGGCGCATAAACTGTAAGCGGCTTAATGGAAGAACCCGGCTGCAGCTTTGCATCCGTAGCCTTGCTGTAAGCATCGTGAACATCCTTCTCGCCAACACCGCCTGCCATTGCAACAATATCACCAGTCGTATTATCAATGACTACAATGCCGGATTGCAGTTGCTGAATACTATCGGTGTCAGGAATCTCGTCCAGATTGGTATAGATCTTGTCCACCTGATTCTGAACACGCATATCCAAAGTCGTGTAGATGTGCAGACCACTTTGGCAGACCAACCGTTTAAAGTCCTGCTTGGTATCGTCGTCCGCAGTTTCCCAGTTTACGCCACCGCGCTCACAGAAATACTGTGCAACCTCTTCCAGGACAACATCAACAAACCAGGAGTAAACCTCACGAGATGCATCGCTGCCAACAGTCGTCGGCTGATTACACTTTGGACAATAGGTCGTACCATCATCCTTGAAAATAAAGGTTCCGACCTTGCCGTGATAACCGCAGTTTTCGTTGATACAGTCACTGTAGCGGTCCTTTTCGTCGATTCCCCTCTTCAGTGTCAGGTTTTCGCTATCCTTTAATGCCTGCTGATATTCCTCATCTGTCAGCCATCCGTACTGCTTCATCATATAAATGGTGTCTTCACGACGGCGCTTATTACGCTCAGCGCCAGTAAGTTGCTCGCCCTTATAGTTATCAAGACCGGTACGGTATGGATTAAACAAGGACGGATTATTGGTAATACTGATCAATGCAGCACATTCCGCAGTATTCAAATCCTCCAGTTCCTTGCCGAAATACACTGCTGCAGCAGGCTTAATGCCTTTGCAACGTTCACCCAGATAGATCTTATTCAGATACCATTCCATGATGAATTTCTTGTCATAGCGCTTTTCAAACTCGGTAGCACGGAAAATTTCCAGTACCTTTCGCTGAACAGTTACATCGTCAGCCGATTCATCATACTCCAGATACAGATTCTTGATCAGCTGCTGGGTAATAGACGAACCGCCAAACTCACGGCCGCCCACGAACATGCTGACGCATGCTTTAATCGTGGGGATCCAGTCAACACCCTGATGTTCAAAGAAGCGATGGTCCTCGATGGCAACGGCGGCATAGATGAGATCCTCAGGAATCTCGTCATAGGTAGCCCAATCCTCGTCGGTATCTGCATGCAAACGCTGCAGAACCTGGATGTTGCCCTCTGCATCGGTGTAATACATAACCGTATTGCCACTCTGGTCAAAGTCACCCATAACCACTTCAGCATTACCCATAATGGCATCGCCGTCAAGATAGTCTGCAAGCAGACCAACAAATGCAAACATACAAATCGCCATAATGACCAATACTGTTGCGAGTGCACCCAACAGAATTTTAATAGCAGTATAAACGCCATTCCAAACCCCGTGAGCAACACGCAGGGGCTTAGCAGGTTCCCAAGACTGTCTGGATACCTGGCGCACCTCTTCATTATGATTTTGTTCCATATATAAACCTCCGTAAAAGCGGTAATAAAGGCTCTAAACAGACGCTGTCTGCGTCAACGCATAGGTCTAGCCGTATAATTATAGCATACCCCAACAAAAAACGAAAGACCCAATTTTATAAATAAAGATAAAAATTCAAGACATACTACCTATACAAGGAGGATTTGACCATGATAAAACGCACTGTACTTGCCAATATCCTACTGTTTGGATTTCTTTTAGGCGTCCACGAAGGTAAGGTTGCATTGTGGAAGGACAATCAAAAAGCACCATTAAAAGTTTTCCCCTACAATGTTTCCATGTTTCCCGAATCTGACCAGAAACGTCTGGAAAAAGGGATTCACGTGGACAGTCTGAGCGAACTATACGCTCTTATAGAAGATTATTTTTCCTGAGTGTAACACTACCATCTTCTAATGCATATACTATATTGTGCCTGCGCTACCTGCAATGTTTCGGTTGATTTTAACATCGAAATGCTGTATGATAAAGAAAAACATTGCAGGAGGCACAACTATGGAAGATCAATATGGTTCCGATTTTATCACCATTTCTGACGGAGATGGTGCAGAATATGAATTAGAGGTTCTCACCACTGTAGAATATAATGGAGCAACATATCTCGCAACAATGCCGGTTTCCGAAGAACTGGAACCGGAGGTGATAATTTTTAAATCTGTTGAAGAAGACGGCGAGAATATCCTCACTTTTATCGAAGACGAACAAGAACTTGAAGCAGTGAATACACTGATTATGGAGTCCTTGTATCAGGAAAGTGATATGCAATAATCACCTCCTGCTTGGTGCGTGATGTGTCCTTTTGGACCCACATTTATTTATAGGGATGCTTGATTTCCCGGTTGGATTGCAGACCTCCCGCCTGCGCTATGACGTATGGTGGACGTTGGGAGCAGCTAAAATCGGGAGCGGCAACCCACCTGCCTATTGGTGCAGGTCATAATAGGATGCACACGGCCAAAGCGGGATTAAGCATGGAGAATGTTTTGTTCTCCATGCTTTTTTCATGGCTAAATGTACTAAAAATGTAAACTTTTTTCTTTTTCAAGATATGTAGAAAGAAAATACTTGAAACTCGCGTCAAAATAAGTTATAATACGCAAGTCTATGTGCATGTATGTGCATAACGTAGCAAAAGCACAATGAGAGGAATTGATTACATGAGCGCATCCAGTAAAAAGAAGCTCCGTAAAGAGCAAAATCAAGTTGCTATGACACAACGTCAGAAAAAAGAGCAGCAAGAAGCAAGAAAGCTGAAAGCTTATACACTGACTTTCGCCATCATTATGGTACTTGTTGTATCCATCGTATTTGGCGCTGCAGTCACCCCTGTTATTGAGGGTATCGTTCACCGCAACAGTACCACCGTAAAGATCGGTGATCACAAACTGTCTGCAACGGACCTGAACTATTTCTATATGGATGCTATTACAGAGCATCAGGAAATGGTCTACGACCAGTATTACAGTTCCTTTGGTGATTATTGGTCCCTTCTGCTCGGTTTTGACGCAACTAAGCCCCTAAACGAGCAGCAATACAACCAGGATGCTGATAAAACCTGGGCTGATTATTTCATTGATAACGCTATTAACACCGCCAAGGATATGTATGCATTGTACGATGATGCAATGAAGAACGGCTTTACCTTGACTGAAACCGAGCGTGCATCTCTGGACTCCTACTTCGCCAACCTTGATTTGTATGCAGCATATTATGGTTACAGCAGTGCAAAATCCTATCTGCGTCAAATGTATGGCAACGGTGCTAATGTAGCTACCTACAGAGAATACTACGAGCTGTGCACCATTGCTACTGCCTACCTGAACAAGCATGCTGATAGTCTTGAGTACAATCCTGAAGATTATCGTGCATATGAAGCAGACAAGTTCGACGATTACTCCACCGTTTCCTACGTCCACTACACTATGAAGTACAACTCCTATCTGGGAGAAGGCACCAAGAGTGAGGACGGCAAGACCACCACTTGGAGTGAAGAAGAAAAGGCTGCCGCACGTGAGGCTATGAAGGCTGATATGGAAGCACTTCTGGCCGCTGGCGTAACTGATAAGGAATCTTTTGACAAGGCAATCCAGGCCTGGGAGATCAACAAGATCGACAAGGATGAGGCTAAGGATGAAGCCGACAAGGAATCCAATAATAGCACAACAACAGGCAGCAGCAATACCACTACTCTGCCCAGCGCAACTGAGGTTAAAAACGCCTTCTTCGACAACATCACATTGCACGCAGCTGCTCTGGAATGGCTGCAGGAAAAAGAGCGTACAGCCGGTGAAATCAAGGCATTTGATGTCGTTACCTACACTGAAGAGGCCAAGGATGACCACGTTCACAGTGATGAGTGCGAGTGCGCAAAGACTATTGACGGTTACACCATCGTACTGTTCACTAAGCGTGATGACAATCACACCAAGCTGGCTAACGTTCGCCACATCTTGGTAAAATTTGAAGGCGGCACCACCGACAAGAGCGGTAATGTAACCTATTCCCAGGACGAGAAAGACACTGCAAAGGCTAAGGCTGAGGCTCTGCTGGAGCAGTGGAAAAATAACAATCCTACTGAGGAAAGCTTCGCTGACCTGGCTAACAAGGAAAGTGATGACCAGGACGGCAAGGTAACCAATGGCGGTCTGTATGAAGACATTTATCCTGGCCAGATGGTTCAGGCATTCGAAGAATGGTGCTTTGATCCTGAACGTCAGCCTGGTAATACCGGCATTGTTGAAACCGAGTATGGTTACCACGTTATGTTCTACTCCTCTGCTGACGAAATGTCCTATCGTGATAAGATGATTGATGAGGATCTGCGTGTTGAGGATACCGAAAAGTGGCACAAGGAACTGGTTGCAAACATGCCCTTTGAGCAGTACAGCCTGAAGCTGATGGCTCTGGATTACATTGCACAAAAGTAAATAACAAAGACCCGGATCTCAGGATCCGGGTCTTTTGCATATTCTTTATAAAATACGCAGAAAATCCTAGAAGGAGGCATGCGTATGAAAAGACTATTCCGAATCATTCTGGCAGGTGCTGTGGCTGGTTCCGCAAATGGTTTGCTGGGAGCCGGTGGCGGCATGCTCCTCGTTCCCCTGCTGACACTGTTTGGAGATATTGAGGACGAGCAAGTTTTCCCCGTATCTGTTGGGATCATCTTACCTATCTGTCTGGTTTCCTTGTCAATCAATCCGGGTTTTGCGCATTTACCCTGGCATGATGCATGGCCATATCTGATTGCAGGCATCCCCGGAGGTATTTTAGCCGGTCTTTTGGACAAAAAAATCCCGGTGAAATGGCTTCACCGGGCATTGGGGATTATTATTCTGTGGGGAGGTATTCGTTATCTATGCTGACTCCCCTGCTAACTCTGCCGATTGGATTCGTCCTCGGTATTCTCGCTGGTCTGGGTATAGGCGGTGGTTCCTTACTGATTCTATGGCTGACACTTATTGCAAATACAGCCCATTCCACTGCCCGGGCAATCAACCTGATGTTCTTCCTTGCTTCTGCAGGCGGTGTCAGCTTGTTGCGATGGAAACAAGGCAAACTAAATATCAAGACAATTCTTCCTGCTATTATCAGCGGATGTATTGCAGCCGGTATATGCTCCTGGATTGGGAAAGAAATCGATCAGGAACTTTTGCGCAAAATATTTGGTGGGTTACTTTTATTCACCGGCCTGAGAGAACTGTTTTATCGGCCACGAAAAGCCAAATAACCCTCCAGAATCAATGCAGCAGCAACTGCATCAACCGTATTTTTCCGCTTTTGACCATGATAATTATGCTGTGAAAGAATATTGTGCGCTTCTACGGTTGTCCGCCGTTCATCCCACATCTGTATTGGCAGACCAGTTGCTTTCTCTAATTCTTCAGCAAACTCTCTGCACAGCTGCGCACGGACACCTTCCGTGCCGTCCATATTTCGGGGCAAGCCTACTACGATCTGCCCAACATCATTTTCCTTAGCTATGCGTACAATGTCAGCAATGGCTTTCTCGCGGTTACGGCTGGGGATCACCATTGTAGAACCCACAATGGTGCATAAAAGATCCGAAATCGCCACACCAGTCCGTGCATCACCATAGTCGATACCCATAATCCGTTTCATAGTCAAACCTCATTTCTGCATTTTTCTCTATTATAGCGTATTCGCATAAAAAAAGAAAGGCAAAAATTTGCCTTTCTTATCTATTTAATAACCATACACCAATATTGAGATATGCAGCAAAGGTCAACCACACCAAATACGGAATCTGCAATAACGCTGCATATTTATCAACCTTGTAAAATTGCCGGATCATTAAGAATACCAGCGCCCACAACAGCAGCAACCAAATCGCTGCAAATCCAAAGGCTTGTGCGTTAAAAAAGATCAGACTCCAGAAAAAATTTACGATCAGCTGTGTAACATACAGATTCAGGCCTTTATCCCTTGCAACACCATCGGTTGATAACCATACTTTTGCTGCACTAATTCCCATCAGCGTGTACAATATCGTCCAAACCACCGAAAACACCCACCCCGGAGGTGTTAATGCAGGTTTGACAACAGATTCAGCGTATTTTTCCATCCCGCCCATAGACAATAGTCCGGAAATTGCTCCAACAGCTAATGCAATCACCACACTGATAAGATAAGGTTTCCATTTCTTCCAATTCATGCACATCCCTCCTATCAAAAGAATATGCGTTTAGCTCACATTTTCATGCACGAATTTTACCATCTGTTTTCTAACAAAATAAACAAAAAATTGGTAAAAAAGTTGTTGACTATACGCAAATCCTGTGGTAGAATGGTTCTACCTGTGAAATAACGGGCTTTGTTTTATGCCCTTTTTCAGCTTCGGGGCGGAAATGTAGTTGTCCGCTTTCTAAATCTTTCTAGCCGAAGTGATACAGGGAGGCAATTATTTAAGGAGGTGCCGTAATGCGCGTAAAAGTCACTTTGAGATGTTCCGAGTGCAAGCAGAGAAACTACAACACCATGAAAAACAAGAAGAACGACCCTGACCGTCTCGAAATGAGCAAGTACTGCAGATTCTGCAGAAAGCACACCACTCACAACGAGACCAAGTAAGGAGAGGCAAAAAATGGCTGAAAACAAGAAGCAAAACTGGTTCAAGAGAACCTGGGGTGCCATTTGCAGATACTTCCGTGAGCTCAAGAGCGAGCTGAAGAAGGTTGTCTGGTCCACCCCCAAGCAGGTGTTGAAGAACACCATGATTGTCATTGCTGCTGTTCTCGTAGTCGGCGTGTTCGTTTGGTTGTTTGACTTTGTGGCTCAGTACGGAATTACTACATTGCTTGAAACCGTTACTGATCTGACCGGTAGTCACACCCACTAAGGTAACGCCATGGCTGAGACTGCAAAGTGGTATGTGGTCCATACCTATTCCGGTTATGAGAACACAGTAAAGGCCACCATCGAAAAGACTGTCGAGACCCGTCAGCTCCAGGACGTGATCCAGGCAATTTCTATTCCTATGGAAACTGTTACCGAAATCACTGAATCCGGTGCGACCAAAACTTATGACCGTAAGGTATACCCCGGTTATGTTCTGGTCAAGATGGTTTACAGCGACAACACATGGCATGTAGTCCGCGGCATCCGGGGCGTAACCGGTTTCGTAGGTACTGCCAGCAACGAACCCACTCCCCTGACAGACGATGAGGTCTATGCAATGGGTGTTGAGAAGAAGGAAATCATTGTCAACTATAATGTTGGTGATACCGTCCGGATCCTCGATGGCCCCTTGAGTTCCTTCACCGGTGTTGTGGAGAGCATTGAGGTCGAAAAGAACTCGGTCAGCGTGATCGTATCCATGTTTGGCCGTGAGACCCCTGTCGAGTTTGAGCTCGATCAGATTGAGGTCGTATCCCAATAAACGCATCGGACCGTTATTTCGGTCGGAACGTGGGAGGGGCTAAAGCCCCGAAAGAAATGCGCACTGCGCATATTACCACATTTTATTCAGGAGGTGCTTATAATGGCACAGAAAGTTACAGGTATTATTAAACTGCAAATCCCTGCCGCTAAGGCAACCGCTTCTCCCCCTGTCGGCCCCGCTCTGGGTCAGCACGGCGTAAACATCGCTGCATTCATCAAGGATTTCAATGCCCGTACCACCAACATGGAAGGCTACAAGATCCCCGTTGTTATCACTGTTTACGCAGACCGCAGCTTCACCTTTATCACCAAGACTCCCCCCACCCCCCTGCTGGTTCTGAAGGCTGCAGGTTTGCAGGGTGGTTCCGGTGTCCCCAACAAGAACAAGGTTGGTTCTATCACCGCTGCTCAGGTTACTGAGATTGCAAAGACCAAGCTGCCCGATCTGAATGTAAACACTCTGGAAGCTGCTGAGAGCCAGGTTCGTGGCACTTGCCGCTCCATGGGCGTTACTGTTGTTGACTAATATTTGCTGACCGGGGTTTTACCACCTCGGAAATGTGGGAGGATTATTCCGCATCACCACTATCAAGGAGGATAATTACATTGTTTAGAGGTAAAAAGTACAAGGAGAGCGCAAAACTGATTGATCGCTCTGTTCAGTATGATCCCGCAGAGGCCCTGGATCTGGTTGTGAAGGGTGCTTCCGCTAAGTTCGACGAGACCGTCGAGCTGCACATCAAGTTGGGTGTTGACTCCCGTCACGCAGACCAGCAGGTCCGCGGTGCTGTGGTTCTGCCCAACGGCACAGGTAAGACCGCCCGCGTTCTGGTTTTCGCTAAGGACGCAAAGGTGGAAGAAGCTCAGGCAGCCGGCGCTGACTATGTTGGCGGCATGGAGCTGGTTGAGAAGATCACCAAGGAAAACTGGTTCGATTTCGACGTTGTCGTCGCTTCCCCCGACATGATGGGTGTTGTCGGCCGTCTGGGTAAGGTTTTGGGCCCCAAGGGCTTGATGCCCTCTCCCAAGGCTGGTACTGTTACCCCCAACGTTGGCGCAGCTGTTACCGAGATCAAGGCTGGTAAGGTTGAGTACCGTC
>JAZRRL010000025.1:0-19656 GCA_045650665.1 Faecousia sp. | reverse complement strand
CCCTTTCTCTGGGGACCGTCCAGAATCATCTGGTCGCCGGTGTAAGCGTGGATGGTGCACATGATACCAGCCTCGATGCCAGCCAGCTCGTGCAGAGCCTTAGCCATGGGAGCCAGGCAGTTGGTGGTGCAGGAAGCAGCGGAGATGATGTGGTCTTCCTTGGTCAGGGTGTTGTGGTTGACGTTGTAAACGATGGTGGGCAGATCGTTGCCTGCGGGAGCAGAGATAACGACCTTCTTAGCGCCAGCGTCGATGTGAGCCTGAGCCTTAGCCTTGGAAGTGTAGAAGCCGGTGCACTCCAGCACGACGTCTACATCCAGCTCGCCCCAGGGCAGCTCAGCAGCGTTAGCCTTAGCGTAGATGGTGATCTTCTTGCCGTCGACGACAATGTTGTCCTCGCCAGCTTCGACAGTGTGAGCACCGAAGGGAGCAGCGTAAGCGCCCTGAGTGGAGTCATACTTCAGCAGGTGAGCCAGCATAGCGGGGGAAGTCAGGTCATTGATAGCGACAACCTCGAAACCCTCAGCGCCGAACATCTGACGGAAAGCCAGACGGCCGATACGGCCAAAACCATTGATAGCAACTTTAACGGACATTGGAAATTCCTCCATTCAAAAAATTACTGCAGTGCAGTATGGTATATAATTCCATATGGGTTTAGACCCCATACGACGTTATTATACATCAATTTTCCAACAATGTAAAGTATTTGTTTTGCACGAAATGCGCATATTTTTAGCGTTTTCCTTTGTTTTGATTGCCAATTTCTTCCGCCAAAAGACCATCGGCACGAATATCGGTGATTCGCACCCGGATGACCGCATTGCGTCGACCGGTGGCGGGGACATATATCTTTATATAGTTGGGGGAATGGCCGGTGTCGAAGCTGTCAACCGTTTCCTCAAAAAGGACTTCCTGCTCTGTGCCGATCAGGGATTTCCGATAGGCTAGATTCATAGCTTCCGCTATGGCAATGGCACGACGGCTGCGTTCTTCCTTGGTGGCGTTGTTATGCTGGCCGGGCATTTTGTCCGCAGGCGTACCGGGACGACGGGAGTAAGGGAAAATGTGCATATCCGCAAAGGCACATTTTTGAATAAAAGCAAGGCTTTCTTCAAATTCTTCCTCCGTTTCACCGGGGAAGGCCACGATCATATCCGTGGTGATGGCACAGCCCGGGAAAAACTTGCGCAGGAGTTGCACGCTTTCGTAATACCGTGCGGTATCATATTTGCGTTTCATCCGTGCCAGGACAGTATCACAGCCGGATTGCATGGAAAGATGGAACTGAGGACACAGATTTGCATAATTCACCATAGTTCGGCAAAATTCCTCAGTAATGACCCGAGGTTCCAGACTGCCCAGACGGACCCGCATTTCCGGAACTGCCTCACAGATCGCAGCAAGCATGGTACTCATACTTGGTTTGCCGGGCAGGTCAACGCCCCAGCTGGCAATTTCAATACCGGTGACGATGAGTTCCCGATAACCCTTTTCAGCCAATTCCTTGGCTTGCGCCACGATGATATCCAGGGGCGCAGAACGCACCGGACCACGGGTATAGGGAATGATGCAGTAGGAGCAGAAATTCACACAGCCATCCTGAACCTTCAGCATGGCCCGGGTGCGACCTTCCAGACCGCCGGCAGGCAAAATTTCAAAGCTGCGACGGGATAAGGCTTTATCCAAAGACTCCAGATGCTGTTTTTCTTCCAGACAGCGCAGGATCATTTCTACAAATTCTTCCCGGCCACTGCTGCCGCCAAGCACATCCACGCCCAAAGCTCGTACCGCCTCGGCATCATGCTGGGTATAGCAGCCGCAAACACCGAGAACGGCATCGGGATTTTCCTTGCGGCATCGACGGATCACAGCCCGGTTCTTTTTGTCAGCCACAGCGGTGACGGAGCAGGTGTTGATAATATAGGCATGGCAGGTTTCGTCAAAAGTGCCGATTTCATGCCCTTTGGCCGCAAAAAGCTGCTCCATAGCCTGAGTTTCGTATTGATTTGTTTTGCAGCCGAGTGTGTAAAAAGCAACTTTCATTTTGTTATTTCCACCAAATTTATCTTCATTTTTTTGATAATATCCACCAAAAATGTGAATTGAAAAAGCAAATATCTTCTGATATAATCCTTTTGGTTTAAGCGAAACCATTATACATGAAAAATTTGCTTTTGTACAGAAGGAGAGAATGCAGATGCAAAAATTTAATATTTCCCTGCGTTCTTTTCAGGAAGTGCAGGAGTTCATTTCTCTGGCTACCGTTCAGCCTTTTGCCATTTTGGTGGGCAACGATGCCCAGCAGGTCAACGGCAAGAGCTTCATCGGCATGGTAAGTCTGGATTACAGCCGTCCCTTGCAGGTGCAGGCAGATTGTGACTGCCAGGCATTCCAGAGTTTCCGTAATGTAGTTCACAAATTTCTTGCAGAATAAGGCTTTTTCTGTTCCGGGAATACTCGGGGCGGTTTTAAAAGAGGCTGTGGCACATGCCACAGCCTCTTTTGTTTATTTTTCCAAAGCCATTACTTTGTCAATTCTGCGCTGATGCCGCGCATCACCGGAAAAGGCAGTACCCAGCCAAGTATCCGTAATCTCAATAGCAAGCTTTTCACCCACGATGCCGGCGCCGATGGCCATCACGTTGGTGTCGTTGTGCTCCCGGGTCATACGGGCGCTGAGAACATCGGAAAGCAGTGCGCAACGAATACCTTTGATTTTATTTGCGGTGATGGATACACCGATACCGGTGGTACAAAGGACGATGCCTTTTTCACATACGCCATCGGCAACTGCCTGAGCTGCCTTGGCGGCAAAATCCGGATAGTCGCAGGAATCCAGTGTGTCCGTACCAAAGTTCACCACCTCATGACCCTGCTTGGTCAGGTGGTCAATGAGTGTATTTTTCAGCGCCAGTGCGCCATGATCGCAAGCAATAGAAATCTTCATAATAACCTCCTAAATCACATAGCCGCCATTGATTGACAGCACTTCTCCTGTGACAAATTCTGCATTTGCCAGATATTCCATAGCCTTTGCCACATCCATAGGTGAGCCGTTTCTGCCCACGGGAGTATCTGCAGCCATTTCTTCCAAAATCTCAGGCTCCACATTTGCGCACATGTCCGTGGTGATCACACCGGGGGCAACACAGTTGACCCGAATACCGCTGGGACCCAGCTCCTTGGCAAGGGCTTTTGTCAGAGCAATGACAGCACCCTTGGTGGCGGAATATGCTGCCTCGCAGGATGCGCCCACCTGACCCCACATGGAGGAAACGGTGACCACAGAACCGGCCTGCTTTTTCAAAAATGCGCTCATAACGGCATTAACGCAGTTGTAAATGCCCTTGACATTTACATCAAAAATCCGATCCCAATCGTCTTCCGGCATACTGCTGAGCAAACCCGTCCAGCAAATGCCGGCATTACAGATAAGGATATCCACATCGCCCATATTGGCAAAGACTTCCTTCACAGCACGGCTGTCTGCCACATCACAGCAGATGGCGGCTGCACCGGTTTTTTTGGCCACAGCGTTTGCTGTTTCATGGTTCTTTTCGTAGAGGAACGTGACCCGGTAGCCTTTTTCGGCAAACAGCTCCACAGCGGCTGCACCAATGCCTCGGCTTCCTCCGGTAATGACAACATGTTTCATATTACAGCTCCCGCAGGGCGTCCACCAGGGCGGTCTTGCTGGCGGTTTTTTCATCCTTCATCTTGATGATCCGGGCAGGGCATCCGGCGACCACTGCGTTTGCAGGTACATCGGAAACCACCACAGCGCCGGCGGCAACAACAGCGTTTTCGCCAATGCGGCAGCCTTCGATGACCACAGCGTTTGCGCCGATCAGCACATTATCTTCCACCACAACGGGGGTTGCAGAGGCGGGCTCGATGACACCGGCCAGCACAGCACCGGCACCCACATGACAATTCTTGCCCACAGTTGCACGGCCACCCAGTACAGCGCCCATGTCGATCATGGTTCCGTCACCGATGATGGCGCCAATGTTGATGATGGCACCCATCATGATTACCGCATTTTTGCCAATCTCTACCTGCTCCCGAATGATGGCACCCGGTTCGATACGGGCGGGAATGTCCTTCATGTCCAGCATGGGAATTGCGGAATTGCGGCAGTTATTTTCAATTTCCACATGGGCAAATTCATTGGCACCCAGAACGGGGGAAATATCCTTCCAGTCACCGAAAACGATTTTGCAGTTTTCACCGGCGGGGAACTCCTTGCAGCCGGGGAAAGCCACGGGGGTCTTCTCCCACACATAGACCTTCACGGGGGTCTTTTTTTCAGAGGTACGGATATATTCAATGATGCTTTGTGCGTCCATAAACATCCTCCTTTTCGTGTTTTCTCCATCGTACCATTTTTCTGCGGAAAAGACAAGAGGGAAATAGCGATTCTTGACACCCCTTGCACTGTTTGCTATACTGAAAGAAAAACACGGAGGTATACCATGAAACGCACCGATTATATCAGCTGGGACGAATATTTTATGGGCATTGCCATGCTGGCCGCCAAGCGCAGCAAGGACCCCAGCACCCAAGTAGGCGCATGTATCGTTTCTCAGGACAATATCATCATTTCCACCGGTTACAACGGCATGCCCAAAGGCTGTTCGGATGATGAGTTTCCCTGGGGGCGCGATGGTGACGATACCAAGTATCCTTATGTAGTCCATGCGGAACTGAATGCCATTCTCAACGCCAATGGCCGTGATCTGCGGGGCAGCCGTGTGTATGTGGCGCTGTTTCCCTGCAACGAATGCGCCAAGGCTATTATTCAAAGTGGCGTGAAGGAAGTTGTGTATCTGTCTGATAAGTATAAGGATACAATGGGCAATCTGGCTTCCAAGCGGATGCTCACCGCCGCCGGCGTGAAATTCACCCAACTGCAGACAAAACTGGAAGATCTGATCATCAGCTTTGTCCCCGAGGAAAATAAATAAAAGAAACCCTCCCGATCCGGGAGGGTATTTTTTAGCTTTTTCTCTGGAATTTTTCCTTACATTTGGGACAGGTGATCATGATTTTGCCCTTGCCCCGGGGTACGCGTACCTGCTGACGGCATTTGGGACAATCGAAATACCGGTGTTCCCGATCCTTGATCCGATCCAAAAACATCAAAAACCGACGATTTTCCCGATACCGCTTATAGGTATTCCGGGAGAAGGTGCGGAAAATGGCCCAGATCATCAGCGCATAGGAAATGCCATTGAGGATTTGCTCAGCCAGTTTAAACGGCATCAAAATGGCAACGATACACAAAACCAAGCCTGCGCCTAAGATCCATAAATTCAGTTTGTCGGTGCCGTAGCGGCCTGTCATAAAGCGCCGCAGCGCCTGCTTGATACGACTCATAGGAGATCCCCTTGTGATTTTATTGGCCTTATTATAGGCGGAAAAGTTGGTTCTTGCAACTGCAATCTGTCATTGTTTACGAATTATTTATTTTTTAGTACCGCAGACTGCGGCGCAGCCGCTTCTCCGCCCGATGCAATGTGCGGCAGATAGTGCTTTTGTTCACACCCCGCTGCTGCGCAATCTGACATATATTCTGCCCACTGAAATAATAGGCCAGTACAGTTTCTTTCTGCAGAGGTGTCAGTTCTTGCTCAATCACATTTTTTACCCGATTTAGCTGCATTTGCCGGGGCAAACGGGGGCCAAGGTAGTCATCAAAGAGTGTATTTTTCACTGCGATAATATCCCCTTTCGTAGTAATGGGCAGTCAGCTCCGCCAGCTCATTCATTTGGGTGAGCATAGGAGTCAGTTCTGCGATTCGTCGTTTTAAATGCCAGATCTCCTCCGGATCTTCCGCTTTCGCCAGGGCGTGCCGAAGAATGCGCAGCCGGGTGCGCAAAAGTACGGCGGAGGCCTCGTATTCCAAGCTCATTTCCTGCAGCGTCATGGCGTTCTCCTTTCACAGCGAAGGCACACAAGGCTGGGGGCATACAATTCTCCACCGCAACGCGGACAAAAGGCGGCAGGTTTTTGCGCTTGGGGATCTATGTATAAAATAGGCTCTGGTTTAGTTGACATAACATTCCTCCTCTTTGGTGAAACGAAACGGATTACCGGGTTTATTGTAATACACGAAATGTGTGATGTCCGTCGAATTGTGTATACGCCAAAATCCTCCAAAATTTTCCATATTCTTGTGCTATATTGTGAAAACAAAAAACAAAGGAGGACACCGACATGCTGGGCACACGAATTGCAGTGCTGCGTCGGGCTGCCGGTCTGAGCCAGGGGCAACTGGCGGCGCAACTGCAGGTTAGTCCCAGTACTGTGGGGATGTATGAGCAAGGCAGGCGAGAGCCGTCGGTGGATATTTTGGTGGCCATGGCTCGAACCTTTGGCGTGACAGTGGATTACTTACTTACCGGACAAGCCACCCCGCGGGAGCAGGAACAGATCACAAGTGCAGTAAACGGCGTTTTTCAGGAAGCGAATGATCAGGCGGACAGTCGCCCCAAGCGCCCCTTCTCCCGTCAGGAATTGGCGGTGCTGTTTGCGGCACTGCTCATGGAGGGATAGGGTAGCCCCTTGACGAATTTTTTTATCTGGGTTATGATAGAAAAAATGTCAGGGAGGTGGGATCGTGGAAGATCTGGAACTGATGGCTGCTGCGTTGGAACTGGCCAGGGAAGCCGCCGAAGAAGGCGAAGTGCCGGTGGGCTGTGTCATCGCAAAAGATGGACAGATTGTGGGCAGAGGCCGTAACCGTCGGGAAAAAGACAAAAATGCCCTTGCCCATGCGGAGATCGAAGCGATTAACGATGCCTGCCGTAATTTGGGTGGCTGGCGGCTTTGGGAATGCACGCTATATGTAACGCTGGAGCCTTGCCCCATGTGCGCCGGTGCCATCGTCAATGCCCGGATCCCGAGGGTGGTTTTTGCCGCATCGGATAAAAAATGCGGCGCTTGCGGTTCGGTGTGCGATATTTTCTCCATGGATTTCAATCATCACCCCAAAATGGAAAAGGGGCTTATGGAAGCGGAAGCTTCTGCCATGCTTTCCGAGTTTTTTCAGAATTTGCGGCTGGAATTGCGAGACAGACCCAAGTGGCGTCGCCCGCAATGACAAGAAATAAATGGCCTGTTGCAATATGCAACAGGTCATTTTTGTTTCTCATTTTCAGGAGGTTTCTATGTACCGACGTAAGGAAGTAATTTATGTAGGCATCTGCGTCATCATCCTCTCTCTGGTACTGCGAATGGCTGGTGTATTGCGCTTTCTCCCTTTACAGCAGGAAGCCGTGCTCTCGTTGTTGATATATTTGCAGACCGGTCGTGTGGTACGCTATCCGGATGCCTCCATTTCAGAAAAACTACCACAATCCACAAAACCCAAGCCGCCTCATTCCGGCTTGCAACAGCCTGCAGGTGTGCAACTGTCTGCAGAGGATGCTGCCGCTGTGAAGCTCAGCGATCTGGCGGACTATGCCCCAAACCTGGAAAGCCTGACGCTGTCACCCCTTGAGTGGGATCTGACCGTCAGCAAACCTACCGTACTGATCCTGCATACCCATGCCACAGAAAGCTATACCAAGCAACCGGGGCAGATCTACGAGGAGGACAGTGACTACCGCACCTTCAACCCATCGTATAACATGCTTTCCATCGGGGAGGAGCTGGCAAAAGTCCTGCGTGCCGGAGGCGTATCCGTGCTCCATGACCGCACGCTCCATGACTATCCTTCTTTTAACGGCTCATATAACCATGCCCGGCAAACCATTGCCGCCTATTTGCAGGCCTATCCATCCATCACACTGGTCATTGACCTGCATCGGGATGCATTGGATTTCAATGCAGATCCTCAACTGACCACCTTAGCAAATGTGGGAGGAAATCGTTCCGCCCAGCTGATGCTGGTGGCGGGAACGGATCGAAACGTTGCCTATACCGGCTGGCAGGAAAATCTTGCTCTTGGGGTGAAGCTGACAGCAGTGCTGGAAAAGATGCATCCCGGCATCACCCGCCCGATTCAGCTGCGCCGGGAACGCTTCAATCTGGATATGAGTCCGGGCAGTATCCTGGTGGAGGTAGGCGCCAACGGAAACACCCAGGAGGAAGCCATTGTGGCGGTTCGCGCCTTAGGGGCGGCCATTTTGGTTATGGCGCAAGGGGTAAATTTACAGTAAGCCCCACCATTTCAAGCTGTGGGATTCGTCGATAGCCTTTGCAATTTCCACAAGGCTGCGACAAACGGTGGCAAAATCCACCTCCAGCTGTCTTGCCTGGTACACCTCCAGCTGTGAAAAAAGATTCTGCATTTGCTCAATGGGTTCATGGTCGGTGCATGCCGACCAGAAGCATTGCCAACGTGCCCATTGTGCCTGACTTTTGGAGAGTTTTTCTCCGGCGGCAGACCAATTTCCGGCAAGGGCAAAATCCCCGGCCTGCTCCAAATCGTTGGACAATTTCTTAAAAAATACCGTACTTCCCCAAAGCATGGCAATTCCAAGTGCCAACAAGAGCACCATAATTCCGATTCCTATCCACAGCCGATTCATGCACGATCCTCCTTAGGGATATATACTACATGTCCCTGCTGATCCACGGTCAGAAGCCAGGTTTGTTTCAAACCGGTGCGATGCTCGTCCAAAATGCGCTGTACCCATTTCTTATCGCGACCGGCTACTGCAAGATTTTCCTCGTACAAATAGCCGTCCTCGATGATGGAAACGGGAAGATAATGGGCTTTCACCTGTATGCCTGCCTCTTTTGCGGAGGCAGGCACTTCCTTAGGCCAGGGGAATACAGAGAGATTACCATTGGTTTCCAATATGGCATACTGCACAGTTTTTATATCCAGAATGTCCTTTTCCCGAAGATGTCCGGTGAGCTCGTCCAAGGTCACCCGGGTAGCTCTGAGGGCACTTTGATTGACTTTTCCGTTTTCAATGAGGATCACCGGCTTGCCGCACAGCAGACGCCGCACCCATACACTTGCCAAAGAGGCGGCTGCCAGAACCAGCTCCAATCCTAGCACCGTCAGGATCGGCACGATGCCGGACAGCAGTGGAATACCCCCGTCCTGCATGGGTATGGATGCCAAATTTGCCACCAGCATGGTCACTACAAATTCCGTTGGCTCCATTTGCCCGATCTGTCGTTTACCCATGAGCCGGATCACCACGATCAGAACCAAATATAAAATGATCGTGCGCAGATAAGATAAGAGCATGGCAGCACCTCCAAGAGCAATATATTGGTAGGTTTCCCAAAGCTGAAAAACCTATGCTTTCTTTACAAACAGTCTATGAATTTTGGGAAACTTGTGCTATAATGGGTAAAATGGCTTAAAATTACCATCATTATCAAACCGAAAGGGATATACAATGGGACTGCTTACAAAAATTTTTGGCACCCGGTCCGCCCGGGAATTGAAAAAAATCCAGCCGCTGGTGGATAAAATTCTGGCGCTGGAGGAGCCTTATTCTAAAATTTCCGAGGAGGAACTCCGGGGAAAGACCGCCCAGTTCAAGGCACGTCTTGCCCAGGGTGAAACCTTGGATGACCTGCTGCCGGAGGCTTTTGCTGCCATTCGGGAAGCGGCATGGCGTGTGCTGGGCATGAAGCCCTATCCCGTACAGCTCATCGGTGGCATTGTGCTGCATCAGGGCCGTATCGCAGAAATGAAAACCGGTGAAGGTAAGACACTGGTGGCAATTCTGCCCTGCTATCTGAATGCGCTGACCGGCGAGGGTGTCCATGTGGTCACCGTTAACGATTACCTGGCAAAATACCAATCCGAATGGATGGGTAAGGTCTATAAATATATGGGGTTGTCCGTTGGTCTGGTCATTCCCGGCATGGAGCCTGCAGAGCGTCGGATCAGCTATGCCGCAGATATCACCTACTGCACCAACAATGAGCTTGGTTTTGATTACCTGCGTGACAATATGGCCATCTACCAGCAGGAGCTGGTTCAGCGTGGACATGCCTTTGCCATCGTGGACGAGGTGGACTCCATCCTTATCGACGAAGCCCGTACTCCTTTGATTATTTCCGGCAAAGGCGAGGATTCCAGCAAGCTTTATGAAATGGCAGATGCTTTTGTTGCCACTTTGCGCCGCAAGGTCTTTGCTAAGACTGAGGACAAGGAAGTTCAGGACAACTACGATTGTGACTATTTTGTAGACGAAAAGAGCCGCACGGTTTCTCTGACTGCTGAGGGTATCGCCAAGGCTGAACGGTATTTTGGCGTGGAAAATCTGTCCGATGCGGAGAATACCACCATTACCCACCACATCAATCAGGCAATGAAGGCGCGCGGCCTGATGAAAAAGGACATTGACTATGTGGTTAAGGACGGGGAAATCATCATTGTTGACGAGTTCACCGGCCGATTGATGTATGGCCGTCGCTATAATGAGGGTCTGCATCAGGCTATCGAAGCCAAGGAAAAAGTCACCGTTGCCGGAGAAAGCAAAACCCTGGCAACCATCACCTTCCAAAATTTCTTCCGTCTGTACGGCAAGCTCTCCGGCATGACCGGTACGGCTCTGACCGAGGAAGCGGAATTTGCCGCAATTTATCAGCTGGATGTGGTGGAGATTCCCACCAACCGTCCGGTTATCCGCAAGGATCATAATGATGTTGTGTATAAAAATCAGGTGGGTAAGTACCGGGCCATTGTGGAGCAGGTCAAGGCCTGCCATGCCAAGGGTCAGCCGGTGCTGGTTGGTACCATCTCCATTGAAAAGAGTGAGATCCTCAGCAAGCTTTTGAAGCGTGAGGGTATCCCCCACCATGTTTTGAACGCAAAATACCACGAGCAGGAAGCACAGATCGTTGCCCAGGCCGGTAAATTCGGTGCTGTAACCATCGCCACCAACATGGCAGGTCGTGGTACGGATATTATGCTGGGCGGCAATCCGGAATTTTTGGCAAAGAGCGAACTGCGCAAAACGGATCTGCCGGAGGAATTGCTGGTGGAGGCAGATTCCCATGCCGAAACCAACGATCCGGAAGTTTTGGCTGTTCGGGCAAAGTATAAGGAACTATTGGGCAAATACAAGGCTGAAATTGCAGACGAATCCGAAAAGGTCAAGCAGGCCGGCGGTTTGTTCATCATCGGCACTGAGCGCCACGAATCCCGTCGTATCGACAATCAGCTCCGTGGCCGTTCCGGTCGTCAGGGCGACCCGGGCGAAAGCAAGTTCTACCTGAGCCTGCAGGACGATCTGATGCGTCTGTTCTCCTCTGACCGGGTCATGGCCATGATGGATGCTATGGGTCTGGACGAGGATACTCCCATCGATGCAAGAATTTTGTCCGGCGCAGTGGAAAATGCCCAGAAGAGCGTGGAAGGCCGGCATTTCCGTTCCCGTAAGAACGTGCTGGAATACGATAACGTCATGAACACCCAGCGTGAAATCATTTATGCCCAGCGTCAGAAGGTGTTGGATGGCGAGGATCTCCGGGAGAACATTCTTTCCATGCTGCGCAGCACGGTTGACGGCGTTGTGGCAGATGCCATTATGGAAAATGGTGGAGTCAATGGCGGTACAATCACTTCCATCATTACCGCTCTGGGCTTCTGTATGCCGAACGGTGTACAGCTCCCCGATAAGGAAAGTGAACTGGCAGATGCTGTTTACGAAGCTGCGGAAGCCGTCTACACCCAGAAGGAAGAACACTACGGCGCATCCGTTATGCGTGAGCTGGAGCGTGTTGTCATGCTCCGGGTGGTTGACGAATATTGGATGGATCACATCGATGCCATGGACGAGCTGAAGCAAGGCATCGGTCTGCGTGCCTATGGTCAGCATGACCCCGTTATTGCCTATAAAGAGGAAGGCTTTGCCATGTTTGAAGGCATGGTAGAGGCCATTCGTGAAGAAACTGTCCGTCGATTGTTCCTGGTGCAGCTGCGTGCCCAGCAGGAAGTGAAGCGTGTAAAGGTTGCAAAGGAGACCGGCACTGGCGCTGCAAATAATGCCGAAATCAAAAAGCAACCCATTCGCAATAAGGATAAGAAGGTAGGCCCCAACGATCCCTGCCCCTGCGGCAGCGGCAAAAAGTATAAGAAATGCTGCATGCAGAAGGATAAAGCAGAGTAACCAGGAGAACCTATGTCGCTCACAACGAAAAAAATTGGAACACTTGAATATTTGACCGCTGATGGGCTCGCTGTGCCCCATTGCTTTACCACCCGTTTGGGCGGTGTCAGCACCGGGTATCTGAATAGCCTGAACATCGGCATGCATCGGGGCGATGCGCCGGAAAATGTGGCGAAAAATCACGAAATTCTGGCAGATGCCCTTGGTTATGATGTAAAAAAGACAGTGCTTTCCCACCAAGTCCACTCCGACGTGGTACGTGTGGTCACGGAAAAGGATTGCCTTGGTTTTGACCATCACCAGCAACCGGAATGTGACGGCATTATCACCAATACACCGGGGCTTGCGCTGGTAGTGTTCACCGCCGATTGTACCCCCATTTTGCTCCATGACCCCGTTACCGGGGCGGTGGGCGCAGTTCACGCAGGATGGCGGGGGACGGCTATGGATATTGCCGGCAAAGCTGTGGGGGCGATGGTGTCCGCTTTTGGTTGTTCGCCGGAAAATATCCGGGCGGCCATCGGTCCCAATATCAGCTTTTGCTGTTTTGAAACCGATGTCGAAGTGCCGAACGCCATGACGGAAACCTTCGGTTTGGATATTCAAGAATTTATTCGCCCCGTGGGTGAAAAATATTATGTAAACCTTAAAGAAATTAACCGCCATGCATTAAGCCGGGCAGGCGTAGCGCATATTGAAATCAGCGATGCCTGCACTGTCTGCGAAAATCAGCGGTTTTGGTCTCACCGGATAACCCAGGGTCTTCGTGGATCCCAGGGTGCCATTATCGTGTGCAAGGAGAGAGAAACATGAAGCGTTTATTTGCAATCCTGACCCTGCTCTGCCTGCTGGCAGGCTGTGGCCCACAGCAGGATGCTTATACGCCCACCGGTGGCGGTTTTTCCGGGGATCAAAATATATCTTCCCAGCCGCAGCAGAGCGCCGGGATCATTCGTCTTGCCTACAATAAAGACAGCAGCTTCCATCCCTATGAGGCTACTGATCTGAATAACCGCGCATTGCTTTCTTTGATGTATCAGGGCTTGTTTGCCGTGAACGATAATTATGAACCTACCCCCATTCTGTGTAAAAACTACAAAGTATCTGCAGATATGCGGGAATGGATATTCTATCTGGAAAATGCCACGTTTTCCGACGGTCAGCCGTTGACTGTTCAGGACGTGGTGGCCAGCTTGCGTTCAGCAAAGGGCAAGGGCTTTTACTCCGGACGCTTCCGTCGGGTGAATAATATCGCCCCCAGCTCCGATGGCGGCGTACTGCTTCAACTGGATACGCCTATGAACAATCTGCCCTTACTTTTGGATGTTCCCATTATCAAGGCATCTCAGATCAATGCGGCAATCCCCTTGGGTACGGGTCCGTATATGCTGGAGGATACTGCAGAAGGAAAGCAGCTGCGCCGGCAGCCGGCCTGGTGGTGTAATGTGACGTTGCCGGTGAATGAGCCCATCATCCCTTTGCACCATGGTGTTACCCAACGGGAACTGTGGGATCTGTATAAATTCTCCGGTCTGAGCATGGTATGCACCGATGCGTATGTGGACTTCCGGGGGGATTACGAGCTGTGGGAAAGTGAAAATGGCGTATTTCTGTACCTGACCTGCAATATGAAAAGCAAGGTATTCTCCAATCCCGTTGTCCGGCGGGCGTTGACCCATGCAATTGACCGGGATATGCTTGTGAAAAAATATTATCAGGGCTTTGCCCATAGCACAACCCTGCCGGCATCTCCGTCCTTCCCCTATTACAGCACCACGCTGGCAGAAAAGTATAGCTACGCACCGGATAAATTCGCCCAGGCAGTGGCGGAAAACAACAAAACCGGCAGCGAGGTGGTGTTGCTGGTAAACCGGGATGATACCCAGCGTTTGCATACCGCCCAGGCCATCGCGGAAATGCTTACAGCAGCAGGCTTGGTTGTGACGATTCCCACGGTTTCCGGTGATGATTACTTCAATCTGCTGAAATGGGGTGAATATGATCTGGTACTGGGTCAGACAAAGCTCTCGCCCAACATGGATCTGTCTGCCTTCTTCTCGGAAAAGGGCAGTTTGAATTACGGTGGCATTACCGATGTTGCTGCCAATGCCATGAGCATGGAAGCACTGGCCGACAGCGGTAACTATCAAAGCTTGCACAAGCTGGTGATGGATGACGGTCGTCTGTGCCCCATTCTGGTGCGCAGCTATGCAGTGTATGGCCGTCGGGGAAGCTTCCCCGGTTTGTCGCCCTCCCGGGATACAATTTTCTACTATACCTTAGGAAAAAACATGGCTGATGCCAAGATTACGGAATAAAAAAGGCACCCCATTTGGGGTGCCTTGTTTTTATTTAGCAGCAGGTGCGATCGCAGCCGTTGCCGCACAGGTTTGCGTTGTAAGTGTTGTTGCCGTTGCCGCAGCCGCAGCAGAACAACAGGACCAGAATGATGATCCACCAAATACTATTACCACAGAAGCCGTTGCCGTTACACATAATCGTTACCTCCGAAATTCAAAGTCTGAGCACTGGGCTCATTCCATGGTATTCCGAAGCAGCAAAAAGGTGCAGGGGTTTTTACTGATAATTCTCTGCCAATTTTTCGAAGAAATCTGCGCCCTTGACGAGAAGCTTCTCATCAAAGTTGAAATCATTGGCATGGAGTGCCGGAACATCCCCCAAACCAAGGAAGAAAAACACACCCGGCAGAGTTTTCTGATACCAGGAGAAATCCTCGGTGATCATACTGGGCGCTTCCAGTTCCTGAAAATCTATGACCTTGCGTACCCGGTCATACAGATCCTTCGGATTCATAACAGCGGGGTAGCCGTCGTTCATGTAGATACTGACCGTACAACCGGTACGACGTTCCACATCTTTACCGATGGATACAACACCTGCCCGCAGGGAGTAAAACACATCGTCCTGGAAAGCACGGATACTACCTTCCAATTTGGTGTAGTCGGAAACGGCATTACAAACTGTGCCGCTTTCCATTTTGCCGAATTTCACAAGGCGGAAAAACTTTTTGGGAAGGGCTGCCTCCAGCGCCATTACCCGGCTGTAGAAATCCACACCGGCGGCCATGGCATCAATACCTTCCTGAGATTTGGCAATGTGGGCGGATTTACCGAAGATCTCTACCTTGATTTCGCAGGAACGGCTCATCATTTCCTGCCGACGGCTGAAGATCTTTCCGGCAGTCAGACCGGGCCACAGATGCAACCCGAAAATAGCCTTGACATTGTATTGCTTAAAAATGCCGGTGTCGCACAGATCCTTTGCACCACCGGTGGTTTCCTCTGCCGGCTGAAATACCAAAAGAACATTGTGGGGAAGCTTCTGCTTTTCGTTCAGACGACGGGCCAGCTCCAACAAAATGGCCATGTGTCCGTCATGTCCGCAGGCATGCATTTGCCCGGTATGGACGGAGGCGTATTCCAGCGCGGTATCTTCCAGGATGGGCAGGGCATCCATGTCGCTGCGGAAAGCAATAGCGGTGCTTGCACCGAAATCGAACCATGCGCACAAAGCGCCATTTAAGGGCGAAAAAACACGGCAATTCAATTTCTCCAAACTAGCCTGCAGATAGGCCAGAGTTTTGGGTAATTTCCAATCTAACTCCGGAATTTTGTGCAAGGCACGACGATCCTGAATGATCTGCATAGAGTATTCCTCCCTCGATTTATGCTGTTTTTATTGTACCTCATTTTTATATCTGTGTCAATGCAGGCATATCTGTGCAGCTCCATGCATAGTCTGTTGTGAGGTGATGAAAATGGGGGAGAATCAAATGTTACTGCCGCACCGCCTGACACTGAATGAACGGCGGCAGCTATCCATGACCGGGGTGTCCGAGGTGGTGAGCTTTGACGAAAACGCAGTAGTACTGCGCACAGAGCTTGGAATGCTGGTGATTCAAGGCAGTGATCTGCAGCTAAAGACCCTCTCCCTGGACGGAGGTCAGGTGGCAGTGGAAGGTTCTGTCAGCGCCATGCATTATGAGCAGCCTCGCCCGGCAGGCTCCTGGCTGCGGCGGATGTTGAAATGATCAGCCCACAGATTGCTGCGGGGCGATTTTTTCGGGGTATTCTGCTGGGACTTTTTCTGGGGTTGTGGTATGGTTTTCTGCGTCCCTTAGGCAGGCACAGACGATCCCTGGCAGACCTGCTGTTTATTGCTGGTGTATTCCCAATGTGGTTGTATCTTTGCTTTGCTGTCTGTCGGGGAGATTTCCATTTGGGATATGTATCCAGCCTTATGGTGGGAGGTTTTTTATTTGATCGCACACTGGGAAGACTTTTACACCCCATTTGGAACGGATTTTGGAATGTTATCGGAAAAATTTACCGTTTTATAAGAAAATTTTTCAAAAAAATAATACTATTTTTGAAAAAAACATTTGCATATAAGAAAAAATCGAGTACAATTAAGATGAGAAAGAACGTATACAAAGGAGGGTACCGTCATGGGCATCCGGGAGAAGATGAGCCAATTCCGGCTTGTAAGAAAACGCAGCTCCCGTCTGACAAAGATTGTCGTCTGCGTCACCATCGTCGTATCCGTTCTGGCTCTTTTGGCGATACGCAACGTAAGGCAGAATGCTTTAGAAGAAGCAGAAAGCTGGAAGCAGGTTGCACAACAGCAGGAAACGGAACGTAGTCGCTGGCAAGAGCTGAAGGAAAAACTGGGCTCTATTGAGGGCATTCGGGATATTGCAGAACTTTTCCTGGGTCTGACAGACAAGGATACGGTTGTGATTGAACCGGAAAATTGACTAATTGGAGGAAACAAAGCAAATTATGGAGTTAACCGTCGGCGCAATTTTAGAGGGTAAAGTTAAGACAATTACAAATTTTGGTGCATTTGTTGCACTGCCGGAAAACGTAACCGGCATGGTACATATTTCTGAGGTGGCAAATTCCTACGTCAGTGATATCCGTCAGCATCTGACTGAGGGTCAGGATGTAAAAGTAGTGGTTATCGGTTTGGAAAATGGCAAGATCAACTTGTCCATTAAGCGGTTGGAGGCCAAGCCTCAGCGGGAAAATGCTTCCTTCCGGGACAATACGCCGTCCAATCGGCCCGTGAGAATGGCTACACCTACACCGCCCCCTGCACCCAAGACGGCTGACCAGCTGTTTGAGGAAAAGTTGAAGGCTTTTATGACGGAATCCGACAGCAAAATTTCCGGCATTCGCGCAGAGCATCGCACCAAGAGCCGCAGAAGATAATAAAAATCCCGGAGCCATTTGGCTCCGGGTTTTGTTTTAGTCAAAAATGTCCTTGATAGTATCAAAGAATTTTTTGCGCTTGGGGGAATCCTCCAAAGTGCCATCCAGTTGCCGCAGAAGCTCCTTCTGCTCCTTGGAAAGCTTGGTGGGGGTTTCCACCACAACTGTAAAGCGCTGATCCCCACGACGGCGGGGGTTGTTCACCACGGGAATGCCTTTTTCACGCATAGTGAAGGAGGTTCCGGTCTGTGTACCTTCGGGAATGGTGAAGGCTACCTTGCCATCCAGAGTGGGAACTTGGATTTCTGCGCCCAGAGCAGCCTGCGTAAAGGAAATCGGCACCTCGCAATAGACGGTGTAACCCTCCCGGGAGAAGATAGGATGCCGGCGGATGCGAACCTCCACCATCACATCACCGTTGGGGCCGCCGTTTGAACCGGCATTGCCCTGACCCGGAACACGGAATACCTGCCCATGGTCAATACCTGCAGGTACTTTCACTTTGAGCTTCTGTGTACGACGCACCTTGCCCTTGCCACGGCAGGTGGAGCAGGGATTTTTCACGATCTTGCCACGTCCGTTACATTGGGGACAAACAGAGGTGGATTGCATGCTCATACCCATAAAATTCTGGGTGGTACGTACCTGACCTGCGCCCTTACAGTAGGAGCAGGTTTCCGTTGCACCGTCTGCAGAGCCGGAGCCGTTGCAGCTGGCACAATTTTCAATTCTTTGTACGGAAACTTCCTTATCGCAGCCAAAGGCAGCCTCTTCAAAGGTCAGATCCAGCCTTACGCCGATATTTTCCCCCTGCCGGGGGCCATTTCGACGGGTACTGCGTGATGCGCCGCCCCCAAAGAAAGAACCAAAAATATCGCCCAGGTCGCCGAAATCTCCAAATCCGCCGAAGCCACCATAGCCCCCTTGCCCTGCGCCAAAGTTAGGATCAACGCCAGCATGACCGAACTGGTCATAACGGGCACGCTTGTCATCATCGGACAAAACTTCGTAGGCTTCGGAAGCCTCCTTGAATTTTTCCTCAGCTTCCTTGTTGTCGGGGTTGCGGTCGGGGTGATATTTCAGAGCCTGCTTGCGGTAGGCTTTCTTTATTTCCTCAGCGCTTGCGCCCTTTTGGACACCCAGCACCTCATAATAATCTCGTTTATCTGCCACGGTTATTCACCTCAAAATACCCAAAATCGAGGGGCGGAGTTTTCCGCCCCTCGGGTGGTTGCACGAATTAGTCAACAGTTTCGTAGTCAGCGTCTACAACGCCGTCATCAGCGCTCTGTGCACCGGGCTGACCCTGGGGGTTAGCCTGCTGATACAGCTTCTCAGATACAGCGTAGAAGGCCTTCTGCACTTCCTCAGTTGCAGCCTTGATGGCAGCAATGTCGTTGCCCTTGTTTGCTTCCTTCAGCTTTTCAACAGCATCCTGAATGGTAGCCTTCTCTTCGTCGGAAATCTTGTCGCCCAGCTCGTTCAGGGTCTTTTCAGTCTGGTAAACAGTCTGATCAGCCATATTGTGGGTGTCGACCTCTTCCTTCTTAGCCTTATCTTCGGCAGCAAACTGCTCAGCTTCCTTCCCAGCCTTTTCGATGTCTTCCTGGCTCAGGTTGGTGGAAGCGGTGATGGAGATGTTCTGCTCCTTGCCGGTACCCAGATCCTTGGCGGATACCTTTACGATGCCGTTGGCGTCGATGTCAAAGGCAACCTCGATCTGAGGAACGCCACGGGGAGCGGGAGCAATGCCGTCCAGATGGAAACGGCCCAGAGTCTTATTGTAGGCAGCCATTTCACGCTCGCCCTGCAGTACATGAACCTCAACGGAGGTCTGGCCGTCAGCAGCGGTGGAGAAGATCTGGCTCTTACGGGTGGGGATGGTGGTGTTACGCTCAATCAGACGGGTGAACACGCCGCCCATGGTTTCGATACCCAGGGACAGAGGGGTAACGTCCAGCAGCAGGATATCCTGCACATCGCCGGTGAGCACGCCGCCCTGAATTGCTGCGCCAACTGCGACACACTCATCAGGGTTGATGCCCTTGAAGCCTTCCTTGCCGGTGATGCCCTTAACGGCATCCTGAACAGCAGGAATACGGGTAGAGCCGCCAACCAGCAGCACCTTGTGCAGATCGCTGGCCTTCAGGCCGGCATCGCTCATGGCCTGGCGGACAGGCTTCATGGTGCGCTCCACCAGATCGGCAGTCAGCTCGTTGAACTTGCCCCGGGTCAGGGTCACATCCAGGTGCTTGGGGCCGGTGGCGCCAGCGGTGATATAGGGCAGGTTGACGGAGGTGCTGGTCATGCCGGACAGCTCGATCTT
>JAZRRL010000024.1:0-15868 GCA_045650665.1 Faecousia sp. | reverse complement strand
ATGATCGGTGTGATCACGCTGGCTCCGGTGCTGGCGGCGGTACTCAAGCCCATCGTGGTGCCGGTGTTCGGGCTGCTGGGGGCCGACGGGGCCATGTTTGCGGGCAGCATTTTGGCCTGCGACATGGGCGGCGGTGCTTTGGCGGAACAGATGGCAGGATCCTATGAGGCAGCCATGCTGGGAGGCGTGATTACCGGCTCTATGCTGGGCGCAACGGTAGTTTTTACCATTCCGGTTGCCATGGGCATCCTGCAAGATGAGGACAAGCCCCATCTGGCAAAAGGCATTCTCTGCGGCATTGTGACCATTCCCATTGGTGTTCTGGTAGGTGGTCTTGTGGCAGGCTTTGACTTGTTGATGGTACTGCGCAATCTGATTCCCATTGTCCTCATTGCATTGCTCATCGCATTGGGTCTGTGGAAATTTGAAAAAGCCATGATCAAAGGCTTTGGTCTTTTTGGAAAAGGCATCATCGCCCTGATCACCGCCGGCTTGGTGTGTGCTATTGTGGAAAACCTGACCGGTTTTGAGATTATTCCCGGCCTTGCACCCCTAAGTGAGGGCTTTGAAACGGTAGGTGCCATTGCCATCGTGCTGGCAGGTGCATTTCCGCTGGTATACGTGCTCACCAAATTGCTGAAAAAGCCGCTTTTGAAGCTTGGAAAGGTGCTGGGTGTCAATGACACAGCTGCAGCAGGCCTGATTGCCAGCCTTGCCAACTCCATCGCCACCTTTGAAATGATGAAAAATATGGATCGGCGTGGCAAGGTAGTCAATGTGGCTTTTGCGGTGAGCGCCGCATTCGTCTTTGGTGACCACATGGGCTTCACCGCCGGTTTTGCCCCGGAAATGCTCCCGGCCGTGATCGTCGGCAAGCTGGCTGGCGGCGTTACCGCCGTGGCTGTTGCCCTTTTGCTCACAAGAAAGGAGAAAGTATGATTCTCAAAACAACTTTATCCGGAAAGACTTATGTTTTCCGGGATATCAAAGAGGTTCTGGCCAAGGCCAACGAAGAAAAAACCGGTGACAAGCTGGCAGGTCTTGCCGCACAGACCGCTCAGGAGCGCATTGCCGCCAAGGTGGTTCTGTCTGCGCTAACCTTGGGAGATCTCCGGGAACACCCAGTGGTTCCCTACGAAGAAGACGAAGTCACCCGGATCATTCAGGACGATGTAAACGAATATGTCTACAACCGCATCCGAAATTGGACGGTGGCAGAGTTCCGGGAATGGATCTTGTCCGAAACCACATCAGGCGATGATATTCGCAAAGTAAGCCGGGGTCTGACCTCGGAAATGGTGGCAGCAGTTGCTAAGCTTATGAGCAACCTTGACCTCATTTATGCCGCCAATAAAATCACTGTCACCGCACACTGCAATACGACCATCGGTTTGCCGGGAACGCTGTCCTGCCGTCTGCAACCCAACCACACCACCGACGACCCGGAGGGTATCACCGCCTCTGTTTTGGAGGGTCTGAGCTTTGGTGCTGGCGATGCCGTAATCGGTCTGAATCCCGTTACCGACTCCCCAGAGCAGGTGGGTAAAATCCTCCGCCGTTTTCAGGAAATCAAGGAGTATTGGAATATTCCTACTCAAATTTGCGTGCTGGCTCATGTAACCGCCCAGATGAAAGCCGTTCGTGCCGGTGCGCCCTGCGATCTGATTTTCCAATCCATCGCTGGCTCGGAAAAGGGCAACGCTGCCTTTGGCTTCAATGCCGCCACCATCGCAGAGGCAAGAGATCTTCTCCTTCGTGACGGCACTGCGGAAGGGCCAAATGTTATGTATTTTGAAACCGGTCAGGGCTCCGAGCTTTCCAGTAACGCCCACCACAACACTGACCAGGTGACCATGGAAGCCCGTTGCTACGGCTTTGCCAAGCGATTCCAGCCGTTTTTGGTCAACACCGTTGTTGGCTTCATTGGCCCCGAGTATCTGTACGATGCCCGGCAGGTGACCCGTGCCGGTCTGGAAGATCATTTCATGGGTAAGCTCACCGGTATTTCCATGGGCTGCGACTGCTGTTACACCAACCATATGAAGGCCGACCAGAATGATATCGAAAATCTGGCAAGCCTGCTGACCATGGCCGGGTGCAACTATTTCATGGGCATTCCCCATGCAGACGATATCATGCTGAACTATCAGACCACCGGTTTCCGGGAAACCGCCACCTTGCGGGAACTGACGGGCAAGACTGCCATTCCGGAATTTCAGTGCTGGCTGGAAAAGATGGGGTTCGTGGAAAACGGAAAACTCACCAAAAAAGCCGGTGACGGCTCGGCATTACTGTTTTAAGGAGGGCGGGTCATGAACAAAGAAGAACTTTCCGCCATGATTGCAGAAATTCTTGCTGGGATGGGCAATGAGCCCATGGTCAAGGGCAGTGACTACAAGCCCACAAAGCCCGACCCACAGCCAGAAAACCATCACTTTCAGGAAGGCGATTTTGTCCCTGATGTAACCAAATTAAACCTTCGGGAGCTGTATCTTGTTGACGACCCGATTGACGGGGAAAAATTCCGGAAAATGAAGATGAAGACCCCGGCACGGCTTGGTTCCGGTCGAGCCGGTCCTCGATACAAAACCTTGACCATGCTCCGTTTCCGGGCAGACCACGCAGCTGCGCAGGATGCGGTGTGGTCGGAGCTGGAGGCGGATTTTGCCAAGGAGCATGACATGCTCCCCACCAAAACCAAATGCAACGACAAAGAGGAATACCTCACCCGTCCTGATCTGGGCCGATGCTTTGATGAGCATAATGCAAAGGCCATCAAGGGGGTTATCGACACACCGCCCCGGGTGCAAATCGTCATCGGTGACGGTCTGTCCTCTGCAGCGATTGCCGCCAATGCTGTGGACTGCCTCGCAGCCATGAAAGACGGCCTAAAGGCAAGAAATATCCCCACCGGTAAGGATATTTTCGTAAAATACTGCCGGGTTGGTGCAGGGGATGCGGTAGGTGACATCACCGGCTGCGAGCTGGTATGCGTTCTGGTTGGCGAACGTCCCGGTCTGGTGACGGACAAGAGTATGTCCGCCTATATCACCTACAAGCCCCATACCGGGGTTTCAGAATCCAGTCGAACTGTTGTTTCCAATATCCATGCCCAAGGCACGCCTGCAGTGGAAGCCGGTGCTTATATTGCGGAGCTTATCGACACAATTTTGAAGAAAAAAGTTTCCGGTGTTGGCCTGCATCTGGAGGCGACGCAATGATTCCCGTCAAGATTTTGGCAATTCGCTATCTGCCCGGCGCTGATCCCGGTTTTGCCGCGGCTTTGGGTGCCCCAAAAGGGCGAACCAGTCTGGGATTGCTCACCACGGATTGCGATGATGCCACCTATATTGCACTGGATGCGGCCACAAAAGCTGCCGATGTGGAGGTGGCTTATGCCCGGAGTTTCTACGCCGGTGCAGCCAACGCATCTACTCCAAATGCAGGGGAAGTCATCGGCATCTTGGCAGGAAAAAGTCCCGGTGCAATGCGCAGTGGCATGGATGCTGCCCTTGCCGCCCTTGGACGCATTGGTTTTGACGAAACAAACGGTGTGCCCTATCTTGCCCATACGGTCAGCTCCGTAGGCTCTTTTCTGGCGAAGGAAGCGGATGTTCCCCTTGGTAGCGCCATTGCATACCTGATTGCACCGCCCTTGGAGGGAATGTATGCCATGGATGCGGCATTGAAATCCGCAGACGTAAAGTTATGTAAACTATATGCACCCCCCAGCGAAACCAATTTTGGCGGTGGTCTGCTCAGCGGTACCCAAAGCGCCTGCCAGGCTGCTTGTGCCGCCTTTGCCAGCGCCGTCCAAGAGGTTGCGCAAAATCCCAAAAAGGAGTGATCATTTGGAAATCGATAAGGACTTAGCCGCCCGGCAGGAAGCCCGTCTTCTGTGTCGTCAGGCGGAAACTGCCCAGAAACTTTTGGCACAATTTCCTCAGGAAAAACTGGATGCTATTGTGGAAAACATCGCCAAAAAATTCTCCGCCGCAGCGGACGAACTGGCATGGATGGCGGTGGAAGAAACCGGCTTTGGTAATGCAACTGATAAAATCACCAAAAACCGCTTTGCGTCGGAAAAGGTCGCCGCAGCCATTCGTGGCATGAAAACCGTGGGTATCCTGCGGGAAATTCCCGAAAAACGACTGTGGGAGATTGGTGTTCCCGTTGGTGTCATTGCCGCCATCGTCCCCAGCACAAATCCCACATCCACCATCTGTTACAAGGCCATGATCGCCATCAAAGGTGGTAATACACTGGTCTTTTCCCCTCACCCAAAAGCCATCGACTGTTCCCTCCGCGCTGCCCGGATCGTGGCTGCTGCCGCAGAGGAAGCCGGCGCACCGAGAGGTACCGTCAGTTGCCTGAGTCTGGCATCCATGGCTGGCTGTCAAGAGCTGATGGCCGCCCCGGAGGTTCGGCTGATTTTGGCCACCGGAGGCCCTGCCATGGTACGCTCCGCCTATTCTTCCGGCAAGCCTGCCATTGGTGTAGGCGCAGGCAACGGCCCCGCCTATATTCACAACAGCGCAGATCTAAAGCACGCCCTTTCCTGCATCTGCCGATCCAAGACCTTTGATTATGGTACAGTCTGTGCCTCGGAGCAGAGTATCATCGTGGAAAAAAGCATGGAGCAGGCGGTTCGAGAGGAAGGCGCAAGGCAGGGTTTCTATTTTATGTCAACCGAAGAAGCGGGAAAACTGGCAAAATTGCTGTTCCGTCCCACCGGGGCATTGAACCCGGAGATCGTGGGCAAAAATGCGGCATATCTGGCAGAAAAGGCGGGTTTTTCCATCCCCTCCGGTACGAAGGTTTTAGTTGCCCGGGAGCAGGAGGCCGGTCCTACCCGCCCCTATTCCATGGAAAAACTCTGCCCGGTTTTGGCATTTTTTGTTATGGACAGCGAGGATGCTATTTTGCAAAAAGCCATTGATGTGCTGACCCACGAGGGAGCAGGTCACACCTTCGCCATTCACGCACAAGATCGCGCTGTAATCGAAAAATTTGCCCTGCAGATCCCGGTTTCCCGATTTCTCGTAAACACCCCCGCCGCATTGGGTGGCATTGGCGCCACCACCTCCCTCTTCCCTGCCTTGACGCTGGGTTGCGGTGCAGTGGGCGGCAGTGCATCTTCCAACAATATTTCGCCGTTGGATCTGATCAACATTCGCAGGGTAGCATGGGATATGGAGGAAACGCCTCAATACCCCAGCGCAGATAATGACCTGATAGCAATCCTCACAGAAAAACTTTTACAACGTCTTGGAAAACAATAATTTCGAAAGGAAGTAATAAATATGGACACAAATTCTTTGGGTATGATTGAAACGAAGGGCCTGGTAGGTGCGATTGAAGCCGCTGATGCCATGGTCAAATCCGCCAATGTGCAGTTGGTAGGCAAGGAAATGGCAGGGGGCGGTCTGGTGACCGTTATGGTCCGTGGCGATGTGGGTGCTGTCAAAGCCGCCACCGATGCCGGTGCAGCAGCCGCTGAAAAGGTAGGCGAGCTGATTTCCGTCCATGTCATTGCCCGTCCTCACACCGAGGTGGACGCCATTCTGCCCAGCAAGCGTTCTGCTCCTAACGCCAAGCAGTAATGCTTTTTACAGAAGAAAATGTTCGGGATAATCTGCGCAATCGGGAGGGAAAGCGGGTCTTTTACCTGGGTAAAAATGACCGGCTCACCTCCGGAGCCCGTGATTTTCTCTCGCGGGAGCGAATCCCCATCCTCCCGGCTGAGGAGGCAAAGCCTGGCCGGTATCAACTCCTCACCGGCGGCTTCGTTACAGAAAAACCGGAACACATGACCCATCTGAATGGGGATATTTTGGTGCATAAGACCCATCCCCGTATCGCCTTCCGAGGTGCAGTAGATACCTTGGAAGCGGAATTGGTGTTATGTCAACTAAATGCAGATAAAAATACTGCCAAAGACTTGGCAGAAATTCTTTCCTTCACCCGAATGCTTCTGCGGTGCGATGTATTGGGCGAGCCCATTCCCTCCGGAAAATTGTGCGGTTTAACACCGGAGGAGCTGCGCAGCCACAGCCACCGCCCTCAGGATTTTTACGGACAACCTCACTTTATGCCCAGCGCTGCCGACGGTCTTCTGATTGCCCAGCTCAACCGATGTCGCTGTGCCGCTCGGGAGGCAGAGCTGCGAGCTGTAGCCGCGTTTTCGGATGCAAACGGCAACCCCACCCGGGAGGATCTTCTGCAGGCCATGAACCGATTGAGCAGTATGCTTTATATCTTGATGATCCGATGCAAAGCAATGTAAAACAGCGGCAGAGATTTCTCTGCCGCTGTCGCTTTTTTAAATGCCGGTAACGGAATCGATGGGCATGGACAGCACCAAGCCCTTGGCTTCGCTGTGCATACCGCATTTTTCGCTGATTGCTTGCATAATGGCAATTCTGCTTTCTGCGTCTGCCAGGATCATAACGAGTTCCTTTTCTTCGTCAGCGCCCAAGAAAGCCGTTGCTTCCCGGTCGCCTATCTGACGGCTGTGCACCACAGTGCCGCCCATAGCGCCGGCGCTTCTTGCAGCATTCATTACATCACCGCTGAAGCCGCGATTGACCACTGCAGTGATCAGCGCATGTTTTGTATCCGCCATACTCATACTGTCCTTTCCTGTGTTCTCATCACTCTGGGTAAGTAATTGAATAATCAAATTGCTCACACCGTTCATGGGAATGGTAAACGCAATACCGCTGTTTACCGCATTCATTTGCAGACCCGCTCTCAGTTTTTTGAGAATTGCATCTGTCTGATGCTTTTGCGCAATGCTGATCAGTATGCATTTATCAATGCTTCCCAGACCCAGCATATCCATCACTTCATTGGAGGCAGTACCTTCTGCATTCAAACGATACTGCAGAGGAAGATGCTCCTTCTGGAACATGGTTACCGCCTTATCTGCCAACTTGGGGGTTGTGATCAGCAGCATTGCCTGCAAAGCCATTTTCTTTTGGGTGTTTTTCATAGATTCAACCCTCCTCGAGATCCACGATTACATCGCTGTCATCGGGAATAACCGCAAACCTTGCGACCAGCTTCTGCTGCTTGGCAGTCTTGAATTTGTAAACCAGACCCATCAGCTGAATGGCGATCAACGGTGTCAGTGCAACCAAAGCAACCACGCCGAAGGCATCGGTCATCAGATCTCCGCCCAGTGCTTCACATACGCCGATGCTCAAAGGCAGCAGGAATGTAGAGGTCATGGGGCCACTGGCCACGCCGCCGGAGTCAAATGCAATACCTACAAAGATCTTGGGCACACATCGGGACAGCACCAGTGCGATCAGGTAACCGGGAATAATGATCCACTGAATGGAAATTCCGGTCATGACACGCAGCATAGCAAGACCCACACTGATGGCAACACCAAGGGACATACAGCGGTTCATCATTTTCACAGAAACTGCACCGTCGGTAACATTGGCCACCTGATGGTTCAGAACCTGAATTGCCGGCTCTGCCTTGACGATGTAGTAACCAATGAGCATGCCGATGGGTACCAACACCCACTTAAAGGAAACAGATGCCAGTGCTTTTCCCAAGTAAGAACCAACGGGCGCAAAGCCAATGTTTACACCACAGAGGAACAGCACCAGACCCACATAAGTATACACAATACCGATGAGGATTCGCTTGATCTGCCGCTTTTGATAACGATGGGTCATCAGCTGGAACAACACGAAAACCGCTACAATGGGCAGCAGGGAAATCGCAACCTCTTTGATATAGGCAGGCAATCCCTTGCCAAAAATTACCGCCACATCCCGGGTAGTGAAAACAGCTTCCACATCTGCCATGGAATAAACAGCTTCCGTGGGTTTGAAGAAGCAGCCCAGAATCAGTACCGCCAAAATCGGACCCACACTGGAAAGCGCAACCAGACCAAAGCTGTCGCTGGCAGCATTTTTGTCACTACGTACAGAAGCCAGACCTACGCCCATTGCCATAATGAACGGCACGGTCATAGGGCCGGTAGTAACTCCGCCGGAATCAAAGGCCACAGCCAAAAATTCCTTGGGAATCAGGAAGGACACACCAATAAGCAGCGCATACAGTACAATCAGCAAAGCAGACAAGCTGATGCCATAGCGAATACGTACAATGGCCAACGCAAGGAAAATACCTACACCGACAGCAACCGTCCAAATCAATGTCTGATTATCAATGGACGGTACCTGCTGGGCAAGCACCTGCAGATCCGGCTCAGAAATGGTGATGATGGCACCCATAATGAAGCCGATCAGCACCACAAAAACGATCTTTTTTGTCTTGGATATCTGAACACCGATGCCTTCGCCCAAGGGAGTCATGGCAATTTCAGCGCCCAGTTGAAAGAAGCCCATACCGAAAATCAGCATCATTGCACCCACCAGGAACATAACCATACGGCTCAGCTCCATGGGGATCAGGAAAATACTGATCAGCAGCACAATACCGGTGATGGGAAGCACCGCAGACAGGGATTCCAGAGTCTTTTCTCGTAATTTCGGATTCAACGCCCCACCATCCTTTCTAAAAAATCATCATACGGAATAATTATACATGATGATCTGCCGAAAAGCAATGAATTATGTGTAAATATTGTTTCATAAAAAGCACATTTTCTGTAAATATCCAGAAATTCAGTATTTTTTCTCTAATTTTCTTCAAATAACTGCAAGAATCCTCCTTTTAGGGTTGTGAAACCCCGAAATATCATGTACAATATGCCTATAGTCGCATACGTTTTGTATGTGCAACCCGCAGAAAGGAGGGTAAGACAATGGATGTTCAAAGCATGAATGCGATGATCAGCAGAATGATCCATCCCAATGCAACTGTTTCCAGCCTGACTATGTACGCAAATAGTTTTGGAAAAAGCTACCCCAACGCTTTTTTAAGCGATTTTATGAAAGCATTGTGCCAACAAGATATATTCAAGGCCGCCACTGTTGCCCACAATCTTTCCGACGAAAAGCTTTGCCAGACAGCCAGTGAAACTGTCTACCCGATTCTTGTTGAACGCTGTCAGGATCCTGCTGCATGTACCCATTTGGATCTGCTCGCCATAGCAATTTATGACGATGCACAGCTATTGCAACAACTATCTCCTTTCCTCACTGCGCAACAAATTCAGGATGCCTTTGCCATCGCCAACGCAACCGCATCCTGCCAGCTTCTGCGTATGGGTCTTATGTATCTGCCGATGGAGCATTTTACTCCAATCCGGCAGGCCTTCTGCGCATTTTTGACCCAATACAGCAGCCGTATGGACAGTGCTTTATCCCCTTTGATTCCCGTCCTCATAGAATACGGCGCTGTGGATGTACTATCCACCCTCATGGAATACACCGGCATAGAAAAAGTGGAAGCCCTTTACGGCAAAGAGCTTTATTCCGATGTGAATCATTTGATTATGACCGGCAAGGACTGTGTTCCTTTCTGGGAGATCTTTTTTACCCGGTTTTTCGCCCAGACACGCACCCCCGAGGAGCTGCTGGAGGATGGCCTTTGGCATATTCAGCTGTATGCTAACGAAGACATTTACTACGATGTTTGCGCCATGTTCTATCTGTATGTGGCGCGTCACTATGGTGTCGACCACCCCATTTTCGACCATATTGGAGATCTGGAATTTCCCGAAGAACTCTCCCGGACACACATTTTGCGCTATCGGCAAGCAGTGGAGTCTTTGTGGGAACAACCGGAACTGCTTTCCCATTTTCTGGACAAAACAGCCCCCTGCAACCCCCTTCTCGCGGAAGACGTGCAGGGAGATGGTTACCATTTCCTCAAAAAGGATCACGACCCCGTAGCTTACGATCGTCTTGCCCATCTTTTTGAGATGCAAACTCCGATTTCTACCATTTTAAATATCTTTTTCTCCACCGACCTGAAGCTGCGTCTGCCTTTGGAAGAAATGTTCTATCTGGTCAGCCGCTATGAGATACGGTCCGAATTTTTAGCTGCACTGCAGAACATGACCTTCTTCGGTCGGATCACCAAGCAAAATGCCCGCTCTGTGGTATTGTCACCCTATGCCTATTTTGTAACCAAATTGCACGTGCAGAATACGACCTATCAGATGATGGAGGCCGCCCGAAACAACGATGGCCTGAAGGGCAAGGATCTTCCCTACACCATCACCGGCTTTTCCAGGGGAGCAATCAAAATTGCGCTGAACCGGAATGCCGTACTCCTTGCATCCGGCGACACACGTAATCTGTCTTGGTTGGAGGCAATCGTTGACCTTGAAAATGTGCTGAGCCTGCCGCATCTGTCCGAAAATCGGGCAAAACGGCTTGCCATTGTAGACTTCTCCTTGGATTCCATCGTTCAGAATACGGATTTGAGTCTGCTCACTCAGCTGATTCTGGAGCATCCGGACAAACTGTCCCTCTTCCGGGAAATTTTTCGTTTCTGCAAATGGAATACCTCCTTTACGGTTATGGATTCCAAACTGCCCGGGTCGGTATTTAATGCCCTTGAGCAATATCAGGAATCCGCTGCAGAGTTGTTCCGCACGCTGTTTGCTGCACAGAGTGATTTGGCATCTGTTCTGGATTTTTATTTCACCTCCATATACAGAGCGATCCTTCCTTTGGATCAGCTTTTATCCTTTGCAGATCGGGAACATTTGCTGGAACTGCTCCCCAACTATATTATCTACTGCCGCCGTGTATATGCAGAATCAAGTATATGCCGCTTAAGCAGCATTTGCTGCGCTCCTATATGCTCAGTAAGCTGCACGGAACATATGAATACCAGAGATGCTTTCCCTGCAACGATCACGGATATTATTCTTCAGGAAGGCTCCGTTTTCCGAATCTACCTGAAACAATACAACTCCAGTGAGAGCACCGCTGAAGAACGAGGCGCTATGTTCGGCTATTTGGCGCTTAACATCCCCATCAGCGAGCGAAGAACAAAGACCATTGCAACATACCCAAGTGTAGATCAATGTACGCCCCGGGAAATTATGTTTAATATGTCCTGCATGGAGAAGGCCATCCAGCTGCGCAAATCCACTGGCAAGGAATTGCACATATTGCTGCAAACCTTGGGCGACGCAAATCCCTTCACCTTCCAGCTCAGTCCCCAGGCTGACGGCATTTATCTGCAGCACTTTTATCCGGATGACTGGCGGAAAGAGGCTGTTGCCAACGCTGCCATTTCCATTATTTTGAACGCCTCAGACATTCTTGCCGTCCGGGAGTTTTACCTGCATACCAACATGAAATTCCATCTGTCCATCCCCCAGCTGGCACGGTTGGTTTATGAGCGGCGCCGGGATCTGCGGAATGATATTCCCAATCTGTTTGGCAGTACAGTCTTTTATGGAATTGTGGATTATGAGGGTATGCTCTGGATGCCCTGGATCAAGCAAAACACCCTCCGGGCAGGCAAGGAATACGCCGGAATGTTCGTACTTTGTCGGCTGCGTGTCAATCGGGATCGTTCCATTCAGGTAACTGTGATTCAGGCATACGAAAGTGATATCTTTGACACCTATCGGGATCATTGTCTTCTGGCAGGCTATGAACCCCTAGCCGGGATGGGTAAACCCACGCCTGCCCAGTCCACGATTCCCGAAACCCCCGACGACTCCACTATCTCCCCCCTGAATCGGACTTTTGCTCAACTTTCGGATATGCTCTATGATCCACAGTTTGAGCACAAGGAGTTTGCAAAGGCGATTTCGAAACAACTGCGTACACATAAGAGTACCGTTTCTGTGGAGAAAATGGAAAAAACAGTTGCTGCGTTGACCGACAAGTGGATTTCTCTGTATCCCAGCAGCGCCGAAATCCAGATGTCGCTCATTTCTGTGCTTACATGCTATGTTGCCCATTATCAGTCCAAAGACCTTTGTCGGATTGTCGGTCAACAGCTCCAACAACATTTGCCGAACGCGGAAGCCGCTTCTTTGAAAAAGAAAATAAGCAAAATCCCCCTCAATCAGCAACCACCTTCTCCCGAACCCGCAATTCCCTTTGAGGAAGCGCTTGCACTGTTTGAAGAACTCCTTTATGACGATACATGCTCCGCAAAGGAATTCACCGCTCCCCTGAATAAATTTGTCCGAAAGCACCGTTCTATTATTCCCGCTGACGAAATGGAAGCTGCGGTAGCTAATCTGACAAAAAAATGGATTCCTCTGTATCAGGATGATCCGGATCTTGAGGAGTGTTTATGCAGTATCTACCTGAGTTTTTGGGGCAATTACCACACCCGTAGTATCGGTACGGTTTTGTGCGATCAGGCCCGCCGATATTTGGATAATTCTTTTGCTCTGAATCTGGCCTTGCAATTCAATCACGCCACCCCTGCGGATATCGACCTGTTCCATGAGCGGATAAAGCTTCTGGAAGAAATGATCCATTGCCCGGATTTTTCAGCAAACGACTTTTCTAAAAACATCTCCAGCATGATCCGCAAATACAACAGTGTCATTTCTGCCGAGGAAATGGAAGCTGACATCCTCATGCTCACAGAAAAATTGGTGCCTGTGCATCTGGATCATCCCCATCTTGGTGACCTTTTGGCAGGTATCCACTTCAGCTTTTCCGCTCAGTACCCCTCCAGCAACTTAGCTCGGGCTTTTTACGAGCAAAACCTCCAATATCTTGAGGGCAGATTATCCCGGTATATCGATTGGAAAGTTAATCGCTCAAAACCCCAAAATACCGAATCTGACTCTACAGACATAGAAAGGAAATAAGTATGGATAAATCTGTATCACGCAATATCGTAAATGAATTGCACGGGACGCTCCCCAATTATCCCATTCAGGAGATGTTGGATCTTTACATCGATTTTTCTCAAATGGAAACTCCGGAGGAGCAAGGCATCTGTTCCGACTGGATTGATAATGTGGAATCCTTCTATCAGCTGTCTGATTCCATGCGTACCTGCCATAAATTTTTGCTCAATTCCGAAAGCTTCCTGAAAAAAGTGCTGTATGTTGTTGATGAGCAGGAGTACAAAAATTGTATTGCGAACCCCAAGCTGGGTCTTTACAGTGCAATGGAGAAGATCGGTCTGTTAAAGAAATTTCCCCCGCAGGTCAAACTGGACACCTATGACATTTCTAAAACCAACGACCCCATTGCCAAAGCCATTGCGCAGACATACCAGCTTCGGAACAACGCCTCCCACACCTCTGAAAACTGGACGCTTTTCCAAATGATTGCCAATGTCAATGCGGTCATGATCGCTACCATGTACGCTGTATGGTGCAACCGGCAAATCATTCAAAAATGCGTCAGCACCGCCACCAACAACAGCCAGTATGGTATCGATGCACTGTTGAAGGATCTGGTCCGGAAATATGACCAAAAAACCCGTGAAGGCTTTCAGTATGTACCTTTACTGTGGGACAGCGGCGACGGCAACCAGCCAAAACAAATACTTCTGAAAGAACTGCTGACCGATAAGCAGATTCTGCTTTCCGGTGACGCAGGCTGCGGCAAATCCACATCCTTGGATCAGCTGGAATATCAGGCCGCCCAAAAATATCTCAGTGGCGAAACAAATGTGATCCCCGTCAAGCTGGCGCTGATCAACGAAAGTCCCTCCCACAGTCTAATAGAAATGATCTGCCGCAAGCTGAACATTCCCTCCGAGTATTGCAAAATCTTGCTGAAAAAGAAAAGCATTCTGCTGCTGATCGACGGTCTGAATGAACTAACCACCGATTCCGAGCGCAAAAAGCAGTTTGTCATCGCTTTGGAGCAGTTCATTGACCGTTGTCCGGACATCAACGTGATCGTCACCGACCGCCGTTATTCTCCCTACCCCGTTCGTCTGGAGAAAACCTATCACCTGAAGCCTATGGAAAAAGAGGACATTTTGCGCTATGCAAAAACCCGTCCCGAGAGCAACACCGCTGTTCTGGCGTTGTTGACAGAATTGCTGGAAAAACCCTCTTTTGCAAATTTGGAGTATACGCCCCTGCTGATCAATCAGCTTTTGCTTGCGCTGAGCACCCATCATCGTCTGCCCCAGGATTTGTCCGACCTGATTGGCATCTATCTGGATGCCCTGCAGGCAAGAGAATACCACGAAAAGCGGGATCTGAATGCCGCGCCAGGTAAGCTGGATTTGTTCCTTATGCGTCTGGCTATGGAGCCGCCCCAGGAAAAGGGTCATAATCTGCTGCAGGCAATGAAGCTCTGCGCCGCAATTTCTCAGGAATTTGGCGTGGATATGCACTCAGATGTGTGCATCAATCTGGCGGTTCAGCTTGGTATTTTGCAGCAATCCGACGGATATATCGATTTCATTCTGGACGAATACCGTGCGCATTACTTGCTGAAAGCAATTGAAGCAAACCTATAAAATAACAAAAGAAAGGATACCAAAAGGTATCCTTTCTTTTTTGCTTCTTTTCGATGGCGTGAAACTGTCCAGCATACTGCATTTTAAAGGCAAAGGATGCCTCCCGAACAGATCTGTCCCGCTGAACGATTCACTTATTTTTGTGCTTGTTTGAATTGATTCAGCTTACGCAAGGCGGAGCGGATATTAACTCTCTGTTTAATGATCTCGCCTTGGGCGTCCCGTGTTTTGAAGGTTGCAAGAATTTGCTCAATATGATAGTAGGTAAACAGAACCGGATGCATATTGCCCAGCTCCTGGGGGGTATACATCTCATGCAGATATTTCTTGGCGAAGGTATAAATTCTTGCCACATAGTCCTTCATCGTGGGATTAACCAGCTCTTTTTTGCCGGATACCAGCGCAAGATCTATATCCAGATAGTCCACCTCTTCTTCTTTTTTGAAGTAGTTATAGAAATCCCGCACCAGATCTTCCACGGGTTCATAGTATACATCTTGCTGTCTGTTTCCCAACCATGCCATTGTGTTACTATACGCAACAGGTGTGCAGTCAGCCTGCTGTAACGTTTTTTCATGCTGCTCTTGCAAAAGCAGGATCAAGCTGGAAAAGGCTTCGGTAATCTCGTGGGCAAAGGTTGCTTCCTCCGGTTCGCATTCCATATAATAATCCACGATGGCCTTCAGCCTCATACTGATGACCCGGTCCTCCGGTTCTCTGGAATTTTCATATTGGGCGTACAGAGTTTCAAATTCCCGACCAAGTTTCACTCTCATAACAAGCTCCTTTAAAGTGATTTTTATCTTTAATGCAATGGTATCACTTTTTTGTTTTCCGGTCAATAGAAAAATATCACTTTTGGTATCCTCAACCATAATACTATAGACGGCCTTTCGAGTCCCATTACCCACAAATGCCCATATAAAAACAGAGGATACCAAATGGTATCCTCTCCTATCATGTTACAGACAGCAGTTCTCAGTCCTTGCGCACTGCACTCTGCTGTCTGGGGACTCTCCCACGGCCTAAAAAGTGTCCACCGGACACTTTTCTTTACGGCCTTTCGAGTCCCATTACCCACAAATGCCCATATAAAAACAGAGGATACCATTTGGTATCCTCTGTTTTTATGGGGTGGGTAATGGGACTCGAACCCACAACGCCCGGAACCACAATCCGGTGCTCTGCCAATTGAACTATACCCACCATATTTTGTTTGCTGTATTTCGAATCCAACGATACTGGCTTTAAAAGTGGCACGCCAGGAGGGATTCGAACCCCCGACCTACTGCTTAGAAGGCAGTTGCTCTATCCAACTGAGCTACTGGCGCATGCAGCAGAAAACGCAAAACGCACCGTCTATCGTTTTCATGGAGCGGGTGATGGGAATCGAACCCACGCCCACAGCTTGGAAGGCTGTTGTACTAGCCGTTATACTACACCCGCAAGTATTTTCGCCTTTCAGCTATAGAATCTTAACATATCATTGGCTCATTGTCAAGTCATTTTTCATGATATT
>JAZRRL010000023.1:0-1785 GCA_045650665.1 Faecousia sp. | reverse complement strand
ACAAGGGCCAGAATGTTGACATTCTGAAGGCTATGATGACCTACGGCGATTCCGCTGCATACTATCTGAGCCTGCCCAGCAAATAATTCAATCGCTTAACCTAACGAAGGAGGCGGGAGTAATCCCGCCTCCTTTTTGTATGTAGAATATCGAGATACAGCAGTAAAATACGGAAAAATTCCTTGACTGTAGCGGTAAAATGTTCTATAATATTAGAACCTATGGGAATTTTATTGCTGGAAAGGATTTTTACTATGGCAAAGGAATATAAAATTACCAGTCTGCGTCTGCAGGATCTGGAAAAAGAACTGAACTATTTGAAGACCACCCGCGAGCGTGAGATCGCTGCAATGATTGCAGAAGCGCGTTCCTACGGTGACTTGTCTGAAAACTCCGAATATGATGCTGCTAAAAATGAGCAGGCAAAGCTGTATGGTCGTATTGCAGAGTTGGAAGATATTCTGTCCCATGCTGTTATCATTGAGGATGAAAATGAAGCTACCGGTCGTGTAGGTCTGGGCTGCAAGGTTACTGTTGAGGATATCAAAACCGGCGCACAGACTACCTACACCATTACCGGTTCTCAGGAAGCCAATCCTATGGAGTATAAGCTGTCCGACGATTCTCCCTTTGGACGTGCCGCTGTGGGCAAGTCTATTGGCGATGTATTTATGGTGAATGCACCTGCTGGCTCTTATGAGATGAAGGTTATCAACGTTACACGCGAGGGCTAAGAATATGGCAAAGTTTGAAGCACAGGCAGAATTGCCTGTATCTGAACAGGCTCAGATCCGCCGGGAAAAGCTGGCGGCACTGCAGGCCGAGGGTCGGGATCCTTTTGTCCAGACCAAGTTTGATTTCAATGCGGATTCTGCTGCGATCAAGGCAGATTACGAGGGTTATGAGGGCAAGACTGTCCGTCTGGCTGGTCGTTTGATGAGCAAGCGTGGTATGGGCAAGGTTTCCTTCTGTGACCTGCAGGATTGCTCCGGTCGCATCCAGCTGTTTGTTAAGATCGATGAGCTGGGTGAGGAAGAGTTTGCTCGTTTCCGTAAGTACGATATCGGTGATATCGTCGGTGTTGAAGGTGAGGTCTTTAAGAGCAAGACCGAGGAAATTTCCGTTCGCGCCAAGACTGTGACCTTGCTTTCCAAGTCTTTGCTGCCCCTGCCTGAGAAGTTCCACGGCCTGACGGATAAGGAGATCCGTTTCCGTCAGCGCTATGTTGACCTGATGGTCAATCCCGAGGTAAAGCAGAACTTTGTGATCCGTTCCAAGTTCATCAAGTTTATGCGTAATTACCTGGATTCCCGGAATTACATTGAGGTAGAGACCCCGGTTCTGAATACCATTGCCGGTGGCGCCTCTGCTCGTCCCTTCATTACGCACCACAATACACTGGATTTGGACATGTACATGCGTATTGCCACCGAGCTGCCTCTGAAGCGCTTGATCATCGGCGGTATGGACCGTGTATACGAGATCGGTCGTATCTTCCGTAACGAAGGTATGGACCCCAAGCACAATCCTGAGTTTACTTCTGTTGAGCTCTACCAGGCTTATGCAGATTTCCATGATATGATGGACATCTGCGAAGGTATCATTTCCGGAGCTGCCCAGGAGATTCTGGGCACCTACGAAGTAGAGTGGATGGGCGAGAAGATCAACCTGGCTCCCGGCTGGCGTCGAATGACCATGGTCGAGGCTGTTAAGGAATATGTTGGCATTGACTTTGGTGCAATCACCGATGATGCTGAGGCTGTAGCCGCAGCTGCTGCCAAGGGC
>JAZRRL010000022.1:0-3867 GCA_045650665.1 Faecousia sp. | reverse complement strand
GGGGTCATAAAGGTAGCGACCTTCTCGCTCACATCCATACGGCTGTCCCGGTAGTCCCGGCCGGTGACGATGCCCAGCAGCTTTCCGTTGGCAGTGCCGTCTTCCGTGACAGCGACGGTAGAGAAGCCATTCTTCTCCTTCAGCGCCAACACATCTGCCAAAGTATGCTCCGGGGTCAGGTTGGAGGCCGATACCACAAAGCCCGCCTTGTGGCTCTTGACCTTGGCTACCATGGCCGCCTGAGACTCGATGGACTGGGAGCCGAAAATGAAACTCACGCCGCCCTCCTTAGCCAGGGCAATGGCCAGGGAGTCGTTGGAGACCGACTGCATGATGGCAGAGGTCATGGGAATATTCAAACTGATGGCCGGCTCTTCCACGCCCTTGCGATACTTGGTCAGGGGCGTGCGCAGACTGACCTTGTCGGGGATGCAGTCTTCCGAGGTGTAGCCCGGGATCAGCAGGTACTCGCTGAAGGTGTGGCTGGGCTCCGGATAATAATAGGCCATTGAAAATTCCCTCCTGTGTAATATAGATGGTGGGCAGCTGCTTCGTCCCGGTCTGCGCCGATGCGATACATTACCCCATTTTGTTACCCATAAATATACCATAGCTTTCTCTCCGGGTCAAGAGAAAAGACCGCGGATTTTCTAGCCTTTTTCATAATTTTGGTGCACTGCTGTCGTAAGACAGCAGTGCGCCGCAGGCTGTCAAAGAACCCCTGTTTTCGTTAGGAGAAAACAGGGGATTTGGCGTATTTAGGGGTAAAAATCAAGAAAATAAGAGACAAAAAGGTGTTATTCCAACTCCAATTTGCCAGCTTTTTCAGATTCATGGCAGCATATTTAAGCCTGACCCATCTCGTGACTGCGGCCAAGCCTCTGTGGTGTGTATAACGCATTGCGTGCTTTTCTTTTGCATCCGCAAAGACCCGTTCGATCGTTTCTTTGCGCTGTGCATAAATATCTTTTGCGCGCTCAGTTTTTCGTATCTGCTCTACCAAATCCAGATACTCCTGCCAGATGTGTGTTGTGTGGATTTTCTGTCCCTTTTCATTCGCTCCACACTTTGCCTTGCAGGGACAGTTTACACACTCCTTCGGTGTGCTGCGGTATGTTCTTTTTCCTTCTCGGTCTGTTGTGGTATGTCTTAGAATCCCCCCGCGAGGACAGCTGTATGTATCATTTACTGGGTCATAAGTATATTCCCAGGGTTTATATCTGTCTTGGTTTCCTGTGTATCTTGTATAGGGTAAAATCGGTACTTTGCCATCGTCAAATGTCTTCTTTGCAATCCAAGGGGTCTTATATCCGGCATCCATTGTTACGAATTGTACTTCATGCTGGTGTGTTACATTGTCATATAGGGTATCCCATGCTACGCTGTCATGTACATTACCTGCTGTTACTTCTACTCCCAGCACAAATCCTCTGCTGTCACAAGCGGTATGCGCTTCGTAAGCAAACTGTCTTTCGTGTTCTCCTTTAACAAACATTCCACTATCCGGGTCTGTTGTGGATACCGTCTTTTCTGTCATTCCTCCGCCGGTGGGATTCTGAGGATCGTTGTCGTCTTCGTCATCCTCAATGGGTTTCTTGCCTAATGCTTCACGTTCTGCATTTACTTCCCGGCGCAGCTGCCCGGAATACACCTTTGCGGCTTTTGCCACTTGTTCCTTTTGGAATTTCTTTTTGTTGGCACTGGCTTTGATATGAGTCCCATCAATAAAGATAATACTGGGGTCTACCATACGGTTGTTTAATGCCTTGTTTAGAATGTGCTCGAAAATTTCTTGAGCCAGTTCTTCCGGGAATCGCTTGCAGAAGGCATAGCTCACCGTTGCAAAATGAGGAATTTCATCCAACAATCCATATCCCAAAAACCAGCGATATGAAAGTGTATCTTGAATTCGTTGGTGTGTCTGACGGAGCGAAGGAATGCCAAACAAATGCTGAATCAGTACCATTTTTATGAGAACAACCGGATCTGTACCGGGTCTACCGTTGTCGTGGCAATAGCATGGATCTAACCGCTCATATAGCCACTCATAATCCATCACCTTTTCTATCTTACGAAGAAGATGGTCTTGAGGCACTAAGGCTTCCAAATCCACAATGATTGCTTCGCTTCTTGCATCTCTTCTCCATTGTTCCATAACAACACCCCCGTTTCCTTTATTATACCAGAAACGGGGGCTTATTGGAAGTTTACTGTGAAATCATACCGGGGAGCAAAGAGCGCAAAAAGCACTTCCCTAAAGGCAACGGTTCCATTTTTTAAGCAAATGCCGGTTCTAATGTCACCGCATATCCCAAGAGCATCAATTTCTTTACCATTGAATTGGCCTTGCGTTCTTTGTTGAACTGGTTGTAGTAGTTACTTCCCAAATCCCGAAACGCCGCCTTATCTTTCAGTACATGATAGATCGCTATGAGCAGCGAATGTGCTACCGCTACTGCCGCTCTCTTTTTGCCCCTGTGTGAGCTGATCCGTGCATACTGAGCACTGAAATAGGAATCTTTTCGCTTTGCTGCTGCCAACGCACATTGAACCAGTGTGCTTCGCAGTATTGGGTTTCCCTTGGAGGTTCGACCGGATTTCCGTTTCTTTGCACTTTCGTTGTTTCCAGGACAAACACCTGCCCACTTCGAAATATGCCTGTCGGAAGGAAATCTCTCCATATCCGTTCCGATTATGGAGATGATCGTTTTGGCGCTGGTTTCCCCAATTCCCGGAATCCCACAAATCGCTTCGACGGCATCCTTCTCTTCGGGATCCATAAAATTATCGATCTCATCATCCAGATTCTTGATGTGTACATCCAGTTCGTCCAGATGCTTCAGAAGCTCCTTGATCATCCGCTTCTGGATCGGTGACAACACTCCGTTCAGATCCTCGACCAGTTGCTTGGGTTCAGCCTTCAGGTGATAGGATATCTCCTTCTTTCTCAGCATTTCTTTGAATACATCCTCGCTGAAAACACCACCGTCCATGATGAAGTTCAGAATGTTTCGCGCACTTAATCCGTTGATTGCAGATACTGTTCCGGATAGTTTTATATTCGCTCCTTCCAGCATCTTCTGCAACCGGTTCAGTTCCCGGCTCCGCTCCTCCACCAGACTCTTCCGGTAGCGTGTCAGCTCCCGCAGTTCCCGCTGCTCTTTGGACGGAATATAGCTTGCCCGCAGCAGTCCATGCTGCAACAGGTCTGCGATCCATTCCGCGTCCTTGGCATCCGTCTTTCTTCCGGGAACTGCTTTCATGTGCTGTGCATTCACAACCATTGCTTTGATCTCACTGGCTTCCAGCACATTATACAGGGGCTTCCAGTAAGATCCTGTGCTCTCCATGGCGACCATCTCACAGCCGGATTCGTTGAGCCAATCTGCCAGCTTGAGCAATTCCTTCGTTGTTGCTCCAAACTCACGCAGCTCGCTTTTCCGGCCCATTCTCAGGCACGCCACAATGAGCTTCTTGTGTACATCGATACCACAACAGATGTCGTATACTTTTTCCATGGGTAGACCTCCATGTATTCAGAATACGGCACGGTTCTCCCTCAGTAGTTACTTTACTGTACGTTCTTTTGTCCCAAGGACTGAACAATTCGTGGTTCAACGGAAGAACCAATATCAATTTTTCGAACGGGGTACAACCCCAAAACCCTTATCGACATTTTGCCGCACATCCACTATACCATCTTTCCGATTAGAGAGCAACCATATCGATTTCATTCATTGTGGTGCTGTACTAGCATGACTATTTTTCGACACTCTGACTGGGCGTGTTGCAATATGCCCAGTTTTGCTTGTGTCTTTAGTCGAAATACATGATGCCGAAGAATTCCGGGCAGTGGAAGGCCGGAGA
>JAZRRL010000021.1:0-2142 GCA_045650665.1 Faecousia sp. | reverse complement strand
GGAATGCATCCCTGGGGAGATCGCAGCAGAGCTCCTTGGTCCCGTCAAAGATGTGGATGAGCTGGCAGAAAAGCTGGATCTGCAGATGTCTTTGGAGAATAAGCGGGTAGAAAGTCGGGTAAATGCCATGATGAAGACCCGCTTTTTGGTAGATCGCATCCATGAAGCCTTATCTATCCTCAGAAAGAAGCCCGGAAACGGTGAAGAACTGTATTCCATCATCTACACAACATACATCGATCCAGTAGAACGCAAACATGAGGAAATCCTGGCTAAGCTCGGAATGACAACCCGTACATACTACAGGCTTCGGAAGGACGCCATCACCTTACTTTCATGCCGTTTGTGGTCTGCTCCTTCTGAGGAAACCGCTGCATGGTTGGAGGTTTTGACTTTGCTTCAGGATTTGTGAGGCTTCAGTCAAGTATGAGTCAAGTAAAATTCAGGCTGGAAAAGCATTGCTATCAGTCGATTTTTCGCATTAAGACACTCGAAAAAGCTATGTTAGTCAAGTAAGAGTCAAGTAAAATAATGCCTAATGTGATGCGTAAACATTATGGCACAAACCCGTAAATGGATTGGCAGGTTGTTGCTAATGACACGTAAATGTAAACATGCTATACTTGTATTGTCCAAAATTGGACGAAGCGAAAAGGCACTATTTTGAGAGCTGATTTCAGCCCTTCGAAATGGTGCTTTTTTTGTTTCCCATCCCTCGACGAAAGGAGGTTATGTCATATGGTCAAGCAACTCGCCAAGGGCAAGGAGCGTCTGACAAATGCCTATTGGTCTATTGTCGGTATGGCTTCTGTCGCGATGCTGTCGCTGCAACCTGTGATGGCAGATACGATCTGGGACCGGTTCTCTACGATCCTTCAGGATATTTACGGTCAGGTCGTTGCTATCAGCACCATCGTTGCAGTTACTGTGGGTGCCATTGCACTGCTCATCCGGATGATTTCCCGGAACCAGCGAGCAGTTGAGGAAGCAACCCAGTGGCTGAAGAGAATTGTGGTCACGTGGATCATTCTGAACTCTCTCGGCTTTGTCGTCGCGTACCTGCAGCCTCTCATTGCCGGCGGCAGCTATTCGCCCACCTAACCGTTCCATGTCAAGCAGGGATGGAGGTGAAAACCGATGCTTGACTGGATATTTGAAGGCATCGTCGGCTGGGTAGCAAGCATCGTATCTCAAGCAATGGACGCAGTTTCTGCTCTGTTTCTTGAGGCACTTGGTACCGATATGACGGCCATGGAGGAATACTTCCCCTTCGTAACCAAAGCCTTTGACGTTATACAGGTTACAGCCTGGGCGATCTTAATACTGATTACCGTATGGCAACTGTTTCGAGCGTTCGGAGGTCCGATTACAGAGGCGGAAAACCCATGGCACCTATTGATCCGAGGCGCATTGTTTGCGTTCTTGATCGGCTATGCCAAACCCATATTCCTGACGTGCTTATCAATTGCCCGAGCTCCTTATACAGCACTGATGGATATTACAATGACTGGCTCGGATTTCACCTTTGCCGGTATTGAGCAAGCTCTATCCAATGGTCTAACCTCGATAATAGCGGGGGCCAGTGTGGTGGGCATGATCCTAATCCTGATCCTTGAGATCGCATTGGGCTGGAACTACTTTAAACTCCTGCTGGAGACCGTAGAGCGTTACATCGTTGTGGGTGTGATGTGTTACACTTCTCCTTTGGCTTTCTGTATGGGCGCTTCTAAAGCAACGAATCCCGTCTTTAAGTCCTGGTGTCGCATGGTTGGTTCTCAGCTATTACTGCTGGTGATGAATGTCTGGTTCTTAAGAGGCTTTGCTTCTACGATGGGCCAGTATATCGCGAGCGGTGGTGCGCTGTCGACAGGAAAAGGTAGTATCTTCCTCTGGCTGTTCTGTGCAATTGCTTATCTGAAGACAGCCCAGAAGTTTGATAGCTACTTAGGAGCGATTGGATTGAATGTGGCTCAGACCGGTAGCGGAATGGGCATGGAGCTGCTGATGGCAGCCCGGGTAATCACCGGTGTTGGCGGAGGTATGGCTCGTAGTGCAGGAAGCATGTTCGGCAGAGCTGGCGGAAGCGTTGCAACCGGAACCGGTGCGGCGGCTGCAGGTTTTGCGCAGGGCTTTGCATCCCGA
>JAZRRL010000020.1:0-16090 GCA_045650665.1 Faecousia sp. | reverse complement strand
TGCCTGCGCACAAAATGGCGTTGGCAAGGATGCCCACAAAGCCGGACAGCTTGCCGGTTTTGGCCCGGACCACCGGATCAGCACCATTTTCATGGTTCTTTACAAATAATTTTAACAGTAACTTTGTCATAAGAAAACTCCAGTATTCTTCCTTAAAATCAGCTAATATCAAACTCTACTGCCAGTAGAGAGGTAAATTCTACGCCAAGTAGTCCTCCTTTTCCCTGTTTTCCCGCATAGGTGGGTTGTTTTTGTGCACAAACATGGAGTATACTACGGTTAACATTTCCATTATAGTCTAGCACACCGCTACTGTCCACAAATATTTTCAAAGGAGTTTATTTGCCATGTCCTACCGCATTATTACCGATAACTGCTGCGATTTTCCCGCAGATATGTATGAAGATCTGAACCTGTCTGTGGTCCCTCTGGTGGCCCGCTTTCAGAATAAAGAAGCCAGCCAGTACAGCGAAAAATGGCTGAAGAAAATGTATGCCGGTATGCGTGCCGGCGAAGTCGCCACCACTGCCGCCGCTAACCCCCAGGACTGGGCTGAGGTGATGGAGCCTGTACTGGCAGCCGGTGAGGATGCTCTGGTTCTGACTTTCTCCTCCGGTCTCAGCACCACCTATCAGTCTGCAGTCATCGCCGCCACAGAGCTTTCCGAAAAGTATCCCCAGCAGAAGATCCGGGTGGTAGATACTCTCGCTGCCTCTGTGGGACAGGGATTGTTGGTTTGGTATGCCTGCAAAAAGCAGCAGGAAGGTATGGATCTGGATGCTCTTGCTGATTGGGTCACAGAAAACCGGTTCCGGCTGTGTCACTGGTTTACCGTAGATGATCTTATGTATCTGAAGCGGGGCGGTCGTGTCAGCGCAGCAACTGCACTGGTTGGCACCATGCTGCAAATCAAGCCGGTTCTGCATGTGGATAACGAGGGTCATCTCATTAACATTGCCAAGACCCGTGGCCGTAAGGCTTCTATTCAGGCGCTGGCACAAAAAGCTGTGGAGTTGGGCGAAGGCTTTGACAACAGCACCATGTTTATCTGCCACGGCGACTGTCTGGAAGATGCCGAGTATCTGTCCGGCATTCTGAAGGAAAAGTGCGGTGTGAAGGAAGTGTTTATCGGTTACACCGGTGCGGTCATTGGATCTCATTCCGGCCCCGGCACACTGGCGCTGTTCTTCTTGGGTAAAAATCGATAATTTACAGAAGCGGTCTGCATTGCAGACCGCTTTTTGCCTTCTGTCAGAGGAAGGCTTTACATTTTCACGCTTTCCTGCTATACTATATATAGTATCCAAGAAGGAGGAATGCTTATGTATCCAATCATTTGGCTTGTTGTCATGCTGGTGTTTCTGTTCATTGAGGCACAATCTGTTTCCATGGTTTCCCTTTGGTTTGCCGTAGGTGCATTGGTTTCCCTGATTGCCGCAATATGTAGTGCAGAGCTTTGGTTGCAGGCAACTCTGTTCTTCGTGGTATCCATCGCACTGCTGGCCGGTCTGCGGCCTTGGGCTCGCAAGTATTTCACCCCGAAAATCGTGAAAACCAATGTGGACAGTATTATCGGTACCCAGGGGTGTGTCATTGCGAACATTGACAACATCAATGCGCAGGGTCAGGTAAAGCTGGGTGCTATGGAATGGACCGCACGAAGCACATCCGGCGAAAATATTGCCGTTGGCACACTGGTTCAAGTGGATAAGATCGAAGGTGTGAAGGTATTTGTAACCCCTGTGCAGGTGGATGCACCTGTTAAATAAATTTAGGAGGTAAAGTTATGGTTCCTGTTATTGTTATTCTGATTGCCGTTGTTTTGGTGATCATCATTGCCAACATTGCTGTGGTTCAGCAGTCCCGGGCATACGTTATCGAGCGTCTGGGCGCATTTCAGAGCGTTTGGGGTGTAGGTCTGCACTTTAAAGTACCCTTTATCGACCGCATTGCCCGCCGCGTTTCCCTGAAAGAGCAGGTTCTGGACTATCCCCCGCAGCCCGTTATTACCAAGGATAACGTCACCATGCAGATTGATACTGTCGTGTATTTCTGTATCACCGATCCCAAGCTGTACACCTACGGTGTGGAGCATCCCATGGCTGCTATGGAAACCCTGACCGCTACTACGCTGCGTAACATCATCGGCGATCTGGAACTGGACCAGACGCTTACCAGCCGTGATATTATCAACACCAAGATGCGTTCTATCCTGGACGAAGCCACCGATCCCTGGGGTATTAAGGTCAACCGCGTGGAGCTGAAGAACATCCTGCCTCCCGCTGACATCCAATCCTCCATGGAAAAGCAGATGAAGGCTGAGCGTGACCGCCGTCAGGCAATCCTACAGGCAGAAGGTCAGAAGAAGTCCGCCATTCTGATTGCAGAAGGTGAGCGGGAATCCGCAATCCTGAAGGCTGACGCTGAAAAGCAGGCTGCTATTTTGAAGGCAGAAGCCGAGCAGCAGGCCGCTATTCTGAAGGCTGACGGTGAAGCTCAGGCGATCCTTTCCGTGCAGAAGGCGCTGGCAGATTCTCTGGAAATGCTAAACGAGAAAGCCCCCAATGACAACGTGCTGAAGCTCAAGGCCATCGAGGCTATGCAGAAGATCGCTGACGGTCAGGCTACCAAGATCATCATTCCCAGCGAGATGCAGGGTCTGGTCGGCCTGGCAAACGGCATCGTAGAAGGCACTAAGAAATAAGCTATGGCAAAGAAAGAAAAGCGTTTTATCAAAACCTGGTCTGACGGAGCTTTCGGCAGCAACGAGATCTGGGTGGATCGACAGACCGGTGTGAATTATTTGTATCATACCTATGGCAACAGCGGCGGTCTGACAGTATTGGTTGACCGAGAGGGAAAACCCATCATCACCCCCATTCCCAATACATACGACGAATAAAAAAGAACACCGCACCGAGAAATCGGTGCGGTGATTTTTTGTTTCATTACAGCAGCGAAGTAATTGCAAAATAGCCCAACACCACGATGCCGAGGATAATGCGATAAATACCGAAGATGCTGAAGGAGTGCTTGCGGACATATTCCATCAGACCCTTGATGACCAGCAGGCTAACTACGAAGGAAACGATACAACCGGTGACAAGTACGGCAATCTCTGTGCCGTTGGGCAATGCGCCTTCCAATAAATACTTCAGCAGTTTCAGTGCGCTGGCACCCAGCATGGTGGGAATGGCCATGAAGAAAGAAAATTCTGCGCCGGCAGGACGGGCAACGCCCAGAATAATCGCACCCAGAATGGTAGAACCGGAACGGGATGTGCCGGGAATCAGGCTCAGGCACTGGAATGCGCCCATCAAAATGGCAGTACGGTAATCGATTTCTTCCACGCTTTGGATGCGGAAGCTGCGGCTGGCATTCCATTTTTCCACAAAGAGGAAGGCAACGCCATAAACCACCAGCATAATGGCAACGACAATGTAATTGTACAGATGTGCATCCATCCAGTCGTCCAGCAAAAGACCCACCAAAGCGGAGGGAATGACCGCTGCCACCACCTTGAACCACAAAGTCCATGTATTTTTCTTTTCTATCTGGGACTTGGAAACAGCAAAGGGATTGAGCTTGCGGAAGAACAGCACGATGACCGCCAAGATAGCGCCCAGCTGAATGACCACCTGGAACATTTCGTAAAATGCCTCGCTGACATTCAGATGCACAAACTTATCCAGCAAAATCAGATGGCCGGTGGAGGAAACGGGAAGCCATTCGGTGATACCCTCCACAATGCCGAAGAATACGGCCTTCAAAATTTCAATAAAAATCATGAGATCGCTCCTTTCTTCTCACTATCATACCCTAAAAAGGAATATAAGGCAAGGAAAATTTGGCTGTTAACATTTTTGGGTGAAATCCTTTAAAAAAAGTTCACGAAAATCCACAGAAATGTGTTATAATATGGTAAAAAGCAAAGTATCACCATCAGGAGGTATTACTATGGCAACAACCATTTTGATCGTAGAGGACGACCGCAACATTGCGGAGCTCCTGCAACTGTATCTGGAAAAAGAGGGCTATTCCGTTACCGTCGCAAACGACGGTGGTCAAGGTCTTTCAAAATTCCGCACCATTAAGCCTGATATGGTGCTTTTGGATGTCATGATGCCCGTTATGGACGGCTGGGAGGTCTGTAAGGCCATTCGTGCCGAAGCCCAGACTCCCATTATCATGCTCACCGCCAAGAGCGAAACCTCTGACAAGGTACAGGGTCTGCGCTCCGGTGCGGACGACTATATCACCAAACCCTTTGAAATGCGGGAGGTTTTAGCCCGTGTGGAGGCGGTTTTGCGCCGTACCCGTGGCGGAGCACCTGAGAAAAAGGCCCGTCGCCTTGTATTTGACAAGCTCATCATCGACATGGATGCCTTCGAGCTCACTGTTGACGGCAAAAAGGTGGACACCCCGCCCAAAGAAATGGAACTGCTGTTCTATCTTGCCTCCTCTCCCAACCGGGTTTACACCCGCAATCAGCTTTTGGATGAGGTTTGGGGCTTTGACTATTTCGGCGACAGCCGCACCGTGGATGTACACATCAAGCGTCTGCGTGAAAAGCTGGAAGATGTATCCGACCAGTGGAGTCTGAAGACCGTTTGGGGCGTAGGCTACAAATTTGAGGCAAATCATTGATGAAAAGTGCATTCGGCCGACTATTTTTCACCTTGTCCCTGATCTTATTGGCAGCTATGGTGTTGGTCAGCGGATCTTTTCAGTGGCTGGCAAGCCGGCATCTGACAAAGCAGACCATTACATCCTTGGAAAATGATGCCAAGGTCATCGCCTCTTTGTATCAGGCAAGCTATGGGGATAAAAGCATTTCCCCTCAGGATTTTTATATGACCCTTTCCGTTGCAATTACCGTATCCGGTGCGGATGCGGTGATCTGCGATGCCCAGGGAACGCTGCTGATGTGTGCCAAATCCCCTATGGGCTGCGAGCATGTGGGTCTGCAATTAAATACCGACTATCGGGATCAGGTATTTGCCGAGGGCAGCTGCATCGATACCGGCACAATCAAAGGTCTGTATGAGGAAAACCGATACATGGTTTCCGTTGCTGTAACTGACCCCCGAACCGGCGCTCCCCGGGCCATGGTGCTGGTGTCCTCTCCGGTGGATGATACCTTGATCAATATCCGTCGTATTTCCGAAACCTTTTTCCTGATCACAATTCTGATTGTAGCCATGTCTGTCGTGATCATAACCTTCTTTGTCCGCAGTCAGGCAAATCCCCTGCGGGATATGGCCAAAGCAGCAAAAGCCTTTGAACACGGAGATTTCAAAGCCCGGGTCACTACCTCCGGTCACAACCCGCAAGAGGTGGAGGAGCTGGCGCTGGCCTTTAACAATATGGCCACCTCCCTGGAAAAGAGTGAATATCAGCGCAAGGAATTTGTGACCAACGTTTCCCACGAGCTAAAAACCCCCATGACCAGCATTTCCGGTTACGTGGACGGCATTCTGGACGGTACGATCCCCCCGGAAAAGAGCAAAGCCTATCTGGAGCTGGTTTCTCAGGAAACCAAGCGGCTGAACCGATTGGTGCGCAGTATGCTGGATATTTCCCGTCTGCAGGAGCAGGCTGGTATGCCAGAGGAGCAAAAGATCCGTTTTGATCTGTCGGAACTGACCGGTCAGGTGCTGATTTCCTTTGAACAGAAGATCAACCAAAAAAAGATGGATGTGCAGGTGGAAATGCCGGAATATCCGGTGTTCACCCGTGCCAATCAGGATGCCATCAATCAGGTTATTTATAATTTAGTGGATAACGGCGTGAAATTCTGCCCGGAGGGCGGTCAACTTGGCGTAACCATCCGTGAGGGTGGAAGCAAGGTCTATCTCACCGTTTCCAATGACGGTGAAACCATCCCGCCTCAGGAACTACCCCTTGTATTTACCAGATTCCACAAAATCGACAAGAGCCGTTCTCAAAATCGGGACAGCTGGGGGCTTGGTCTTTACATCGTTAAGACGATTTTGGACTCCCACGGAGAAAATATCTCCGTCAACAGTGCTGCGGGTAAAACGGAATTTACCTTCACCCTCCCGCTGGTGCATTAAAACCTTCCTTCCAATGACATCTTATGAATCACATTCCCCCTAATATGAGGTTTTTTATGGACGAACACAATTATCAACATTCCTATAAAAACGGCTCTACCAAACCACCAAAAAATCATGGCGGTGTGATTGCCGTGGTGCTTTGTACCATTATTTTTCTGTGCGGAATTATCTCTGCATTGGGCGTTTGGGATCGAAGAAACGCTAATCCTTCCGCCCCCTCCGGAAATATATATTTCACCCCCACCGGCAGCACCGGTCAGACAAACAGCTGGCTGGATTCCTCATTGCCTTCCCAAATTACACCCAGCGGGGATGCGCAGATCCAACTGCAACCAAACCCGGAACAAGTGGACAATATTCCCCAAGAAGGCGGCTTGCCTTTGCAGGATATTTACGACAAAAATATCCCCTCGGTGGTTTCCATTACCTGCACACTGCACAGTGGTACCGGCACAGGTACGGGCGTAATTCTCTCAGAAAACGGGTATCTTGTCACCAACGCCCATGTGGTGGAAGGCGCCCGGGAAATTCAGGTGCTTTTGACCGACGGGCGCACGTTCCCTGCTCATTTGGTAGGTGCAGATACCCTTTCGGATCTGGCAGTGCTGTACATCGCAACCGCAGATTTGACACCTGCTGAATTTGGCAATTCAGATCAGCTGCGCGTGGGAGATGCAGTGGCAGCGATCGGTGACCCGCTTGGCATCACTTTTCGTGGCACTATGACCGACGGCATTGTTTCTGCCATCAACCGGGATGTGGAAACAAACGGACGTACCATGACCCTGATCCAGACCAACGCTGCACTAAATTCCGGTAATTCCGGTGGCCCGCTGATCAACTGTTACGGTCAGGTTATCGGTATCAATACTATGAAGATCGGTGCATTTTCAGACAAAGCCGGTGTAGAAGGCATTGGTTTTGCCATTCCCTCTGCAGTCGTCAAGGAAATCGTGGATCAACTGATTCATCAGGGCTATGTATCCGGTCGGCCGGTACTGCCGTTGCACGGAGAATGGGTTTCTTCCTTCCATCAGCAGTTCCACGGTCTGCCGTCCGGATTATATATCACAGTGGCTCCGAAGGATTGCCCTATTCAGGCAACGGACATTCTTCTTTCCATCGACGGTGTTCGGGTGACCAATCAGGAGGAACTGAACACAGTGCTGTATGCCCATCAAGCCGGCGATACCGTGACTCTGATCCTATATCGGAGTGGGCGGCAATACGCTTTGGATATTACTCTATTAGAAGCAGGAAGGTGACAACTATGGAACCGATTTTTGTAAAAGAATTTGAAGTTTCCCCCGTAGCAGTGGATCAGTTTGGTCGTCTGAAGGCCAGTAGGCTGCTTGCCTATCTGCAGGATGTTGCCGGGGATCACAGCGCCATTTTGGGTACGGATCAGAATGCGCTGATGGATAAAAACTTGTTTTGGGCGGTGATCCGCCATCGGGTACAGATTACACGTCTGCCGGGAAGCGGCGAAAAACTGCGGATTGAAACCTGGCCCATGCCCACCACCCGCACCGCATATCCCCGTTCCACCATCGCTTATGATGAAAATGGCGAGGAGTGCTTCCGCTCCATCAGCCTTTGGATCTTGATGGATGCGCGCACCCGGGCTATGGTTTTGCCAGGAAAAAGCGGTGTGGAGGTCAACGGATTGCTTCGCGGCTGTGAATTGCAGGCACCCAGCTCCATGCTTCCCAAGGAAATGCGGGAATGTCAGGAGCGGATTGTCCGCTATACCGATCTGGATATCAACGGTCACATGAATAATTGCCGGTATCTGGACTGGGTAGAGGATCTGCTTCCCGGTGTGTTCCACTCTCAGCATGAGATCCGGGAATTTACCCTTTGCTATATGTCCGAGGTGCGGGAGCAAGAACCCGTACAACTGCATTGGGAATTGTCCGACGGTCCGACCTTAACCGTGGAAGCAGTACGAAAAAACGACACGGATTCCATGAATCACGGACGGGTGTTTTCTGCAAGAATGGAATTTTCCAGTGTTGTTCTGTAAACCAATTCGGTATTTTCGCAATTTGGTCACATAGCGTCAAGGAAAGCCTTAAATCCTCACAGAGCTTTGATTCTGCAGGGATTTAAGGCTTTTGCTGTGGAAAAAGCTGTGGATATTGTGGAAAACTCTCCATGGGAATTTTCCGGTATTTTTCGACTTATGTCAACTCGTTATTACGTAGAACGCGCGCTGTTTCAAGGTATGTTTTTCTCGCCGGGGGGACTACAATAATAAAAAATAAAAAAAGGGGCAGACAAGTAGCAAAAAGTGTGCTATACTATATAATGCGAGATAATACGAGAAAACATTTTATGTGTTATGGCATAAACTCAGACTTTCAGTAAGGAGGTACTTCCTTTGAAATATTGGCGCGGATATATCGTAGCTGCAGCAATGGTGTTGCTGGCTTGGGGCTTGACTACCTTTGCCAAGGCCCATGGCGCATTGGTGGATATGGTCTACCCCTACGCTTCCCGGCTGATCCAGGACTTTTTGGCAGATTGGACAGTAGGCACTGCCGCTTGTCTTTGGCAGGTGCTGGCTATTTTGCTGGTGGTTGTGTTTCTGGCATCCATCGTGGCTATGATCCTTTTAAAATGGAATGTTGTACAGTGGCTGGGTTGGGTTTTGGCCGGCGTCAGCATGCTGTGGTGTTTGCACACCGGTATGTACGGTCTGAATCAGTACAGCGGTCCTTTGGCTGCTGACATTCGGCTGAATATGATGGTACCCGGTGACAGTGTCACCCCCTTGATCAACGCAACCACCTATTTCCGGGATAAGGCAAACGAGCTTGCAAACCAAGTGCAGCGGGATGAGGCCGGTAATCTGGTTGCTCCCACCTTCCAGGAATCTGCAAAGCAGGCCGCCAACGGCTTTGACTATCTGGTTTACGAAAAGAATTATGCTGTTTTCGCTGGCTCTACCGCTCCGGTTAAGGAGCTGGGCTGGTCGAAGATGTACACTGCTATGGGTATTTCCGGTGTGACCATTCCCTTTACCGGTGAGGCCGCAGTAAATCCCCATATTCCTACAATTTCTCTGCCTTTCACCATTTGTCACGAAATGGCTCACCGGATGTGCATTGCCCCGGAACGGGACGCCAACATGGCGGCCTTCCTGGCCACCACCGCAAATGAAGACCTTTTGTATCAGTATTCCGGCTATTTCATGGCCTTCCGCTACTGCTACAATTCTCTGGCTTCCATCTCCACCTCCACTGCAAGCAATGCCGCCAATCAGCTCTACACCGGCATGAATGAAAATCTGCGCCGGGATTTGGAGAGCTACTGGGCTTACTGTGAAGAATACATCGACGATGACGCTTCTGACTTTGCTGATTCTGTCAATAACACCTACATTCAGGCCAGCGGTGACGAGAGCGGCACCAAGTCCTACGGTGAGGTGTCCGATCTGCTGCTGAGCTGGTACTGGCAGGAGATTTATCTGCCGGAGCATGCAGATGACGAGGAAGAGGATGCATTCGACCCCTTTGACGAAGGCTACGTCTTTGAAGAAGGTCTGACAACGGGAGCGCAGTAATGGCAGATGTGATGTTGAAAACCCTCGCTGAGGGTCTGCCGGAACTGGGACTTTCTCTGGAGCAGCAGGTGCAGGAAAAACTCTGTGCCTTTGCCCGTGCCATGGTCAAGCAAAATGAGGTGATGAACCTGACGGGCATTACTGAAGACGAGCCGGTGGCAAAGCTGCATCTTTTGGACAGTCTGACTGTCGCAGCCAGTGTGGATCTGCAGGGTAAAAGCCTGATTGATGTGGGCTGCGGTGCAGGATTTCCCGGTGTGCCGCTGGCCATTGCCTGCCCGGATACCAAGGTCACACTTTTGGACAGCCTGGGCAAAAGAATGAAATGGCTGGAGGAGGTTCTGCCTTCTTTGGACATTGCCGCCACGTGCGTTACCGCCAGAGCAGAAGAAGCGGTGGCAGCTTGTCGGGAAAGCTATGATGTTGCCACATCCCGGGCAGTAGCCCGGCTGAATATTCTGCTGGAGCTGACTGCACCCTATGTAAAGATGGGCGGTTTTGTGGTGGCGCTGAAGGGTTCTGCCGCAAAGGAAGAGCTGGCAGAGGCCAAAAATGCAATCAAAAAGCTGGGACTTTCCCTTGTGGAGGTTCGGGAATTTACCTTTGACGGGGCATCCCACGGTGTCATCGTTTTGAAAAAGGTTGCACCCACGCCTGCCGCATATCCCAGAAGATTTGCAAAAATCAAACAAAGTCCGCTGTAAAGCCTTCCCCTCAGGGGGAAGGTTTTTCTTATAAAAATAAAGAAAAATCACGCAAATCCCAAAAAAGAGGTTGACCTTCTTGCTTTTTTCGGCTATAATACCATAGCATGACCAAATATGGTCTTTGAAAATGTGTTGCTACGGTCGCAAAGACTGTCGAGCATAATCGTGATTGATATAGGAGGTGTAACTTCATGAAGCGTACCTATCAGCCCAGCCGTCGTCATCGTTCCAAGGTTCACGGTTTCCGTCAGAGAATGGCTACTTCCAATGGCCGTAAGGTTCTGGCCCGCCGCCGTGCAAAGGGCCGCAAGGTTCTGTCCGCCTGATCCGTGTAAGGATGTGCAGGCAATCGCTCTAAGCGAAACGGGAGCTATAAGCGGGGCGAGGAACCATTCGCCCCGCTTCCCCTTTTTATTGGGTGTACTCTTAAAATACCTTATTGCCAGATACCGGCCTGTTTTCCCGACCGTGGGGCTTGAAAGCTTGAAGTACACAAAGTATTTCTGCGTTTCCAAGCTTTCGCTTGTGTCAAAAAATTCTCGCCATGTGTCTGATAATTCCTTTTTGCGAGCGCACCTGGGGTTTTTTAGAGGGTTATTATGAAATATTCGTGTGCCTTAAAACTGAATCACATTTTCCGTCGGCTGTATCATACCAGCGCGGTGGCAAACGGTTTTCTTGTGCTTTACGCCCGGCCCAATCGACTCAACATCAACCGGGTGGGTATTACTGTGAGCAAAAAACTGGGGCATGCGGTTGTTCGCAACCGTGTCCGTCGCCGTCTGCGGGAGATCTATCGGCTGAATGAGGAGCTGTTCCAGCCAGGCTGGGATATCGTTGTGGTCGCTCGAAGCCGCTGTATCGAGGCGGATTTTGAAAGTATCCGGAAGGCATATCTGTCCTTGGCTGCCAAGGCGGGCATTGTAAAGGAAGATGCCCTATGAAACGAATTTTTCTTGCCCTTATCCGATTTTATCAGAGGCATATTTCTCCCAATACGCCTCCGCGCTGCCGTTTTCGTCCCACTTGTTCGGCTTACGCCTGCGAAGCCATTGAAAAATACGGGGCCCTGAAGGGCGGTTGGCTGGCATTGCGCCGACTGCTGCGCTGCAATCCCTTCTACAAAGGTGATTTTTACGACCCCGTGCCTTAAACGCATAAGGAGTAATTGTAATGAAATTTATTACTGTCCCCTTCGGATGGCTGCTCAATTTTCTGTACCAGCTTACCGGCAACTACGGTCTTTCTCTGATCTTCTTTGCCATTTTGGTGCAAATTGTTTTGCTGCCCGTCACCGCAAAATCCAAAAAAAGCATGATGAAAATGACCCGGATGCAGCCTCGGCTCAACGCAATCCGGGAGAAATACGCAAATGACCAGCAGAAGCAGCAGGAAGCAATCCAGCAGCTGCAAAGAGAAGAAGGCGTTGGCATGGGCTGCGGTGGCTGTCTGTGGAGCTTTGTTCCTCTGCTGATTCTGATTCCCTTGTACCGGATCATTCAGCACCCCCTGACCAATATGTTGGGCGCTACTGCTGAGGAACTGGATATCATCGCCACCTATCTGGACGTCAAGCAGGAAGGCTACTGGGAAATTTTCGCTGCACAAAATATTTTCGCAAATCGTGATGCATTTGCAGCACTTGGCGGTTTGTCCGAAAATGTCCTGCAGGGTATTAACTTCAATTTCCTGGGGCTTCAGTTGGGTAATTTGCCCAAGGATATGCTCAACGCCTGGTCCTGGACCTGGCCTTGCATCGGCTGCATGCTGGTACCCGTGATTTCTGCCGGTAGCCAGGTGCTGCAGACCCAGATTTCCCGAAAGATCAACAATTCTCTGGTGACCAACGAAAAGGGTCTTCAGGATAAGGAAGAAGCAGAAAAGTCCCAGGCTGCACAGACCTCCAAGGTCATGCTGTGGATGATGCCCATCATGAGCTTGTGGATTGGTTTCGGTGTTCCCGTGGCATTGAGCCTTTACTGGTTCGTGGGCGGTGTGATCCGTACCGTTGAAGATGTCATTCTCACCAAAAAGTATCGTAAGATCTATGACGCTGAAGATGCTGCACGTCTGAAGAAGGCGCTGGAGCAGGAAGCCATTGAAGCCGAGAAGGAGCGCATCCGTGCTGAAAAGCGTGCTGCTAATCCCGACGGCATCTCTGAGAACACCAGCAAGAAGAAGCTGCAGAAGCAGCAGCAGGCAGCTGAAGAAGCCGCAAAGGCCGCTGCCAAGAAAGAATATGACGCCAAGAAGGGCATCGTGGAAGATGAGCCGGAGGAAAAGAAAACTCTGTCCGGTATTGCAGACCGCCCCTACTGCAAGGGCCGTGCCTACGATCCCAACCGCTACAATACGGAGGAATAAAAATGGAAAAGACTTTGGTTGCCACCGGCAAAACCATTGATCTGGCCATCGAAGCCGCTTTGACACAGCTGGGTCTGGATCGGGACAGTGTTTCCGTTCAGGTCCTGGCACAGGCAAAGTCCGGTTTCCTGGGCATCGGCGCACAGCCTGCCAAGGTTCAGATCACCTATGAAGCACCCGATCCGGCCCCCCGTGCCGCTCTGTCTTCCGCTTCCCGGAGCAAGCCCAAGGCTGCGCCCGTGAAGAAGCCCGAGGCCCCCAAGGCTGAGGCTGAAGCAAAGCCTGCCGCACCTAAGAAGGAAACACCTAAGGCACCTAAGGCTGAGCGTAAGCCTGAGCCCAAGAAGGAAGCCCCCAAAACTCCCAAGGAGCCCAAGGTTTACACCCCCGCCGAGCCCGGCTCTGTGGAAGAAAAGATTGAAACCTTCCTGAAGGGTCTTCTGGAACACATGGGTTCCCAGGCCGTGCCCCACGCTATGAAAGGCGAGGGCAATACATACGATGTAGAGCTGGTTGGCGAGGATCTGGGTTACCTGATCGGCCGCCGCGGCGATACGTTGGATGCCCTGCAGCATTTGTCCAACTACACCATCAATCGCGGTGTGGAAGGCCACATCCGCATCAATGTGGATGCTGAAGATTACCGCGCAAAGCGGGAGGACAGCCTGACCCGTTATGCCCGCAAGAAGGCACAGCAGGTGCTGAAGGCTCGTCGCCGCACCACTCTGGAGCCCATGAACGCTTACGAGCGTCATGTGATCCACTCTGCTCTGCAGGATATGGACAACATCACTACCCACTCCACCGGCACCGAACCCAACCGCCGCGTGGTCATCGAATTTGTCCGCTAAATCGTCTAAAACCCTCCCCAATCAGGGGAGGGTTTTTTATATCTTCTCAAAGTAAGGGTTTTTTGCAAATTCATCCCTTAAAAATATACGGAAAACCTTGGAAAATAAGTAGACAATCCCACGTTTTTATGTTATGATGTATGCGGTGAAGATTGGACTTTCACAATCTTTCAACAATATAATTTCAGCGGCATAGACCGCACATAATTCAGGAGGAAAATATTATGGCATTGTCTCTCGAAAAGTACGGCATTACCGGCACTACCGAAGTTGTCTACAACCCCTCTTACGAGGAACTGTTCCAGGCTGAGATGGATCCCACTCTGGAAGGTTTTGAGAAGGGTCAGCTGACCGAACTGGGTGCTGTGAATGTTATGACCGGTATCTACACCGGCCGTTCCCCCAAAGATAAGTTCATCGTTATGGACGAAACCTCCAAGGACACCGTGTGGTGGACCTCCAAGGAGTTCGCTAACGACAACAAGCCCGCTTCCGCAGAAGCTTGGAACGCTTGCAAGAAGCTGGCTATGGATCAGCTGAGCAATAAGAAGCTGTACGTCATGGACCTGTTCTGTGGCACCAACCCCGACACCCGTATGGGTATCCGCTTCATCGTGGAAGTGGCATGGCAGGCTCACTTTGTTAAGAACATGTTTATTGCTCCCACCGAGGAAGAGCTGAAGAACTTTGAGCCCGATTTCGTTGTTTACAACGCTTCCAAGGCTAAGGTTGAAAACTACAAGGAGCTGGGCCTGAACTCTGAGACCGCAGTTCTGTTCAACCTGACCTCCCGTGAGCAGGTTATCCTGAACACCTGGTACGGCGGCGAAATGAAGAAGGGTATGTTCTCCATGATGAACTACTACCTGCCTCTGAACGGCATGGCTTCCATGCACTGCTCCGCCAACACCGACATGAACGGTGAAAACACCGCTCTGTTCTTCGGTCTGTCCGGCACCGGCAAGACCACTCTGTCCACCGACCCCAAGCGTCTGCTGATTGGTGACGACGAGCACGGCTGGGACGACAACGGCGTCTTCAACTTTGAGGGCGGCTGCTACGCTAAGGTCATCAACCTGGATAAGGATTCCGAGCCCGACATCTACAACGCTATCCGCCGCAACGCTCTGCTGGAGAACGTTACTGTTGATGCAGAAGGCAAGTGTGACTTCGCTGACGGCTCCGTCACCGAGAACACCCGTGTTTCCTACCCCATCAACCACATTGAGAAGATCGTTCGCCCCAAGTCCTGCGGCCCTGATGCAAAGAATGTCATCTTCCTGTCCGCTGACGCTTTCGGCGTTCTGCCTCCCGTTTCCATTCTGACTCCCGAGCAGACTCAGTACTACTTCCTGTCCGGTTTCACCTCCAAGCTGGCCGGTACCGAGCGTGGCATCACTGAGCCCACTCCCACCTTCTCCGCTTGCTTCGGCGCTGCTTTCCTGGAGCTGCATCCCACCAAGTACGGCGAAGAGCTGGTTAAGAAGATGGAAAAGTCCGGCGCTAAGGCTTACCTGGTCAATACCGGTTGGAACGGCACCGGCAAGCGTATCTCCATCAAGGATACCCGTGGTATCATCGACGCTATTCTGGATGGCTCCATCCTGAAGGCTGAGACCAAGACCATTCCTTACTTTGGCTTCGAGGTTCCTACCGCTCTGCCCGGCGTTGACAGCGGCATTCTGGATCCCAGAGATACCTACGCTGATCCCGCTCAGTGGGAGGAAAAGGCTAAGGATCTGTCCGCTCGCTTCATCAAGAACTTTGAGAAGTACACCGGCAATGACGAGGGCAAGGCTCTGGTCGCTGCAGGTCCCAAGGCTGAGTAATTCATTTTCATCATATATGGTAGGGCGGGTATCCCGCCCTACCATACAAAAAACAACAATGTTGAAACATTTTTAGGTTGATAGTGGATCGTTTTTTCAACTGTTACCTGTCATTCATAGTGCAGAGCATAAAACTGCTTTTATGCCGTGCACTGTGCGTGAAGCACCTAATTTAGAAATATTATTTTGGAGGTTACACCAAATGGCAAAAAAAGTTCAATTTGTGGAAACCGTTCTGCGTGATGCGAACCAATCCCTCATCGCCACCCGTCTGCCCTTTGAGAAGTTCGAACCCATGCTGGAGACCATCGACAAGGCTGGCTTCTATGCAGCAGAATGCTGGGGCGGCGCTACTTTCGACGTCTGTCTGCGTTATCTGAACGAAGATCCTTGGGAGCGTCTGCGTAAGATCCGCGCAAAAATGCCCAACACCAAGCTGCAGATGCTGCTGCGTGGTCAGAACGTTCTGGGCTACTCCCACTATCCCGATGATTTTGTAAAGCTGTTCGTTGCAAAGGCTGTTGAAAACGGCATCGACGTAATCCGTATTTTCGACGCTCTGAACGACGTTAAGAACATGAAGGTTGCTATGGAAGCCACCGTTAATGCCGGTGCTATCGCTTCCGGTACTATTTCCTACACCACCTCCCCTGTCCACACCCACGCTAAGTTCGTGGAGATGGTCAAGGAG
>JAZRRL010000019.1:0-79961 GCA_045650665.1 Faecousia sp. | reverse complement strand
TATGGGTATCATTTATGGATTGATTGCGGTTCCTTCCATGTTGCTGAATCGGGGTGCATATATTCATGTAGAGGAAAACACCATCAAAGCCAAATATCATTGGTTTGGCAAACTGGATTGCAGTATCGATGATATTGAATTTGTATTGCCGCAAATCAACACCTTAACGATTCTATTGAAAAGCGGAAAACGCCATGTGATTATGGGTGTTGAAAATTCGTGGGCATTAGGTGCTGCAATTCGCAGACAATGCTTTGAGTTTGAAAAAGAAGCACCCGATTCCTTGCGGCAAAAACTTTCCCTGGCTCAAGCTACCCGCAAGAAGGAACTTTGGTGGGTGCTTGGCGGTATTGCTTTGATGTTTGTTAATATCTTCATTGCGGTGGTGCTGACAGGCGGCAGAGACCTGCATGAATTCAGCCAACTGGATTGGATTCTGTTTTCTGTAATGGGAGCAGTTGAGCTACTAACACTCATTGGCCTTTTCTATGCTGCGCAGAGATGCGGAAAGCATCTGCTTCCCATTGAGCAGCTCAAATATCGTTTGCGGGGGGCAATCATTGCCACACATCCGTTGCCAACCAATAACATCACCGCTATCTATACCGATGAGAACCATACAGGACGAATTGTCGTATGTGGTTTCCCTAACGATGATAGTGTCTATTATTGTGTGCAGGAAATTTACGGCAACTTTGAGTTGGAGACAGTACATACATCTGAAATCTATGAAAGCACCGAAGAACTACCCGAAGAGGGATTCTCCGCACTTATCGATATTACTGCCCACTTGTAATTCAACAAAAAACAGACGCCGACCTGATGGTCAGCGGCTGTGCTGTTTTCTGTCATGTTGGGGGCAAAAGGTGGTTATTTTGAAAAGTAGTATGCGAGTAGTACAAATAGGGAAATCACCTTGCAAACCGTGGCATAGGGTCACCTGCTTAACATAGAAGCGAAATGCCTTGCTTTACTTTTCCCGTTTGTAATGGTATAATGAATATGAACTGACAGACAACAGAAAGAGGTACCACGATGTATAAAAAGAAATTACTCACCCTGATTACAAGCTGGTTGCTTGTAATTTCCATGCTGTCCGGTTGTGTGCTCGCACAGCAAACACCCACAACCGATTCGGTGCTTTCCAGCGCACCTACAAGCAGCATTTCTTCCACAGCAGCTACCACATTACCCGGTGACAGTACACCTCCGGAAACCGCCGCACCGCCGGCAACGTCTACACCCCCAGCGACATCCACCCCGCCGGCTACCACACCTCCCACAACAGAAACACCCACGCCTGACGAAACACCGAAGGACAGCTCCTTTGCGGTACATTTCATTGATGTGGGTCAGGCAGATGCTGCTCTGGTGCTGTGCGATGGCAAGGCAATGCTCATTGACGGCGGCAATGCACCCGACTCAAACCTGATCTATACATATCTGAAGAATCATAACATCACTCATCTGGATTATATCGTCGGTACCCACGGCCACGAAGACCACATCGGCGCGATTCCCGGTGCTTTGCAGGCTGCAACAGTGGATACAGTCTACTGTTCCGTTACATCCTATAACTCAAAAGCGTTCAGAAACTTTGCCAGCGCTGTGGAAAAGCAAGGCAAATCCATTATCATTCCCACCGTGGGAACCACCTTCAATCTGGGTAGTGCTACCTGCACGATCCTGGCGGTGAATCCCAAAGCGGACGATCCCAACAACTCCTCCATTGTCATGCGAATCGTATATGGCGAAACCAGCTTCCTCTTTACCGGCGATGCCGAAAAAGAGGTGGAGGATAAGCTGATCGATAGCGGTATTTCCCTGAAATCCGATGTTTTGAAGGTTGGACACCATGGTTCCAATTCCTCCACAAGCTATCTGTTCCTGCGTGAGGTCATGCCCCAATACGCAGTTATTTGCGTAGGCAAGGACAATAGCTATGGCCATCCTACCAGCAATGTTTTGAGCCGTCTGCGTGACGCAGATGTTACTACTTTCCGTACCGATATGCAGGGTGATATTATCTGCGTATCCGACGGCAAGACCGTGACCTTCACCCCCAGCCGCAATGCAAATGCAAATGTATATGCAAAGGTTGGCCCTAACAGTACGCAGCAATAATGTAAAACAGCCGCTGACCAAAAGTCAGCGGCCGTTTTTTTATTTTATAGGGGCGATTTGCACCGGTGGACAGCCATAGTGCTTGACATATGCCCGATAAAAAGTGGAGTAATCATTGAAACCGCACTTGGCATAGATTTTCGTGGGATGCTCACCCTGCTCAAGCATTTGCCGCGCCATCACCAATCGCTTGACGGTAATATACTGCCATACAGTGGTGGCGGTGGTCCGACGGAACAGCCGACACAGCTGTGCCTTACTGATAAAAAACTGCTTACAAATATCGTCCAGCGTCAAGGATTCGGAAAGTTTGCTGTTGATATATTGCACGATCTGATATTCCAACAGATCCTTGGCAGTGTCCTTATCCGCCTGCTGATAGAAAATGTTGTGTATTTCCCGCAAAAGGCCAATCAAACCGGTCAGCAGATTGATATAGGGTTCGCCATTTTCGCTCATGATCGTATGCCAATAGTGCATACAACTGCCCCCGTTGAAAGAAAATGCCTTGTACTGATTATTTTTTCCCGCATCCCGGTGCAGAATCGCCTTGGTCAGCAGACCATCTGGGTCGATACCGGCAAAGACATCCACGCTGAAGTTGATGACAGCACGTTCGTAGGGAACATCTGCAGTTAACTCAATATAGTGGGATTCTGCCGGACGCATGACCAGCACATCCCCCGGACTCAAGGGGTAGGCAGTTCCTTCAATGTGGAAAATTCCGTGCCCGGATAGCAGCAGATAGACCTCCACATCATCATGGGTATGCATACGGTAATCTCTTACGTTGGGATGCTCATCCCGTCTGTGAAAAAATGCAATGGATTGATTTTCAAAATAATGCAAAGCGCTCATTGTCATCACCCGGGATTACGATAACATATAATGATACTTTTTGCAATGTTTTCTGATTAAAATTCCTATAGCCTTGCAAATATTTTCAGTCTATAATGAAAATACCCAATCTATAAGGAGGCGTTTACCATGCAATTTCAACTGGCTGCATTCGCAGATGAAAGCCATGTCGACCTTTTGAAGCAGGTCGATGCGCTGAAACGAAACAATTATTCCTTCCTGGAGGTCCGCTATGTGGGCGAAAAATATTTCACCAAGCTGACCAAGGAAGAGGTCAAAGAGGTCACCAAGGTTCTTGCTGACAACGGCCTTGCTGTCCAGAGTCTGGGCTCTCCCATTGGCAAGATCGCCATTGACGGCGATTTTGATGCCCACATGGAACTGTACAAGCACACGCTGGAGCTGGGCAATGTTTTCGGTGCAGACAAGATCCGTCTGTTCAGCTTCTTTATGCCCAAGGATGAGGATCCGGAGAATTACAAAAATCTGGTCATCGACAGAATGGGCCTGATTGCACAGACTGCTTTGGAATTTGGCATTACACCCTGCCATGAAAATGAGAAGGGCATCTACGGCGCAGTGGCAAACCGCTGTCTGCAGATCCATCAGGCAGTTCCCCAGCTGAAGGCTGTTTTCGACCCGGCAAACTTTGTTCAGTGTGAGCAGGATACCCTGCAGGCATGGGAAATGCTGAAGCCCTACGTGGAATATATGCACATCAAGGATGCTTTGGCAGACGGCACTGTGGTTCTGCCCGGCACCGGTGCAGGCAATGTGCCCCAGATCGTTAAGGAATATGTAGCCCAGGGTGGCAAGCTCTTTACATTGGAACCCCATCTGTCTGCCTTTGTGGGTCTGTCCGCACTGGAGCAGGAGGGCATGAAGAGCATCGTTGGCAATATGACCTTTGCAACACCTGAGGAAGCCTTCGACTGCGCTGCACAGAATCTTGTCAAGATTCTGAACAACCTGCAGTAATCTGCAAAAGGAGAATACTTATGGGTAAAATCAGACTTGGTATTATCGGCATCGGCAATCAGGGATCTTCCTATGCCCAGATGCTGAAGGAGGGCCAGGCTCCGGAATTTGAGCTGGTGGCCGTTTGTGATGTAAAACCCCAGCGTCTGCAGTGGGCCAAGGAAAATCTGGGTGAGGAGATTTTGCGTTTTGACAACGCAGAAGCCATGCTGGACAGCGGTGCAATCGATGCTTGCATGGTGGTTGTGCCCCACTATTTCCACCCCGTTTACGGCATTGCCTGCATGGAGCGTGGTATTCACGTGCTGGTGGAAAAGCCTGCCGGTGTGTACACCAAGCAGGTTCGGGAAATGAATGAAATTGCCAAGAAGCATGATGTGGTATTTGCCATGATGTTCAATCAGCGAACCAATCATGTTTACCGCAAGATGCGGGAAATGGTTCAGTCCGGCAAGTACGGCAACATTCGCCGTACCAACTGGCTCATCACTAACTGGTACCGCCCCCAGGCATACTATGATTCCGGCGACTGGCGTGCTACCTGGAGTGGCGAAGGCGGCGGCGTTCTGCTGAACCAGTGCCCCCACCAGTTGGATCTGTGGCAGTGGATCTGCGGCATGCCCAAGAAAATCACCGCCCATATGAAATTCGGTCAGTGGCACAACATCGAGGTGGAAGACGATGTCACCGCCTTTGTAGAATATGAAAACGGAGCGACCGGTGTGTTTATCACCTCCACCGGTGACCCCAAGGGCACCAACCGTTTTGAGATCCAGATGGATAAGGCAAAGCTGGTGGTTGAGGATGACAAGCTGAGAGTCTGGGAGCTGGCAGAAAGCGAGCCAGAGTTCACTAAGACCAACACCAAGCCCTTCGGCTGGATTGAGTCCAAGGAGATCGAGGTGGAAACCGACGGTCAGAATCCCGGCAATATGGGTGTCGTTCGTGCTTGGGGCGGCAAGATTCTGCGTGGCGAGCCGCTGGTAGCCAACGGCGACGAGGGCATCAACGGTCTGACTCTGTCCAACGCCATGCACTTGTCTGCCTGGCTGGATAAGACCATCGAGCTTCCCATGGATGAGCAGCTGTACTACGAAGAACTCATGAAGCGTGTCGCCACATCCCGCAGAATGACAGAAGTCAAGGAAATGGTTGCAGAAACCTTTGATACCTGGGCAGGTGTGAAATAAAATGGATGCCATAAAAGTAGGCGTGATCGGCGTTGGTAACATCGGTTTTACCCATGCATCCTGCCTGTCCAGCGGTCAGGTTCAGGGCATGAAGCTGACAGCGCTATGTGATATCAGCGAAAGCCGCCGGGCGGTCATCAAGGAAAAATTCCCGGATGTTGCCTGCTATACAGATGCTGAAGAACTGATGAATAGCGGCGTGGATGCGGTCGTTGTGGCTGTTCCCCATCCGCTGCATGCAGATCTGGCAATGCTGGCCTTTCAAAAGGGTTTGCACGTGCTGGTAGAAAAGCCCGTGGACATTACGGTTTCCAAGGCAAGACAGCTTAACGAGGTTGCCCGCAAAAGCGGCAAGCAGTTCGGCATCATGTTCAATCAGCGTACCGGCGCATTGTTCAACAAGGCTCGGGAACTGGTTCAGTCCGGTGCACTTGGCACATTGAAGCGCAGCGTGTGGATCATCACCAACTGGTTCCGCAGCCAGCAGTATTATGATTCCGGCACATGGCGTGCAACCTGGAGCGGAGAAGGCGGCGGTGTGCTGATCAATCAAGCACCCCATCAGCTGGATCTGTGGCAGTGGATCTGTGGCATGCCTGAAAGCATTACCGCTTTTTGCGACGTGGCAAAATACCACCGCATTGAAGTGGAAGATGATGCTACCATCTATGCCCGATTCCCGGGCGGTGCCACCGGCGTGTTCATCACCACCACCGGAGAATATCCCGGCACAAACCGGCTGGAAATCTCCGGCAGCAAGGGCAAGATCGTTCTTGAGAATGGCAAGCTCAAGTGGTGGAAGCTGGAAATGGACTGTGATGCTGTAAGCAACGGTTTGGAAGAACCCAGTTCCGGCATTCCGTACAGCTATGAGGAATTTCCGGAGCCGGAAAATAATACCGGTCTGGAGTGCCATATTGCCTTGCTGCAGAATTTTGCAGACGGCATCTTACATGGCACACCCCTGATTGCTCCGGGTTATGACGGAATCAAGGAGCTTTCCATTCAAAATGCGGCATACCTTTCCACATGGACTGGGAATGTGCCGGTACAGCTGCCGCTGGATGAGGAAAAATACGATGCATTGCTGAATGAAAAGCGTGGCGCTGTTATCGCAACCGCTGAAAATACCTCACAAACCGCCAATACTGCGTATAACAAACGCTGGCAAATCAACTGGTAATAGAAAAAGCGCACCCAAACGGGTGCGCTTTTTTTGCGTCTTTTAGTCGGTGATGAAATATTGGATAGAATCGACCTTGTCATTTTTCATGATAATGGTCAGCGTACCGCTGCCCTTTTTAATGATAAACTGATTGACACCATCGAAATTTTCCAAACCGTACATAGCCTCTACGTCGTTCATGGGGGAGTTGATAGAGATATCCTCGTCGTTGGATACCAGATCATCGGTAAACCACCAGCCATAGACATAGTCCTTATCACCCAGAGGGTAGGTCATCAGATACACACTGCCATAGCGGTAGGTCTTGTCCAGACCGTCAAAGGCACAGCTGGTGCTCTCGGTATAGTCATCGGGAGTGCCCAGGGCAGCGATGATCGGTGCGGCAGGGGCATGCAGCGCAATGGTAGTACCCTTATAGAGGAAAGAGAAGGAATCCTGCACAGGCTCATTGCCAGTATTTCCGGTATTGCTTCCGGTGGTAGAGCTGGAGGTGTCGGGCGTTTCGGGAACTTCGCAGGCGGCAAAGCACAGCAGCATTGCAACAGCCAGCAACATAGCAAATAATTTTTTCATAGTATCTCCTTACTTTGTTTCGGCCTCCAATGCCTTTTTACGGGCATAGTAGGTTTCGGCTTTTTCCGCCCAGAGGGCGCTTATTGTGGCATCATCCCGGCGATCCGGCACACCGCACTGTTCCTGCAGAACCTTGCCGAACCAGTTGGCAGCCTTTTCGGCACCGTACACATTCAGGTGCAGGCCGGTATCGTAGGTGTCAGTCTGCCAATCGATGCCTATCTCCTCCTGATAATCCAGCATGTTGATGTACAGAAGGTTATGTTCTGTGGCGTATGCCTCGATCTGTTCATCCCACTGGGGCCACCAGACCGGGGAAAGGGCAGGGGCTTTGATCAGCACCAGTTGTGTACCTTTACTTTCGCACAGCTGCACCATTTTGTCAAGATAGTACCAGCTGTTTTCACCAAAATCGTAATTTGCCAAAGGACGCTCCACATGGGGGCTGCCCAGGGGCTTGACGCCGGTCTGCATGAGATAGCCATTGTCAGATACGGTGTCCTTTTTGAACCAGTACCGGAAATCCTCCCGGGTCAGCTGGGACCAGCGATCGTGATATCGCAGCAGGGGGAACATATAGCTGGCAATGGTTTGATCCTTATTTTCCCGTTCCTCCTTGGACATGGAGGCCAAAATGGAATTCCATTTGGACTTGGACCAACGCATGCCGTCCAATGTCATGCGGTTGTAGGCTTCCCGCTGATTTTTCTCCTTGGGACTTTCGGGAGTATCGTACTTCATGGAAAGTACGTTGAACACCATCACCTTGGGCGTTTCATACCGGAAGGTTTCTTCCATCAGGTAGTAGCTCTGCCAGATCAGCTGCTGTGCGCTGCCCCGGATGTAAGAGGTGATGCCGTAATTTTCCCACATGGTAATGGGGGAAAAGTTTTCGTAAACCTCACAGTCACCGATGAAGATGACATCGTTATTACCGGCATTTTTGTAATACTCGGCAATGAGTGCGCCTTCTTTGTGCTTGCCCACCATATACTTGGGCATCAAAAGCGCCTGCAGACAGTACAAAAGAATGCCTGCGATCACCAGAACAGAGGACAATAAAGCGATTTTCTTCTTCATATTCTCTCCTAGAATTGGTTGTAGATAAAGCTGCTTGCATTATAGCCAATGCCGTAGCTGCCCATAAGCAGTACGATTACCAAAAGCGTAAATACAAGGATGTAGCGAAGCAGAGGCTTGTCCCACAGTGCTTCCCGGACGCTGCCCTTCTTTTCCTGGAATAGGCTCACAGCAAACATCAGAACAATGCCGCCTAGCAAAATGCCGTAATCCAGGCTGGTCAGACCCAGCTTCATCATAGTGCCGTCCCAAAGAATATGGAAATTGAAGGTGGTCACCAAAGAGCCCATGCGGCGGAAATAATCCCCCACATCGGGGAACAAGTCCACAATGCGGATCAGGTTCATCAGAACAAACATCCGCAGCATTTCAAAGCCACCGTACAACTTTTTCTCTTTCCAGCCAAAGCGGTTATGGAATTTTTCGTAGAGGGGATTCAGTTCCTCAGACACCACGATCACAAAGCAGTTCATCATGCCCCACAAAATAAAATTGGGGGTGATGCCGTGCCAGATACCGGTGACACACCAAGTTGCAATGGATGCCACATACACGGGCAAACGCTTGCCAAAGTTGCCCAGTTTGGTGCGAGCCTTTTTGCTCAGACTCAGAATGGGCTGACTGACGGAGAGGGGATAGAAGATGTAGCTTTTCATCCACACGCTCAGGCTAATGTGCCAGCGGCGCCAATATTCAGCAATATTCTTGGAGAAGAAAGGTCTTACAAAGTTCTCCTCCAGCTTGATACCCAGAGATTGGGAAAGACCGATGGTCATGTCGATACCGCCGGTAAAGTCGGCATAGATCCGCACTGCATAAAAAACTGTCAGCAGGAAAAAACCAACACCGGTAAATTCCGGACCACGCAGGGCAATCACCGCTGCAGCAATCCGGTCAGCAATGACCATCTTCTTAAAATAACCCCACAGCATGCGCTGCAGGCCAAAGGAAAATTCCTTACCGTTGAAGGCTTTGCCTTCAGTCAGCTGGGGCGCCAGATCAGCGTGACGGCTGATAGGACCCTGAATCAGCTGGGGGAAGAAGGACACAAACAGCAAAAGCTTCAGGGGATTCTTTTCTGCCTTGTCAGTGCCACGGTAAATGTCGATCACATAGCCCATGCTCTGGAACATGTAGAAAGAAATACCCAAGGGCAGACCCAAGGTCAAAAAGGACAAGCCGGTGTTTTTTGCCATGGATGCAAAGGGCTCTGCCAGTAAAAATTTGCACAGAGCCAGCACGGCAAAGTTGATCACCAGGCAAATGAGCATAATGATGCGGTTCTTGCCCTTGACTTTTGCCTTATATTCCTTTTTCTCCTCCCGGGTGAGGATCTGCTTGTTTTCGGCAAGAAATGCATCCTGCGCGGCCAGATTTTTGCCCATAACAATGCCCGCAAGGTAGGTAGAAGCAGCAGTTAGCAAAATAAATGCAAAATACTGCACACCTGCCAGAGCATAGAAGAACATACTGCCACACAGCAACCAGACCCACCGCACCTTTTTGGGCAGCAGATAGTTGCCCAGCAGGACAACCGCCGCAAACAGCAGAAAACTTACGGACGTAAATTGCATATTATTCTTCCATCAATCTTTCCACCAGAGCATACAATGCCTGCGCGGAGTTAAAGTTTTCGGGAGTCAGCTCCACAGCGGGAATCTGCACATCGTACTCAGCGTCGATCTCAGCCACGATGGTGACAATATCAAAAGAATCCAGCACCTTATCATCAATAAGACCGGTGGCGGTTTCAAAATCCACCTCAGGGTGCAGTTCGTTCAGAATGTTCAGTAATGCTTCCATGTTTTTTCTCCTTTATTTACCGGCATACAGATTTTTAAGTCCGTTGCGGTCAATCTTTCCGTTAGGGGTGTAGGGCAGTTCCTCCAGCTGTTTGGTCACGTTGGGGATCATGTAGCGGGGAAGCTTGCCTTTGATATAAGATGTCAGTTCTGCCAGAGTGATGTCGCCGGTGTAGAACAGAACGATCTTCTTCTTTTCGTTGTCAAAAATACAGCAGGCAGAGCGAACCTGAGGATGCATATTCACGATGACCTCAATTTCACCCAGCTCGATGCGGTGACCCATGTGCTTGATCTGATAATCCTTCCGGCCTGCAAATTCCAGTTCGCCACGTTCATTCCAGCGACCCAGATCACCGGTACGATAAATCAGCTCCGGATACAGATCGTTCAGAGGGTTCTGGACAAAGGCTTCGCTTGTTTTCTCAGGATTGCAGTAGTAACCCAAGGTCAGACGGGTGCCACGGACACAGATCTCGCCCTGTTGACCCACGGGAGGAACTTTGTTGTTTTCATCCAACAGAATGATCTGGGTATTCTTGAAAGGACGACCCACGGGCAGGGTTTCCTCCTCGGAAAATTCCCGATCTACCTCATAATAACAGCAGATGCCGGTGGTTTCTGTAGGTCCATAGAGGTTGATGAACCGGGCGTTGGGCAGCGCCGCACGCCACAGTTTAAATTGCTTGATGGGGAATACTTCGCTGGCAAAGGCAATGGTGCGCAGATGCTCCGGCTTTACCGTTTCAAATGTACGGAAAGAGGAAATCATGGTCAGCGCAGACACAACCCAGCAGAGGGTATTGATATTATGCTCGTTCAAAAATTCCACCAGCTTGATGGGGAACATGAACAGCTGCTTGGGAATCAGCACCGTCTTTGCGCCATATTTCAGCGTGGGGATAACCTCTTTCAGGTAAGCGTCAAAATACAGCGGTGTCTGATTGCCGAAAACAGAATTTTCGTCAAATTTCAGCACATCACACAGATGCTCCACATAGTCGATGACACTGCGATGGCAAGCCACCACACCCTTGGGCACACCGGTAGAGCCGGAGGTGAACACGATATAAATGGGGTCGATATCCAGCTGCTTCTCCCGAATGTCGGCAAGAACCGCATCGTCTGCAGCGCTCTTTGCCAAATCTTCATAGCGGAAGATCTTGCCCTGATAGTTCAACTCACCGGCAATGGCTTCAGTGGTTTCATCGCAGATCAGTGCGCCGGGACCCAGCGTCTGGAAGATCAGCTCAATACGATGCCGGGGCATCTCATCATCCAGCGGTACATAGTAACAGCCGGCATAGATAGCACCGAAAAATGCTGCCAAGGTGGTAGGATGTTTGCGCATGAACACCACAATGGGCTGACGGTAGAAACCTTCTGTATGCAGTTTTGTGCCGATGGAACGGGCTTGCGCATAGACCTCACGGAAGGTCAGACCCATTTCCTCATTGGCAAAGGCAACTTTATCCGGACAGCGCTTCACTGTTCCTTCCAAATATTCCAAAATATTTGTCTGCATAGCAGGTTTCTCCTCTCGGTTTTAGCCAGTAATCAAACAGTCGTATTCCTTTTTCAAAGGCTTGTTGCAGGCAAGAACACTTTGTCGTGCCAGCACTTCCATGGCATCCACAAATCCGGCACCAATTTTATGATCCCGCTTGATCAGGGACAGCTCGGTGCAGCCTAAAATAATGGCCTGAGCGCCCTGCTTGCGCAGATCCTCGGCGGCTGCAGCAAAACGATCCATGTCGGCAGCTTTGCCGGCCTTTACATTGTTAAAAATCAGATGCATGACATCTGCTTGCGCAGCTGCCAGCGGGGCAATGGGCTGCAGGCCCTGCTTTTCCAGTTCTTTGTGGAAAATTCCAGAGCGAATGGTGCCATCGGTAGCCATAATACCCACCTTCTGTACACCGTTTTCCTTCAAATGTGCAACCGTTTCCCGGACACCGTTGATCAGCGGAACATTGATCTGTGCTTCCAGCGCATCCATAAAATAATGAGCAGTGACACACGGAATCGCAATGCAATCCACACCTTGTTCCTGCAGGGTCTTTCCAATCTCCAACATTTTCGGCAGGGGATTTTCTTTGGTATTGTCCAGAATATAGGCGGTGCGATCGGGAATAAAGGGCATGTTGTACACGATCATGGGCAGGTGTGCCTGATCGGTATCCACATCGGTCATATTGATGACCAGTTCCATGAAATGGGCAGTTGCGATGGGGCCCAGGCCGCCAATCACGCCCAAGATTTTTCTGTTATCCCTCATGGCACACCTCAGTACTTGGCGCCCAGGATAGTGGAATCATTCCAGGGAAGCTCGCTTGCGGGCAGCTTTTCAGTGGGTGTAGCAGGGTATTTGGTCTTGTCCCGATTGAAGGGATTGCTGTCCAACACAGCAGAGAAGGCGTCCAATTCTGCGTCGGTTACCAAGCACAGGGCGTTGGACCATACATTGTCGAAATGGTAGTAGCTCTTGCCACCGTCGATGCTGACCAGCAGCCAGTAGTGGTGAGAGTCGCCATCATAGATCTTTTCACAGTCAATGGTGGGGATATTCAGCCGCTGCAGAAGCAATTTCTGTACAGCGAAGAAATAGAAACAGTCACCCTTGGAAACTTCCTTGTTCAGGAATTGATAGGCGGTCTGCAGCCAGTCAGCGCTTTCGTGGTCAAAGCCCTTGGGGGCAGAGCCATAGGTCAGGTGGACGCTGCGCCGTGTCCAGACGTAAACAGCTTCTACCTTTTCCTGGTTGGTCATGTCGTCACGGATAAACTGGGAAAGAATAGCATCTGCCTTGGCATAAACTACCTCAGGATCTACGAAATTATCGGGTTTTACCTTCACCGTAACGGTGACGGTGATGGGGGCAGCCTTATTGCCGGAAGCATCGGTTGCGCAGTAGGTAACTTCATAGGTGCCGGGGGTGTTCAGATCCACCTTGGAATTGTCGATTTCCAGCTTGGGTTTGGGATCGGCATTGTCGGTAACAGCAACGCCGTTCTTGTAAGAAATCGTACCACCCAGATAAACCTCCAGATTCTTTACGCCTACGAGTATCGGCGCTTCTGTATCCGGTGCGCCGGTGGAAGCAGGGGGTGTGCTGATGGGGGCAGTGGAAGAATCGGAGGAAGCAACACTGCTGTTGACAGCAGGTTCGGAGGGGACGATTTTATCCAAAATCCAGTTACCCACCACGGGCACCATAGCAAATACGACCACCGCAAAGATAACAATGGCAACGGTGGTAATCATATTGGAATTTCTGCGTTTTCTTCTCATAAGAATATCTCCTCAAAAGCAGGTGGACGAATTTGCGCCCATTTCTGCATTCTAATACAATCCTAGCATAAATTATACTCCCAAAAGGCAAGAAAATCAAGTGCAGAATGTGGAAAAGAAAACCCGGCTCCGCAGAGCCGGGTGGCATATTAACAATAGAAATCCTTGATCTTCTTTGCTCTGCTGGGATGGCGGAGCTTACGGATCGCCTTGTTCTCGATCTGACGGATTCTTTCACGGGTAACGCCGAAGATCTGACCCACTTCCTCCAAGGTGTGGGTGCGGCCGTCGTACATACCAAAGCGCATACGCAGAACATCGGCTTCACGCTCGGTCAGGGTGTCCAGAATTTCCTTCAGTGCCTCAGAAAGCAGGGCGTTGGAGGTAGCATCTGCGGGACCCGGGGTGCGCTCGTCCTCCACGAAAGAACCGATGGAGGTATCTTCTTCATCACCCACGGGAGTGTCCAGACTCAAGGTATCTGCAGCGGTACGGTTGGCTTCGATGATCTTTTCCACAGGCAGATTCAGCTCAGCTGCGATCTCTTCCACAGTGGGCTCACGTCCCAGTTCCTGCACCAGCTTACGGTTGCAGCGGGTTGCTTTGTTAATGACCTCAACCATATGCACCGGTACACGGATGGTACGAGCCTGATCGGCGATGGCTCTTGTGATGGCCTGCCGGATCCACCAGGTGGCATATGTAGAGAATTTATTTCCCTTTGTCCAGTCAAACTTATCAACAGCACGGATCAAACCGGTGTTACCCTCCTGAATCAGGTCCAGAATGTGCAGACCACGACCGGAGTATTTCTTTGCAATGGAAACCACCAAACGGAGGTTTGCTTCGGTCAGCTTGTTTTTAGCAGCCTGATCGCCGTCAGCAACACGCTGCGCCAGCTCCACTTCTTCTTCTGCGGACAGCAGTCTTACCTGACCGATCTCCTTCAGGTACATACGTACCGGATCGTCCAAATTGTACTCAGCGGCAAGATCCACCGGGTCGATGAGTTCTTCATCGTCCAGAGCGGACATATCCAGATCCATGTCATCGTCCAAAAGACCGATATCCAGATCGTCGCTCAGATCCAAATCCAGATCGGAGCCGATGATTTGAATGTTCATGCCTTCAAAGCGGTCATAGATCTCCTCAATTTTTTCAGCAGTCAGATCCATTTGCTCCAGCAGAGCAGACAGATCGGAAGCACGGATCATGCCATCCTTACGGCCTTGAACAATCAGTGCTTGCAGTTCGGCCTGCAGTTCTTCTGTGGACTTGGCCGGAGTTTTCTTTTGTGAGCCCATTAAAATCCCCCTCTTTCTCTTTCTGTCAAACGTATGTCATTCTTTTCTCAGCCCATAGACTATATCCCGTTTTTTCGGTTTTGACAAGGGTTTTTCTGAAAAAATATTCGATTTTTTTGGCTTTTGCCGTTTTTTGTCGTTACAATGCAAAGTTTTCCCACTTTTCAGAGAAAACATACAGTTTACTTTTTGCCTGAAATTCTGTATAATGGAAAAAATACTGCCATTTATTGAGGTATACACATATGACAGAACTTTCGAAAATTCGTAATTTTTCCATTATCGCCCATATCGATCACGGCAAATCCACTCTGGCAGACCGTCTGTTGGAGGAGTGTAATGCCATTGATCAACGGCAGATGGAAAGCCAGATGCTTGACTCCATGGATTTGGAGCGTGAGCGCGGCATCACGATTAAGGCAACAGCTGTTCAGCTGACGTACAAGGCGGATGACGGGGATACCTATGCCCTGAACTTGATCGATACACCCGGCCACGTGGACTTTAACTACGAGGTTTCCCGTTCCTTGGCAGCCTGCGAGGGCGCTGTGCTGGTAGTGGACGCTTCCCAGGGTGTGGAAGCACAGACCTTGGCAAATACTTTCCTGGCTACCGATGCCGGTCTGGAGGTTCTGCCTGTTATTAACAAGATCGACCTGCCCTCTGCCCGGCCGGAAGAGGTCAAGGCGGAGATCGAGGATATTATCTGCATTCCCGCAGAGGATGCCCCGGAAATTTCCGCCAAAAACGGCATCAACATCCGCTCCGTTCTGGAAATGATTGTCCGGGATGTGCCTGCTCCCAAGGGTGATCGCAATGCACCTTTGCAGGCATTGATCTTCGACAGTGTTTACGATTCTTATCGTGGCGTTATCGTCTATGTCCGTATCAAAGAAGGCACCATTCGTGCCGGTCAGGATATTAAAATGATGGCCACCGGCGCAACCTACAAGGTTGTGGAGGTGGGCACAATGAATCCTCTGGGGCTGACACCCAAGGATGCGTTGGGCGCAGGTGAGGTTGGATATATCACGGCTTCCATTAAAAATGTGTCCGATACCCAAGTGGGTGACACCATCACCACCATTGAAAATGGCGCAACGGAACCTCTGCCTGGCTATCGCCCCGTGCAGCCCATGGTGTATTCCGGTGTGTATCCTGCCGATGGCGCAAAATACCAGGATCTGCGGGAAGCTTTGGAAAAGCTGAAGCTGAACGATGCATCCTTTGTTTATGAACTGGAAAGCTCCATTGCGCTGGGCTTTGGTTTCCGCTGCGGATTTTTGGGTCTGCTGCATATGGAAATCATTCAGGAGCGTTTGGAACGGGAGTACAATCTGGACCTGATCACTACCGCACCCAACGTTGTTTACCGGGTTACCAAAAACAACGGTGAGGTGCTGATGGTGGACAATCCTCTGGATTACCCGGATCCCATGGAAATCCAGCTGGCAGAAGAACCCTATGTCAAGGTCAATCTGATGGCACCTCAGGAATATGTGGGCAACATCATGGATCTGGCAACCTCCCGCCGTGGCGAATTTAAAGATATGGTCTATCTGGATGCCAACCGGGTGGAGCTGCACTACGAAATGCCCCTGAACGAAATTATTTACGACTTTTTTGATGCCCTTAAGTCCCGTACCCGTGGCTACGGATCTTTGGACTATGAGCTCATTGGTTTCCGTCCCAGCCGATTGGTAAAGCTGGATATTCTGCTTAACGGTGATATTGTGGACGCACTGAGCTTTATTCTCTTTGCAGACAATGCCTACCCCAGAGCAAGAAAAATCTGTGAAAAGCTGAAGGACAACATTCCCCGCGCACAGTTTGAAATTCCTGTGCAGGCGGCTATCGGTGGCAAGATCATTGCCCGTGAGACCATCAAGGCACTGCGTAAGGACGTTCTGGCAAAGTGCTACGGTGGTGACATCACCCGTAAAAAGAAACTGCTGGAAAAGCAGAAAGAGGGTAAAAAACGGATGCGTACCTTTGGCACGGTTTCCGTACCCAGTGAAGCCTTTATGGCTGTCCTCAAACTGGACGAGGATTAAAATTTCCCTATTCGGAGGCAACCCATGGCACTATTCTCCACAAAACTGAAAAAACCTTTGGGAATTTACGTGCACGTCCCTTTCTGCAAAAGCAAGTGCCATTACTGCGATTTCTACTCTGTGACGGAGCTGGATCGTCAGCTCAGTGACGGTTATCTGGACGCTGTCTGTGACCATATCCGGGAGACCGGCCCGCTGGCACCCAATTATCGGGTAGATACTGTCTATTTTGGCGGCGGCACCCCCAGCTTTTTCGGGGCAGAAGGTATGGCAGCCATTCTTGCTACCATTCGTCGGTCTTTTGATGTGGCGGTGGATGCCGAGATTACCTTTGAGGCAAATCCGGATTCCATTACCCCCAAGTTTTTACGCAGACTCCGGGGGGAAGGCTTCAACCGGGTCAGTTTGGGCGTGCAGTGCAGTGACAATGCCATTTTGGAAGCCATCGGCCGTCCTCACGACTATGAAATGGCGGTTGATGCGGTGAAAATGATCCGCAGAGCCGGTTTCAAAAATCTGTCGCTGGATCTGATCTACGGCTTGCCGGAGCAGGATCTGGAATCCTGGCAGCAAACGCTCCATGATATTGTGTCGCTGCAGCCGGAACATATCAGTTGCTATGGTTTGAAACTGGAGCCGGGAACGCCTATGTGCCAGCAGCAAAGTCAGCTGCGCATGGCGGATGACGATATGCAGGCGGATATGTATCTGGCAACGGTGGAAATTCTGCGAAGCAAAGGCTACAAGCAGTACGAAATCTCCAATTTCTGCAAGCGAAATCGGGAATCCCGGCACAATATGAAATACTGGACCGGTGGTGAATATCTGGGCTTTGGCCCGGATGCCAGCTCCGATTTTGCCGGAAAGCGGTTTTCTGTAGTTCGGGATCTGCATGGCTACATCACCGGCATTCGTTCCGGTGGTCAGGTTCTCCGGGAAATTCAGGCAATTCCCCAAAGAGAACGAGCCGGCGAATATTTAATGATGCACCTGCGTACCACCTATGGTATCAGCGGTGAGGAATACGAAAAGCAATTCCTGCTTCCGTTTGCGCCCATTGAAAAGGCGCTGATTCAGTGCCGTCAGCGAGGCTATGCCCTGCGTGGCGGTGACGGAAGATGGCATTTGACAGCGGAAGGCTTCCTGCTGTCCAATACTATTATTACAGATCTTTTGCTCCTGCAGGAACAAACAAGACCTATTTCTCAATGGAAATAACAAATAAAAAATACCCCCGTCTTCCTCGGAAGACGGGGGTTGTGCTTTTATTACATATCGAAGGGATCCATGCCCAGAACGGGATGGCCAACTTCGCCCAGGTATTCCAGCAGCTGCTCGGGATCCTCGGTGCAGATGGTTTCGTCAGCGATCATGTCGGTGAAGTTCTCAACACCGTACATCTCCAGAACGGTTGCATCCAAACGCTCACGCATCTGGTCCTTCAGCATCTTGGGCATCCAGACAATACGGCCGGGGCCGCCTTCAGCAGCGATGAACTTCTTGGAGGAGATGAAGTGCTTGCCGTGACCCATAAAGCCGGGGGTCTGAACACCGCCGCCGGACATGGAAGCCATGTCGGAGAAGCTCATGCCCAGAGGAGTCATGCCTGCATGCACACGGCAGGTGATGACCACGCCCATGGAGCAGGGCTCGACACCACAGATACACTCGAAGCAACCACAGGAGGTCATGGGATCCTCAAACAGAGAGTACAGAGTGATCTTCTCAACAGCACCGTGGGAGTAGGTGTTGACAGCGTCGTCCATGGAGTCGTAACGACCCAGACGCTCGTCCTGGCAGCCAGCCTTGAGAATGGGCTGGCAGGGACCATGGGGATCCAACTCCTTGGTAGCCTTAGCATCCAACCAGGAAACAGCACCGCACAGACCCAGACGCTCGGGGGTAACGATACAAACGTGGCTGGGGGAGAAGGCCTGACACATGATACAGGTGTAGAAGGTATCCACGGACTCGTCGGTCATGGAAGCCAGTCTTGCATCACGGGCATTGAAGACCTCGTTGGCCTTGGCACGCAGTTCCTTGTTCTGCTCAGCATCAACCACGATGGTGACCTGGCATTTGTCAGCAACAGCCTCAAACTCGCTCATGACCTTGGCGTAGAGAACCTCGCCCAGATGACGGAACTTGAAGCCGGCCTCAAAGTCGGTCTTGCTGATACGGACGCGGATCATGTCACGCTGACCGGTGTGCATAACGCCTTCGATGCAGTTCAGCCATGCATGGATCTTACGCTCCATAACGGCCTCAAAGACAGCCTGCATAGCCTTGCCGGCCACATCGATGGTGTAGGAAAGGCTGATCTTGCTGCCTGCGGGGATCTCGTCGATCTCGGGACCGATAACGGTGATCTTGTGGTCCTCCACATCCTGCATAGCCTTGGTCTGCACCAGCTCGAAGCAGTCCACACGGGAGCCGTCCACTTCCACCTGCATATCACCCTTACGGATGATCTCGCCTTCAAAAGCGGTAGCGTAGGAAACGGGAATGTCGATGTTGGTGATCTTGATCTTGATATCACGAGCTTCCAGAGAGGTAGCGTTCCACTTCTCGGTATCCAGCTGCTGAATCAGGGACTTGGGAACACGGAACATGTTCTCAGTCTCGTTGGAAACAACGGGGAAGCCCAGGCAGATAGCACCGGCACCGTAAGAAACAATCTCATCGGACAGGGGCTTGTAGGCATTGACGAACGCACGGACACGGTCCATGGTGTACTTATACAGATTCTTAGTGTCGCCGGGGGTGATGTTACCGAAGATCAGCGCAGCACGCAGAGCAACGGAAACAACGTGGATAACAGACTGCATCTCATAACCCAGGGGGCAGACACGGACGCCTTCACCGGTCTTCATGCCGGCATCGGCCAGATGCTTGATGCCTTCGCCGGTCACAGTGACCAGCAGGCCCTGTGCCTGGTAGGACTTGGCCAGAGCGACGGTGTCTTCGGGTGTCTCAGCGCCGCCGATGATAACGGCCACGCCGGGAATATCACCGGTAACCAGGGGCAGACCCAGGTTACGTACAAAGGCGTCGGTCAGGAAGCCCATTTCGGGCTCTGCATAGGGCTGAGCACCGCCAATGTATTTCAGAACTTCCAGGAACTCTGCGCACAGAGCGGAAGCAACACCGCTGTCAAAAGCATCCTGCAGGCGGGGAGCGCGGGTCATCATAGGCTTGATGTCATTTTCCAGAGCGGCCTTCAGCTCGCCCAGGTTATTCACTTTCTTGCCGGTGATGGAGTAGTAACAGGGCAGGTTGTAAGCGGTTGCGGGGAATGCAACGGGCTCAGCTTCGCCAAACTTGGCGATGGCCTCGTCGATAGCAGCAACGGTACGGTTGTAGTTGTAATCGTTACCGCCAAAAACTCTATCAAAAAGTGTCACGATATTTCCTCCTATATTGATATTTTTAGTCTCGATCAAGGATTTCCTTGATCCGCCGAATTTCTTCGATTGCCGCGGGGCTGAAATCGTAAGGGGATTTTCCATTCCGGTCTGCATCCATGATTTCCAGATTGTAATGGATGAAGCCCAGCAGATCTTCTTCCGGAATTTGACTGCGGATAAATTCCTCGTCTTGTTCATCCCGAATTTTGTTGGCTACTACCCGAACGCGTTTGACGCCCAGATCAGCTGCCAACCGCTTGACATTGCGGTAAGTCTGCACACTGCGGGAACCCGGCTCAATGACCACGATAAACTGGTCCATGTTTGCCGCTGTTCCACGACCCAGATGTTCAAGACCTGCTTCCATATCCATAATGACCACATCGTCTTTGCGATAGGTCATTGCGGAGAGAATGGACTTGAGCATCACATGCTCGGGACAGACACAGCCGCTGCCACCCAGATCCACAGTACCCATGACCAACAGCTTTACACCATTGATGGACTTGGCGAACTTCTCGGGAATGTCCGCTACATAAGGATTCAACTTGTAAAACTTATTGTCATCGCTGGCACCGGTGCGTTCCTTTGCCAGATCACGCATTTTGGAAATGGGAATGATGGCATCCACTTCTTCTTGGCTCAGACCCAGAGCCAGACCCAGATTTGCGTCCGGATCCACATCTGCCGCCAGAACAGTGCGCCCCTCGTCGGCATAAAGTCTTGCCAGGGTGGAGGACAATGTGGTTTTACCCACACCGCCCTTGCCGGTAATTGCTACTTTCATTGGAAAATCCTCAAATTAAGTGATTAGATACCCAGAGCAGCGCGCTTAGCTTCGATGCAAGCGATCATCTTGTCGCCCAGAGCATCGATGTCGGTATCCACGACGAACTTAGCCTCAACCCACTGGTTGACACCGTTTTCGCCCTGGAGCAGCTCGGTGACCTCGGTAGAACCCTTGGAGTAGGGATCAACGCCCAGGAAGGTCTCAATACCGGTAGCCACAACATAGTTACCGATGGAAACAGCCTTCTCGGACATCCATTCGGGAGCACAGCCCACCACGGGAACCTGAGAAATGTTGATGCCCCAGTCCTTGGCAATGTCAGATGCCAGAACCATCATACGGGAAATGTCAACACAGGAGCCCATGTGCAGTACGGGAGGAATGCCTGCCAGCTCGCAAACTCTCTTCAGACCTGCGCCGCAGTATTCCTTAGCCTTTTCGGGATCCATCAGACCGGCCTTAGCAGCAGCCTGAGCGCTACAACCGGTAACGATCAGAATAATATCGTTCTCCAGCAGCTTCTTCATCAGGCCGATGTGTGCGGAGTCGGGACGAACCTTGGGGTTGTTACAGCCGACCATTGCCACAGCACCGCGCAGAACGCCGGAATAGACACACTCGATCAAAGGCTTGGTAGTGCCGAACTCGTCGACCTGGGAGTTTGCAACGCCATCCAGAACCTTCTTGATAGCCTCAACGGAGTAACCGACACGGGCCTTCTGCTTCTGGTTGGGGATGTTCACCAGCTCGGGAGTACGGTTGACAAAGTTGTCAATAGCCATCTTCACGATCGCCTTTGCGTTCTCACCTGCAGTTTCAGCGTGGAACTGGATGAACTCGGAGTCGGGCATCCGGGCGATGGGAGAGGTGGTGATGAACTTGGTGTGGAAGCACTTAGACAGGGGGCCCAGTGCAGGGAAGATACACTGCACGTCCACAACGATGGCTTCACAAGCACCGGTAAGTACAACGTTTTCCTGGTTCAGGAAGTTACCTGCCATGGGGATACCGTGACGCATGGTAACTTCGTTGGATGTACAGCAGACACCGGAAACGGTGATGCCCTTAGCACCAACACTCTTGGCGTAAGCAATCATTTCAGGATCGTTTGCGTAGTAAACGATCATTTCAGACAGAGAAGGATCGTGGCCGTGAACAACGATGTTTACGTTTTCCTTCTCCATAACACCGATGTTAGCCTCAGTGTCCATGGGCTTGGGAGTGCCGAACATAACGTCGGAGAACTCGGTACCCATCATGGAACCGCCCCAACCGTCGGACAGGCCTGCGCGCAGAGCCTGACGGATCAGAGCTTCAGGCAGGGAAGAACAACCCATGTGGGTCATGTGCATGGCAGTTGCGATTTCCCGGTCAATAGCGCGGGGCATAATCTCTGCCTTTCTCCACAGCTCCTTGGTGTGCTCGGGAGCACGCTGTGCAAACTTCTGCTCGCCGAAGGGGAAGCCGTACTCCAGCAGGCCGATCTCAGCCATTTCGTGTGCCAGAGCGTAAATGTCCTTACCCTCGGTCTCAACGCCCCATTCCTTTGCAATACGGATCAGCTTCTCAGGATCCTTGACCTGATAGTTGCCGCCTTCCTTGGTCTGGTGCAGGGTGTGCATAATTTCACGGCCGTGGTCAGAGTGTGCGGCAGTACCGCCAACAGTGAATCGCAGGTAGTTACGAGCAACGATGCCGTGAACATCGCAGCCGCAGATGCCCCGGGGTGCCTTGGGAGTGATGCGGCAGGGACCCATGGAGCAGATTCGGCAGCAGGTACCTGCTTCGCCGAAGCCACAGTGGGGAGTCTGGTTCTTGACACGCTGCTGCCAGGTGTCTGCGCCAACCTTCTTGCCGTTTTCCAGCAGAGAGTTGGTGGCTTCTTCCATTTCCTCAACGGTGGTTAAAGATGCCCAATCCTTCAATCTAGTTTCCTCCTAATTATTTTTTTCGCCGATACGCAATAAGCGCACCGGGCGCATAGTGTATCAGTATTATTCTACTCTTTAAAATGGCAATTGTCAATCCGTGTTTTACCTTGAAAACATTAAAATTTTGTATCCCCCACCCGGGGATGAAGAAAAATCCCCTCCGGTTCGCCCGGAGGGGATTGTGGATTATTTCAAATCATTGCCTTTGAAATAGGTGACCAGGGGTGTTTTGCACAGCAGAAAATATACCGCCAGCAAAATCAGCGTATCCGGCAGCATGTAAGCGCCGTTATACAATGCCGAGTAGAACCAGGGGGTGGTCATGGTCATGCCGAAAAATTCCGGGGGCATATACTGCGCCCAGATGGTGGCACCCACCACATAATGCACAGCGAAACGGGCGGTGCAGGCAACAATCGTACCGGGAATGAACTTGCCCTTGAACAGACCGGCAACGCCCAAAACCGCATAGGCGATCAGATAATCACCCAGGATGCTCTGCCAGCCGATGGCAATGCCGCCTTCAAACAGCATTTGCAAAATGCCGTGGACGGTGCTGACCAGCATAGCCGGGCCAAAGCCCCAACGACAGCCAAACAGCAAAATGGGCAGCATGGCAAAATCGATACTGCCGCCCCAGGGCAGCTTGTAAAGGTGCAGAAAGCTCAGGATTTCTGCCATGGCGATGAGGATTGCTCCTTCTGTCAAAAGACGGACGGAACGGTGTTTTTTTGTCATAATTATGACCTCCGAAATAAAAAATACCGCATTGCAAACCCGTCCAGGTGCAATGCGATACTTTGTATCTCATATGTGCATCTTTCCCTCCGACGGTATTAGCCGTATCAGGTTCACGGGTCAGGACGCGTAAGTCCAATCTCAGCCGGCTGCTGCCGGCACCCCGAAGATTGATTTGTTTTGCGGTTCGAGATTATTATAGCGGAAATGCAGAAAATGTCAAGCCATTTGTAGGCTCAGCTCCTGACCGCCGAGAATGTGGAAATGCAGATGATGCACGGTTTGACCGGCATCCTGACCGCAGTTGCTGACTACACGGTAGCCGTTTGTCAATTTCTCAGCAGCGGCGATGGTGGGAATCACCTCAAAAATGTGGGCAACCACAGCGCTGTTTTCGGCAGTGATGCCATCAACGGAAGGAATGTGCGCCTTGGGAATCACCAGAATATGGGTAGGCGCTTGGGGATTGATGTCCCGGAAAGCCAAAACAGTTTCATCCTCATAAACTTTGGTGGATGGAATCTCTCCTGCGATGATTTTGCAAAACAGACAGTTCATATTTCTGCCTCCTTATGGATTTTTCTATATTGTACCACAGCAAATTCTTCCTTGCAACGGCATCGTAAAAATTTTTCAAAACAGCGCCCCCTTTCGTGGAGTTTCCCATTTTCCGGGCCGTACAATGGGACTACAATTTACAAAGGAGGAACAGCCATGCAATGCGTAAAACTCAAGACCTATATGGAAACCGGAAGGGTGGTGTTCCTTCCTGCCCGGGCAATTCGACCCAATCCTGCCCAACCGAGGCAGATTTTCAAGGAGGAAGCCTTGACTGAATTGGCGGATTCCATTCGCCAGCACGGGATTTTACAGCCGCTGTCTGTACGCCGAAGCGGCACGGGGTATGAACTTATTGCCGGCGAACGGCGGCTGCGGGCAGCACAGATGGCCGGACTGACGGAGATTCCCTGCATTGTCATGAGTATGGACGAGCAGGAATCCACATTAGCTGCCATGGTGGAGAATCTTCAGAGGCAGGATCTGGATTTTGTGGAGGAGGCCACGGGAATTTCCCGGTTGATGGATCTTTGCAATATGAGTCAGGAACAGGCCGCCCGACATTTGGGAAAAAGCCAAAGCGCCATCGCCAATAAATTGCGGATTCTGCGCCATAGCCCACAAGTTTTGGAAGCTTTACGGCTAAGCGGATTGACGGAGCGTCATGCAAGGGCGTTGCTAAAGCTGAATGATGAGGGTGAAAAAATGCGAGCCATTGCGGTGATTGCCCGGCTGGGCATGAGTGTTGCCCGGACGGAACAGTACATAGAAGAACTGCGCACCGGTCAGCTGGAGAGAAACCGGGGTGTAAATGTGGGTGCATTTCTCAACAATTTGAACCAATCCCTGCGTAGGATTCAATCCTCCGGCATCAGTGCTATTTCCGAAAGACGGGAAACGGAAAGCGAGATCGTGCTGACCATTACCATTCCAAAATAATACCATTAGATACGGGGAAAATGCTGTTTTTTCTCCTTGTATAAACAGAATTTATGGTATATAATAGCCTTACTTATTAAAACAAGGAGGCGGCTATGGAAGAACAAGAGAAAAAGGTCAGACGGCATAGCCGCAAGGCGGTGCCCGCCCAATACCGTCGAAAACTGTCAATGAAAATGCCGCTGCTCCTTGTGGGTGGATTGCTGTTTTGTGCCATTGCAGTTGCGGTTATTGTGCTGCAGCCATGGAACAATGGGGATAATACCGAAAAACCTGCACCCCTGCCGGACAAGGTGATTCATCTGGTGGCAGGCGGTAATATCAACATCACGGACGAAAGTGTGGCGGCAGGAGAAACCGCCAACGGCTATGATTTTGCTCCGGTGTTTAAGGATGTTCTGCCGGTGCTGGCATCCGGTGATGTAACGATTTTGAATTTCGAGGGAATTGTTGGTGGAAACACTTACGGTACAGCCACGAAATATGCACCTCCGGAATTGCTGAAAGCGCTGAAAAATGCCGGTGTAGATGTTTTACAGACGGCAAATTCCTACGCACTTTACGATAGCCTGCGAGGCTTGAGTTCTACCATTCAGGGAATTCAAGGTGCCGGCATGACCCCCCTGGGAACATATTCAGGCAAGGCGGATTTTGAGCAATCCGGCGGCTATATCATCTGGGAGGTTAAGGGCATCAAGATCGCTATGATGGCTTTTACCAAGGGTATGGTGGACAGCGGTGGTCTGCCCACTGAAAACTGTGTAAACCTGCTGTACGAGGATTACCAAAACACCTTCCAGAAGGTGGATACCGATGGAATCACAAAGATTGTACGCAATGCCGCCGCCCATAATCCGGATGTGATGATCGCACTGGTTCACTGGGGCAGCGAGCTAAGCAATCAGGTCAGCAAGACACAAAAGAAGATCTGCCAGCTTCTGCAGGACGAGGGCGTGGATGCCATCATCGGCACACATCCCCACAATGTGCAAAAAATGGAGCTGGATAAAGAAAATGGAACATTTGTTGCCTGGTCCTTGGGTGATCTGTACGATACTGTGGAGGCAAATTATTCCGTTCTTCTGGATCTGGAAATTACCAAGGATGGCGAAACGGGAGAAACCAAGGTCACCGGCTTTGATTATGTGCCTGTTTATCTGGAAAAAGATGAAGACGGCTCTATGCGCATCTTGCGGATGCAAGAAGCAATTGCCGGCTATGAAAACCGGTATTTGGATCGGGTTTCCGAGAAAACTTACAATGCTATGAAAACGGCTTTGGAGCAAATTAAGAACCGAATTAATGCAAAGTAAAAGAAATCCCTGCACTTTCGTGCAGGGATTTTATTATGGAAAACATATTATCAATTCTGTTTCTTTGTAATCTTCGCCAGTGAGATAGGTGACGACTGCGCGTCCCTCTCCATCAGGTTTTGCAGAGAGCACAGGATCTCCTGCAACGGGAGAACAGTTCGTTAGTACATACTCTTTGTAATATTCGGACTTATCGAAGATATTTTGAACGACGACGCTTGGTTCACCATTGTTTGATTTTGCATAAATAACATAATCGCCCTGGGCCATCAAAACATATTGGAAGGTTTCAGACAGCTTACTGTTTTCTACATCACAGTATACCGCCCAATTTGTTGCAAGTCCGGTTCCGGTTTGTACAGTCACTTCCAAGGTGTGGGTGTTAACCTGCGTAACTTTCGGTAGCTTGGTATTCGTCTCTCCTGAAAACAAAACAGTACCGTTTTTATCCACGACCTTATAGGCGTATGTAAAAGTGTCGGTCTGGGTAATGGAATACATATCAAGTGGGTCGTACGGTACATTCCAAAGCTCGTAACGGTTTATGTTTTTGATAGAGCCACGGAACAAACCCATATGACCGCAGTAATCCTTGTCAAAAATGCCTTCAACAATGACGTATTCTCCGTTATACTGTTTGGCTTCTTCATAAGAAATTGCTTTTTTACCAAGTTCGATCCAAATGGAATTTCCAACACCGTATTTTAGATCTTCTTTACTGAGCGCAATGCAATCCCCCTCAAATTCCAGATTGCCGACACCAATCACTCTGACCAGCTCACCGTCATACTTTTCGGGATTGGCGATTAACTGGATCATAGTAACATTCTTGGCGTATTGATTGGCAGAATTGGGTGTATCGCCGTAACTGGATTGTACAAGGTGCTTTTTATACAACTTGATTCCAAATAGTACAGCGAAAACCACAACCAAGGTAATGATCATAGAGATTGCAACAGTTTGAAGGTGCTTTTTATTTTTCATAAAATTACCTCTTTCTTCATTTACACAGTTTTTCTGCAATGGGCAGCATCCTATCCGGTGTCAGCTTGCACACCTTGCGGTCATAGGTGAGAATACCGTTGGTTTCGTCCTCAATATCGGAAACTTGCGTATAAACAGCGGCACACAGACCGTTTTCCTTGGCGGGAATTACCTGCTGTTCATACAGCTCGGTAACGGCAGCGGAGAAATCCTCTGCTGTTTTGTATTTTCCGTAGCCGTAGGTGCTTTCCGTGTTGAACACATGGCCTTCCGGCTTGTAGGAATAGCCACCAAACTCCGACAGTACCAGCGGTTTTTCTGTTGCAGTAAGCTTGATAGGCTTGAAATATACATGACGGCTGTCCACATCGGTCTTTCTCTGCCGGAACCAGCCGGAGGTGCTGTCAATAAAGCGCGTGTCATCCAGCTTACGGAACATTTCGTAAACATTGTCGCTGTCAAACTGCCCCCAGCCTTCGTTGAAAATGGTCCAGTAGCAGATGCTGGGATGGTTTTGCAGCTGACGCACGGTCAGTTCCATCTGCCGCAGAAATTCCTGCCGGGTCTTTTTGTCCCGATGCAGACGCTTATCCGACAATTTTTGCAGACCGATGGTGGGCAGAGCAGTATCCCGGAAGAAGGAATAATCGCCGTTGTTCACCATGTCTTGAAAAACAACCATACCCAGCCGGTCACACTGATAGTAAAATTCCTCCGGCTCCACCTTAATGTGCTTGCGCAGCATGTTGAAGCCCAGCTTCTTCATTGCCAGAATGTCCTCATCGTAGCATTCCGGTGTGGCGGGCGTCAGCAGGCCATCAGGCCAGTAGCCCTGATCCAGCAGACCGTGGAAGAAATAGGGTTTGCCGTTCAGACATAGCCGGTTATCCTTGATTTCCAGAGAACGAATGGCAAAATAAGAGTCTATTTTATCCTGTGCAGTTTCAACGGAAAAATCGTACAGATAAGGATTTTCCGGACTCCAAAGCTGGGGTTTTTCCGGGGTGATCGTAACCTTTCCGTCAATCAGGGGGTATTCGCCCAAACCGGGAACGATGACATTTCCGTCCAAAACGGGGGAAATGGAAATGTCCACAGAATATCCGCGGTTGTCAATGCGGATTTTTTGGATATATTCCTTTGGTACGCTTTCTAACCAAACGCTTTGCCAAATGCCGGACACCGGGGTGTACCACATGCCACCACGTTTTTTAGGAAGCACCTGCTTGCCGTAGGGCTGGCTTTGATCCCGCAGATCGTCAGTGCAAAGGATCACCAATTCGTTTTCAGCCTGCAAGGCGGAGGTGATGTCCACGGTGAAACTGTCATAGCCGCCAATGTGGGTGGCTAAATGGGTTTGGTTTACATAAATCTCTGCTTTTTGATCGGCCGCACCGATGTGCAAAAGCACCCGACCCCGGTTAAATCCCTCTGGCAAGGTAAATTTTCGACGATATTTTAAGCGTGCGCCTTCGGAAAAATGCTTTTGCACCCCGGAAAGCAGACTTTCCGGGCAGAAAGGCACACGAATTTCGTAAATTTCATCTTCGACAGAAAGTTCCCATGTGCCGTTAAGGTTTACATAACTATCACGACGCATCTGGGGACGGGGATAGATAGTCCATGGAGTTTCATTTGTTTGCAGGAGCTTTTCTCCCTGCACAGTTGTCAGTTGAATAGGCATAACGGACTCCTTTTTCAATGTCATATAAAAAGTATACCACAAACTTCTTCCGGAAACAAGCGGTAGGGCAGTGCATATATATCCTTGAGGTGATCGTATGCCGATTGTAAACACAACTGTACCGATGACACCGTCGCTGTGCGTGCGGACTATTGAAAATATTACTGCCCGTTATCGGTTCTGCCGCAGCGAGCTGTTGGGACGTACCGCCTTTGGCAGACCTATTCGCACGCTGGTCATCGGTAATGGTCCACGGAAAGTACTGTATTCCGCATCCCACCATGCCAATGAGTGGATCACCACACCGGTGATTTTGAAATTTGTGGAGGATTTTGCTCAGGCCATCGAGTCGAACGGACAAATCGGAGGTGTGAATGCTGCAGAGCTTCGCAATACTGCCACCATTTACACAGTGCCCATGGTTAACCCGGACGGAGTTGCCTTGGTCACCGGAGAGATTGCCCAGGGAGATCCCCAATATGTGTTGGCGCAGTCTATCGCATCGGGATTTCCGGCTATTCCGTTCCCCGACGGCTGGAAAGCAAACCTTTTGGGCGTGGACTTAAATCTCAATTACCCGGCAGGTTGGTTGCAGGCTCGGGAAAATAAATATGCCCAAGGTTTTACGCGTCCTGCACCCCGGGATTTCGTAGGCCGTGCGCCCTTAGATCAGTTTGAAACCCGGGCCTTGGCCGGCTACACCGAAGCCGTTGATCCTGCGTTGGTGTTGGCATATCACACCCAAGGCAAGGTAATCTATTGGCAGTTTCAGGATTACGATATACCCGGCGCCCGGGCTTTGGGAGAGCGTTTTGCGCAGGTAAGTGGCTATTCTCTGGAGGAAACGCCTTTTTTGTCGGCATTTGCCGGGTACAAGGATTGGTTTATCAAGTATTTCCGCCGACCGGGGTATACCATTGAGGTGGGCGAGGGGGAAAATCCTCTGCCAATCGCACAATTTGACGAAATTTATCGGGATAATTTGGGTATTTTGGTCACTGCCGCGATGGGATAAAATACTTGCAAGCATAGGTTTTTTCTACTATAATAAAAGAAAAAACACAAGGAGAAGAATATGGCAAAAGCAGTCTATATTGCCCCGGATGCTGTGGTGACCGGAGATGTGGTGCTGGGCGATCAGGTTAATATCTGGTATGGTGCAGTTCTGCGTGGCGACAGCGGCACGATTTCAGTGGGAGATGGCACAAACATTCAGGATCGTTGCATTCTCCACGAAAAGACCACTTTGGGTAAAAATTGCACAGTGGGACACGGTGCGATTGTGCATGGTTGTACGATTGGTGACAACACCTTGGTAGGCATGGGCGCAATTATTTTAAATGGCGCAGTAATCGGAAATAACTGTATCATCGGTGCAGGCGCACTGGTTACGGGAAAGATCGATGCACCGGATGGTTCTGTGCTTTTGGGAAGTCCTGCAAAGGTGGTCAAAGCGGCAACAGCAGAGCAGATTGCAGACAATCAGCACAGCGCAGCGCATTATATTGAACTGGCGCAGAAGGGATTGCCCAAAGTGTAATTTTGGACAACATGCTATAAAAACACCTTGCAATGAGGGCACTTTTTTGGTATAATACAGTGCCTGGCAGGGAAGGAGAGAGAAAGATGGCAAAGCTTTATTTTAAATACGGTGCAATGGGTTCCAGCAAGACTGCTCAGGCACTGATTACCAAGTATAATTACGAAGAAAATGATATGTCCGTCTGGCTTATCAAGCCCAGCGCAGACACCCGTGATGGTGCAGATGTTCTGCGCAGCCGCATCGGTCTGCAGGCCAATGTGGAGGTCATGACGCCGGATATGGACATTTTTGACCGCTTCACCCAAACCCAAAAGGGCAAGTGCAATGTGGTCATTGTGGACGAGTGCCAGTTTATGACCCCTGATCAGGTGGATCAGCTTCGTTCCATCGTCAATGAATATGCGGTTCCCGTGCTTTGCTTCGGCCTGCGTACGGACTTTCAGACCAAGCTGTTCCCCGGTTCCATGCGTCTGATGGAATTGGCAGATGTGATTGAGGAGATCAAGACCATGTGCGATTGCGGTGCAAAGGCCATTATCAATGCCCGTATCGACAGTGAAGGTTTTATCGTTACCCAAGGTGCGCAGGTGGTGCTGGGCGGTAACGACAGCTACATCGCCATGTGCCACAGATGCTATGTTCACGGCATCCGGGAGCACAAGAAGATCAAGCTCCACGGGCAGAACACATGAGGAATGCAAGCATGAAAAAACTGATTGCAATTTTGTTGGCACTGTGCATGGTATTCACCTTTACAGCCTGCGAAGAAGATGACGATGATGACCGCGGCCCTAAAAAGACCAGCTCTACCACGTCGAAAGAAAAGAAACCCAGCACATCTGTAATCTCTGCGCTGAACAAGTATGTATGGCATATTGACGTTCTGCTCCAGGGCGGCTATTGGGAAGAAAACACCAATAATCCTCAGTATATCAGCGGCAGTAAACTGTACGAGCAGGTGTATACCCATCTGCTGGGCGCATCCATGGTGGACCCATGGATCGATTCGGATTATGTAAAAAATAACTATCCCCCAGATGCGTTTTCCATCACCCGGGAAGAATGGTTGGCGAAATTCACCGTTCTGGAAGATGTCCCGCTGCAACGGAAAATTTGGTACGAAGATGCCCTTGGCAATATCCACGATGGCGATTGGCACACATTTTTGTATGAGCCGGATGGAACAATGATAGAAAATTACGGTGATTTGAATGTTCGTGCATATCAGGCGAGGCTTCCTGACCGTACGGATACGAAGAGAGAATGTGTGTTTGATGCAAACGGAAATTTGACGGAGATCCGCTATGTCGGAGCAATGGAGAATAATCAAAGCTATCTGTTTGCAGTGCGCACCTATACCTATAACCCGGATGGCACTGTTGCAACCGAGCGATATGTACAGGACTCCGGCGAAGAATACCATGCCGCATACACCTATGAAAATGGCAAGGTGGTGAAAGCAACGGGTCATCTGTGGACATATTCCAGTTCTACAAGCGAGGTAATCTACCTTTACGATGACCAGGGACGGTTAATTGAAGAGAAACTGGTCGATGGTGACTATGTCAGAACCATAATTCGTTTCTATTATGAAGGAAATGCAGAAAAACCCTATGCTGCGGTAAAGGCTGAACCTGACTATTGGTATGCAGGTACTGCACATCGCAGTGTAGTCTATTGGAAATACATTTATCGGGAGGATGGGGAAATTTCCGGTGCAACCATTCGGACCTGGGATTATATAGGCTTAGATGAAGATCCGGAAACCTTAAATTACAGCACCTACAACATGGAATATCACTACGGAAACTATTACATTTTTACCAACGATACAAACGAAGAATCTTAAAGGAGAGATTTACCATGGATATCAAAGAAATTTTGGCAAAATGTGACCATACCTTGCTGGCACAGACCTCCACATGGGAGGAAATCAAGGCAATCTGTGATGACGGCATGAAGTACGCTACTGCATCTGTTTGTATTCCCGCATCCTTCGTCAAGCAAGCTAAGGAATATGTGGGCGAAAAACTGGCAATCTGCACCGTTATCGGTTTCCCCAACGGTTATGCCACCACTGCAAGCAAGTGCTTCATGGCTTCTGATGCTGTAGCAAATGGCGCTGACGAGGTGGATATGGTTATCAACATCGGCTGGGCTAAGGAAGGTAAGTGGGCTGAGATCACCGACGAGATCGCTGCCATTAAGGAAGCTTGCGATGGCAAGCTGCTGAAGGTCATCATCGAAACCTGCCTGCTGACCGACGAGGAAAAGATCGCTCTGTGTAAGTGCGTATCTGATTCCGGCGCAGACTATATCAAGACCTCTACCGGCTTCAGCAAGGCCGGCGCCACCTTTGAAGATGTGGCTCTGTTTGCAAAATATGTTGCACCCCATGTGAAGATCAAGGCCGCAGGCGGCATTTCCAGCATCGAGGATGCAGAAAAGTTCATCGAGCTGGGCGCTTCCCGCCTGGGCACCAGCCGTATCGTCAAGATCGCAAAGGGTCTGGCTAACGACGGTACATACTAAAACAAAGGAGAATACAAGTATGCTGACTACACCTACTCCCCATATTGCTGCCGCTCCCGGCGATTTCGGCAAAACCGTTTTGATGCCCGGCGACCCCCTGCGCAGCAAATTTATCGCTGAGAATTTCCTGGAGAACCCCGTTCTGGTGAACAATGTCCGCGGCGTTCACGGCTACACCGGCACTTACAAGGGCGTGAAGGTTTCCGTTATGGCTTCCGGTATGGGTATGCCCGCCATCGGCATCTACTCCCATGAGCTGTATAACGGTTACGGCGTGGAGAACATCATTCGTGTTGGCTCTGCCGGATCTATTCAGGAGAAAATCAAGCTGTATGACCTGGTTATTGCCCAGGGCGCATGCACCGACTCCAATTTTGCCCATCAGTTCCATTTCCCCGGCACGTTTGCACCCATTGCGGACTTTGAATTGCTGAGCGCTGCTGTGGAGGCTGCCAAGGAAAATGGTGCAACCTATCATGTGGGTAACGTCAATTCCTCTGATGTATTCTACGGCGACCATGCTGAAGTTCCCTATGGCTTGGATACCTTGTATAACCAGAAGAAGATGGGCGTTATGGCTCTGGAAATGGAAGCCGCCGCACTGTATATGAACGCTGCCCGTTACGGCAAGCGCGCGCTGTGCATCTGCACCATTTCCGACCACATCATCACCGGCGAGGTCACATCCTCTGACGAGCGTCAGAATGCCTTTACCACCATGATGAAGGTTGCTCTGGACACTGCCGTGGCTATGGAGAACAAGTAAGAATTGACGTTTGTCAAACCCCTGTTTGAGGTGCCCCTATGAAAAGAGTCTTTTTAATTGTTTTGGATTCCCTTGGTATCGGTGCTATGCCGGACAGTGAATCCTTCGGTGACGTAGGTGTCAATACGCTGGCATCCTGCGCTACCTCCGCAAAACTGAATATTCCCAACATGATCGCCGCCGGCCTTGGCAACATCGACGGCGTGACCTGCCTGCCCAAGGTAGCTGTACCCACCGGTGCGTATGCCCGTTTGCGGGAAAGCTCCATGGGTAAGGATACCACTATCGGCCACTGGGAAATCGGCGGTATCGTTTCCGAATACCCCCTGCCCACCTATCCCGATGGTTTCCCCGCAGAAGTTCTGGAGCCCTTCATGGCCGAGACCGGCTGTGGTGTGCTGGCAAATGCACCTTGGTCCGGAACGGAGGTCATTGAAAAGTTTGGCGAGGAGCATATGAAAACCGGCGACCTGATCGTCTACACCTCTGCGGACTCTGTATTCCAGATTGCCGCCCATGAGGACATCGTTCCTCCGGAAAAGCTGTACGAATATTGCCGTATTGCCCGGAAAATTCTGCAGGGCAAGCACGGTGTTGGCCGTGTCATCGCCCGTCCCTTTGTAGGAACGCCCGGTAATTTCAAGCGTACTGCCAACCGTCACGATTTCTCTCTGGAACCCTCCAAGGACACTTTGCTGGATGTACTGAAGAAGGAAGGCAAGGCATCCATTGGCGTAGGCAAGATCTATGATATTTTTGCCGGCCGTGGTACTACCGAGCATGTGTACAACCAGTCCAACACCAATGGCATGGAGCATACGCTGAACTATGCCGACAAGGATTTTGAAGGTCTGTGCTTTGTGAATCTGGTGGATTTCGACATGGTGTACGGTCACCGTCGGAATATCGACGGCTATGCCGAGGCACTGAACGAATTTGACGCATTTCTGCCCAAGCTTCTGGAAAAATTGGGTGAGGAAGATGTGGTGGTGATCACCGCTGACCATGGCTGTGATCCCGGCTACACCGCCACCACCGACCATACCCGTGAGTATGTGCCGCTGCTGGTCATGGGCAAGAAGGTAAAGAATGTAAATCTCGGCACCCGTGACAGTTTTGCAGACATTGCCGCTACCGTTGCGCAAATGTTGGATATCAAGCTGGATACTCCGGGCAAGAGCTTTATGGAGGAGATTGTATGACACCTGAACGCTTGGTGGAACTGGCAAAAGAGGCTATGACCCACGCCTATGCGCCCTATTCCGGTTATAAGGTAGGTGCAGCATTGCTGTGCGCAGACGGCAGCGTCTATCAGGGCTGCAATATTGAAAATGCATCCTACAGCCCCACCAACTGCGCAGAGCGCACCGCCTTTTTCAAGGCCATCTATGATGGCAAGCGGGATTTCTCCGCTATTGCGGTTTGCGGCGGCAAGGATGGTGTGATTACCGGTCTGTTTCCGCCCTGCGGCGTATGCCGGCAGGTGATGCGGGAATTTTGCCAGCAGGATTTTAAGATCTATATGATCACCCCCGATGGGTATGAAGAAAGAACCCTGGCAGATCTGCTGCCCGATAGTTTTTCGTTGTAAAACAAGAAGATCGCCCCACGATTGTGGGGCGATCATTTTTATTGTGCATGATTCTGCTTAGGCTTGTGATGACGATGCCGGTTGCGGCGATGGTTGTTCTTTTTCTGCTGACCCTGAGGAGCGGGGGTATCTGCCTTGGGCTCATCGCCCTTCGGTGTTTCCGCCTTCGGTACTGCAGCTTGAGGAGCATTCTCCTTCTGCTCGCTGCGGTTTTTGTTGTGATGGCGATTGCGGCGGTTGCGCTTTGCCTTGTCCTCGCCTTCATTTTCCTTGGCTGCGGGCTCTTCCGCAGGGGCGTGCAGTTCCTCGGTCTCCTCAAAGAATTTGATGGGATCCAGGAAGGTGCGCTTTTCACTTTCCTCACGGGATTTGCACTTGCCGTTGCCGGAAATAGGGGCCAGATCCTCCGGAATGGGGGGATCGGTCTTTTTGGCCTTGCCGCTGCGCAGAACTGCGATTTCAGCGTTGGGATAATTGACGATAGAATCCGGCTCTTTTTCCAGACGAACCTTTACCCGCTGGCGCAGCAGATCCACCTCAATGATGGTACCACGACCCTCGGGGGTATCCACAAAGGAATCCATCTTCGGTGCGGAGCGCAGCAGATCTTCGTAAGCATCCTGCTCATATTTCAGACAGCACATCAGACGGCCGCAAGTGCCGGAAATTTTGGTGGGATTCAGACTCAGGTTCTGGGTCTTGGCCATTTTGATGGACACCGGCTGGAAATCGTCCAGGAAGGTGGTACAGCAGAAGGGACGACCGCAAATGCCAAAGCCGCCAACCATTTTGGCTTTGTCACGGACGCCGATCTGACGCAGCTCAATGCGGGTATGGAAGGTGGATGCCAGATTTTTTACCAGCTCCCGGAAGTCCACACGCTCGTCGGCGGTGAAGAAGAACAGAATCTTGCTGCCATCGAAGGAGCATTCTGCGCTGACCAGCTGCATATCCAGACCGTATTCGGCAATTTTCTCCAGACACACCTCGTAGGCACGTTTTTCCGTAGCCAGATTTTCTGCCACCATGCGTTCATCTTGTGCGGTGGTCTTTCGCAGAACATTGCGCAGGGGAGATACCACATCCTTGCCGGGGATCTTGTGATTACCGGCAACAACGATGCCGAATTCAGAACCCCGTGCGGTATCGATGATCACGTGATCACCGGCCTTGAAGGTCAAGCCGTTTGGGGAAAAATAATAAATCTTCTGCCCGGGGCGGAACTGAATGTCCACAACCTCTACGGCAGTATTTTTGTTGTTTTCCATTGGTTACTCCTTATTGAAACGGCAAATGCCGCAGATTTCATCGTAATTGCCAGGCCAAATAGCCGCAGATAGCGGCGGGGGAAACATTGCTTTGAGCATAGGCAATGCATTTTTGCAGTTGGCCGATGGCTTGCATCAGCTCTTGAGAAGTGCGCTGGGATGCCAGAGCCTTGGTCAGCGGATGCAGGGCACGCATGCCGCTGCGGCAGGCCAAAGCCTCCTCCAGGAAAGCTGCCCAGCTTTCCAACAGAGGGATCAGTTGATCCCGCTTGTTTTTCTCCATAGATGCCAAAAGTCTCGTCAATTCCAGTGAGTTCTTTTCCGCAAAGGCGGTCAGAAATTGCTCTGTCTGGGCAGGCAAATCCGTGCCCTGTTCCAGTAATTGCCGCGCCTGACCTAAGTACCCGCCACTGCGTGCTGCGGCAGCGGTCAAAGCATCCGCAGATGCCTCTGGAAAATCCTTGGCCAATGCCTGAATCAGGACGGATTCCGGCAAACTGGTCAGCGTCAATTCCGTACAGCGGGAACGCACAGTGGGCAACAGCTGTTCCGGATTGTTGCTCAGCAAAATGAAAACGCCATACTGGGGCGGTTCTTCCAGAATTTTCAGCAACGCATTTTGACCTTCCACACCCAATTCCTGAGGGAAAATATAAATTTTATGGTCGCTTTCGTTGGGAAGGATATACATATCCTCCCGCGCTTCACGCACCAATTTAACAGCTACTGTCTTATGCTCCGGGTCATCTACAGTGATGACATCAGGGTGATTGTTTTCCTTCACCTTCCGGCAGATATTGCAGATACCGCAGGGGGCGTGGGAATCCTTACACAAGATTGCCGCACAGAGAAGCTTTGCCAAAGTGCGCTTGCCGGAGCCTTGGGGGCCGGAAATCAGGTAAAAATGGGAGATGCGACCCTTGGCAAGACTGCTTGTTAAGTTTTGTTTCAGCCGGTCGTTGCCCAGCAGGGTCTCAAAGCCCATAATTTACTCCTTTGCCATTAACCCCACAGAGCGGACAGCATGGGAATGACCTGCTTTTTCCGGCTCATAACATGGGGTAGAAACAGTGTGTTATCCTTGGGTGTCAGGTTAAATGCCTGCTGAATGATCTCGTTATCACCCAGATAGATGATCTGCGTACCTTCCAACAGAACGTCGGTCAGCATCAGAATGATCATAGAGAAGCCCTTTTCAGCTGCTAAAGCACGCATTTCCTTCAGGAATTCTTCCTTGCGTTCCAGCATCTTGGGACTATCCACGCAGGTGATCTGAGAAACTGCCAGATCATGACCGGCAATGTGGAATTCCTTGTAGTCCGAGGTGAGCAAATCATGCACAGTCTTGGAATCCAGAGATGCGGAGAAGATTTCCCGACCCAGCTCATCCAGCGATATATTGGCGATACGAGCCATACGCTCCGCTGTGCGGCGGTCTTTATCCGTGCAGGTGGGCGACTTGAACATGACCGTATCGGAAATGATGGCAGCAGCCATCATGCCGGCCATATTGGCAGAAGGCATCAAGCCATGATCCTGGAACATGCTGGCGATGATGGTATTCGTAGAACCCACGGGTTCGTTACGCACATAAATAGGATTGGCAGTCTGAATATCCGCAAGACGGTGATGGTCGATGATCTCCAGAATCTCCGCTTCTTCCAAACCGGGAACGGACTGAGCAGCCTCATTGTGGTCCACCAGCACCACCCGCTTACGACGGGGACGGAGCAAGTGGTAGCGGCTGAGCACGCCCACGACCTTTTCGTTTTCATCCAGAATGGGATAGCTGGAGAAACGGTGCTTGAGCATGATCTCCCGCACATCGTCCACCCGATCTTCCAGATGGAAACAGTAAAGCGTCTGACCGCTGCAGATGCGGCCAATGGGGGTGGATTGAAAAATCAGATGCACTGCCTGATAAGCATCGAAAGGTGTGGAAATGATGCAGGTCTTGGTAGGTAATTTACGCAGCTCCTCGCTAAGTTCTGCCTGACACAGCACCAGACAGTTTACGTTCATTTCCAACGCCCGACGGATCATATCCGGCTGGTCACCGCACAAAACTACGGTTTCCGGATCGTTGAACATGAGATTTTCCCGGCTTTGGGGCAGAGCAATGGTCACATTACCGGTGATCTCGTCAATTTTTTCACCGGCTTCGTTGATGACCTTTCCTTCCAAAACGGACAGCACATTGAACAGCGGAACTGCGTTGAGCCGACCGCCGGAAACCAGATTCATATTGTAGTCAGCTACGTCGGTACGGGATAGCATGCCGTAAAGCGTGCCGTCTTCATTGGCGATGGGAATGGCATTAAGACTGCTTTGCCGACTCAGTTCCTCCCATGCACGACCCATGGTAACGGCGGTGGAAAAAACAGTGGGCATATCGAACTCCAGGTCCTTAACCTGGGTGTGCATGCTGGTGATGCGCTGGGGCGCCTGAAAACCAAAACGATCCAACACGATTTGTGTTTCGTCAGAAACGTGACCCAGGCAGGCAGCAACATATTCCCGGTCGCCCAGAGCGTTGCGCAGAGCGGCATAAGCCATGGCGGCAACAATGGAGTCAGTATCCGGGTTGCGGTGGCCGGTGATATAAATCGTATCCATAGAAAACCCTCCTTCTTGGGGCGGATAAAAGCATAATGCAAGACGGGAGTGTACATTACTCCTCATAACATTATACCTTTCTTTGCTGAAAATAGCAAGCATAAAACGGAAACGTGTACATTAGTAGGCTTGCTTTTTTCTGCGTGATGCATTAAAATAAAGAAAAACTTTAAAGTGAGGTAGCATTATGAACGTTCTGGTTACAGGCGGTGCTGGCTATATCGGCTCCCATACCTGCGTGGAACTGCTGGAAAGCGGTTACGGTGTAGTGGTCATCGACAATCTGTGTAATTCCAATCCCGAAAGTTTGAAGCGTGTGCAGGAAATCACCGGAAAGACCCTGAAATTCTATGAGGGCGATGTCCGTGATGAGGCGCTGCTGCGCAAGATCTTCGCAGAAAATGAGATCGGCTGTGTGATTCACTTTGCCGGTCTGAAGGCTGTGGGCGAATCCGTGGCTATGCCCTGGGAGTACTACGACAACAACCTGAATTCTACTTTGGTGCTGACCAAGGTGATGAAGGATGTGGGCATGAAGAATATTATCTTTTCCTCCTCTGCAACAGTGTATACTGCAGGCAATGAAATGCCCCTGAAGGAAACCTCCGTTACCGGCAACTGCACCAATCCTTACGGCTGGACTAAGTATATGACCGAGCAGATTCTGTCCGGCATGGCCAATGCTGACAAGGAGTGGGGCATTGTGCTGCTGCGGTACTTTAATCCCATCGGCGCGCACATCAGCGGCCGTATCGGTGAAGATCCCCGTGGCATTCCCAATAACCTGATGCCCTACATCACCCAGGTGGCTGTTGGCCGTCGGGAAAAGCTGAGTGTTTTCGGCAACGACTACGATACCCATGACGGCACCGGTGTCCGCGACTACATTCACGTGGTGGACCTGGCCAAGGGCCATGTGGCAGCTGTGAAATTCGTCATTGCCAACGCTGGCTGTGAGGTATTCAATCTGGGTACCGGCACCGGCTACTCTGTGCTGGATATGGTCAAGAGCTTCGAGAAGGTCAATGAGGTTGCAGTACCTTATGTGATCACAGACCGCCGCCCCGGCGACTTGGCCACCTGCTATGCAGACCCCGCCAAGAGCGCAGAAAAGCTGGGCTGGAAGGCAGGCAAGAACCTGGATGATATGTGCCGGGATGCCTGGAGATGGCAGAAAAACAACCCCATGGGTTACGGTGAATAAAAAAGTTCCGGCACACCTTTCACAAGGTGTGCCGGTTTTTTATAAGTATTATTTATCGAAAGTGAAGCAATCCAAAATTGCATCCACCTTGTCAGCGCCAAAGGCAGCAATGGTGACATTGGAAAGATAGCGACCCTTTTTGAAGCAGAAAAGGGTAGCATTAAACTGCAAACCGGAAATTTTTGCCGTGATGACAGCACCGTCTAATTCCTTGCCGTCCACAGTGATCTTTTGGTACTGGACATTGACGTCGGTGTAGCCCATGTTTTCATAAGAACTCTTAATGACAGAAAACTGTGCTTCAATAACGGTCTTCAGATTCATGGCTGCCACCTGTGTGGCGGTGTGCTTTTCCAGATTGACGTTAACGGAGCTGTAATCGTTGGGGTTGGTAGCGTACATATCGTAAATGATGTTTGCTGCCTCAAGGGCCTTAGCCACATCTTCGTCAACCATGTCTGACACAATATTGTTAAGTTCCAAAATTTCCTCATCGGTGTAGAAAATCCACTCGGAGGGAAGGGTACAGCTGATGCCCAGGAAAGTGTTTTCGTAGCAGTTATTTTTGGTTTTGCCCAAGGAGAAGGATTCTTCGCTGGTGGGGTCAGTGGAAACACTGCCACGAATGTCCTCATCTGTGGTACAAGCCACTAGGCCGAGGAGCATAACAGCTACCATCAAAATACACAAAAACTTTTTCATCGAGATCATCCTTTCTAAATTTTGGGATACACTTATTTTATCACAGTTTTGTTACGTTTGCAATAAAGATCATATATGCATAAAAAAGCAGGGCGGAATTTCCGCCCTGCTTTTTATTTCAGTTCAAATTCACCCAATTTTGTATCGGTGATGTAGTCGTTCTTAAAGGAACGAAGGGTATCCATATGGGGTTGGCCAATATGAATCTGCTGCTTTTCCTGGGTTTCCCACTGCTCAATGAGCAATAGCTCGCAGGGATCCTTCTCCGACAGATAATAGTCGTAGCGGATGCAGCCGTCCTCGGCGCGAATCGCCTCCAGAACACCGGTATCCTTAACCTTTTGGATAAATGCTGCCCGCTTGTCCGGCAGGCAAGTGAATTTTACGTAAATGGCATACATAGAAGTACGTTACCTCCTCAGAAAAGATAGAATCAGATAATATCCTCTTCCACCAGTGTGATTTCGGCATCTTCTTCCTTTTTGCTGTTTTCTTCGATCTTCAGTGCCTTAGCGACCTTTTTCTTGGCCTTTCTCCAGGCAATGGCAACCACTGCACCAACCGCAATGGCAACACCGGCAATGGCCTGAATGCCGTAAGTAACAACAGAGGGGTCAACATACAAGAAAGTGGGATTGATCATTTGGTATTCTCCTTTTCTTTTTTCTTATCAAGCAAATAGCGGATAATATACTTGGCACCATGCACACCGCCGGAACCAAGATTATAGAAATATTCCTCCCGCTTGGCTTTGATTTTTTCTTTAAAGTCTTCGTTACCCATGAGGGATTTGACAGTATCGGCAAATTTTTCCTGGATTTCGCCCTTTTCCAAGGCTACGCCCAGAACATTTCGCAGGGCAATCTCCTGAGGCTCCAGACCGATATTTTTGTAATTTTCATTCTGCAGTTTGATTTTGGTATTGATGAAAATTACGGGCTTCAGTGTGGCAAAGCCAAATTCAATGCCAACACCGGACCAGTCGGTGATCAGAATATCGGAGCTGTAGACGGATTTGCTGGTGCTGAAATCCAATTCAAATTCCAGACCTTCGCCAACCTTATCCTGATAACGATCCACCAGCATCTGCAATTTACCGCTGTAGCGCTTCACATACTCCGGATGGGGACGAACGATGATCTTGTAATCGTCGCCGTAAATGCTGTTGATCAGGTCATCCACACAGCTGTCCAGCAGGTTATCTTCCTGCCAGGAGGGAGCAATGAGAACGGTTTTTCTGGAAGATGTATTGGGCTCCAGCTGTTCGCAGGAAGCGATGAGATTTTCAATCAAAGGATAACCGAACTCCACCAGTTCCTTTTCTTTGGTGCCGTAGACCTTTTCCGTGGCGCGGATTTCCTGAGCCAGATGCGGACCGGTGCAGAAGATAGTATCAAAGTGGTCCATGCAATGCTCCCGGAAGCCCATGTGCATACTGGCGGGGTCATGGGGAACATAGATGTAGTTGATATCCTTCTGCATTAAGGAACGCTTCAGGTAGAAATTATCCAGATCCGGGGTGGTCATGACCACCACATCTGCCTCCATACGCATCATCAAAGTGATGCACTTCTTTACACCGATGTAGTAGGGTTTCAGCCGGGGCTGTTCCTTAGCGAGCTCAAAAACAATGTCATCAGGATCATTGGTGATGTAATGGATAGCCACGGTGGTCTTAGACAAAATAAACTCAATAATTTCTTTATAATAACGGTAGAAACCGCTGCGCTCGGAGTAAAATACCAGGTGCTTGTTGCGAATGGAGAAGAAACGCTTGTAGTCAGCCCGTTCCCGTTTGGCGTTTACATCCTTCTGGAAGGGCTTTTTCTTTTCTACCATTGCATTCAGCTGTGCCAGCTCTTTCCGGCTTGCTTCCAGCTCTGCATAGTCCACATATTTCTTAGGCGGGATTGCCATATTCAGCAAATACAGCTGCGCAATGGCAAACAGATTACTGGCAATCCAGTACAGTGCAATGCCGGCAGGAACGAAGAAGCCAAGGTAAAGAGAAAGACCAACGGACAGAATGGACATGCTCCACTGGTTGGCTTTGCTTTGCTCGGCCTGCAGGACATTTTCCTTGTTCTGGGCAACGCACAGCCATGCGGCGGAAAGACCGGCCACCAAGGGGACTACGATGGTAATGCCCCATACGATGCTGGGATTGTGGGAAAGATTGATACCCAAGAACCGCAGATCAAAATTGACGATCTGCTCCCAATAAGTCTCGATGCCGGGAAGGGCTGCAAAAGCGTCGGCATATTCAGGATTCTTGATGTACTCAATGGCAGTCAGCTGAATGGAAGAATCCGCCACCGGAATGCCGGACAGTTCGCTGGCCACCTGATTGATGCCGGAGATCACCGCTGCATCCATGTGGAACAGATAGTCGAAGGGGTTGTAAATAACCGCTACGACACCCATCAGCAGTAAAATCTGCACCAGCAGGGGGAAAATACTGGCCAGAGGATTGTACTTATACTGTTTATAAAGCTTTGCTTCTTCATCTGCAATGGAGTCCGCGTCGCCAAAGAATTTGGCCTTGATCCGGTTGATGGCCGGCTGCATCTGCACCATTTTGATGGAGTTTTTCTGCACCCAAACAGAAAGGGGGAGCAGAATGAACTTGGTAACCAGTGTAAATGCAATGATGGCAATGCCGTAATCGCGAAGCAACCGATGGCAGATATTCATTACAAACCCTAAGGGATAGGCAATGATGCCCTCTAAAAATTCCATGATTTCACCTTCAAGTTACAGAATATCTGCATTATAGCACGAAAGACGCTTTTTGTCTACAAACAGCATTGACAATTGCGTAAAATACAAATAAAATGAGAAATAGCTTATGAAACGGAGAGAACAAAATGAAGAAAAAATATTTCAAAAAATTGCTTTCTGCATTTATTTTCAGCGGCGTAGGCTTGTTTACACTGCTGTTTTTTGCGCCCATTGAGGTTTACCTGGGCAATCCCACGGATTTCCGCTTTTCTCTGGATGCGGCGGTGGTAATCCTTGGCCTGACAGCTCTGGTTGCTGCGGTAATTTTTTCCGTATTGGTAAGTTTTCTGCCTGTTAAGGTTTTGAAATTTGTCAATCTCGGTGTTCTTGGTATAACGCTGTGTTTCTACCTGCAGTTTCTGTTGTTCAATGGCCAGATGATTGCCCTTGATGGCAACACATTGAATGTGTCTAGAGGTGCAAAACTGGGCAACGCCTTTATATGGCTTATTATTTTCAGTGCAGTTTTTGGCGCTTGGCTTATCTGCAAAAAGCTGAAAAAGGAAAAAGTGTTTATTACAGTTACAAAGTATCTGGCCGTTGCGCTGTTTGTCATGCAGCTGACCGGCTTTATGTCCTTGTATCTGACCTATGACCGTTCCGTGCACAATACCAAGAATCTGTATTTTTCAGAGGAAGGCCGCCTGGAGGTTTCCGAGAAGAACAATGTTGTGTATTTTACTATTGACTATTGCGATGGTCACATTGTAAAGGATGCGCTGGCGGAGGACCCTGCGCTGTTTGACGGTCTGGATGGCTTCACCTACTATCCCAATATGGTTTACACCCATGCCCGCACCTTCCCGGCGATTACCTATATGCTGTCCGGTGAAAAATATTTCAATGATATTCCGTATCCTACCTATATTGACAATTCCCTCCGGGATAATGAATTTATGGATCGCATTGACAAGCAGGGTACAGACATTCGTTGGTATACCGATCCCAGATATATAGGGGAATATGCCATGCCCTATGTAGACAACTACAAGACCATGGATTCCAATAATATTACGGATATTAAGCTTTTTGCATTCCTGGGGCAGACGCTCAAGGTGTCCTGCTTCCGGGGTGCGCCCTATGCTTTCAAGGGCATGTTTGCCTATATGACGGAAACGGTGAACGATGAATCCCTGGTTCGCACAGAGGATTTTGCCCCCATAAATGACGATCATGAATTCTATGCCACCATTCAAAATGAAAAGCTGTCTGTGAATAGCAGCTATGATTCTGCATTCCGGTTCTACCATATGTTTGGATCTCACCCCGGCGCAGATTTTAACGAAAACATGGAATATCAGGCCAATGTCACGCTGTCCCAGGCTTTGCGTGGAGATATGAAGATCATCAAGGAATATATTCGGCAGTTGAAGGAACTGGGGGTCTATGACAATACCACCATCATCATCACTGCAGATCATGGCGATTACCTGGGTTACTTTGCCAAACCGCAAACCTGTCTGCTTTTGGTGAAGGAAGCAGGCGCAGATGCTACCGTGCCCATCCAGACCAGCCAGGCACCCTTGAGTCATGCAGATATCTTCCCCACAGTGCTGCATGCACTGGGCGCTGAATACGAAGACTTTGGCGAGCTGATCAGCCAGATTCCCGAGGATTCCGACCGCATCCGATACCACTACAATATGGAAGCGGTGGACGGCTGTGAAGGAGTTTTGCATGAATATGCCGTTCAGGGTGATGCGTGGAATCTGGATAACTATGTGGAAACAAGAACCTGGAAGGTTATATACTCTCTGTATCAATAACTGAATCCTGTCAAATGCCACATCAGAAAACGGCTGGGCGGTTGGCTCCACGACAAGGTCTGCTGGACTTTGCCTGTGGCCAATGCTAAAACGAACGGAAGAAACTACAAAAAACGTTACAGAAGGTAAAATTATGCAGAAAATTATTCCTACCTATCATGCTCCGGATTTTGGGAAAGAAAAGTTTGCAAATGCTCCCAATGTGCGCTGGGAAGCAACGCCCATGGATGGTGTAGCACCGGAAAATTTCCACAGTACGTCCATGTTCCCTGAATACTTTAAGCTGGACGGTCAGTGGACGCTGGCTACCAAGAGCCGTATGGACTCCTCTGTAGTGATCGGTACAGATGGCGTGCTGCAGGTGGTGGAAAACCGCAACCTGAAGAAGGGCGACCGGGTTATTATCGGCAGAACTGAGGATTGCGAAGAAGGTATCTATGTCCATTGCAACGGCTTTGAGGAAAAGACCGAAGAACTGGAAGATCGTTTTGTATTCCGGCAGGGTCGCAGCAGAGAAACCTCTTTCGCCAAAGACTACGATAAGCTGATTCAGTTGTTGAAATATGAAAAGGAACATGGCAACATTCTTTGGGTCATGGGCCCTGCTTTTTCCTTTGACTTTGATGCCCGTCGTGCCATGGAGGCACTGGTAAACAATGGCTATGCCCATGGTCTGATGGCCGGCAATGCCCTTGCTACCCATGATTTGGAGGGTGCACTACTGCACACCGCTCTGGGTCAGGATATCTATACCCAGAAATCCCAGCCCAATGGCCACTACAACCATTTGGACGTGATCAATAAGGTTAGATGCTGCGGTTCTATCCCCAAGTTTATTGAGGAATATAAAATCGACAATGGCATTATCCACAGCGTTGTTAAAAACGATATACCCTTTGTTTTAACGGGCTCTATCCGGGATGACGGCCCGCTGCCCGAGGTCATCGGCGATGCCTATGCGGGACAGAACGCCATGCGTTCTTTGGTTAAGAATGCAACAACGGTCATTTGCCTTGCCACCATGCTGCACACCATTGCAACCGGCAACATGACACCTTCCTTTACCGTAACCGACGATGGCACTGTCCGGCCGGTTTTCCTGTACTGCGTGGATGCTTCTGAATTTGCTGTGAATAAGCTTTCCGACCGTGGCAGCCTTTCTTCCGTTGGCATCGTGACCAACGTGCAGGATTTCATCACCATTATTGCCAAGGGGCTTGGCGTTATAGATTGATTTTCCACCAATATACATATAAGGAGTGGATCGCATGAAATACAGCCTTTCCAAATCCAAATACTGCTCAGGGCTGCAATGTCCCAAAATGCTGTGGCTGATGAAGCACAATCCCGATGCCTTTGACGCTTCCTGCATGAACCAATCGGTTTTGGAAACCGGTCTGGCTGTTGGCGATCTGGCGATGGGATTGTTTGGTGACTATGTGGAAGTTCCCTATGGTGATCTGGGGGAGATGATCTCCACCACAGCCAAGCTCATGGAGCAGAAGACGCCCATTATTGCAGAGGCTTCCTTCTCTGTGGACGGGCTGTTCTGCAGCGTAGATATCCTGAAGCGCCTTCCCAGTGGGGAATTTGCCCTGTATGAGGTCAAGAGCTCCACCGAGGTCAAGGAAATTTACCATCATGACGCAGCATACCAGTACTATGTACTGAGTAAGTTGGGCTATCCGGTGGCCTCCTGCAGCATTGTACATGTTAACAACAAATACCTGCGCAAGGGCGATCTGGAGCTGAACGAATTGTTTAAGATCGTGGATATTACTGCCAGCGCACTGGATTTGCAGCAGGAGATCGCAAACAATATCGACTATTTTCGCACCTATATGGCGCAGGAAAAAGAGCCTACAGATGATATTGGCCCTCATTGCTTTGCGCCCTATGACTGCGGTTTCTTTGGTCACTGTACCAAGGATCTGCCCAAGCCGAATGTGTTTGATCTTGCCGGTGCGCAGGGCCGAACGATGTTTAAGTGCTATAATCAGGGAATCGTTTCCTTTCAGGAGCTGAACACCTGCGACCTGCTTTCGCCGAAACAGTACCTGCAGATTGAGCATGAATTGTACCCCTGCCCGCCCCATATTGAACTGTCAAATTTGCGGGATTTCATGAAAAAGCTGACCTTCCCGCTGTATTTTCTGGATTTTGAATCCTTCCAATCCGCAATTCCTCCCTATGACGATGTCCGGCCCTATGAGCAGATCGTATTCCAGTACTCCTTGCACTATATTGAGCAGGAGAATGGCACACTGGAACACAAGGAATTTCTGGCATATCCGGGGAAAGACCCCCGTCGGGCACTGGCAGAGCAGCTTTGTACAGACATCCCCAAGGATGTGTGCACAGTTGCCTACAATATGGGCTTTGAAAAGGGTCGGATCAAGGGCCTTGCTGAGTTGTATCCCGACCTGCGGGAACACCTGATGAACATTCACGACCATATTGTGGATTTGATGGTCCCCTTCCAAAAAAAGTGGTATTACTGCCGGGATATGCAGGGCTCGTATTCCATCAAATATGTGCTGCCTGCGCTGTTCCCCAATAACGCGGAGCTGAATTATCATAATCTGGAAGGTGTCCACAACGGCAGCGAGGCCTCTGCGGCCTTTGTAAGAATGGAGAAAATGAGCCCGGAAGAACTGGAACGCACAAGACAGCAACTGCTGAAATACTGCGGACTGGACACCTATGCCATGGTGAAGGTCTGGGAAAAGCTAATCGAGGTTTGCAAATAAAACACGCCATCCAATAGAGAAAGGAGAATCCCTATGGATAGCTTTGAACCGAAGAAACTTGCGTTGATTCGCATTTGGCAGATACTGCAAAAGTACAGTGACTATGACCATCCGCTCACGCAGGATGAAATTGTAGATCGTTTGGAGAAGGATTATGGCATCGTAATCGAGAGAAAAGCCGTGGGCCGCAATCTTTCTCTGCTGAAGGAAGCAGGGGTGGATATCGACTCTCGTCGGGCAGGCAGTTTCCTGGCAAGCCGGGAGTTTGAAGATTCTGAACTGAAGCTGTTGATCGATGGCATCCTCTGCAGCCAGCATATCAATGCCCGGCAATCTACGGATCTCATCGAAAAGCTGTGCGGCCTTTCCAACAAATATTTCCGTTCCCATGTGAAAAATATCCATACAGTGAAAGAGTGGAATAAAACGGAAAATCCCGCTTTGTTTTACAACATTGAGCTGGTGGACAGTGCTATCGAGGAAGGCAAGCAACTGCAGTACGATTACAACAAATATGGTCTGGACAAGCAGTTGCACAAGTCCTCTTTCCAGCGTGTTACGCCTTATCAGCTGATTTTGCACAATCAGCGCTACTACCTGATGGGTTACAGTGATTATTGGGGCAACATGACCTTCCACAGACTGGATCACATCAGCAATATCCGCATTTATGACAAGCCGGCAAAACCCATTCGGGATATTCCCGGGTATGAAAGCGGCGTTGATTATAAAAAACTCTCTACCACCATGCCCTATATGTACACCGATGAGCCTGAACGGATCCGATTCGTTGCAGATGCCAAAATCGTGGATCAGGTTGTGGATTGGTTTGGCAAGGACATTATCATTCAGGCCGCTGCCGATTCTGACAAGGTGAGCATCGCCCTTTGGGCAAGCCCCAGCGCTATGGAACATTGGGCGCTGCAGTACCTGAACCATGTGGAGATTCTGGAGCCGGTGCACTTGAGAAACAGCATCCGGGATGCCTTGAAAAAAGGTATGGACAAATATGATTGATTCAAAAAGAACCGCAAATCTTGCGGTTCTTTTTGTGTTAAGTACCGATTTCAGGACATGATCTGTGGTATAGTGAGCCTAACAAGGGAATTTCCCGTGGACGAGGTAAGACGTATGTGTAAATCAAGTAAATTGCAGCTATGGTCATAAAGCGTATTACAGCAAGAAATTTTGGATCGGTTTCTTTTTATGATGCTGTGTTAACTCCGGAGCTAAATCTGATCGAGACAAGATTTGTCCCGGAACTTTCTGCAATGATCCAATTGTTACTGTGCAATAAGATGCAATGGGGGATACCAGGAAAATGGATACACAAAGATACCCGCCTGGTTGCTGAAATTTGTTTGGAGAACACCTTGTATGCAGTGGAAGCAACAGTGGAAAATGGGCAATTAAAACTGTCGGTGGCAGATGCACAAGGGAATGCTGCAATAGATAAATATTGCAGCGCATTGTCCCATTGCCCGGAGCAGGATGCTGTAGAAAGCTTTGACGGCAGGGACAGAACCCTGCCTATGCGACTGTACCTATACCGCAATTACAAGGAAATCAGCAGAGCCAGTAATTTTGGTGCCAGAAGTGAGGGGGTCACAAACACAAAAACCTTCCAAGCGTATTTATACCGCTATATGAAAACATTTTCACCTGAGCGCATCCATGTCAGCAAGAAATATCTGGCCGTTTTGGATCATCAGGGAATCTTCCAGGCGGTGTGCCCGGATTTTTCCGGGGAGCTCCACTTGAGTACAACGGAAGAAAAGCTATTTCACTATATATGCTTTTTAAACATTGCCGCATTTTGGGAAAGCATCGAAACGCTCCGGGATCTGCACCATGTGAAAAAACCGTTGGTGATCAAAAATTTTTTGGAATTTTTGGACGAAAGTACAGATATCAGCAGCCTGATCCAACGGACACTGCAATTAAACCGGCAGATCATTGTGTTGACACCGCATCTTTCTGAAGAACAAAAAGAAATATGGATGAAAGAAAACACCTCTGTATAAAACAGAGGTGTTTTTTGATTATTGATCGTTGTTTTTTGCTTTAGGAGCTTTTTTTGACAATTTCTTAAACAGAATGCGCAGACCGATGGTTACGGCCAGACATCCGGCAGAGATGATGGCGCTCCACATGTATTTATCACGGGTTTGCAGCAGTTCGTATGCCTGATTAACACCGTCGGCAACCACGATATCATAGAATCCTGCGGAATTGGACCGGATCAGCAGATAGAGCCAGAATGCGGCCAAAGCTGCAGTTACCAGTGAGGCAAGAACAACCAACAATGCGCAGCTGCTGTTTACGATGGCAAAGACAGCGGCTCGTGTACCCTTTTCGCTTTGAACGGCCTGATATTTCTTTCTGGAGCGGATCACGAAAATGCTCAATATGATGCTCAGCAATGCGCAAGCAGCCAGAGGTACATATTTCAGCAAGCGGGCGATCAAACCGCTGGCACCGATTACACCGGATTCCACCCACTGTACAGTGATGGAACGCTGTGTACGGTTGCCGTTGGGACCAACAGCAATAACAGTAAAGACGTTTTCGCCTGCCTTCAGGGAAAGCTCAGAGGTGAAGATACCATTGTTGTCCACGGCAATTTCCGTGCCGTTGACAGTTACGGTACATCCGGGATCTACTGATCCGGTAAGGATATAGGAGGACTGATCGGTCAATACTTTATTCGTCACGTCCGGAATATTTAGCGAGGGAGCCAGACGGTCGGAATAAATGTCCTTCTCGATACGGAAGGTGGTATATTCATCATAGCGCCAAAGCAATTCCAATGTATTACGGAAAGCTTCCAGCTTCACAGAGAAGGAGTTATTTCCCTTCAGAGAAAGCTCCTGGGCGACGCCATTGACCGTCAGAACCGCAGGGAAAGGTGCACCGGGCAAACGATCCAGCTGGTAGATGATCTCTGCCTGAGCAGCTGCGCTGATGTCCTCACACTTTACAATCACCTTGGAAGCAAGGGACATATCAATGGAACGGCTGGCAATTTGGGAGGGCTTGTCGCTGTAATCTTTGTAAGACAGATCAATGCGGACGTTCTTTGTAGTTGCCATATCCAGGGCAATTTCTGTGCTGGTAATGTGGGATTCAAAGGTGTTGTAGTAGGCAGGCTCTGCCCCGTCATTCAAATAAACCGCAACAAGGGCCTTTCGGAATGCAGCAGCTGTATTTTCCCACTTGATCAGCAGAGAGCCGGCGGTGTCGATCTCCACGTGGAAACCTTCAGGCGCAATTTCGGCATTGGGATCGGTGTAGTCAAATGTAGCCTCCGATATCATGGAATCAAACACCGGCATATCGTTTTCCCGGGCATTTACTTCCAAAATGAGCTTGTAATTAGAGTGAGTAGCCAGAGAATCAAGATAAACAACAGTTTGCTGCTGTGCATTGGTGTTGCCATAGCCCTGCATGAGCAGTTTTTGGCCGGCAACTACACCATTTTCCATGACGATGGCATAAATGCTATAGTCATAGCCGATGCGCTTGTCGTGACTTACCAAAAACTGAACATCCAAGGTGTTGTCAGAAACCTTATTGAAGGAAAACTGATCAATATTCAAGGCGGTTACGTAGGGGGCGTAAGCCACCTCGATATTGGTGTTGCTCTTTTTGTCGTAACGGATCTGCCATGTACCCGGCTGGGCATTGGGAATCCGGAAGAACAAGGCTGTGCCGGAATCGGTTACGGTCATTTTGCCGTTGGCAATGGCCTGCGCACCGTAAATTGTTCCGTCGGGGGCAATAAATTCCACAGCAGGAGCTTCGGTTTCATACTTGACTGTAATACCCATATTCTGGGTGGAATCCAAAGTGAAAAGTTCTGCAGTTTCCGTGGCAGCAGCTGCTGTCAGAGGGAATCCACCGGTCAACAAAGCACAGATGACCAGAACAATGAGAATGCGTAAATATTGCTTCTTCATTTTTTACCCTCCTTTACAGTTTTTTGATGCCGCAGTCGACACCGTCGCTGTCGATATACAGATATACTTCCTGAGATCCGCTGGCGCGGGTATCCCGGGCCTTGATCACAAATGCGGAGCGATTGCCGTCATTCATAAAGCCCATCAGGGCACGGCCTTCCTGGTAGAATTCTTTTTCAAAGATCCACCATGCTACCTCAAGATCACAAATACCCTGAACCTCGATACCGAAGAACCGGGTGTGCAGATTGAGAATACCGGTACCGGAAAGATTGATGTCCACATTGGGGGTATCCCAGATAATACCGGCGGTGAGGGAGGCCTTCATGCCGATGGCAGTTTGGTCGTACATACCCAGCAGCTCGCAGGTATAGGGGATCTTGCCGGCTTCGATGGCCAGCTTGCCCAAGGTGATTTGCTCCAGGAATTTACCTTCACATTCCACGCCGATGTATGCCTGACCCAGAGAAAGGGAAGCCTTGATATCATCCAGCTTGAGCAATGCGGGATCGCCGATATAATCCTTCAGACCGGGAATATAGGAGCTGAGCTTGGTGGTTTCCAAATCAAAACCGCCTACCAGCTTCCAGTTGAAGATATTGGTGTTCGGATCGATATCTTCCAGACCAATGTTGAAATCCCGATAAGTCACGGGAACCGTGCCAAGGGTGGACTTGATCTCAAAATCGGACTTGAGGACCACAGTCTTGGGAATCAGGAACTGCAGGCCTGCGTCCTTCTCTCTTGCACCCCATTCCATCTTCAAACCAATGCCTTCGCTGTCAATAAAGGCGACCTTCACCGCAAAATCGATCAGGTATTCATTGGTGTTGGTGTTGATCTTAACCTCGTAAGTGGCGGGGGTGGTATAGATGGGCATCATACCGAAGTTTGCGGGAACACGGTTGGTATAGGTACTTTCCTCATCTTCCGTCAGCTTATTGTTAAATTCCGCCTTCAGATCCAACGATTTGTTTGTAAGCATGAAATCAATGTTGAAATCGAAGGTATACAGATCATCCAAAGAGCTTGCTTTGAGCAACACATCCTGCATGGGGAACTTGCTTGTAAAGCCGTTGGATTTTACAACAATCTTGTCGGGGTAAACCTCCAAACCGGGAGCCCGGCATTCCAAAATATAGACGTATGCAACAGGAATGACCACGGTATCAACCCGGTGGGTGGGGGAATCACCCTGGGAATAGGTGTCATTGTAGATATTAAAGGAACCCAGGGGCCCGATGGGAATAGTAATATTGTTATTTGCCAGAGATTTGGCCAAACCGGAGGCAGAATCTTTGTAGTATTTGATGTAGGAGCCTGCGGTGTCCGTAACCCGGATAGAATAGCCGTTCAGGTCGCCGGTGATGGTAACATCGCCATTGAAGTGCAACCAGCCATTCATGGTAACATAGCCGGACAGAACGACACCGTTCTCGGTATCAATGCGATTGTCGGAGGTGAAGATGTAATTACCGAAGGTAGTGGTTCGCTCCTTTTCCTTGGAGGAAACCGTCAGTTCATTTGGGAGAATGGCGACCTTGCCATCCACATTCACCACCAGATCGTATGTATCACAAGCCATACCGCCAGGCAGCGTCAGGCGAATGGTGCCTTCGTCAATAAATTCGTATGCCAGACCCTCATAGTTCAGCTTGCCGTCCAGCTTGATATCAAACACCATTTTGCTGGTAAACTTTGTACCCAGCAAATCAACGGTGATAGCGTTGCTGTTGGTGTAGACACGACGGGTGTCCAGACCGCTGACAGACAGACCCTCCAGCTGAATGACGCTGGATGCATGGCTATCAGTAGAGGTGTCTACATCGCTGCCGTACATGTTGTACTGCTTGGTGTCGGAAACGATATTGTCGTTGATGCTGTCCTTCAGAGAAACCGTCACATTGCGGGATGCTCTGAGGGTGTCCTTTGCCTCATAGGTGATGATATACCGGTTCAGGATCTGGCCGCGAAGCTTGGCATAAAAATCATTCATTGTGGCAGAGTCATTGATGTATACGAAATAACCACCGGTAGTGGTTGCAAAGGTGTTCATGTAATCCACATTTACACCGGAACTCAGGCCAAGGGAAAACAGAGTGATGCCCTTTTCCTTACATGCTGCACCGACATTGTTTTCGATCTGTTCCATGGTGGGAGAAACACCGTCCTCACCGTCGGACATCAGCAAAATGAAGTTCAGAGTGTTCTCGTTGTAGGTGAACATCTGGATGGATTCCAGAACAGCACCGTACATATTGGTGCCGCCGTTGGCGTACAGAGAGTCGGCTGCAGAGATGATGGTCTCCTTGCCTGCACTGAATTGATACACGGGGCCGGTGCCGCTGTCGAAGGCAACCAGTGCGATGTTTTCAATATCCGAGGAGCTTTGCACAAACTGCTTCACAGCATTGCGCAGATCCTCAATGGGCTGACCGCTCATACTGCCGGAGGTGTCACAGCACAGCACGATGTTTGCGCCGGAGTAGGTGACCTTCTCCACCGTGAAGTTTTCAATGTTTACGCCACAGTCTTTGATAGCAATGAGCTTCTGCAGTTCTTCTGCTGTGATGGAAATGGAGGGATCTACGTTGACAACAAGCTTTACTGTTTCAAACTTGCTGGCATCTACACTGGTGATGCTGAAGGCATTACGCTTTTGGCTGGCCTCATCTGCAAAGAACACCTCAAAGGGATTTCGCTTGTCTTCGGTGTTGCTGCCATCGGCCGCATTACCTGCATTTCCACCGCCATTGATCGCATTTTGCTGAGCCTTTTCAATGGATTTTACCACGATATAGTCAGAAGAGTTCTTCGTAACATCTTCTGCGTACTGAGCAATGTTCTTTACCTTCTCCAGATTCTCTTTATCAGTGATGGAATCGACGATCTCCATCATGGGTGTGGAGAAACGTTCGTCATCGGACATACCGACTGTGTTCAGCGCAGCACTGATATGCTGGGAAGCTTCCTTGTCGTTTCCGTCAGTGTATTCCATACGGGCCAACTGCATATATGCCTTGGGACGGTCTGCGGATTGCACATTATCCGCATGGGCACGCAGTTCGGCCTTCAAACGGCTGATGGCGGGACTCTTCTGGGAAATATCCAATCTGTCGATTAGATTTCTCAACTCCTGCTTCTTTTCAGGGGACTCGTCCAGAACCTTATCTTCAATGTTCCGCAGTTGCTTGTTCACCGTTTGCGCAATGGTGATGTAGTCTTTACCATATTGCGGCGCAAAGTCCTTATTGGTCACAACATTATTGACATACAGCTCTGCAACAATGGCAAGCTCGTCAAAGGAAGCATTTGTGCTGATTTCCTGCGCAATAGCGCTGTAGTCCTCAGATAGCACCAACAGCTTAAGCCTGCAAAGACGGACCTCTTTGATCTGTCTGAGTGCAGAATTTTTCTTGCAGGCCGTCTCAATGGTATTGGCCAGATCAGCAGCCTTGGCAGTATCCAGATTGTCATTCAGCAGAAATTCCTGATAGACAGCCTCTGCATCTACCAGTGCCTGCGCTACGTCCTGCACCTTGCTCTTTTTAAATTTCTTGCTGATCTTATCAGCTGCAACGCTCATCAGTGCGCCACGCTTGCCGGAGTTCTCGCTGCCCATGGCTACGGCATCTTCTGCAATCGCCTCGTCACACAATGTGATTAGGGAATCGTAATCATCTACAGCTTCCAGCATGTTGGCTTTGACCAGCAGCGCCTTGGCGGATACGGCATCGCCTTTTGCGGCATAGAGCAGTGCTTGACATTCTGCCACCATAGACGACTCTGCGCCGGAGGCACGCATGGAATCAATGATCCCATCCGCCAGTTCAAAATCTCCGACACTGGCAACTGCATAGGCAAGTTCCAGGTTTAGCTCTGTCTGCTTTTCGGAAGTCAAGCCCTGCTTGGCTTTAGGAACAGTAGCACCCACAACGCACAGCGATACCGCTGCGACGGTGCAAGCTGACAGCGCAATTACATGGACAAGCCAGTCCTTACCTTTCTTTTTAAGTCCTGAAAGTGTCAGGCTCAAAAAAATGATGATAGCCGGGATTAAGCCCAACGCAATTTGAAACCAAATACGCATATTGCACGCTCCTATCTGACAATATTTTGCAATACCTGCTTTCATTGTACCACTTATTACAATAAAATCAAGGAAATATTACCCATAGAAGACAAAAATCCGCCTGAAAAATACAGGCGGATTTTTATATTTCGTTTAATAGCCGATCATAACGCCGAAAAACAGCACCAAAACGGATATGCTGAAAAGCAAAAGCTGCAATTTCCAGGTCCACTTGAGCCATTTCCAGTAAGAAACATTGGCCATGGACAGACCAATCAGCAGCACCGGATTGGTGGGCAGAATCACATCAGTAAAGCCATCTGCCATGCAGTAGGTCAAAATTACAAGAGTGGGAGAAATGCCCAAAGCATTGGTGATGGGCAGGACTATGGGCATGACCAGAAAGATCTTTGCTGAAGCCGAGCCGATGAACAGCTGTAAGAACAAGATCAGGCCATAGATCAGCAGGATTGTGATAAATTTTCCTCTGCCCACAAGCAGCCGCAGAACAGAATACATCACCGTGTCGATGATGTTACTCTCGTCCATAACCAGCTTGATGGAGGAGGCAAGGGCGATCATTACCACAGCAGGCAGCATAGCTGCCGCACCTTTGAGAAAATAGCTGAGTACCTGTTTGAAATTTCTGCAAACCACCTGACCGGAGATGAGTCCGGAGATCAAAAAGCTTGCCGCCAGCAGAGGAATGGCAAAGCCGGAGATCTGGCGAATGCAGGCAATAGCCACCAGCAGTACACCCTGAATAGCGAAGAAGGTGCTGTATGCCCGGAAGATCCGTTCCTGATCCTGGGGAAGTGCGTCAGGCTCTGCAATAAGACTTTCCCGCTTTTTCAGGTCAGCTTCATAAGTCAGGGAGGACTTGGGATCCTGGCTTATTTTCTTCAGATATCCCATCAAAAACAGACACAGACAAAGATATACGATTCCAAAGAATACGATTCGCAGCCATGCACCGGAGGATGCGTGGATCCCTGCCAGCTGTGCTGCTGTGCCTACGGAGAAGGGATTGGTAATCGCAGTGGAGAAGCCAAAGCAGGCTGCCATCAGACATGCGCCCAGACCGATCATGGTATCCAGCTTCATGGACAGCATAAATACAATGATCAGCGGCAGCAGGGTCACCAACTCTTCAAACATGCCGAACAGACTGCCGAACAGCATGAAGATCAGCACTGTAATGCACACCACCGGACCGCCACGGTCCCGAAGCTTGCGCATAATATGCACGATGAAGACCTTGATGCCCCCGGTTTTGTCCAGAAGATTAAATACGCCACTCATGACCAGCAGGAAGACGCTGATCATAATAATGGTGATGGCATCTTCCGAGGCAAATACCCGCACAGGTGCGGTAAATACCCGCCAAGGCGCAATGCCTTCAACCTGACCTGCGGTATATGTATCGGGAAGAATGTTGCCGCTGGCATCCCGCTCAAATGCACCCTGAGGAATGTAGTAAGAGAGGGAGCCGCAAAATACAAGCATCGCCAGCAGGATCGCAGCGACCGTCACAAAGGAACGGATACTGATATTGGAATATGCCTGCTCTTTTTCTTTGGCGGTTTTTTCTTTCGTAAGGATAACAATTCCTCCTTATGCGTTGGGCTGGGCAGAGCGGTCGTGCAAGATCATGGACGCCATATACCAATCCACAGCCGAACGCTTTTCAGTGGGGACAAAATACAAAATTTCCGTACCATTGTATATTTCAAAGTTTTCGCCTGCGCCGAAAAGCAATCTGTAAATCTGCGCAATGGGGAAATGCAGTTGTATATCTGCCCCATCCTTAGTGCCGGTGTAAACAAGGCCCTCCCGGCTCAAGGTGCATACGCCGTGACCACCGTGACGGGTCAGCCCCTTGCCATTGCTGGGCAGCCGCAGTTCCACCTCGGAGGACAGCGTATAATTTTCATTTTCCAGAATTTCTTTTTCCAAAAGCGCTTTTTGCCAATCATACCACTGGGCAAGATTTTTAAATTGGAAATCACCGGTAAAATGATACCGTTCATCCAAATCGGTGAGATGACCGCAGTGTTCACAGAAAACCTTGTTTTTCTGGGTGATAATAGTATGCTTTTGCTTGCAAATGGGGCAGGTGGTCAGGATATTTTCCAAACCCTCGGCCATGCGACGGCATCGATAACGAAGCTTGGGGCGTTTCTCCAGCCAACGGAATTCGTCATAGTCAAGACGTTGTTCAATGCCCTGCTTCAGCTGCTCCACAGAAAGCTCTTTCACCTGCTCAGTGGTGTACAAAATATCCAGCTCCGCCTCAACCACTGCACCGCGACGGAAACCCTTGCCCCACTTAGGATCGGCAAAATAATCTCCGTTGAACTTGACCGTGTATACATTGACACCTGCTTTTTTGATAAAGGAATAGGTGTTGCTCTGAATGTCCTCAAACCGGCCTGTAGTGGAAAGACGTGCTTCGGGCATCATAGCCAGAATGCCGTTGGAGCGCAAAACTGTCAGACAGTTTTTTGTGCTTTCCGTATCCAAGGCGAACATACTCTTGGGGAAGCCGCCCATGGTTTTCAACAGCCACCGCAGGCGTTTGTCGTAAAAGTAAAGCCGTGCGATGATGAAGTGCGGCTTGTATTTTTTGAGCAGGGCTGCAGCGTAGATAAAGTCTACAAAAGAACCGTGATTGCACAGTATGATGGACGGTTTCTGGAGCTTGCCGATTCTGTTAACGGCTTTCACCCGGATACCGCAAAGAGAATAATAAAATCTGACGGCACTATAGACCACAGCCAGCAGGGTGCTGTTTACATCTTGTACCTTATTAACACTCTTTTTGCATTTATTTCGCTTATGTTCTTTCATAGTAACCGCACCTTCTCTCGTGGGGGAATGGGTATATTTGAACTAAGTATAACACCTTTCGACAAAAAAAGCCACCCCCATTTGGTAAAAAGAGGTTTTGGCGGGAAAATTGCTTTTTCGGCGAAGAAATGCTATAATCAGCAAAGAGGTGATCCATATGAAAAAATATCTTGCGATATTGCTGGCAATCAGCTTATCGCTTTCATTTGCTGCCTGCGTGAAACCGGCAATGGACAATGCCGGGCAAACATCGTCCGGCTTATCGCAATCACAGCCGGGCAGCACCGGCACCACCGAAAGTCAAATCAGTATCCCTCCGACGGAAACCTCTGCGCCACCGGCTCAAACACAACCGCCTGCAGAGGGAACAAAGCCCCCGGAAACCACCGTTCCTACTGAAGGGACAAAGCCAACTGAGCCGGCGCATACCCATAACTATAGCGGCAATGTTACAAAAGCGGCAACCTGCACTGCAGATGGCGTCAAAACCTACGCCTGCGCTTGTGGAGATTCCTATACAGAAACGATTTCTGCCACCGGCCATAGCTGGAGTGAGTGGACGACTACAAAAGCACCCACAACCACTGCAGAGGGAAATTTACAAAGAAAATGCCAAACCTGCAAAACCACAGAGAATAAGCCAATCCCGGTCCTGCCGCCCAGTGAACCCAGCGCGGCAACCGTCACCCAGGAGCAACTGGAAAAGATCAAGGAAGGCTTTTTTGAGCTGGTGAATTTGGAACGAAACAGATTGGGCGTGCATTCCCTGACAGCCAATGCCTATCTGGATAGCTGTGGGCAGATCAGAAGCGTGGAAATCACAACCCTCTTTTCTCATACAAGACCTGATGGACAACCCTTCAGTACAGTTGTTGATTCTCAGGATTATCCTTACTACACATTGGGAGAGAATTTGTGTATAACCTCCCATGTGGGGGACGGAACTTATACCAGCGCAGATAAGTGGGTCGGTTCGGATGCGCAAATTCAGGCGGCATCTGCCTGGATATTCTATTGCTTCAAGAATAGTCCCGGACACTACGCCTCCATGATCAGTGCAGATTTTAAGGAATGCGGCATCGGCATTACCTACCGGATGCACGATGAGATCCTTCCCATGTTCTATGTGGCGCACCTATTTGGTTCTAAGTAAAGAAAACCCCTCGGAGAAATCCGAAGGGTTTGTTATTTCTTAATACGAAGCAAGCGGGAACAATGCGCCTTCCTAAGATTACAGCTGTTCAAATTGATCAGCAAGCTTTCGTGCGCTTTTCCGGAGTGCTACCATGCCTTCAAAGACGTTGCTTTCGTGATAATTTGTAAGGAATTGATTTGCTTCCAATGTAAAATATCCGCTGTAACCCACTTCCTTGAGGGCTTTTACGATGGAATCAAAATCGATATCCATAGAAAAGGGGATTTGATGGCTGTCATGCCAGCGGTCATTGTCGTGAATATGCAATGCTTGCAGATGATGACCCAGGGTTTTTATCATATACACAGCACCGTTGCCGGAGCCCCGCATTTCCGCATGCCCCAAATCAAGACAAGCAACAAAATGGTCATCATGGATTACATCAAGATGTTTTTTGAAATCCTCTGCGGTTGCACAAGCAGCAAAGCAGGACTCGTTTTTCTCATCGTTCCAATTCCACATGTTTTCCGTTGCGATCTTAACACCGCATGCTTTCGCAAAAGGCAAAAGCTCATGATACATTTCGGCATTTTCCTCAGCGGTTTTGCCATTGTCAGGATGAATAATGCAAATTTTGCCGCCTGCCTCTGCGGTGCATTCGATGGCGCGTTTTAAATAACTGCGGACGGCTTTTACCTCTACGGGGAAAGGTGCGTGGGACTGGTTGCACACGATTCCGTTGTCAAGACCAATATTCTTCAATTCCCGGGCAAAGGCAAGATAATCCTTGCCGCTGAGGGGACTGTTGGTGGGCATAGGCAGCATTGTATTCCAATCGATTCGGCACATATCAAGCATGGAAAAATCCCAGGCGTCAAAACCTGCTTTTGCGTAAAGCTCTACAGCTTTCTTCATGCCAACAATGCGCGCTGCCGAGGCGATTTCTGTTGAAATCTTCATGGAAAATCCTCCGATCATCCTAAAATTGCTGCATATTACAGCACGAAATATTCTGACGCAGAATGCACCTGATGTACGAGGGGAGTGTTGTAAAAAATATTGTCAGAATTCCAATGATCCAGCCAAACAGCTTCCATACCGGCAGCCAAAGCACCGGCAACGTCCGATTCAGGGTCATCTCCCACGAACAGACAATCTTCGTTGGGAACACCTAAAAGAGAGGCAGTATGGTCAAAAATACGTCTGTCAGGCTTATGGACACCCAGCTCTGCGGAAAAAACAATGGCATCAAACAAAGTCGCAATTCCCAGCGCTTGAACTTTTTTCTTCTGATGCTCCAGCAGTTCAGGGGTGATATTGGTGACGATGGCCATTTTCAGACCATGCGCCTTTAGCTTTTGAATGATCTCGATTGTTTCGGGAAAGGGAACTGCAAAATCACGGATATGGGCGTAATAATATGCAAGACATTCAGACCGGACATAGGGCTTGTCTGAAGGGTAACGTTTCAAAAGGGCACGGAATGCATCTTCGTGGGTCATGCTGTTGCGCTTGACCTTGGTCATCATGAATGCGGCAGCTTCGTTGAGAAAGGCGTCGCTTCGATCCGTATAAAGGCACTGACGGAACATACCGGGGAACATTTTGCGAGCAGCTTCCCTGCGGCTGTAAAGGGTATCGTCCAGATCCCAAAGCACGGCCTTTTTTGAAAAATCGAATACATCCATGTAATCACCTCTTTTTGTAATTATAACATTTTATAAAGTCGTTTGCAACGATACAAAACTCCCCTCGGATTGCTCCGAGAGGAGTTGGTTTGCATTATAAATCTAATTACTTGGATTCTTTAATTGCAGCCTGGGCGACAGACCGCAAAAGAGGGAAATAGAGTTACCGTTTTTGTTCCAGTAAATCAATTTTCTTGTGAAACAGTTGTTCTCGCCAATGCTCGGCTGTTTTAAGGTCCTCAAAAAGCGTCTGAACATCTCTGACTCTGGCAGGACCGCCGGTTTTCAGATCAAAGGACATTTCAAAATAACAGCAGTGACACCAAAAGTTCCGCCTTTCGATGATTTGTCGCAGCTGTGTGTACTCATTCTCCGAAAAGACCTGCATTCTCTTCTCTTTTTCAATATCTCTGATCTCTCTGATAACACCGCTGATGCTGTTTTTCTCTACATCTTTTATCCCATCCCCAAAAGGCTTGCCGGAAATAGCGGCATAAATACCCTCAAGATGCGCTTCGATAAACTGATAATGCTCGATCAGTGTGCTATGGGTGATGCGAAATTCTTTGAGAACCATACAGCATACCTCCTTTTGCCTTTTCTCTATTATATCATTTTAAGGAAATGTTTGCAATGGGTGTAAAACTCCCCTCGGATTGCTCCGAGAGGAGTTGGTTTGCATTATAAATCTAATTACTTAGATTCTTTAATTGCAGCCTGGGTTGCTATCAGCAAAAGAGGGAAACGATTGTCGATATGTCTGCTTTGCAAGCCCGCAGCAAAAGCAAAGCTTGATAAAAATAGTTGCAGGAAATCTTTTTAACCGGAAAGACGCCTTTACATTTCCTTTTTTCTAATATATAATTGAAAAAATTGTTTCGGGAGGTAGTCTTTTTGAAAAACAAGTCACTATTGCCGGCAATTTGCGCTGCTCTGGGCAATGTCATCTGGGGATTCAGCTTTTTGTTTACCAAGATTGGTCTGTCCGCATCCCCTGACCCCAATGTGATGCTGGCGCACAGATTTCTGATTGCAGCTCTGTTTATGGTGGTCCTTATGCTTTTGGGAAAGGGGAAGCTTTCCTTCAAGGGCAAAAACTGGAAGCCCATCGTGCTGATGCTGATTATGCAGGTAGTTTACTATTTTCTGGAAACCTACGGCCTCCTTTATACCAACACAACTATTTCCGGTCTGGTGCTGGCGGTAGTGCCCGTGGTGACCATCGGTACAGGCGCCCTGTTTCTCCGGGAATATCCCACACCCCGGCAGGCGCTGTTCTGTCTTATGCCGGTAGCAGGCGTGATTCTTATGACAGTATCCGGTAAAGAACTGGGCGTTATAAAGCCTTTAGGCATTATTATCCTGCTGCTGACCCTGCTGTCCTCCGCCATTTACAAAACCATCAATAGAAAAGCCGCAGAGGAGTTCACCACCTTCGAACGTTCCTTTTTGGTGCTGGCAAATGCCGCTTTGGTCTTCTCCCTGATGGGTATGAACTCTGTGGATTGGAACATCAAAACCTTTGTGGAGCCCCTGCTTCATGTGGAATACCTGGTGTCCGTGCTGTGTCTTGGATTGCTCTGCTCCGTTGCGGCACAGCTTCTGGTCAACTACGCCTCCGGAAAAATGTCGGTGTTCAAGATATCCTCCTTTGGTGCGCTGTCCACCCTTTGCTCGGTTTTTGCAGGTGTGGTATTCCTCAAAGAGCCTATGAACATTACGCTATTACTGGGCGCAGTGCTGATCCTGATCGGCATCCGTCAAGTAACGAAACCTAAATAAAGGCCCCGATTATATTATATCCGCCGCTGGAAATCCAGCGGCGGACATTTTATTGAAACTTAGCCCTTGATGGCAGCCTGTGGTGCTATCAGCAAAAGAGGGAAATTATTTCCTATTGTCTTCCTTGGGCGTTTTTGCCTTAAAATCGTCTGTAAATATGTGGTCTGCTAAGACATCTCTGCCTCCGTTTTTAAGCCATTCTATATACGCAAGCCCATCTTCTTTGGTTATGGGTCTGAACCCAGTTTTAGTGGACTCTTGGTCTTTGCACATATGTTTCACCTCTTGATTGCATTATAGCGTAGGGTGCAGTTCTCTGTAATAGATGGGGCAATCCCGCGGATTTCTCAGGATGGCTTTGTTAATATCAGAAGCACTTTTAGCATATCCTCTTCTGTTACTTCCCTGTATTTTTGATAATGTCTCTGCATAAGATGGATGGCGTTTTCTTGCTGCTCCGACGACAAAGCGGAACACAACACATGTATCAATTCCTCGTTTGCACCGTAGTCAATCATTGCCTCAATTAACCTTTGTTCTGTTGAGCTTATCATTCGCCTCACCTCTTGATTATATTATAATCTTAATAGTAGGTGTTTGCAATATAAAAAATCCCCGTGGAGCAATCCACGGGGATTCATTATTAGGTTAAGCAATTAGCCCTTGATAGCAGCCTGGGCTGCTATCAGCAAAAGAGGGAAATTGCTTAAAAACCATATATTCTTTCCCTCTTTACAAATATGACAAATTATTCTATAATTAAAATACCATTTAATAAAAGGGGGTAAAATCATGCCACAATATGTAGTTTTACAGGTAACACTAAAGGAAAAACTTATCGGTACAGCATCCAAGAATTTAGGCGAATTGGAAAACGTTATTAATGCACAAGCGGCGAAGGGTTATAGATTACATACAATCACAACCGCATCTGCACATAGTTCTGGTTTCGGCGGTGGCGACAGAATTCAGGCAACAATGGTTTTTGAAAAACTGTAACCGAACAATCGTTATACACAAATCCCCTCGGATTGCTCCGAGGGGATTCATTATTAGGAAATATTAGCCCTTAATGGCAGCCTGGGCGGCGGCGAGGCGGGCGATGGGTACGCGGAAGGGGCTGCAGGACACATAGTCCAGACCGATTGCATGGCAGAACTCCACGGATGTGGGGTCGCCGCCGTGCTCACCGCAGATACCGATGTGCAGGTGGTCATTATTTGCACGACCCAGAGTGCAGGCCATGTTCATCAGCTTGCCAACGCCGGTCTGATCCAGCTTTGCGAAGGGATCGTTCTCAAAGATCTTGGAATCATAGTAAGCGTTCAGGAACTTGCCTGCATCGTCACGGCTGAAGCCATAGGTCATCTGAGTCAGGTCGTTGGTGCCGAAGCAGAAGAAGTCAGCATTCTGTGCGATTTCGTCTGCAGTCAAGCAAGCACGGGGGATTTCGATCATGGTACCGACCTCGTACTTCAGCTCAATGCCGGCAGCGGCGATCTCAGCGTCAGCAGTAGCGATAACCACGCTCTTGACGTACTTCAATTCCTTCACATCGCCAACCAGGGGGATCATGATCTCAGGCAGCACATTCCAATCGGGATGAGCCTTCTGCACATTGATGGCAGCGCGGATAACAGCGCTGGTCTGCATCTTTGCGATCTCGGGGTAGGTGACAGCCAGACGGCAGCCACGGTGACCCATCATGGGGTTGAACTCGTGCAGGGAGGAAATGATAGCCTTGATCTGCTCAACGGTCTTGCCCTGAGTCTTAGCCAGCAGAGCGATGTCTTCCTCAGTGGTGGGAACGAACTCGTGGAGCGGGGGATCCAGGAAACGGATGCACACGGGCATACCTTCCAGAGCCTCGTACAGCTTCTCGAAGTCGGACTGCTGATAGGGCAGAATCTTAGCCAGAGCAGCCTCGCGCTCCTCAGCGGTGTCGGAGCAGATCATTTCGCGGAATGCAGCGATACGATCAGCCTCGAAGAACATGTGCTCGGTACGGCACAGGCCGATGCCTTCTGCGCCCAGCTCACGAGCCTTCTTAGCGTCGGTGGGAGTATCGGCATTGGTACGAACCTTCAGGACACGGAACTTGTCAGCCCAGCCCATGATGATACCAAAGTTGCCGGAAATCTCAGCGTCAACAGTGGGAATCAGGCCGTCGTAAATGTTACCGGTAGAACCGTCGATGGAGATGCAATCGCCCTCAGCATAGGTCTTGCCTGCCAGAGTGAATTTCTTGTTCTCCTCGTCCATGTTGATCTCGCCACAGCCGGAAACACAGCACTTACCCATACCACGGGCAACAACCGCTGCGTGGGAGGTCATACCGCCACGGACGGTCAGGATACCCTGAGCGGCCTTCATGCCGGTGATATCCTCGGGAGAGGTTTCCAGACGAACCAGGATAACCTTCTTGCCGGCGTTCTTCCAAGCTTCAGCATCTTCAGCAGAGAAGACGACCTGGCCGCAAGCAGCTCCGGGAGAAGCACCCAGACCACGGCCGATGGGAGTAGCAGCCTTCAGAGCCTTCACATCGAACTGGGGATGCAGCAGAGTGTCCAGGTTACGGGGGTCGATCATCAGAACGGCCTCAGCCTCGGTCTTGTGACCTTCAGCAACCAGGTCAACAGCGATCTGCAGAGCAGCCTGAGCGGTACGCTTGCCGTTACGGGTCTGCAGCATATACAGCTTGCCGTGCTCGACGGTGAACTCCATATCCTGCATGTCGTGATAGTGGTTTTCCAGAATGGAGCAAACTTCCACGAACTGCTTGAAAGCTTCGGGGAACTTCTCAGCCATCTGTGCAATGGGCATGGGGGTACGAACACCTGCAACCACGTCTTCGCCCTGAGCATTGGTCAGGAACTCGCCCATCAGCTTCTTTTCGCCGGTAGCGGGGTCACGGGTGAAAGCAACACCGGTGCCGCAGTCGTCGCCCATGTTACCAAAGGCCATGGACTGCACGTTAACAGCAGTACCCCAAGAGTAGGGGATATCGTTGTCACGACGGTAGACGTTTGCACGGGGGTTGTCCCAGGAACGGAAAACAGCCTTGATGGCGCCCATCAGCTGCTCCTTGGGATCAGCGGGGAACTCTGCACCGATCTTAGCCTTGTACTCGGCCTTGAACTGAGCAGCCAGCTCCTTCAGATCTTCAGCGGTCAGGTCAACGTCCTGAGTAACGCCCTTCTTTTCCTTCATCTCGTCGATGAGGGCTTCAAAGTACTTCTTGCCGACTTCCATAACAACGTCGGAGTACATCTGGATGAAGCGGCGGTAGCAGTCCCATGCCCAGCGAGCGTTGCCGGACTTGGCAGCCATAACCTCAACAACCTGCTCGTTCAGACCCAGGTTCAGAATGGTGTCCATCATGCCGGGCATAGAAGCACGGGCGCCGGAACGGACGGAAACCAGCAGAGGATTCTCCAGGTCACCGAACTTCTTGCCGGTGATACCTTCCAGCTTTTCAACATACTCCATGATTTCTGCCTGAATATCATCGTTAATACGGCGGCCATCCTCGTAGTACTGGGTGCAGGCTTCGGTAGAAATGGTGAAGCCCTGAGGAACGGGCAGACCAATGTTGGTCATTTCGGCCAGGTTTGCGCCCTTACCGCCCAGCAGCTCGCGCATAGAGCCGTTACCTTCGGTAAATAGGTAAACATACTTGTGAGACATTATAAAACTCCCTTCGTTTATTGACGGGCCATAGGCCCAGAATTGATGAATTCGTGTTGCTTTGGGTCAATACCCGTATTTAGCCGTACCAGTATACCATATTGAAAAAGAAATTGCAAATCTTTTTATATTTTTTTATCTAATTTTTGCGTTTTCCTAAGATTTTTTCAGTTCACACAAGAAAAATTGTTTTAAATGCTGTTTTTTTCGACATATGCGAAAAAAATATTGAAAAAACCGGCGGATTGCGGTATAACTGTACTGTAAAAATGCTCCTGAGAAATGAGGTTCATTATGGAAAGAAAAGTTGGTACGACATCCCGTGGCATTCGCTGCCCCATTATCCGGCAGGGTGACGATTTGGCAAACATTGTGGTTGCAAGTGTGATGGAGGCGGCACAGGCCGAAGGCTTTGCTCTGCGTGACCGGGATGTGGTAGGCATTACGGAATCCGTGGTGGCACGGGCCCAGGGTAACTATGCTTCTGTGGATGCCATTGCAAAGGATGTACGCAGCAAACTGGGCGGCGAGACTGTGGGTGTGATTTTCCCCATTCTGTCCCGCAACCGTTTTGCTATCTGCCTGCGGGGTATTGCCCGTGGCAGCAAGAAGATTGTACTGATGCTCAGCTACCCCTCCGATGAGGTGGGCAACGAGCTGGTGAGTCTGGACCGTCTGGATGAGGCGGGTATCAATCCCTACAGCGATGTGCTGACAGAGGCGAAGTATCGGGAACTGTTCGGCGAAAACCTGCACCCCTTTACTTTGGTGGACTACGTGAAATACTATGGCGACCTGATTCGGGAAGAAGGCTGTGAGGCGGAAATCATCCTGGCCAACAATCCCCGCGCCATTTTGGACTACACCAAAAATGTGCTGACCTGCGATATTCACAGCCGTGCCCGCACAAAGCGGATCTTGAAGGCAGCCGGTGCCCAGGTGATCTGCGGTCTGGATGATATTCTGACAGAATCTGTGGACGGCAGTGGTTACAACGAAAAGTTTGGCCTGCTTGGCTCCAATAAGTCTACGGAAACCACTATCAAGCTGTTCCCCAAGGAATGTGGCGATCTGGTACTGGATATTCAGGAGCGGTTTTTGAAGATCACCGGCAAGCATATTGAAGTGATGGTCTACGGTGACGGTGCATTCAAGGATCCCGTGGGTAAGATTTGGGAACTGGCAGACCCCAGCGTGTCTGTTGCCCATACCTCCGGTCTGGAGGGCACTCCCAATGAACTGAAGCTGAAATATCTGGCAGATAACGATTTTGCCGGTCTATCCGGTGCACAGCTGAAGCAGGCGATTGAGGAACGTATCCGCAGCAAGGGTAATTTGGCTGGCTCCATGGCATCTCAGGGTACAACACCCCGTCGGTTGACAGACCTGATCGGCTCTTTGTGTGACCTGACCTCCGGTTCCGGTGACAAGGGTACGCCCATCATCCTGATTCAGGGGTATTTCGACAATTATACAATGTAAAGGCAAAGGCCGGTGCAAACGCACCGGCCTTGTTTTTAGAGATTTTTCAGTTCCTGGTACAGCTCCAGATTTGTCCGATCCAATGTCAAAGGCATTACGGAAATGACCTTGTCCACCAGTACCGCATCGGTGTCAAATTCCTTGCTGTTACATGCGGCAAATACGTCAATACCGCAGGGGAAATACATATCATTCTCATCAGGGCGGAATTTGTCGGAATAATAGTTACCACCTTGACGGGTGAAACGGAATTCGTCACTGCCGCCGGTAGGAATATTGATGTTATACATACTGTTTTTGCTGAACAGATCGTATTTCACCATGAAATCCCAGATTTTATCCATTTCCTTGGCAGCATCCTGATAGTAGGCGGGGGAGGTAGACACTGCCATGGCATTCACGCCCAGATTGCCGGCCTCGAAAACTGCCGAAACAGTACCGGAGTACATGATGTCACGGCCAATGTTCAAACCTCGGTTGATACCGGAGATCACCAAATCAAACTCCATGTGCATGCCCAAAATTGCCAGACGTACACAGTCTGCGGGGGTGGAATCCACTGCCCATGCGTCAACACCTTCGAAAAGATCCACCTTCTTGGCTTCAAAAGCCTTGTGGATTTCAATGCCGTGGCTCTTGGCGCTCTGTTCCACCTTAGGTGCAACGACAGTTACTTCGCCCTTGGTCTTGGCCCACTGCACCAGAGGCAGTACGCCCTCGGCATAAATGCCGTCATCGTTTGTAATTAAAATTCTCATAACCAGCCCTCATGGGTTTCTTTGTATTCTTTTACTCTTGCGTCGGCTTCTGCAATCAGCTGCTGCATCTCTTCCTCAGAATAGACAGTAGCACCGCTGGCGCAGGCGTGACCGCCGCCGTGGTGATTTTCTGCGATGGTGTTGATGGTGACAAAACGGGAACGCAGACGCACCCGAATGACCTTTTCGTCGCCGGGAGCTTCAATAAATGCGATCCAGCACAGCGCACCCTTGATGGTGTCCATGTAGCCGACAGCAGAAGATGCATCTTCCTGAGAAAGGTTAAATTTCTCCTGCATGGCGCGATCTACATAAATGTAGGCAACGCCATTTTCGGTGATGCACATTTTGTCGTACACATAAGACTCAAATTTGAACATATCAAATTCTTTCAGGTACAGATTTGCAAACAGCACATCGGTATCGATGCCCTGATCCAGTAAGATACCTGCCAGGCGCATGGTATCGCCGGAAACGGAGCTGAAACGGAAACGGCCGGAGTCGGTGACCATGCCGGCATACAGATATGTGGCGGCTTCTGTGTCAATTTTCAGCTCATTTGCAAAGGCCTCATAGAACCGCACTACCATTTCGCAGGCAGAGCTGCGGAAATCTTCCACCCAGGAGATATCGCCGTAGGGATTGTGATCAATATGATGGTCGATCTTGATGATCTCCTTGCAGAGGGTGATCTTCTTGTTGGATACCCGGTCGATTGTGCCGGTGTCCAGAATAATACCCAGAGCATCGGCATATTTATCTTCCGCAATGGGTTCGCTTTCACCGCCCAGGAAGGACAGATACTCGGACTGATCCTCGTTGATCAGCAGAATTTCCTTTTCCGGGAAGCTCAGCCGGAGTATAGCAGCAAAGCCCTTGGTGGCGCCAACAGCGTCGCCATCCGGGCGGAAATGCCGGGTGATGACAATGCGGTCATAGTCTTTGATTTTCTGCAGAATAGCCTGCATAGTTTTTGTATTCATAGGTTACTCCTTTGTCAGTGCGTCCAGGTCGCTGAGCATCTGCATGGCGATCTCCTTGCTTGCCACACAAGCGCCGCTGGCCTTTGCGTGACCGCCGCCGCCATATTTTACGGCAATAGGGTTGATGTTATACTTAGAAGAGCGCAGCTCACACAGCACGCCTTGCTCGGTTTCGGTGAAATTAACCCAAATATCCACACCCTTGATGTCGGACATGGTGCCTACCATGCCACGGGAAACGGTAAAGGTGTCCACGCACAGCTCAGAAAGTTCTTCCTTTGTGGTGTAGATGTAGGCTACATTACAATCAGTGAATTTGATCTTCAGCACAAACTGTGCCTTCAGACGAATTTTTGAAAAATCGTCGGCATACAGATTGCGGTAGATATCGTTGGTGTCGAATTTCTGCTCCATCAGCGCAGATGCCAGACGGAAGGTCTGGGCAGTGGTGGAATCGTAACGGAAACGGCCGGAGTCGGTGACCATGCCGGTATACAGCGCTTTGGCACTGGCAGGGGAGAGCTTCAGCCCACTAGCCAGCGCAAACTCGGTTACCAGACCGCAGCAGCTTTCGTAGGATGTATCCGTTACCTCTACATCGCAGATCTTTTCCACAAAAATGTGGTGATCCATGCGAGCAGTGCGATGGGCGGTGGGATACCGCTCGTCGCTGATCAGGTGACGGGCAGAGGTGTCCAGCACGATGGCCAGTGCATCGGCATAGATATCATCAGAAATCTCGTCCATAACGCTGCCATCCATAAATGCATAATTACCGGCGCTGTCGCCTACCACATAAATGGTCTTTTCCGGGAAATTTTCCTGCAGAATGGCCTTCAGACCCAGTTGGCTGCCCAAAGCGTCGCCGTCAGGATTCTTGTGCCGGTGAATGATGATGGTGTTGTGATTTTTTATCTCGTTTAAAAGTTCCTGAAACATAACATTTCCTCACTTGAAATTTGTCTTGCGCAATTTTGCCTTAGTATGGTATTATACTATAAAACAGCGCATCATGCAAATATTTTTTAACGGGAGGGGCAAAATGAAAAAACTTCTGATCATTGACGGCAGCAATTTGCTGTTTCAGATGTTTTACGGTATGCCTGCCCGGATTTTAAATACGCAGGGGAAGCCCATTCAGGGCACGCTGGGATTTGTTGGTGCGCTTTTGAAAATGATCCGTCGAATTGATCCTACCCACGTGGCAGTGCTGTTTGACGGAGAATGCCACAACGACCGCACTGATATTGATGAAAATTATAAGGCAAATCGGGAGGATTTCTCTCAAATGGCGGAGGAAGATACCCCGTTTTCCCAAATGCCGGATGTGTATCGGGCGTTGGATTATATGGGCATCTGCCATGCCGAAACCACGGTTTGCGAAACAGACGATTGGATGGCTGCCTATTGCCGGCAGTACGGAGAAAAGGCGGAAATCGTGATCGCATCTCAGGACAGCGACTTTTTTCAGCTCATTACGGATAAAGTCAAAATCCTGCGTTACCGGGGTGACAATTCCGTATTGTGTGATGTAGCCTACATACGGGAAAAGCTGGGCATTGAACCCAATCAATATGCAGATTTTAAATCCCTCACCGGCGACAATGCAGACAATATCAAGGGCGCAGATAAAGTTGGCCCGAAGACAGCAGCGTGGCTGCTGCAGGAATTTGGCAATTTGGAAGGTATCATAACCCATGCCGAGGAGATTGCAAAGCCTTCCATTCGTTCTGCAATCATGCAAAATACGCCCCGTCTGCGCAGAAATTACAAGTTGATTCGTCTGACCGGGAATGCAGAAATTCCCTTTGCATTGGAACAACTGGTATATGACGACAATGGCATGACCACCACACAAATCTTGACGGCCATTGGCGTGAGATAAAGGAGAAAATACTATGCAATACCGCATTTTAGGAAAAACCGGATTAAAAATTTCCCGTATGGGTTTTGGCGGCATTCCCATTCAGCGTATCGATGCTGCCGGTACTGTAAAGCTGATGCACTGGCTTAGTGACCGAGGTGTCAACTATATCGATACCGCCCGAGGTTATACGGTCAGCGAGGAATATCTGGGCGAGGCGCTGGAGGGGATCCGGGAGAAATTTGTCATCGCCTCCAAGAGTATGTCCCGCACAAAGGAAACCATGGCGGCAGATATCGACATCAGCCTGAAGAATCTGCGCACGGACTATATCGACTTGTACCAGATCCACAATGCCACCCCGGCAGATGTGGAGAAGGTGATTGCTCCGGGCGGTGCGCTGGAAGCATTGCAGGAAGCAAAGGCAGCAGGTAAGATCGGCCATATTGGCATCACTGCCCATTCCCTTGACACCTTCAAGCTGGCAGTGGAAATGCCTTGGGTGGAAACCATCATGTTCCCCTATAACATTGTGGAAACCCAAGGTGATGAGCTGATCCGAAAGTGTGCCGAGAAGAACATCGGCTTTATTGCCATGAAACCTCTGGCAGGCGGCGCGATTGAGGACGCAGCGTTGGCTTTGCGTTTTCTCTGCGCCAACGAGAATGTGACCGTGGTGATCCCCGGTATGGCAGAAATCAAGGAGGCAGAGCAAAACCTTGCAGCTGTGGAAAATACTGCGCCTTTGACGGAGGAAGAGCTGGCAGCGATGGACGCTGTTCGCAAGGATTTGGGAACCCATTTTTGCCGCCGTTGCAATTACTGCGCACCCTGCGCAGCCGGTATTTCCATCCCCGGTGTGTTTTTGATGGAAGGCTACCTTTCCAGATATGGCCTGGCAGATTGGGCAAAAATGCGCTATGAGGGCATGGGAAAAACCGCCTCCGACTGCATTGAATGCGGTATCTGCGAAACAAGATGCCCCTATCAATTACCTATCCGGGAAATGATGAAGTCCGTTGCACAAAAATTCGGAAAATAAGAAAAGCCCCCGTTAGGGGGCTTTTTTCACGTCTTTGCCATAGCAATTTTCTGCAAAATCTGCACGAAAATCTCCCACCAGGTCAACCGAGGGACAGCATCCTGGGCAATCATAGGCACTTGTGCCAGCACCTGCTCTCCGGCGCGTACAGTCAGCGTGCCGATTTTTTGCCCCTTGCTCACGGGCGCGGTCAGACATTCTTCCAAAGCAAGCTGAATATTGACCTGATCCTTCTGCCCTTTGTCAATGAGCAGCTTCACATCTTCTCCGGGGACAGCATTCACAAATTTTTGTGTTCCTAATTTTACGGGAATACTGTTATCCATGGGAAGCTCCGGCTTCACCAAGGCATAATTGGCAAAGCCGTAATCCAGCATGGCCTTGCATCCGGCAAATCGTTCCTGAGAGGTCTTTGCGCCCATCACCACGGCAATCAGACCCAAACCGTCCCGCTGGGCGGTGGCAGACAGACAGTACCCTGCGGCAGAGGTAAATCCGGTTTTCAATCCAGTGGCACCGGGATAAAAGCGAATCAGCTTATTGGTGTTGGAAAGCCCAAATGCGCCATTTCGCACGGTATCCATCCAAATGGTGGTGAACTTTTGAATATCCGGGTGATTCAGCATCAGCTCCCGGCTCATGATGGCAATGTCGTAGGCACTGGTCAGATGCTCCTTGGCGTTTTCGTCGTCGTCAAGACCGGTGCAGTTCACAAAATGGGTGTCGTTCATCCCTAACTGACCGGCACGGATGTTCATTTTCTCCACGAAGGCATTTTCCGAACCGGCAATATGCTCTGCCAGAGCGCAGGCACAGTCGTTCGCTGAGGAAACAGCCACGGATTTGAGCATATCGGATACGGACATGGTCTCGCCTACCTTGAGATAGACCTGGCTGCCGCCCTTGGCAGCTGCAGATTCCGATACAGTCACAGTGTCGTTCCAGCCAATTTTCCCGGAGTCGATGGCTTCCATCACCAGCAGCATGGTCATGACCTTGGTGACGCTGGCAGGTGCCAGCTTTTCGTGGGCATTTTGTTCGTAAAGCACCGCTCCGGTGGCCATGTCCATAAGTAATGCGCTTTTTCCGGCTACGTCTAAATTGGCAGCCGTCACCGGTGTGATACACAAAAGCGCCAAAATCAGCGCCAGTAAGATCCCTAACCGTTTCATTTCAAACCCCTCCTCTTATCGGTGATATAGCCTATGCACCTTGTCCGGGGGATAGAACAGAAAACTTGCCGCACCCAGTTGGGTGCGGCAAGTTGCTTATTCCAGCTCAAATGCGCCGGTATACAGTTGATAGTAAGTGCCCTTCTGGGCGATCAGGTCATCATGGGTGCCTCGCTCAATAATCCGTCCGTGATCCAGAACCATGATGCAATCAGAATTCTGAACAGTGGACAGCCGGTGGGCAATAACGAAGGTGGTTCTGCCCTGCATCAGCGCATCCATACCCTTTTGTACCAAAGCTTCGGTACGGGTGTCGATGGAGGAGGTTGCTTCGTCCAGAATCATTACCGGAGGATCGGCTACCGCCGCACGGGCAATGGCGATCAGCTGCCGCTGACCCTGAGAAAGCTGTGCACCGTTACCGGTCAGCTCTGTGTCATAGCCGTTGGGCAGACGGGTGATGAAATCGTGGGCATTGGCAAGCTTTGCTGCCTGAATGCACTCCTCGTCAGATGCGGTCAGATTGCCGTAACGGATGTTATCCATCACCGTGCCGGTGAACAGATTGGTTTCCTGAAGTACCACACCCAAGCTGCGTCGCAGATCCTGCTTTCTGATCTTGTTGATGTTAATGCCATCGTAACGGATCTTGCCGTCGGCAATATCATAGAAACGGTTGATGAGGTTGGTGATGGTGGTCTTGCCTGCACCGGTTGCACCGACAAATGCAATCTTCTGACCCGGATGGGCATACAGTGTCACATCATGCAGAACGGTCTTCTCCGGTACATAGCCAAAGTCCACATTTTCCATCACAATATCGCCCTTCAGCTCTACAAAGGTAGTCGTGCCATCGGCTTTGTGGAAATGCTTCCATGCCCAGTGACCGGTATGCACCGGACATTCGGTGATCTCACCGTTTTCGTCAATAATTGCATTGACTAAAGTGACATAGCCTTCATCGGCTTCCGGCTCCTGATCCATCAGGTCGAAAATGCGTTCCGCACCGGCCAAGGCCATGACAATGGCATTCATTTGCTGAGAGATCTGGTTGATGGGCATGTTGAAATTCCGGGACAAGGCCATGAAAGCAATCAGGCTTCCCAGGGACAGCAGAGGCATCTCATCTGTGGAAAGGATGCACAAAATACCGCCTACAACAGCCAAAATCGCAAACTGCACATAGCCAAGATTGTTATTGATGGGACCCATCATGTTGGTAAATTTACCGGCAGAATATGCGTTTTTCTGCAGCTGGTCATTCAGCTCGTCAAATTCTTCTTTACAGATGTCTTCATGATTAAAGACCTTGATGACTTTCTGACCGGAGATCATTTCCTCAATGTAGCCGTTGACTGCGCCCAGGGATTTCTGTTGGCCAATAAAGAATTTTGCGGATCTGCTTGCCAAAAATTTGGTGGAGAATATCACCGCCATGACAGTGATCATGGTGACAATGGTCAGAATCCAAGATTTTGTCAGCATGGTGATAAAAATAACCACCAAGGTGACTACAGCAGAAAATGCCTGAGGAATGGACTGGGAAATCATCATGCGCAAAGTGTCAATGTCACTGGTGTAGCGGGACATGATGTTACCTGCGGTGTTTGTGTCGAAATAACGGATGGGAAGAGTCTGCATTTTTCGGAACATATCATCCCGGACTTTCTTCTGAATGCCCTGGGTGACACCCACCATCAGGTAGCTCTGCAGGAAGCTGGCAATCATACCAACAACAAAAATGCAGGCCAGTTTGACCAAAAAGGCTTTGATGGGCGCCATATCCGGAGATCCGGATTTCAACATCGGTTCGAGGAAATCGTCCACCAACTGTCCCAAAGCGGTGGCGCTTTTGGTCTGCACAAAGGCAGTAATGAAGATACATGCAATCACGCAAAAAACGGTGAACTTATAGTCCATCAGGTATTTTAAAAGGCGGCCGAGGGTCTTTTTGGGATCTTTTGCCTTGCGGCCGTCGCCGCGCATTCTGACAGGAGGCATTATTCCTCGCCCCCTTTCTTCTGAGAGTAGTAGACTTCCTGATAAATGGCGCAATTTTGCAGCAACTCGTTGTGAGTGCCTTGGGCAACCACCTGACCGTTATCCAGCACGATGATCATGTCGGAGTCCTGAACGGAGGCTACACGCTGGGCGATGATCAGCTTGGTGGTACCGGGAATCTTCTCAGCAAAGGCCTGACGAATCAGCGTATCGGTACGGGTGTCCACCGCAGAGGTGGAGTCGTCCAAAATCAGGATCTTGGGCTTTTTCAGCAATGCCCGGGCAATACAAAGTCGCTGCTTCTGACCGCCGGAAACATTGGTGCCACCCTGCTCAATGTGGGTGTCATATTTATCGGGGAAGGACTGAATGAAATCATCAGCGCAAGCCAGTTTGCAAGCTTCCACCAATTCCTCATCCGTAGCGTCTGGATTGCCCCAGCGCAGATTTTCCTTAATCGTGCCGGAGAACAGCACATTTTTCTGCAGAACCATGGCGACATTGTCCCGAAGGACCTCCAGATCATAGTCCTTGACATTCACGCCGCCAACCTTCAATGTGCCTTCAGATACATCATACAGCCGGGGAATCAGCTGCACCAAGGTGGACTTACTGGAGCCGGTACTGCCCAAAATACCCACGGTTGCACCGGAGGGAATGTGCAGGGAAACATCCTTCAGCGCCATGTAATGGGCAGTTTCGCTGTAGCGGAAGGATACATTATCAAAATCAATAGAGCCGTCTGCAACATTTGTGCGTGCATTCTCAGGAGAGGTGAGGCTGGGTTCTTCCGTAAGAATCTCATAGCAACGGCATAGGGGTGTCCGGGACATGGTCATCATGACGAATACCATAGAAAGGTTCATCAGACCCATGAGGATCTGGGTGGTGTAGGTAAACATAGAGGAAAGCTGACCGGTGAGCAAACCCTCAGGATTGTCACTGATACCCAGCACCATTTGCGCGCCTACCCAGGAAAGCACCAGCATGCAGGTATAGACACAGCCCATCATAATGGGGGAGTTCAGGGAGAGGATCTTCTCAGCCTTGGAGAAATTCTTAGCCAGATCACCGGAAATATCGGTGAATTTCTCGTTTTCCTTATCTTCCCGTACGAAGGATTTGACTACACGGATGCCGTGGATATTTTCCTGCACCACATTGTTTAGCCGGTCCAGCTTTTTGAAGCTTCGGTCAAAGATCTTAAATACCATAGGCGTCAGACAACCCAGGCCCAAGATCAGTACCGGCATGACCTTCAGATAAATGGTACTCAGCTGCACGGAAATCTGCAGTGCCATGGTCAATGCCAGAATCAGCATCATGGTGCAGCGGATGGTCATACGGATCATCATCTGGAATGCCATTTGCAGCTGTGCCACGTCAGAGGTCAGGCGGGTGACGATGGATGAAGAGGAAAACTTGTCAATATTGGAAAAACTAAATTTCTGCACACGGTAGAACATGTCGTGACGCAGATTCTTAGCAAAGCCGGTAGCGGCTTTCGCGGCAAAGTTTGCCGATGCCACACCGAACAGCAAGGACGCAATGGCACAAATGACCAACTGGATAGAACGGATAATGACCACATTCATATCCTGCATGCGTACACCGTAGTCATAGAGATTCGCCATGACCAAGGGGATGGTGACCTCCATAGCTACCTCACCCACCATGCAGACGGGGCTGAGGATTGCGGCCCATTTGTATTCCCGGATGCACCGGGCCAATCTTCTTATCATTCTCCTACCTCCCGGGGAATAAAGCGTTATTGCTTATCATAACATAATCTGTTTTTTTACGCAAGTCGCAGGGGATAATGTTTACAATTTTGTTGCAAAAAACTCCCCAACCGGGTGGTTGGGGAGTTTTAAATGTGAAATTACTTCTTTGCGCCCGCGATCTGAGCAGCCACTTCGTCAGCAAAGTTTTCTTCCTTCTTCTCAATGCCTTCACCCTTGATGTAGTGAATAGCATCTACGAAGGTGACCTTGCCGCCCAGCTTCTTGCCAGCATCAGCAATGTAGCCAGCAACGTCGCCCTTGAACAGGTCAGCACGGACAAACTCCTGCTGCAGCAGGCAGATATCCTTGAAGAAAGCGTTGATCTTACCAGCAGCAATCTTTTCCTTAACCTCTGCGGGCTTGCCAGCCATCTTGGGATCGTTGTCCATCAGAGCAACCTGAACGGACATTTCCTTGTCGATCTCAGTCTGAGGTACCAGGCTCTTGTCCCAGTACTTAGCGCCCATAGCAGCGATCTGCATAGCAACGTTCTTACCGATCTCGGTAGCGTCAATGCCGCCTTCAACAGCCAGGTTTACCAGAACACCGTGGGTGCCGCCTGCGTGAACGTAGGCAACGCTGGTGTTCTCAGCAAAACGGGAGAAACGACGGATCTGCATGTTCTCGCCGATGGACATGACCTTCTCCTGCATGATCTCAGTAACGGTCAGGTTGGTGTTGGGGTAGGTGCAAGCCTTCAGAGCTTCCACATCAGCGGGGTTCTGAGTAGCAACGACCTCAGCCAGGTTCTTAACCAGATCCAGGAAGGAATCGGTCTTAGCAGCGAAGTCGGTCTCGGAGTTCACTTCGATAACAACGCCAACACCGTTAACAACAGTAGCGTAAGCAACGCCTTCAGCAGCGATGCGGTCAGCCTTCTTAGCAGCCTTAGCCAGGCCCTTTTCACGCAGCCAGTCTACAGCCTTATCCATATCGCCATCGGTAGCAGTCAGAGCAGCCTTGCAGTCCATCATGCCAACGTTGGTCATTTCGCGGAGTTTCTTAACATCCAATGCGGTAAAAGCCATTTTGGTATCCTCCTAAAATCTGTATCTTATTCAGCGACTTCAGCTTCAGCCTCAACAGCTTCAGCAGCAACAGCGTCCTCACCCTGACGGCCTTCAATAACACCGCTAGCCATAGCAGCAGCGATCAGGCGGATAGCGCGGATAGCGTCATCGTTGCCGGGGATCACGTAGTCGATCTCGTCGGGATCGCAGTTGGTGTCAACGATAGCAACAATGGGAATACCCAGCTTGTGAGCCTCAGCGATAGCGTTGCGCTCCTTGCGGGGGTCAACGATGAACAGAGCAGCAGGCAGCTTCTTCATTTCCTTAACGCCGCCCAGGTACTTCTCCAGCTTCTCGATCTCAGCCTGCAGGCCGATGACTTCCTTCTT